>JAOACS010000013.1 GCA_026417655.1 Syntrophobacterales bacterium
TCAGCTGCTCATTGGAGGCACCTTCGCAAATAATCCCCTCACATTCCAGATTGGACAGACAAATGGCGCTGATTTCCAATTAGGCATCTTACTAGCTACTGCTACAGCTGAAGCTCTTGGTGTTGGCAGCGGCACTATCAACGTTAACGATGCTACAAACGCTAGATCAGCTATGGACGCCATCGACACTGCTATCTCCAGTATAAACCAATACATGAGTAACGTCGGAGCTTACCAGAATAGGCTTCAGTATGCTATGGAAAACCTCGAAATAAGCATTGAAAACTTCTCCGCTTCCGAATCTACCATAAGGGACGTGGATATGGCCCAAGAGGTAATGAATTTCACCAAGAATCAAATTCTCCAGCAGTCCGGTATTGCAATGCTTGCTCAGGCTAATATGGCTCCGCAGCGTATACTCCAATTGCTCGGATAATGAGGAATTGACAAATCATAGACATGGACAAGTAAGGGGCACGATATACCGTCGTGCCCCTTATTATTTTCTAACATTTACTAATGGCATATTCATTGCATTTAAAAATTATTGAAGATCTAATCTTACAAGATCGATATATAAATTGAGAAAACTGGTTTTTAGCAAAAGGAGGCTTCAGCTATGGGAATCAGTTTAAGTGGCCTCAGTAGTGGAATAAATTGGCAGGACATCCTGGATAAGCTCCAAACAGTAATGGAAAAGAAAGTAAATCTTATCCAGGATCAGAAAAAAACCCTTAACGACAGACTAACGGCCTGGAAAGATCTAGGGTCGAAGCTTTCTGAGTTAAAAAACTCCATAGGCGATCTACAGGACCCATGGGATTATAATAAACTTACAGCTAAAGTGACCTCCTCTGACCCTTCAGTATCCCCTTCCTCCCTTTTCTCCGTAAATGTTGGTAACACAGCTTCGATGGGAGTGCATAATATTAAGGTTCTTCAGATGGCAGACTATAAGAAGGTCTTCAGTGAATCCTTTGGCTCTCCAGATCAGGTCGCTGGGAAAACGGGCTCCATTGTTATCAACGGATCAAGTGTAGAACTTGATGGGAAAAGTCTTAATCAAATTAAATCGGATATTAATGCCCTTAATGCAGGAGTGTCGGCAAGTATCTTGAAGGTAGCAGAAAATGACTATCGACTCATTATCACAAGCAAAACCACAGGAGCTCAGGGATTTACCTTCAACTCGTCCAATTCCGATATGACCTTTACGGAACAAGCCGGAAAAAATGCCATCATTTCCATAGATGGGCTTCAAATTGAAAGACCTACCAATACCATTTCTGACGTCATTAAAGGGGTCACCTTTCAACTCAACAAAGCGGATTCTTCAACGACTGTGACACTTTCTGTTGAAAGAGACCTTTCATCAATTAAAGATAAGGTTAAAAAATTCGTTAATGCCTATAACTCTGTTCTTGACGAAATCGGGAAACACATTACAAGCAATACAACCCCTGGAGCTAAAACGGGTGCTCTAGGTTCGGATTTCACACTCCAGACCGTAAAATCTAATATCCAAAATGTGTACTTAAAGGGAGAATTGTTTAATCTAGGGGTAAGGATAAATGACAAAAACCGTCTAGAATTTGACGAATCGACCTTCGATCAAGCACTCCAGTCTAACTTTGAAGGCACAACCTCAAAACTTAGAGCTTTTGCAACTAACATGTATACTCAACTCGATAGACTGATGGATCCTATTGACGGAACCCTAACTCTTAAGGAAAACAGTCTGGAAAATACCATTAGGACCCTCGATAAACGAATTGATTCAGAAAAGAGTCGTATTGACAGACAAATCGAAATGATGAGAAAACAGTTTGAGACTATGGAATCGGCTCTGTCGGATATGCAAACTCAGTCTAACTGGTTAAGTGCCCAGCTATCAAGCTTGGGCGGCAGGTAGAAACTTTTGAGAGAACGGAATGGTAAAGCCTGAGGAATGGTCAAATAGCTGGCTTGAGAGATTTCAACTACTGCTCGAGGAGTCTCTTAAGGCTATCGATGAACTTAAAGCCCATACCTACATGATCGCAGAAGGGCTATATAATGAACCGGAAGAGCTAGAGAGGATAGTTAGGGAGTGTCAAACACTAAGATTGCAAATTGATAAAAATCTTGCCAAAATGAACGAGCTTTCGGCCGCTACATCGAGATATTTCTTTAGCGATGACAGGTTAAGATCCCTATATAGTCTTTTTCGAGAAAAACTTCGAGAAGCTCAAGATGTTACATTGCGAGCTATGCACAGTCTTAAGGTGAATATGGAAAAGCTTGATAACGAGATGGTTCGTGTGAGACAAAAGCACAAGGCCATAAAGAATTATAAAAAGTAAGAGACAAGGAGGAAATTCTCATGACTCGTCCAGCTGATATTTATAGAAAGACTCAAGCCGAGACGATCAGTCCAATGCGACTTGTGGTAATGTGTTATGAGGCTATTGTGAAGGACTTGCAGGAGGCAAAAAAATTTCATCAAGAGAGAAATATCGAAGCATTATACGACAAGGTTCGACATGCTCAAGACCTAATTACAGAACTCCTAATAGGCCTTGATTATGAACAAGGGGGCGAAATTGCCGTTAATCTAGGCCGAATTTACAACTTTATCCTTAGGCAACTTATCGCCGTAAACACAAGAACTTCTCCTGAATATTATGATCCTCTTATAGAGATAATGTCGGATTTGAAGGAAGCATGGGAACAGATAGCTCGCCAGGCACCATCTCAGGCCCAAGGTTCCATTAAGGCCTAATGTTCACAGGGCAAAAATTTAGGCATAGATCTCCCACCCTAGCTCATAAAATAGATCCATCCTATGAGCCAGGGAGAAAGCTCTATAAAAAGTGGTTCAAATAATACTTGGGAATGAGTTCTATCTCGATATAATCGGGAAAGCAAGAGGACGAAAGGAGTAATTAAAAGTTCTTCTCAAGGGCTTTAAGAAACGAATACTTTGCCCAAGTTGCAATAGCTCCAATGACCGCTAATTCAAAACCATAGAAGCCATCCAAAAAGCCAAGCCTTATTAAATAGCGATAAATGAAGGTGTATAGAGGACGTAGAGTATAGTGATACCACCTCGCTCTTACTCCACGATCGTGGAGATCCAGAGCACCAAGCTCGGCATATCGAAGCTGTTTTAAGAGATAGCTTCTCAAATGTCCCGTTTGATAATGAAGAATATCTCCTTTAAGCTTTTTCCAAGGTGGATCCGTAACAAATCTCTCGTGGACTCTTCCAAGACTCCATCGCCCCTTGAGTTTGTTGTAAAGACGACCTTTGTAGTCGGGATAAAACCCTCCATGTCGTATCCAGCGACCTCCAAAAAAGTTCCTTCGCCTAAAGAAGAAACAATTGTAACGAAAAAAATCCTCTTTAGACAAAGCAATAATTGAGTCTTTCATCTCTTCAGAAACACGCTCATCGGCGTCAATTTCAAGAACCCAATCGTATTTTGTAAGAGATAGGGCAAAGGATTTTTGAGAGCTAAAACTGTCAAACCTATTTCTATAAAACCTAACATTATTAAAGGATCTACAGATCTCCTCCGTTCCATCACTGCTGAAATCGTCAACTACAACAATATCATCAAGAAAAGAGATAGAAGAAAGGCATTCACCAATTGAAGGCTCCTCATTTTTGGTAATCACAAAGGCCGAAATTTTCTGAAGAGACAATTCCATTTCCCACCAAGTTTTAACTACTCCCGAATAAACAAAAGATAAAAGTCAAGTGCTGCAATAACTATAGTCCCCAAAAAAAAACCGAGAAGATTCTTAATTTCTAAATTCTCCAAATCTGAAGGTAGAGTTTTACCCATCAAAAAAACAAAAGCCACAATAGAAAGAGCGACAATGATATACTTATATCTCTTGGTAAGCACTATGATAAAGAGAATAACACCTGCCACTGTCCAACTTATGGGAGATTTAGCTAACTCTATCCAATCGATGCTATGAACAAGCTGAAGAATCTTCTGAAAATTGTAGGTTTTAATTATCTCCCAAAGATCGGATAACCATCTACCCAAACTCTCCATAGGCTCTTGAAGCCTCCCAAATTAGCGGCGTATAATAAAATCTGAAAACTCATCTTGAAAGAGTTCTTCTTTAACTATAACATCATCAACCCGACTAAGGGGACTTCCCTTATGACACCAAGCGATCATTTTATTTATCGCTTCTGCATCACCTTCCATCACAGCCTCAACTTTACCGTCGGGAAGATTTTGTACCCATCCTTTTACCCCTTCCTTAATTGCGGCATCTCTCATGTAAGCCCTGAAGAAAACTCCTTGAACTCTTCCATCAATCCATACGTGGACTCTTCTCTTCATAAACCCTTCCTCCTGTAGTTTCCTCCTGTAGCCTCCTAGCTTATAATAAAAACATGCCAGAAGGACAAGAACTTACAACTTCCAAGCCAAAAAACCCCGAGAGGAGTCCCTCTCTTAACTCCCTTAAAGCCTAGTTGGGCTTTCAACTGAAAATCCAAAAACTTTCTCCCCTCTCAAACCGGCCACCAATAAACGAAAACATCCCTCCCCAACTCAACACAATCCCTATTTTCTGAAAGGGATATGATTGAGAAATTCAGACTCTCTCATCACACTTATTCCCAAAGAAAGAGCCTTTTGATACTTCGAACCTGGATTCTCCCCAACTACCACAATATCGGTATTTCGACTTACACTTTTGGATACCTTCCCTCCCATCCTCTCTACTAACTCTTCAGCTTCGCTTCGAGTCATGGAGGAAAGAGTGCCAGTAAAGACCACCACCTTTCCACTAAATATAGAAGATTTCTCTAATTCCTTAGTTTCTTCCTCTCCAGGGGTTTTTATCTCTATAGCCGATTCAAGCAGTCTATTAACCATTTCTCGGTGATTTGGATCAGAAAAATAATCCACTACCGATCCTGCCACCTTTTCTCCCACACCAGGAATAGACATCAAATCTTCCCTTCTGGCGGACATGAGGGATTTAATAGAAGGAAATCGTTCAGCTATAAGCCTAGCGGTATAGCGTCCAACATAGGGAATACCTAAAGCAAAGATCAGCCTATCCAATGTAGTCCGTTTACTTCTTTCAATTGCGTTTATTAGATTCTCGGCGGAAAGATCCCCAAATCCAGGAAGCCCCACCAATTTTTCCTTACTAAGGGTATAAATATCAGGAATTGAATTAACGAGCCCCCTATCGACAAGCATCTCCACCGTCTTTTCCCCCATTCCCTCTATGTCCATCGCATCTCTACTGGAGAAATGTATAATCGAAGCCTTAACCCTGGCGGAACATCTAGGATTTGAACACCTATGAGCAGTTTCCCCAGGATTCTGAATAACTTCTGAACCACAGACGGGACAGTGAGAAGGCATTGTAAAGACTCGCTCTTCACCGGTCCGTTTCTCCTTAAGCACTTCAACCACTTCTGGGATGACGTCACCTGCTCGTCGAACAATAACGTGATCTCCCACTAGTATATTCTTACGAAGTATTTCATCGTAGTTGTGTAAAGTGGCATTACGCACCACTACTCCACCTATTGAAACAGGCTCAAGTTCTGCCACCGGAGTCAGAACTCCCGTCCTTCCAACCTGAACTCTTATGTTTTTGATGCGAGTTTGGGCGGTATAGGCTGAAAATTTATAAGCTATCGCCCAGCGAGGGCTTCTAGTAGTCTCACCCAGGTAACGTTGAGCCTCAAGATTGTTTACTTTCACCACTGCCCCGTCGATTTCGTAGGGTAACTCATGACGCCTATCTCTTAAATCGTCTACTATTGAAAGAACGTCTTGAACAGTTTTACAGGGTCTACTCAAGGGATTTACTGGAAGCCCCCAACTTCTTAAAAGATTCAAAACCTCCCAATGGGTGGTTACAGAGAGTCCCTCTATCTTTCCGATACCATAACAGAATATCCTGAGAGGACGCTGAGCTGTTATTGAAGAGTCAAGCTGTCTAAGAGATCCGGCGGCAGCATTACGAGGATTTGCGAAGGGAGGCGCGCCACGGCCTCTCTGTTCCTCATTAAGCTTAAGAAAATCCCCCTTCTCCATGTATACCTCACCCCTTACAGACACAACTGGAGGAGGATCGGGAACATTGCCAAAGGGCATCAGTCTAAGAGGGAGCCCCCGCACTGTTTTTATATTCGGGGTAATGTCTTCCCCTATCCTTCCATCACCCCTTGTGCCACCAGCAATGAGAATCCCCTTTTCGTAAACAATCTCCACGGCGACACCATCTATCTTGGGCTCCACTACATACATCCCACTAGAATCCAGGATATCTCTTAAGGGAGTTCCTTCCAAACCCTTCCGGACCCTTTTATCGAAATTTAAAAGTTCCTCCTCGGTCATAGCATTCTCAAGGCTCAGCATGGGCACAACATGTTCAAAGGGTTTGAACTCTTCCAAGGGGGGATGTCCCACCTTCTGTGTGGGTGAGTCGGGAGTAATAAACTGAGGATAGGCTCGCTCAAGTTCTTGAAGCTCCCTAAAGAGGGCATCATATTCTTCGTCGCTTATAACTGGTCGATCTAGGGCGTAATAATAATAGTTGTGTAAGGTTATCTCCTTCCGTAAGGTCTCTATTCGCTCCTTAATTTTTCTAAGATCTTCCATCGCTTCCTGATTTCCTATCTCCTTTGATGTACAAGATCTCGTAACGCTTCAAGAATAATTTTTCTGGTTCTTAGAAATTCAACCGATTTCATACCAGCTTTCCATTTTAATCCTCCCAGACCATCGGAGACCATAAGTAAAATTCCAAAAGCAACTCCCCTAAATCTTGTAACACTAAAAAAGGCCGAAGTCTCCATGTCAACAGCAAGGATACCCTTGTTTTGATAAAAAAGGACCTTCCCTATTGTTTCCCTATAGGGAGCATCCGTAGTCCAAACCCTTCCTCTGTGAAATCTTAAATCTCTAGCTTTAAGCTCTTCAGTTAAAAAGGAAAAATCTGAAGGCAATAAAGGCGAAGAAACCTCAATATCGGAAAAGTAATGCCTAGATGTCCCTTCCTCAGAAAGGGCTCCCTCTGGAAGGACTACGTCTCCAATCGCCACATGGTCCTGAAGAGACCCACACCACCCTAACGCAATGAACTCTCTAACCCCAAGAGCCACAAGCTTTTCAGTAAGCATCACCGCCTGGGGAGCTCCTAGTAAAGGGCCTACCACACATATACCCTCATTGTCCTCGCACTTATAGACTCGGCTAAGAAAGATATTTCTTAAGTAGATGCAACTTACAAGGGAGGTAAACGCCTCAAAGTCTTCTGGCATGATGATTATAATAGCCTTTGAGGGAAGGGGTAACTCACTTCTACCACGTCTTGGTTCAACAAGAACTCGATTATCGCAACTCCACCACATGACCTATCCAATCAAAGAACAGATGAAAAGTCTTCCTTCAACTTACCAAACACAAGTCCCCCAACAAAGTAAAGTATAATAGATATACCCACTAAATATGTCAAACCTAGCAAATCAACTCGTCCCTCTCCCAAGAAAACCCACCGATAGCTTTCAATGAGGTGGAAGGCTGGATTTAGATATGTTATGGACCTAAACATCCCAGGAATAATCTCATAGGGATAAATTATAGGGGTTATATAAAACCAGACATTCATAAGAAGAGAAAGCACATGTCCCACATCTCTCCAGAAAACGTTTATAGATCCAACAAACCATCCAAGACCTGCAGAGAGTGTGAATTGAATGAGAAATAGCAAAGGCAAGAAAAGCAGATGCCACCAGTAGGTCACCAGGAGTTCAACCTTCGATATTAAAAGGTATATGCCAAAGACACCAAGTCCCATAGCGAGTTGAACCATACTACTTAATACTACAACAGGGATTAAAACCTCTGATGGAAAAAAAACTTTCTTTACAAGGTATCCCTGTTCTACAACAACCATAGACGATCGATTAAGACTTTCTCCAAAGGCGAGCCATGGAAGTAGCCCACAAATAAGAAATTCAAAAAAGTTGTAGTGAACCCCCTTTAATGCTAGCCGGAAAATAATGGAACATACAAAATAGTAAATCACAACGAGAGTAAGGGGTTGAACCACTGTCCATAAAAACCCAAAGAAGGACCCCCTATAACGGCCTATCAGATCCCTTTTGACAAGACTTTTAATAAGCTGCCATCTAATAAGAGGGCTAAAAAGGAGTGTAGTAAACATTGAGCTTTGGTCTTACCTTGAAGTAGATTTAATCTCGTTAATGGAAACCAATTCGATATTTCCACTTTGAATATCCTTTAGACCCCTTTTCAAGGTATCCAGCGTAACCCTATGAGGATGTCCGATAGCAATAGTTACATCCCCCCGTTCTTTGGCTATGTCTATAAGTCTCACCAGCTGAGTATTAACAAAAGTCACCGTTGGCTCATGATCCAGAAAAACATTTCTTCTGAAACACTTGACTCCCACATCTTTTGCCACGTCACAGGCTACAGTTTTATCGGTCGTTACGCTATCAACAAAAAAGAGGTTTCTTTCCTTCAGTATTTCCATGAAAAATCTCATGCTATCCCTGTTCTCAGTAAATCTAGAACCCATGTGATTATTAACCCCCACCGCACCAGGCACCTGTTCTAGAGCTTTCATAAAGAGCTTCCTTTGGGTTTCCCTACTTTGGCTTAAAAGGAGCGCTCCTTTTCCAGGATTCTTGTCAGGATATTCATGGGGTTCCATAGGCATATGAAGTAATAATACCCTCCCATTTTTTCTGATCATCTTAGCCACTTCCCGGGAATATGATTCATAGGGCAATACAGCAAAGGCCATAGGATAAGGAAGCTCCAAAAATTTGCGAGCAATATCAAGGCTTCCTCCCATGTCGTCTATGATAATACTTATGCGACCTTGAGAAACAATTCGATTCTTTAGATCCCCTGATGATTGTCGGTTAGGTCCATCATTTAGTAAGGTCTTCTCTTTGTTGTTATCCTGATAAGATTTAGTAGTTAATGATAGACTTTCTTTAACTTTCTCCAAGCCAGTTTTTTCAGAAAGCCCTATTTTAGTCTCGGTTACTTTTATGTTGCCCTCCCGGGATGACCAATAGACCCAGAAAAGAAGCCCTATCCATATTAGAGCTACAAAACTCCACAGTCTAAAAAACCACCTTCTTAGGATAGGGCTTTTACTGAAACCTTTGGCTTCCTTTTTCTCTCGCCTGAAGATTTTTGCCATCTATAAACTACAACCCATTAAGAAGGCTTTGCAAGAATTGTTAAGCCCTTTAACAAATCGAGGGCTCTTTGAAGTTGATTATCCTGCTCAAGCATCCTTTGAACCTCATCTAACTGTTTGGTTTTTGCGCCAATGCTTCTCCGCTTTTGTGAAGTATCGCCTTCTTTTTTAAGCTCCTCTTCTCCTCCACCATCTCCTTGCATATGTCCAGGAAGATCCTTTTCGCGTATGGAAAACCTACTTCTGGTCTGATCTGTATCCTTTGCCACTCTTTCTTCCCTTGGAACGTAAATATCAGGTTCAATCCCCTTAGCCTGAATCGACCTGCCAGATGGGGTATAGTAAAGGGCTGTCGTAAGGCGAACTGCGGAACCATCCTCGAGAGGTATCACAGTTTGAACCGAGCCTTTACCAAAAGTAGGTTCTCCAAGGACAAGGGCTACCTTATGATCCTGGAGAGCTCCAGCAACAATTTCTGAGGCACTGGCACTTCCACCATTTACTAAGACGACTATGGGATACTTATGGGGTTTATCGTTTTTTCTAGCTTCAAACTTCATCTGCTGTTCTTCTTTTCTACCCTTGGTGTAAACAATAAGACCACTTTCTAAGAACTCATCGCTTACTTGAACAGCCTGTTCTAGAAGGCCACCGGGGTTATTCCTCAGGTCAAGAATCAATCCCTTCATGGGCTTGTTTTCCTGTTCCAGGACATCCAGAGCCTTTCTAAGCTGTTGAGAGGTATCACTTTGGAAGCTAGCAATCCTTACGTATCCAAAGCCAGGTTCTAGAGTCCTATATTTTACGCTCTGAATATGGATAAGAGCCCTTACAATCTCAAACTCCAGCGGTTTAGGCTCACCTTCTCGAATAATAGTAATACGCACCTTGGTTCCTTCCGGTCCCCTTAAGCGCTTTACCGCCTCGGTAATACTCATGTCCTTGGTCGACTCGCCATTTATCTTAATGATCTGATCATTGGCCTTTATCCCAGCCTTGTCGGCAGGTGTCCCCTCAATTGGTGATACAACCGTCAAGATCCCATCTCTTATGGTAATCTCTATACCTATCCCACCAAAACTCCCTCTAGTCTCTACCTGTAACTCCTTATACTCATCCGGTGTCATATAGGTTGAATGGGGATCGAGGGACTGAAGCATCCCTTTGATAGCACCTCGAATTAACTTTCCATCATCTACAGGTTCTACATACTGATCTTCCACGAGATTGAGAACTTCGCTGAATAGCTTAAGTTGTTTGAATATCGTATCACCCCTACTTTTCTTCTCCTCAGAACAGTAGGCAGTAATACCTTGGAAGATACCCCATAGACCCAAGAATACCAATAATCCCATTGGGATAAAAAGTTTTTTCTTGTTCTTTCCCATACTCTTTAATTAGTCTCCTTTCTTTGTATTAGTTTTTAAGGCAAACCACTGCCTTACATCCAATGGTTTTCCCTTGTGTCTCCACTCAAAATATATACCACTTTCTCCCAAGACCTCAGATTGAGCCACTTCTCCGATTACATCACCCTGCTTAACATCGTCACCTTCGCTAACTCGGATCGATCCCAGGTAGGCGATAACGCTAAAGTAATGATTTCCATGATCCACAATAACTGTGCGTCCAAACTCTCTAAACCATCCCGAATACACAACTTGTCCACTAGCAACCGCCCTAACGGGAGTTCCATCCTTCGCTCTTATAAAAACTCCTTTACTATATACTAAAGGCACAGAATCGGCTTTCTTTTTTAGCTCCACACTGGTCTCCAGAACTCCGTCTTCTACAGGAAAAAGCAATGATCCCAAAGAGGCAAAGGAAGTTTTCGTTAGTTTGGACCTATTATGAGTTGTCTCATCACGTTGAAAGAAACTCCCAAAAGATCTGTCTTCTCTCCTATCCTCATCCTCTAATGCCTGCCTTTTCAAAACCTCTCTACTAAGGGATGCAAGATGTTGCAAATTCTTTTTGAAAGTTCCTTCCGCCTCTGTAAGTTCACGTAAATTCTTCTCCAGCACCTTTTCCAAGCGCCTTAGCTCTTCCATTTGCATTTTACAAGCCGCCTGTCTCCTAAGGCTTTCTTCAATATGAGCTCGAAGAACCAGTTCGGCATTCCACCAAACCTTCCCACCTAGAATCTTTTGGTTCGATAGAAACCGATTAAATACCATGATTCTATGAAGTCTTATTAAATTTTCACTAGCCAGCCTCTTTTCTCGAACTAGCTCTTCTTCTAATAAATCGTAGACTCTTTTGTTTTCTCTAAGGGTCCTTGCAATCTCAATTTTTCTTCTTTCACTCTCATTAACAATTTTTGCCATTTCGTCTATAGGAACCAATGACTGTTCTAAGGAAAAAGAGCGTGAAGGTGCCGTTAATAGAGTAGCTAAAAATATCAATAAACATCCAGCAAAAACAGCTCTCCTCTTAGAAACCGATTTTTTTCTTAATCGGTCCATGTCCAATCCATCTTAATGGACAGGTTCCAACTCTTCCTAAAGGCCCATTCCGCCATTATCAAAATGAAACTTGCTACTACAAAAAGGGTTACAATAGAAGACCCCAGAAGGGTTTCTACGGAAAGAGAGCAGCTCTGGTTCGTTCCAAAGAAGTGTTCCAAATGTTTCAAGTATCTCTTGCTATATAAGAGAGCAAGGAGAGAAAGGGGCCACGCCAAAACGATTATAGAAACGGCTTGAGTGTAACAAGCAAGGCGCTTAAATAGAGGTGATGCTCCTAGAAGATCCCAAAGATAAATCTCCCTCATACGGCGATAAAAGGAGATGCGAGTTAGCAAAAAGACCATAGTTACCATCACAAAAAGGAATAAAACAGTAAGGATTATAAAGAAACGCCTTATTCTTTCAAACCATAATTTGGTCTCGGATGCCAAAGCTACCCCTGAAAAGACGCTGTCAACAGCAGCATTAGAAGCGAGCTCATCCATAAAGGCTTGACACTTTTGAGGCTCCTCTAAACAATGTCTACTCAAGGTGATCTCAAGATAGCCAGGCATAGTTGATGGATCCGCTAAAAAAGACTCTTTACCAAAGCTTTTAGCAAGCATTTCTACCTCTTTAGCCACCTCCTCTCCTGGAACTTCCCTAAGAGTTTCATACCACTTGCTATTCTGAATAATTTCAATAACCTTTTTACGGTCCTTTTCAGAGGCCTTAGCATTCCACGAAATCATTGCAGCAGCCCTATTAGCCCATGGTGGCATAAGACAGGCCAAAACATTTTTGCCTCCCATTACAATTGGGCATGTAAAACAGACCAATGTCGCACAAAGAACAGTTGCCGCGAAAGTGAAGGGTTCTTTAAGAATGTCCTGTAGGACCCGAGAAATAACAAATCCCCATGGAATTTTCACAACCTGCTTTCTCCCGTTTTGGTCGGCCCAATCTCTACCAAATCTTTCTCATGAATCATAAGAACTTTGGCACCCTCAACCCATAGAGGAAGGCGGCGATCATGGGTCGCAACGATTAGAGTTTGTCCCCGCCTATGAAAGGCAGAAAAGAGTTTTAACACTCGTTTTGCATGTTCATCATCTAAATTTCCTGTGGGCTCATCGGCAAGAATCAAGATTGGGCTATGAACAATAGCGCGCCCAATAGATACAAGCTGGCGTTCACCTCCCGAAAGAAATCTACACCTGACTCTACGCTTTTCCTCAAGATTAACAAGTCTCAAAACGGCCATTACTCTTACTTTGATCTCTTCCTTTGAAAAACCCATTATAATTAATGGAAGCGAAATATTATCTTCCACGGTAAGATCCATAAGAAGTCTAAAATCCTGAAATACTATACCAATATGCCGACGCCATGTATGGATTCGAGAGGGGTAGAGTTTTCTAAGATTTTTCCCGGCAACAAGAACTGTTCCCCCATCAAAGGATTCCTGACCTGAAATGATCTTTATAAGGGTTGTCTTCCCCGAACCACTAGATCCGAGAAGGAAGAGAAAATCTCCCGAACTAACGGAAAAGCTTGCGTTTTCAAAAATCCATTCACCTCCACTATAACGCTTATATAAATGTTCTACGAAGATGATGGGGTCTTTCACCGGCTAAAACCCTTCTGCCTATTTCTTTGGGATTTTTTCAGATGAAAATTATAAGAAATTCAGGAGAAAATATCATCCAGAAATTTGACTATCTTTCGGTCGCTAAAAAAGGTTCTTTGCCGAAAATCATAATTGGGGTAATTTAGAAAGTCATGTTTTGTAATGGACATCTATCAAAAACCAAGGGGTGAAAGGAGGCGGGAGGATGGCTGAAATAAAGAGTACTATTGAGCTTGTAATGGAGCGAACTAAGCATCTCATTATGAGTAGTGAGGAAAAAGCCCAGCAAGAAGCAAAGGAGCTTATAGAGAAAATACCGGGATATATTCAGAAATTTCTAGATGGGTCTATAAAGGAGGAGGCTGTAACAGCGGCTTATCGGGAAATTCCAGAAGGATATAAGAGAGAAGCTAGGAAGAAGCTTATAGAATCGGTCCTTGAACGTGTCGATTTGGAAAGCCCAAAATCCCTATTTGTTCTCCTTCAAAATTTGCTTGGTGAGAAGGACTTTCTCCTTTTTCAAGTAGCCGAATTAAGAGATATTCTTGCAACATATCACGAAAAGGCCGAAAAGCTTAAGGAAGAGATAAAACAAAAAATATCTACACAGCTTACCGAAAAGAACATAAGTGGTGACGCTATACTCTTGATTCCAGAAGAGACCCCAGCTTATTACAATCTCACAAGGGATTATGAAAAAAGACTTCACGATTTAAAACAGCGAATAACTAAAAATCTTTAATGAAAGGGAAAGATGAATTTCGAAGGTCAACCTAAGTTCTCTTCTCTCACTCCCATGATGCAGCAGTATCTTGCTATAAAAGCCCAGTATCCTGACGCTCTTCTCCTTTACAGAATCGGTGATTTTTACGAACTTTTTATGGATGATGCTATTGTGGCTTCAAAGATTCTAAATATCGCTCTTACTTCTAGGGACAAAAATAGCGACACGGCAGTGCCCATGTGCGGGGTGCCTCACCATGCGGCTGAGCAATATATCGCAAAGCTTGTTTCAGCAGGCTACAAAGTGGCCATCTGTGAACAGGTTGAAGATCCAAGGTTTGCAAAGGGAATTGTAAAGCGAGAGGTAACTCGTGTTATCACTCCAGGGCTAATTCTAGAGGAACAAAATCTTTCAGCAAAACTCCCAAACTATATCTGCAGCTTAGCCCATAATGGGACTCTCTGGGGTGTTGCTTACATGGATGTATCGACCGGTGAATTTAGAGTAGTCGAAATATCGAATTTCACCGATGCCCTTGAAGAGCTCCATAGAATCGATCCTAGAGAACTCTTAGTGTCGGAAAGCCTCGAAAGTTCGATTATAGAAGAGATAGGAAAGCATTTCCAGATCGCCATTCCCACTCTTCCACCTGAATATTTTGATCAAGAAGCTGCTGAGGAGCGACTATGCCATCTTTTTTCGGTCCATTCCCTTGAAGGCTTTGGCCTCCAGGGATTTTCGGTTGCTATAGGGGCCGCAGGAGCTCTTACAAGATATGCCGAGGATAACAAGATATCGCTTTCCCACATTAAAGGACTCATCCCCTACAGCAGATCGGATTTTATGAATCTTGACGAAAATACCGAAAAGCATTTGGAAATCTTTTACTCCCAGAGTTTCCGTGGCCGAAAGGGATCCCTTATTGATGTGGTAGATAGGACCTGCACCCCCATGGGGGGAAGAATGTTACATCGCTGGCTCCGCTATCCCCTCCTTAAGAAGGCTCATATTATGGAGAGGCAAGATGCCATCGATGAATTGGTAAACCATCCTCAACTCCTTCGGGAAATACGATCCCATCTAGAATCCGTGGGAGACATTGAAAGAATACTTAGTCGGATAGCTGTAGGATCGGCAACACCAAAGGATATTTACGCTCTTAAGCTCTCTTTAAAGAAACTCCCTGATATTTATCAGCTAATAGACTCCTTAAAAAGTAACCTCTTTCAGGATATCAAAAATCAGTGGGATAATGGGGAGGAGATAGTATCCCGTATAGATTCAATACTTATTGAGAATCCTCCTCTCAACTGGATATCCCAATCAATAATCAAGGATGGAGTAGACTTACAATTAGATGAATATAAACAGATTGCAAAGGATAGCAAGGGATGGCTTTTAAGGTTTGAGCAGCAGGAGCGTTCAAAAACCGGACTTTCATCTTTGAAGGTTAGATACAACAAGGTCTTCGGGTATTTTATCGAACTTTCCAAAACTCAGGCATCCCAGGCACCCCCTCACTACCAGCGAAAGCAAACTCTTACAAACGCAGAAAGATTCATAACCGAAGAAATCAAAGCCTTCGAAACAAAGATCCTAGAGGCAGAATATCGAAGGCAGGAAATAGAAGAAGAATATTTTGAAAAGCTCAAGAGGGATATCTCCTCCCAAAGTGATCGGATTCATCGCATGGCAAATATTGTTGCTATGCTAGATTGTATCGCCTCTTTAGCAGAACTAGCTATAACGGAAAGATACTGTAGGCCTCTTCTTACAAATGACGGCTCCATCATTATTAAAGAAGGGAGGCATCCAGTAGTTGAAAAATACCTTCCTAGGGGAACCTTTGTTCCCAATGATGTTGAGCTTAACATGAGCGATCAGCAGATACTTATCATCACCGGACCGAATATGGCTGGAAAATCTACTATCCTACGTCAAACAGCCCTCATAGTTTTGCTGGCCCATATAGGGAGTTTCGTTCCGGCTAAGGCTGCATATATAGGTTTGGTGGATCGAATATTTACTCGCATAGGGACTTCCGATGATCTTGCCAGGGGAAGATCAACCTTTCTGGTAGAAATGCAGGAGGTAGCCTCTATACTTCACCGAGCAACGCCCCAAAGTCTTGTCATACTAGATGAGATAGGAAGAGGAACAAGCACATACGATGGAATGAGCATAGCTCAGGCCGTTATAGAGTATCTTCATGACCTACAGGGTGCTGGAGTGAAAACACTCTGTGCTACCCACTACCATGAACTAACGGAGCTTTCGGAGAAGTTCCCCCGTGTGAAAAACTTTAGTGTAGCTGTAAGGGAATGGCAGGATCGGATTATCTTTACCCATCGACTTGTCCCAGAAAGGGCCAGTAAAAGCTATGGGATCTACGTAGCAAAACTTGCGGGACTTCCGGAGCAAATCATAGAAAGAGCGAAAATCATTCTTAGGGAATTGGAAGCCCGTCAAGACGTGATGGCAGTGGAAAACCCAACTCGAGGCCAATCGGCGGTCAATAATATTTCCTATAATGAAGTTCCTCGTCGAATGTTACCAAAAAAGGTAGGATTCCAACTACCTATATTAGGTCCTGCCGAGGAGTGGCTAAGGCAAGAAATCCTTTCCATCGATCTCGATAGAACCACTCCTTTGGGAGCTCTCCAAATCCTTTATGCAATCCAAGAACGGCTGAAGAAGGAAAAAACACGATGAAAATAATTTCCTCTGCCCTTCTAATAGTGGCCTTTTTAATCCTATCCTCTCCACTAGAGGGAAAGGAGAATTCCCCATCACGGAAACTACATTACATAAAGGACGTAACCCTTACGAAGAATCTAAGCTCAGCAAAACTTATTCTATCCTTTGACAGTCCAGTCTCTTATCGTTTTCTAGAAAAAAAACATGGAAGAGCTGAGAAAAAACTCATTCTAAGGATTGAAAACTGTGTGGTTAATCCAAGAATTGAGCGTATTCAACCTGACAAAACCTTTATTAGGTTAATACAGATTGCTAATCATTACAGCAACCGATCGGGAAGTTCCGCTGAAATTGTAATATCGTCACCTAGAGATGTGGAATTTAGTCATAACAACGAAAATAATCCCTTCCGAATAGTCATAACAATGACAAAACAAATCACTCCCGAAAAACCCTCTATTGTATCCCACCAGGATACTTCGGTTACACCAGAAAAGCAGGCTACCCCTGTCTTTGAAAGGGATAAAGTTGTTGAACCCTCCCCACTGAAGAGCCTGTCGGACTTACGCCTTATTGTAATAGACCCTGGACACGGGGGACGGGATAAGGGAGCAACAGGTTACAGAGGAATTTATGAAAAGGATTTGACCCTAACCTTAGCTAAGTCCTTAAAAAGTATCATTGAAGCTAGCGTTTCAGGTATAAGAGTAGAGCTTACACGTTACAGGGATGAATACGTTTCGCTCGAACAGAGGGTAAAAATTGCCAATTCTCTTAAGGCAGACCTTTTTATTTCTCTTCATTTCAATGCCCACGAAAACCGTTTAGTGCGGGGTATCGAAACCTACTATCTCAACATTTCCCAGGATAAGGAGGCGGCAAGAGTTGCCGCTATCGAAAACGCTGTCTTAAGAAAAAAAATGACAGACCTAGAGGCAATTCTTCAAGATCTCCTAAAAGCCAGTTCCATAGCCGAATCGGCAAGGCTTGCTAAAACCATTCATGGAAACATTGTAGACTCACTTAGAGGCCTTACAACTGATATAAAAGACCTAGGAGTGAAAAGTGCTCCATTTTATGTGTTGTTTGGAACCACTATGCCTGGTATTCTGATTGAAGCAGGATTTATTAGCAACAGGGAGGAACTTGAACTTATCAAATCTTCTCAGTTCGCCCAAGCGATTGCAAAAGGTATCCTTGAAGGAGTAAAATTGTATGCGGAGGGATCGGTCCATGACAGACCTTCTCTAACTTCACAGAAAAAGAAATAACAAAAGAAGCGAAGAATCCTTTTCTATGGCCATAAAAGAATTTTATCTTACTGGGTCCTGAGGTGATTAAATGAACCAACAACAGGAACTTACACCTGGAACGGTTGTTGAATTCTATCACGAGAAGAATATTTGCACAGGAGTTATACTTGGCACAAAGGGACAGCGATTGTTTGTGCTTTCGGATCAGAATAGAGAAATGAATATCTCACAGGGTAGAATTTTGGAAACGGTGGGTCCTACTTTGGATATAAGAGCAGACAGAGACAAACTTGTGGCTAGCCTTAGGGAGATAAGTGCTAAAAGAGAGGAACTTGCCGCAGAAATAGATATTGAGGACCTTTGGGGTCTTCTTGAGGAAGAAGGGGGAAGTTATTCCTTACGAGAGCTAGCAAGTTTTCTCTTTAACGACCTGGATGTGCATCACCTCTCAGCGTTGGAAAGAGCCCTCCTCACCGATAAATTCTACTTTCAAAAAAAAGATGGTCTCCACATACCGCGTTCTAAAGAGGCTGTGGAACAGTTAAGAATTCAGGTAGAGCGAGAAGCCCTTAAGGAACGCACCCTTGAAGAAGGAAGCTCATGGCTTAGAGAGATATGGAAGACCCCTGGGGTTGTTTCTCAGGAACTATCATCTCAACAGCAGGATATTGTTGAGAAATTAAAGGATTTCGCCATAGCGGGAAATGAATCGGAACATTACGAATTCATAAAAGAACTATTTAAAAGGGCAGATCTAAATACCGATCCTTTGGTAGCCCTTCAGCTTCTTGTCAACATCGGTATATGGAAAGCCGATGAAAATATTCTTATTCGAAAATTTGAAATACCTCGTTATTTCTCGGAAAACCTTCTAGCCTACGCCGAAACTCTTGTAATGAAGACTCATCACGATCCCGTTGATGAAAAGCGAGAAGATCTTAGACACCTCTGGACGGTTTCAATAGATAGTGAAGAAACCAAAGACATAGACGATGCTATTTCCCTGGAGCGACTCGATCCTAACACCTTTCGAATCGGTATACATATAACCGATGTGGCATCCTACGTCCCCCCCGGTGATCCTTTAGATATAGAGGCCCGATCCAGAATGACGTCCATCTATCTTCCCGATGAGAAAATTCCAATGCTTCCAACAATTATTTCGGAAAATCTATGTAGTCTTATAGCAAACGAAGACAAAAGGGCTATTTCGTTCCTACTTACGGTGGATCGTCAAGGTTCTGTAATGGAAACACAGATAAAACCGTCCTTTATTCGGGTCAAAGAAAGACTTTCCTATGAAGAAGTCACCAGAAGGATTCAAGGTGGAGATGAACATTTTAAAGTGCTTTACGAGATAACCTATGCCTTCAGAGAAGATCGTAAAAGTAGGGGAGCCATAGTTCTACATCTTCCCGAAGTCTATGCTACGGTAGATAGTGACGGCACTGTTCATATCAAAAAATATGATCGGGAAGAACAAAGTCAGGTCATAGTCTCAGAATGTATGATAGCTGCAAATACCTTAGCCGCGAAATTTTTTGCGGAACGAAATACTCCTGCCCTTTATCGAATCCAGGGAGAAACAAAGCAGGAAAATGATTCATACGGGGATGTGCACCCACTATTTACTCTTATGAGGCAGAGACGCCTATTTGCTAAAGCTGAACTCTCTACAACCCCTGAACGCCACTGTAGTCTAGGGGTGGAATGTTATTCAAGCATAACCTCTCCCATTCGTAGATACATGGATCTTGTACTGCAGCGTCAGCTTAGAGCATGTCTCATTGGCACTCTTCCCCCCTATTCCATCGAAGACCTTGAAGCAATTATAACAGAGATGAACTCTACCTTACCCAAGGTGTTTCAGGTTACCAGACGTTGGAACCGTTATTGGATTCTTCGTTATATCGAGCAGGAGAACATCAAGAATACAACCGCCCTCATACTGGACCATAACGATCGTAGTATTCATATAGTGCTTCCAGACTTCATGTTGGAGGCCTTTATACCAAAGAAATCAAACCGTTCCTTTGTTCTAGGGCAACTTGTTCCTGCCAAAATAGAAAGAGTAAAACCTCGCGAAGAGTCGATAATGATTGTCTTAAACACCAATTGAGCAGTGGAGGGGAATATTATGGTCGATATGGAAGAGATGATTTCCTCAGCTGTTGATAGAAATCTATATAGGTTCTTAGAAGAGCTATGCGATTTTCTTCGCATCCCCAGCGTAAGCGCCCGATCTGAACATAGAGAGGATATGGTTAGGGCTTCAAGCTGGCTCAGAGACCAACTGGGCCGTTTGAATATAGAGACTCAAATATATACTGATTATGGACATCCCCTAGTCTATGGTTCCTATTGTCCCTACGCGGATAAACCAACGATTCTTATCTATGGCCATTACGATGTTCAGCCAGAGGATCCTGTTGAGTTATGGGAAACTCCTCCCTTTGATCCGTCAATACGGGATGGTTCAATTTATGCTAGAGGAGCAACCGACGACAAGGGACAGCTTTTTACCTGGATTAAAGCCTTGGAAGTTCTTAGGGCTACCAGCGGAAGAATTCCTGTTAATGTGAAGATTCTGATAGAAGGTGAAGAGGAAATTGGAAGTCCTAATCTCCATCGTTTCTTGGTTGATTACAAAAAAAGAGTTTCTGCTAACGTTATAGTCATATCGGATGGATCTAAATATTCCCGAGATACCCCTGCTATTACCTATGGTTTAAGGGGGCTTTCTTACCTTGAGATTGAAGTTATTGGCCCCCAAAGGGATCTACACTCGGGAGTCTACGGGGGAATTGTAAAGAACCCCCTAAACGCCCTAGTAGAAATTCTTGCAAAACTTACAGATGAAAAGGGGCAAATTACTATCCCTGGTTTTTACGAAGACGTTGTTCCCCTCGAACCCTGGGAGCGTGAAGAAATGGAAAAATTGGCTTTGAAGGAAGATGAAGTAAGGGATCAACTGGGGGTGGATTCCCTTTTTGGAGAAGAGGGGTTTTCGGCTCTAGAACGTAAAACCGCCCGTCCCACCCTGGATATAAACGGCATTTGGGGAGGATACCAGGGAGAGGGTGCAAAAACGGTAATCCCATCAAAGGCAGGGGCTAAATTAAGCATGAGGCTTGTACCGAATCAGTCTCATCAGAAAATCGACAGACTCGCAAGCGACTTTATAAAAAGCCTCACTCCTCCAGGAGTGAAGGTTTATGTGAAACAGCTACACGGCACCGACCCCGTCATAGTTCCTCGAAATCTTAAGGAGATGGAAATAGCCATAAAGGCCATTAAAAAGGGTTTTGGGAAAGAGCCGGTTTTCATACGAGAAGGAGGCTCTATTCCTGTTGTTGTAAGTTTTTCTAGGCTATTAAATATTCAACCCATTTTATTACTTGGCTGGGGTAATCCAGATGATGGTCCCCATGGACCTAACGAGCACTTCTCTATTGAAAATTTCAAAGGGGGTATTAAAACGGCTGCCTTCCTTTTGGAAGAATTAGGTAAGTCCTAGAAGTGGATCTTACATATACTATTTTGGAGAGTCTATTAATCTGAACCAGCCTTTATCTTTCCCACAATTTGGACACATTTCGGGACAAATTCCATCCTCAATCCATCCACAATGGGTACATAGATAATAGACGGTAGTCCGGTCAGAAATGAGGTGATCCAGCGCATACTTATAAAGTTTTGCATGCCTTTCCTCTACATTCCTTGAAGCCGTAAACCACCAAATAGCTGCCTTATCCTCATCTTTCCACGCCTGTTTTAGCATCTCGGGATAAGCTAGCTCGCTTACAAACTTTTCGTTTTCAAAGGATCTTTTTAAATTTTCTTCTGTAGAGCCAACATGTTCAAGGAGTGAGAAATAATTCCTCGCATGAATCGCTTCCGCTTCAGCCACGGCTCTAAACAGTAAAGCGATTTGAGGATATCCCTCCTCTTCAGCCTTTTTTGCAAAACTGAGAAGACGAAAATGGGCCTTAATCTCCCCAATAAAAGCCTTCTCGACGTTTTTTCGAGTTTCCGTCATCAAAGCCCCCATGGATTATCACAACTTTTTAAGCTCTTCCTCAGGCATAGTAAAACTATGTTCAGGACTTGGAAATATCCCCTCTTCTACTTCATGTCTATATCGCCTTAGAGCTTCAAGCATTTTCCGTCCCAAGTGATCGTATTGTTTCACAAACCTTGGGACAAAGCGATCGAAGAGTCCAACCATATCATGAAGCACAAGCACCTGTCCATCGCAGTGTGGTCCAGCTCCAATACCTATCGTGGGAACAGACACTGCCTCAGTTATCCTCTCAGCGATAGGGGAAGGTATAGCCTCAAGGACAATACTGAAACAGCCAGCATCGACAAGAGCAAGAGCATCATCTATAAGCCTTTTTGCCGCTTCAGCGTTTCTCCCCTGAACCTTAAACCCTCCAAGTTGAGCAATACTTTGGGGCGTAAGGCCGATGTGTCCTTGAACAGGTATTCCAGCTTTAACTATGGCCCTTACCTGAGCCAACACGGAAACTCCTCCTTCAAGCTTCACCGCTTGAGCACGTCCTTCCTTGAGAAATCTTCCAGCATTTAGCACCGCCTGTTCTACACTGGCCTGATAGGACATAAAAGGCATATCACCAATCACTAGGGCTCTAGAGGTACCCTTTGCCACTGCCCTTGTATGATGAAGCATCTCTTCCATTGTAACCGATAGAGTATCCTCATGCCCTAGCATTACCATCGCAAGGGAATCACCGACCAACACCATATCAATACCACTACGATCAACCCAAACTGCGGTGGCATAATCGTAGGCTGTAACCATGGTAAGCTTTCTAACACCCTTAGCTGCTATAATATCTGGTACCGTTACTTTCCCCATCCTTTACGTCTCCATATAGCTAAGCTCAAGAGTTTTAACGAGGTTTGTAAGAGTCCAATTTATTGGCGTCTCAACCCCTAACTCCTCTCCAAGCTTAACTATTGCCCCATTTATAGCATCAATCTCAGTTCTATGTTTTCTGTCAACATCTTGCCCCATAGATGATCTGTTTCGCCCCGTGGCTACAGCTACCTTAAGCACATGTTCTTCAATGTCTTCTCGCAAAGGGATACCCAGTTTTGAAGCTACCTGGAGAGCTTCCTGAACAGCCTTCCTAGATACTTTCTTAGCTGGTTCGTAGCGATAAACCCCCTCATTTAGAATGCCAGTAATAGCCGTGATAGCGTTTATGCCCACATTTACAAGGAGCTTTTCCCATATAAGTTTCGTTACATCGTGACTTACATGGATCTCTAGACCAGCCCGAATAAATAGTGAGACCACAGTATTAATGAGATCCATAGCATCACCTTCCCTATCGGACTTCCAAAGACCAACAAATGTTGGTCCAACCCCCCCATGGCGCACTATTCCAGGCTCTAGAAGAGTTGCGCCCTGAGCCGTAGTTCCCACAATGAGTCTTTCCGTTCCAAAGATGTCTCCTAGAATCTCAGCATTACCAAGTCCATTTTGAAGTGTTAGAATTATGGTGTCCTTTGTAATAGCCCGGCTTAAGACTGCCCGGCCTGCTGCTACCTTGGTAGCATAACTTTTCACGGCGAATAAAACCAGATCACACTCTTTACTCAACTGAGTTGGATCGGTGCATGTGCCTGCAGGGAAAAATCTCCTTTCTCGACCATCTAGTTCCTGTATAACAAGGCCGTGAAGGATAATTCTCTCCATAAGATCCGCTTTGAGATCACAGAAATAGACCTCTTCTCCAGCTTCGATGAACCGAGCTCCCAAAAAACCTCCTATAGCCCCTGTGCCTATAATGAGTATCCTCATAGGGTAATATACCCCCTAATGCTGGCTTTTTGTATCTCCCAAAAAGATCGGATACGTTTTTAGGATACTCTACTCCCGAGCCCTATCTACGCACCAGACTGCAATAACAAAACATATGATCCCAAGCACCAAAAGAACCCCATAGGAGAACAGAGCAGGACCATATCCAAAAAGGGCCTGACGGATAGCTATAGCAGCATGGGTAATAGGAAGATAAGAAAGAAC
Organism: Syntrophobacterales bacterium; assembly: GCA_026417655.1. Taxonomy (GTDB): domain Bacteria; phylum Desulfobacterota; class Syntrophobacteria; order Syntrophobacterales; family Thermodesulforhabdaceae; genus JAOACS01. The sequence goes on from JAOACS010000013.1 coordinate 24,025, forward strand.
CTCTTTAATTATAAGAGGCATCCGTTCGAGAGGAAAAAAGGTGCCGCCGAGAAACCCCATAGGAGTAATTACAAAATTGACAAGAAGAGCTTGATCCGCATGCGATTTGACAACCATAGCAAGACATACTGCTAAGGAGGCGAAAAGGAAGGCATTTAGAATTAGAGCAAGCCAAAAATAGCCGTTATAGGAAAATCTGACCCCGAATAACCAACTCAAGATTATAATAATTAAGGCTCCCATTACCGCCCTTGTGATCCCAAAAAGGACCTCCCCTGTTACATAAGCTATGTGACGTATAGGAGCCGCCTGAAATTCTTCGAAGACTCTCCAATAAAACCTAGCTATGTTAATCTCTGCAGCAATACCAAACCCCTGCACCATACTGTTCATTGCCAGAAGCCCTGGGATCATGAAATTCATATAGGTTACCCCATCTACAGTGACACTCTCACCAATACCATATCCGAAGGCTATCATGTAAAGGAGAGGCATAACCGACATGGAGGCCAACTGACGGAAGAACCTCTTCCTGAGAATCAATATCTCTCTATAATATATGGCCGTCCAACCCTTCACTACTGTACCTTCTTCCCGGTCATGGAGATAAAGACATCTTCAAGATTCACAGGTCTTACTGAAAAGGAACCAGGATACTGGATGGCTTGAGTCTTCGCCTCTTCCTGGGTTTTAAAGTAAAGAGTCTTCATGTGTTCTCCCTCTACAATGTCTAGAGCCCATCTACCAAGAGTTTCTATAAGTTCTTGAGGCTTTCCAACGGTCACAAGAGTCCCTTCGGCAAGAAAGGCAACCCGATCGGCGAGGAATTCTGCCTCCTCGATATAATGCGTTGTAAGAAAAATAGTCGTGCCATCCATTTGAATTCTCTTGATCAACGCCCAAATCTTTCTGCGGATAGAGGGATCCAAACCAACAGTTGGCTCATCTAGAAAGAGAATCTTAGGCTCATGGAGAAGAGCTCGGGCGATCATTACTCGACGTTTCATTCCTCCAGAAAGCTCCTTAACTGGGCTTTTCGCTCGATCTAGAAGTCCTATGTAATCAAGGAGCATGATGATGCGGTCTTTAATATAACCCTTTTCTAAATGGAAAAGTCGACCGTGGATATATAGATTTTGTTCCACCGTGAGCTCATTATCAAGATTCAAAGCCTGAGGAACATAACCACATTGACGCTTAGCATGTATAGAGTCCTTCTCTACATTAAAGCCGTTAACGTAGGCTGTTCCCGCTGAAGGTCTAGCAAGGCCGGTAAGGATTTTTATGGTTGTGGTTTTCCCAGAGCCATTTGGTCCCAGATAGGCAAAAAGTTCTCCACTATGAACCTGAAGACTCACACCTTTTAGAGCCTTTATTCTACCGTAGTTCTTGCTAAGTTCTACGATGTCTATCGCAGGCCTTTCGTTAGCTATCACGAAAAGATGTCCCCTGCCTCAACTTTAAGCATCTGCTGACACTCTTCAAGCATCCCATCCAGATCGTCAGGAAAAAAGCCTAGAGATATTGCACTAATGGTTTTAGAGAGATCGATTTCAGGTGTCCGGATCGGCCCTATCTCAAGTTTATGGGATATAACATTAGCAAGATGAACAACATAACATATATTCGGATTTAAACGAGCTCGTCCCGGCCAGTGGTGATAACCTATAGCCTCCTCTATATCCTCCGAAAAGAGCCATTTTCTTGCTACAAGCTGCCCTACGTGAGCATGATTAAAGCCAAAGAGCTTAGTCTCTAGCGTTGTTGACTCTTCACGTCCTCCTTCATAAAGTTCCTCTATAACTTGGCACATCTTATCGGGGACTCTGAGCTGAAGAACAATTTTTCCAATGTCATGAAGAAGTCCAGCTATGAATACCTCTTCAGAAATTCTTACAAATTTTTTTGAGGCGATAAACCTGGAAATAAAACCAACCGCAACCGAATGTTCCCAGAGGAGCTTTTCCACTAGACCAAACACCTTAAACATTTCCCTTACCGCAGAGGCTATAACAAGCGACCTAAGGGTATTAAACCCTATAATCGCAGTTGCTTCACTTACGGTCTTAATCTTTCTTGCATGGGCATAAAAGGGGGAATTTGCGAGTTTAAGAATACGAGCAGCAAGAGAGGGATCTCGAAGTATAATACTTTCTATTTCTTTAGGGGTCGCATTGGGATCCGAAAGTTTTTGAAGGACAGCTTGAGATGTATAGGGAATGGTTGGTAGATCCCCCGTAAGCATAACAATCTTCTTAAGAAGGGTTGGAAGATTCATTGAGTATTACCTCTGGAAACCCTATCATTTGATAGAGAGCTAGGTTGACCACTCTCCTCCATCTTTCCAATACCACTAGAGTCTACCGCATTTGATAAAGATAACTCCTTAAGAGAGTTCATGCATTGCTTGAGTTCTCTACGTTTCTTCCAGTAAAGCCTAAAAAACATCCACGACCCTATAATAAACCCTGCGAAAGCGGAAAATCCCATAATGTTTCCAACGGGATATGACCATCTAACCTCGGGGCGGAAATAAAGGTTTAGAGAAAAGGGTAGATCTATTGAAAGGGTCTGCCGATTTTGATACAAGGCGATCCCAAAAAAGGAAAGTAAAATAACCCACATAATAATTTTAAATGTTTTCATAGCCTTTTCTCCACAAAGTGCACCGATAATTTTTTATATGTTTCCCTAAGATGCTCGGGAATAGTCCTCACGTCTCCAAGCACCGCAATAAAATTTGTGTCACCATTCCACCTGGGCACAATATGGAAATGAATATGTTCCTCTATTCCAGCACCGGCGACCACTCCTAGATTAACTCCTATATTAAACCCTTGAGGCTTCATCACCTTCCGAAGAATCTCCGTGCACCATTTAATAGCCTTCATAATATCTAACATCTCGACTTCTGTAAGACCCTCAATATCGGAAATGTGACGCCATGGAGCCACCATAAGATGGCCACTGTTGTATGGATACTTATTCATTATAATCATCACCCGCTCGCCACGATAAAGTATGAGGCGATCCTCATCACTCTTTCCCCCACCTTCAGGACAGAAAATACAGTAAGGCTCCCTTTCTCCTAGAATGTAATCTATGCGCCAAGGCGCCCATAGATTCCTAAAACTCATTCCTAACCTCTCCTAAAGCATTATTAATTCTGCCCAAATTCGCTCTTCAAGATATAAAATAGCAAGGCTTCCTTCTACCTCCCCTCTACCATGAAATAGAGATCCAGGATTTAACCACAAAATGCCATTTTCCACCATCTGGAAAGGGATATGACTATGGCCAAAGAGGACCACATCCACGTCCCTAAATTCTTTCCTGAGTCGTGGGAGTAGATCATAGGGGGAACCCCATCCGTGGGTAAGCCCAACTCTATATCCATGAATTCTAACGATCCTCTTTAAGGGAAGTGTTCTTCTAACAGCTTCGGTATCACTATTTCCCGAAACTCCTAAAAGGGGATATTGGGAGAGATAGTTAAAAACCTGTATGCCTGTCCAATCTCCTAAATGGATTATTAAATCCGCCCCTTTTAAATACTGGTGGCATATACGTTCAAATTCGGGAATTACCTCAGTAAGATGGGTATCGGAAATAACGGCTACCTTCATTGTCAGACCATATATAACGTTAAAAGCAGTTTCACCCCATTGCCGAATTATAGGACTTAACCAATAAACCCAAAAGGGTCAACAACTCTCTTTACTCTAAAAGGCTAAAAGGGGATATCGTCATCGTTTTGGTCTTTTAGGGGAACACTCGGAAGATCTTCCGGCATCATGCTATCGGATGCGTATTCCTTCCGGTTTTCCAAATATGGCTTAGAAACCGATTCCTTCTGAGAACTACCAGAATCTAAGAATTGAATATCCTTAGCCACAATCTCTGTGGTAGATCGTTTTACGCCCTGACTATCTGTCCATTGCTGAGTCCGTAAACGCCCCTCGACATATATGAGGCTTCCCTTAGCGAGGTAGTTTCTGCAGGCTTCTGCTAACTTTCCAAAGACTACAATTCTATGCCATTCCGTTCTATCTTCCCAATTCCCTTCGCTCAGAGGAACGCGCTCAGTTGTAGCAATGTTGAAACGAGCAACAGCCGTTCCATTAGGTGCAAAACGAAGGTCTGGATCAGCCCCCAACCGTCCTACAAGAATTACCTTGTTAATACCTCTAGTCATGCTCCTATTCTCCCCTTAATAGTCTAATTCCGTTAATTATTTTCCAAAATCATACCTCCAAAATAGATCTGCCCCGTTCTGATTACCTATCTGAGTTTGAATAGAAAAATGTCGATTTAATCTATATTCCATTTTAACACTATCACTTCCACCTGAGCGTAAATCCTTTTCATAGGTTACATAGAAGTCCGGAGTAATATACTTTCCTATCTCAATAACGCTACTTTGCCCCGAGTCGCTTTCTCTCATTTGTATAACATCAGGTGTAAAGGGTGTATCACCAATAGCTTTTTTAAGAATTCTCGAAGTCTGGGACCCGATGAAAGCAGCAACCTGTGTTTGAAGAGCTAACCCCTCACGGCCCGTCAAGGTGGTGGCTGGTCTATTGAAAATAAGGTAGGAAACGATGTCAACCTTATCCAGAGGAGGATCGCTAGACATGAGTAACTGAGGCTCTGAACCCTTACCCAAAAGGTGAAGGGTAATTTCGATATCCCTTACCTTCTTCACTCCTACAAGAAAAAGATCGGGGTCCGGATCTCCTTTGAAAAGGGCATAGCCCTCGGAAATTTCTATCTTGGCTTCGTTAAACTGATACCACCCCCTAAGATGCTCAATCTTTCCTTCAAGTCTGATTTTTTCTCCAATCTGTTTAACAAGCCACAGTTTACCAGAAACTTCATCATTTAGACCAAAACCAACTACCTTCGCCTTTGCTTCCGTAAGATCTATGAAAAATTTCAGACCAAAGTCCATAGAGAATCTTTTAACTCTTGGGGAGGCCCGATCCCCTACATAGTCGGTTACCACATCTATATTTTTCTTTATAGAATCCCTGAGGAGACCAAGATTCATAGTGGCCTCTTCTGCCTTGAAGCTTCCTTCTATAAAGGGGTGTCCCTCTGCTATTTTTAAGGTAGCTTGGCCATTGCCCCTACCTGTTATTCCATAAAATTCAGGCAAGGTAATATGCTGAAATCTACCCAACACATTGATCTCTTTCCAGTTTTCGTAGGGCATAAACCCGTCAATGAGTACTTCACCACCAAAGACCTTTGCTCTGATCCCTGAAATTCTTATACCACTATGTTCAAATTTTAATAAGCCTTCAATATTAGAAACGACATAATTTCTACGGATTTCTAGTTCACCTTCAGTTATGACCCCCTCTCCATCGGATTTAAGATTTGTAAGGGTTCCAGAAAATCTAACATTGGCATTGAGATTTCCACGAACTCCTCCCACATTTACAAATAGAGGAACCACATGACCTAGATCGAAATCAGTTATAGAAATAGCTCCAGAAAGGGGTCTATCCCTATAGACACCTAATTCAAGAGGGGTTAGGCTAAACTTAATAGGAAGCATCACCTTAGCTTCAAGAGGCTTCTTCATATTTGGAGATTCCATCACAAGGTTACCTGTAAGATAACCATGACCTAGCTGAGCCGTCACTTCAAATCTATCCCACTTAAGAATTCCACTTTTCCCAGACTCCCAGGAAAATTCACCAGGATCAGCCTTAATCGACACTGCCAAAAAAGGATCTTTCATAAAACCTCTTATAACAACTTCACCGTCAATCTCTCCGCCTTTAAGCTTTAGTTTTTGAGATTCAAAGACTGTTTTAGCTAAGCTAATGTCTTCCAGTCGAATTCTTCCCTCAAGTTGACGGGAAGTTCCTATTTTTAGACTTCCTGTAATAGACTGGCTGCCTTGGTTAATTTTTATCCTTTGAATCTCCAACCCCTCATCGTCTGAAAACATACCGCCTAGCGCTATATCGATCTTTCCGAGACTAGGCACAATAAGCGTCGATCGGGTAACGGAAAATAGTGGACGATCCCACAGGTTGCTTACTGACGCATTGAATGTTCCAGAGGGCATGCCATTTAATCCCTCAATATTTATAGTAACGCTAAGATCCTTATCAAACTGACCGGCGGATATGGTAGCATTTAATTTTCTGCTATCCCCCACCCTTCGAATGTTTTCAAAAAGTAGCAAAACTCTCTGTTCTAGACTATAAGCCACGTCGCCTATTCTAAGTACCGGGTATCCCTTTCCCACCGATTTCCCATCGGAATCATAGGGACGTATCCACCCATCAGACTCGATAGAAAGACGCCTAAGCATAACTCCACCAAAACGGGCATCCTCCAAGGAACTCTTTATATTGAACCGAAGACCTTTGTTTGAGCCGCTTAAGGAACCCTTCGCTTTAAACATTCCTTCAACGTCGAAGGGTATCCCTAAAAACTGACTCCACTCCGAAAATCGCGAAGTTTTACTAAGTAGGGTCAAGCGGAGTTCACTTAAACTTGGCGCCGTTCCCTCTAGGAGAATAAAGGTTTCTTGGGACGAGAGAGTAACATGCCCTGACACCTTCATGGCTTTAACATTATTACAGAACCTGTCACTACAATAGGCGCTAATAATCCCAGAGCTTCTTTTAATTGGTATGGATAAAACCTTTCTAATAACCTTATCCCATAAACCGCTACCATAACGTAGAGAACCGTCGTAAAAACTCTTATCCTTATCAATATCCCACTCTAGAAGAACCTCTAGTCCCCTTTTCCATTGTAGGTCCGCCCTAGCGTTTAACCTACCCTGGGCTCCATCGAAAAAAACCTTTTCCAATTCAAAGTTTTTATCATCAAGTCGCCACCTTATAATCCCTCTGTCGACTACAACCGATCTCCCCGATTCTAAAGAAAGCTCCAGATAATCAAGGGATAACCCACCACTAGAAAGAACCTTTCCCCCAGTATCAAACTGTAAAGCACCGTCAACTACCCCCTGTAATCTAAGATAAGCTACTGATTTTCCATCCAAAAACAAACCAACCTTTAGAAAGGATCTCACCGTAACTAAAGGACTCTCTTGAGAATTAAAAGAGATGAATATCTTCCCCTCCATGCGACCAATTTTAGAATCGACAGCTGAGTAATTTATTTCGACAGAAGAAGAACTTACAGTTATTTCTCCTTTTAAGGAAGTAGAACCAAGATATTTTCTAAGGATCAAGGGAAACTCAGGTAGAGTTGAAGCCCTAAGACCCTCCATTGAAAATCTAAAAAATCCTCGTTCTTCCCTCTCTCCCCAAAATCCGGTCCCTGTAAATACTCCCCAGTGATCCGAAAAGACGGAAACCCTTCTCAAGGAAACACCATCTTTCGATACTGTAATAACCCCATTCCAATTGAGAGCTTCAACAAGAGGTTTCTCCATAAATAAAGAGCCATTGTTAACTCTAATGTGAAAGATATTCGATTCATCCTCTTCTAAAATAACCGAAACCTCTATATTGGCTGAAACCTCCCTCAAAGAAACTATAATATGACCATCCCTTATGGCGATAATGCGACCATTTTTTACTTCAATATCGGGATTAGGGACATTATTAAAGGGTGAGTTTCCCTTCCCGATCTTGGTTCCTCCTGAGATTAAAGGAAAGTTGGTTATTTTACCGCCCCTGTCGAGTTCACCAACAATGAGAGGCTTATCAATTGTAAGCTTTACAGGGATAATGAAAGGTTTCTTCCATGAGAGTCTATAGGAGAGATCAACCCCTTGAGCTGAAAAAACCTGTCTTCTATCACTATAGATGGCTAAATTCCTAACTAAAATCCCTGAAAGGGGACGCCACCTCACTCCAGAAAAAACACAGTTTAGATTTGTTTCTCTAGCCACATAGGAGGCTATGTAGTTAGCTATGTATCTTTGGAATGGCTCGGGCTGAATCAATAGAAGCACTAAAAGTAATGATAGTAAAATTAGCAGAACATAACAGGTTCTTAATATGGCGTTGCCCATAGAGCTATCCTTCTGGTATAAAATTTTCTCCTTCTTTTAGGGTAAGATATATCAAAATGTATGTTACGGCAAAGTTATTTATCGCAACAACTTAATGGAGTCCTACCATGAAGGCGATGCTTTTAAAAAAATGTGCCCCTATAGAATCCCATCCTCTCCTCTTAGAAGAAATAGCCGATCCTCAGCCTACAGATAAAGAGATCAGAATTAAAGTAGAGGCCTGCGGAATCTGCCGAACTGATCTTCATGTTATCGAGGGAGAGCTTCCCCCTCTCTCCCATTGGGTTATTCCAGGCCATCAAATAGTGGGAACAGTGGACGCCGTAGGGCGGGGAGTGAAAAAGTTTCGTGAAGGAGACCGGGTAGGCATAGCCTGGCTAAGGCATACCTGCGGAGAGTGCGAATATTGCCAGACTGGGAGGGAAAACCTGTGTGAAGACCAACGTTTCACTGGTTACCACTCACCAGGAGGTTTCGCCGAATACGCTGTAGTCTCAGAGGATTTCGCATATCCTATACCGGCTGGATTCAACCCAGTAGAAGCGGCACCTCTTCTTTGTGCTGGCATCATAGGCTACAGGGCTCTTAAAAGGAGCGGTTGCCGCCCTGGCGATATTGTAGCTCTTTACGGTTTTGGATCCTCGGCCCACATTGTCATTCAAATACTTCTGCATTGGGGCTGCAAAGTCTATGTAGTATCAAGAGGAGAACGACATCAAGCCTTTGCTAGATCCATGGGAGCCCATTGGGTCGGCAAAACACCTGAGGAGATTCCTCAAAGGGTTGATGCGGCTATTATCTTCGCCCCAGCAGGAGAATTAGTGCCTCAGGCTTTGGCTAATCTAAAAAAGGGAGGGACCATTGCTCTTGCAGGTATTTATATGACTCCAATTCCTCCACTCGATTATGAAAGACACCTCTTCTACGAAAAAAATGTCCACAGTGTAACCGCTAATACCCGTGAGGACGGGCATGAGCTTATTAAACTGGCAGTAGACATTCCAATCCGGCCCCATGTTACCACCTTTCCCTTTGAGCAGGCCAATGAGGCATTGATAATGCTTAAAAGAGATCTTATTGAGGGAACCGGTGTCTTAGTCTTTTAACCTATAACATCATGAAAAAATAGGAGAAATGTCATGGGGAAAAGGAGAATTTTTCAAGCTATTATGATGCTTATTCTTATTCAATTATTCTGTTCCTGTGTAACGCCTGCAGGGAGAACACCTGGAGAGGTGATAGATGATACCAACATTACCGCTACCATTAAGAAAAAACTCTTTGAAGATCCCTACTTAAGTGGGTTAGCCATATCAGTAACTACCTTTAAAGGCGAAGTTACACTTATGGGAGCAGTGGATAACCAGTTTGAAAAGAATCGAGCGGAAGCTATAGCTTCATCTATAATGGGTGTGAAAAAGGTAAACAACCTACTTGAAATCAAGAAGTGATAAACCCATAGGAGCAGGCCTAAACGCCTGTTCCTATAAGGTGCCAATTAATAAATCTACTTAAGAGCCCTTAAAGCAGATTCTAATCTATTGCATCCTTCTTCAAGATCCTTCATCGACAGAGCATAGGATAACCTTATGCAACGGTCATCCCCAAAGGCAATCCCCGGCACAACGGCAATGTGGGCTTCGTCCATAAGATAGTCCGCCATACTTAGTGAGTCGTTAACTACTTTATGTCCATAACTTTTACCGTAAAAGGCGCTTACATCCGGGAAGATATAAAAGGCTCCCTGAGGTTCAACAAATCTAATGCCGGGTATAGAGCGCAAACGATGGGTAACATAAGCACATCGGGATTCAAAGGACTTTGCCATCCTATCCACATCACTTTGATCTCCCATAAGGGCTGCTAGTGAGGCCCACTGAGCAATCGAACAGGGATTACTGGTTGATTGACTTTGAATTTTAGAGGCAGCCTTAATAAGTTCTTCAGAACCTACGGCAAATCCAATGCGCCATCCCGTCATCGCATAACTCTTACTTACTCCGTGTATAATTACGGTCCGATCTCTAAATGAAGGCTCCACAACAACGATATTTGTCCATTTTGCACCATTAAACAACATATGGGAGTAAATATCATCAGAGATAATCCAGAGATCAGGGTATCCTTTAAGAACCTCTGCAAGTTCTTTTAATTCTTCCTCGCTGTAATAGACACCCGTCGGATTAGAAGGACTGTTTAATATGATAGCCTTTGTGTTTTGATTAATGGTTGATTTTAAAACCTCCGGAGTAAGTTTATAGTTATTTTCAAATGACATAGAAACTATCAAAGGCACCCCACCTGCAAGAACCACCATATCTGGATAGGAGACCCAATAGGGAGCAGGGATGAAGACTTCATCGCCCGGATCCAGTATGGCCTGAAAGACATTGTAAAGAGCATGTTTTCCACCACAGCTTATAAGAACATTAGATGTATTGTATTGAAGTCCATAATAGGATTCCACCCACCGGCACACAGCCTCTTTAAGCTCTTGCATACCACTTGCTGGCGTATAGCGGGTCTGGTTTCTAATTACAGCCTGAATAGCCATTTGTTTTACGTGAACCGGTGTATGAAAGTCTGGCTCTCCTACAGCAAAGTTTATAATTTTAACGCCTCTTCTTCTAAGTTCCTGTGCCTTAGCATTGATGCTAAGCGTAGCCGAAGGGCGGACTTCTGAAATTCGCCTTGCAAGTTTCATTATGCTTTCTCCCCTCTCCTATTTCCCCCTCATCATCGTATTCTACTCTCACCAGGTATAGGCCATGAGCAGGCGCCGTTATTCCGGCAAGATTTCTATCTTTACTCGCCATGACAGCCGGTATGTCATCAGGGGTCCTCTTTCCCATACCTACTTCTATAACCGTTCCTACAATAATTCTCACCATGTGTCGTAAAAAACCATTTCCTAAAAACGAAAATACTAGTAACCCATCCGATTCAACTCTGCAATCGGCTTGATAAAGCACTCTAACGGATGATTTAACAGAGGAACGAGAAGCCCTAAAGGCTGAAAAATCATGCTCCCCCCTAAAGTATTCCAGAGCCCGGTTAAGATCTTCTATATTCAACCTGTAAGGGACATGCCATGCATACCTTCGCCATAGTGCAGAAGGCAAGGGACGATTTAAAACAAGGTACCTATAGAGTTTTGCCTTTGCACTGTAACGGGCATGGAAAGATTGATCCACTTCCTCAGCATGCTTTACCACAATATCATCCGGGAGAAGACTATTAAGCCCTCTTTGGATATCCATCGGTTGAAGTCTTGTTCTAGCATAGAAATTAACTACCTGCCCAAGGGCATGGACTCCAGCATCTGTCCTTCCGGCTGCTCTAACATGGAGCTCCCTTCCCAGCATAATAGCCAAACTCGATTCCAACACCTCTTGGACAGTCAAAACCCCCTTCTGCCTTTGCCATCCATGATAACCGCTTCCATCATACTCTAGAATGAGTTTAAAATTTCTCTCAAGATAATGACCCATAGAAACCTAGGGCTGCCAGGGTGCAAATTGAAACCCCATAGTCTCAGGTAAGCCTACCATAAGGTTCATGTTCCAGACCGCTTGCCCAGATGCTCCCCTAGTGAGATTATCTATAGCAGAAACAACAATGAGTTTTCCCGTCCTTTTATCGAATCGCCATCCAATGTCGCAGTAATTGCTTCCCCTTACCTGGAGGGTAGAAGGTGTTTCAGCCTCTGAACCAAAAATTCTTATAAAGGGTTCGTCCCTATAAAAGGTTTTAAAAGCCTCTTCTACATCCCTTTCCCCCACACCCTCCTTTGGGATGACGTAAACTGTGCTAAGAATTCCACGAGACATTGGAACCAGATGAGGTGTAAAAACGATCTTAACCTCCCTTCCAGCCATAACACTCAGTTCCTGTTCAATCTCTGGAATATGACGATGGACGCCACCAACCTTGTAGGCCTTAAAGGACTCATTTACTTCACAAAAGTGAGTAGTAAGTGAAAGTCCTCGACCTGCCCCAGTGACACCCGATTTCGAATCAGAAATAATCGAATCCAGCTCGATCATCGCGTATTTTAGAAGAGGAGCCAAGGCAAGGATGATACTTGTTGGGTAACATCCAGGATTTGCCACCAGATCGGCCCTTTTTATAGCACCTCGATAGAGTTCTGGGAGTCCATAAACCGAGCGAGTTAATAGGTCGGGATTCCTATGCTGACCATACCACTCCTGATAAACTCTAGCATCTCGAAGACGATAGTCCGCACTAAGATCCACTACCCTAAGTCCCCTTTCCAAAAGCTGGGGAACAATGTCCATAGAAGCACCGTGAGGAAGAGCCGTGAAAACAATGTCCGATGCTTCAGCGATCTTTTCTACATCAACGGTAGAATAGCAAATATCAATTATACCTTTGAAAGGGGGATAATGTTCAGAAAGGGATGTTTTTTCCTGAGACCTTGAGGAGACAAAAGTAATCTTAGCTTTCGGATGATAGAGCAAAATTCTTATAAGCTCAAACCCCGTGTATCCAGATGCTCCAAGTATCGCCACTCGAACCAATTGTCCTTCCATTGTTTGCTCACCCCATAATGAAAAAGGCACCTAAGAGGCGCCTTGCAGAATCAAAGTCATTATTTTAAAGACCACAGGTTCAAAAAGCTTATCGCTTAGAGTATTGACAGGCTCTCCTCGCCCCTCGAAGTCCGTATTTCTTTCTCTCCTTCACTCTAGCATCTCTTGTAAGGAGCCCATGCTTCTTAAGCACATCTCTTAGTTCAGGATTATACTCCACTAAAGCCTTTGCAATACCATGGCGTAGCGCCCCCGCCTGCCCCATGTAACCACCACCAGAGACTGTGGCATAAATATCAACCTTTCCATAGGTGCCCGTAAGCATAAGGGGTTGACATATAAGCATTTTTTCTGTTTCAAGATTTACAAACTCATCGATCGGTTCGTGATTGACAATGATTTTACCCTCCCCCGGTGAGATCCATACTCTAGCTACAGCTGTCTTTCGTTTGCCTGTAGCATAAAATCTTCTATGCTCTGCCATGATAGATCCACTCCTCTAATATTCTCTAAAGTATTTCTACTTTCTGGGGTTGTTGAGCTTCATGAGGATGCTTTGATCCAACATATATCTTAAGTTTTTTGAGAAGCTTTCTTCCAAGTCTATTCTTTGGGAGCATCCCCTTTACAGCGTAATACAACAACCTTTCAGGATGCTCTTGGAGCATCTTCCTTGCAGAAGTCTCCTTCAGACCACCCATATAACCCGAATGGCGACGATAAACCTTCTGATCCCACTTCTTACCAGTGAGGCGAACCTTTTCTGCGTTAATTACCACAACAAAATCGCCACCGTCCACATGAGGAGTGAAGGTAGGAAGATGTTTGCCTCTTAGCCTTATAGCTATGTAGCTAGCAAGACGACCTAATACCTTCCCTTCCGCATCTACCAGTATCCAGCGACGGCCATTAGCATCAAATTTAGCGCTCTCTGTTCTCATTACTCCCTCTCCAACATGTTTTATTTCTAAGCCGCCTAGAGGCAACCCACATTAAACCTCTACCTCAAAGAAACATTCGGAGCAATTGCTTATAGGAAATGAAGCATATTTTGTCAAGAATTTACGAGGCTGTTTGATGGATATTTTAGTAACTATAAAGTAATACTTCTAAGTAGCAGTCTCCTGATAAACACTCTAAAGAAGATACACCATAGCAAAAGGAGACCTACAGGGAGCCCTAGATTACACCAAATCAAACATCACCACTCTGTCCTAAACGCTATCTCTAGCTTTCTCTTCTCAAATAATAACCCTTCCCCTAATAAAAGATTCCACCAAATAACGCCTCTTTTAAATATCTTTGTAACGACTCCATCTCCCCAAACCATCACTCCTACCTTCCCTGAATGCTACCCCATAATAAATGGGAGAGTGTCCACCTGTGCACGCTGGTTATATTTTAGCTCTACTCATCCCCCCATGTTATTTTTAAAACTTTTTACCTTTACCTTTTTTTCCAAGTTAACCTCATATTGAGTATTTTTCAAATAGTCTGAGAACTTACGATATTGTCGGCTCCTCCCCTACCTTACCCTTCTGAACCGTATCTTCCGAAGAAACTGGAGGAAGAGCTTTAGGTGAATCAAGGGGTTTCGCCTCTAACATATGCCGTGGAGCCTGCTCTATTCTCATTGTAAGAACTCCACCCATTATAGTTATCTCGTAGTTTCTGTCACCAAGGCTTATCTGTTTTATAATATTCTTAAACTCTTCCCATTTTCTCTTGGCTTTCCTATAGAGATAATAGCATATGGACGAACCTACCAAAAATATAGCAGCAAATATCCACCAAGGGGTCGAAATTACAGCCCCAACAAACATCATAAGTCCCATTATTAGAAGCACGAGAGCAATTTGAGAACCAAGGATAAGATACATATAACCCACATTTCTGTTAATATCCTCGTAGTCTCGCTTCTTGGATTCCTTCTCCAACCTATTCTTTTTGAAAGAAAACATCTCTTTAAACCACTTCATTATGGTCTCCTTTCTTATCCTGAATTTCGCCCGAAGCAATTGAAGGTAACGAACTTTCAGGCAATTCAGGGAACATATCTCGACGGTTTTCTAAAGCGCTTCGCTCAAGCCTTATCTTGGCAAGTTCAAACTGGTATCTAACAGCTTCCTTAGCCAGTTTATACTTAAGATATATGACCCATATTACAACCCCAGCTATAAGAACAAAGGTAGCTATAAAAAAACCGGGATGCCTTTCCATAAAGCCAATAATCTTTACAGCCAATTCAGAGATCACGTTCGGGATAATCCAAAGGGCTAGAAGGAACAAAAGAATTAGGCCACCGAGGTGAAACAAGGAGAGGGATTGGATAAATCTTACAGGGGACTTTTTAAAGGAAAATTCCAGGTCTTGGGTTATCTTCTTTCCTCTGCTATCATCAAAAATGGCCAAAAACCCCCTTATCAGGAAGGCAAGAATGAGTAGTCCACCAATGGGAATACCAATGGCAGCAACTAGCCAAGCTCTAAAAGGAAAGGGCCTTTCGGTGCTGACAACTCTCACAATGTAGTTTTCTATGGATCCGTATCTACTTTGGAAACTCATTTCCTCATAGCGAGTCAAGTGTTTCCCCGGAGTTTCGTATAATATGCGACCGTCCTTATCTTCAATCACTACGCGATAGTCTATCCCAGAGGAGCTCGCTGCGATAAGGTAGATTATAAGCTCCACAACAACCAGAAAAACTATTGCTCCCAAAACAACCTTTTTCAGTTTGGAAGTTTCGCCTTCGTAAGCCATCACACTATTTTTGAAAATCCCATTGATTTGTATTCCATCTCCCGGTAAGCCATAACATTGCTAATTGAAGTATGTCAAAGAAAAAAGCCATAGGGGAAGGAAATAAGAACATTGAAGAGCTTTACGAATGGTTATATAAAGACCTGGTCCCGGGAGTTCGGATCAATTATCAAGAATCCGAAAGAGCTTCTTCGTTATAAACTACTTCGCCAAGTCAGTATCCTTTTGTCAGGCGATGCAGGAGCACGACTTCTTTCTCTCATCACTCTTACCTTAACTGTGAGAACTACAGGAGCTGAACTATTTGGAGTTATTGTTGTTTCAGAGGCTTATGCAAAACTCATTGACAGACTTTTTAACTTCCAATCGTGGACAGGAATTATACGTTTTGGCGCTCAGGCCATTCAAGATAACAATCAGACAGCCCTTAAACACTACATTAGAGTTGGCTTTTACCTAGACATATTATCCTCCTTAGTAGGCTTTCTGTTCGCCTTTTTCATGGCACCCTTTGTTGTAAAGTTCTTCAAATGGGATCCCACAATGGTTTACGCCATAAAAGCCTATAGCTTCTTGGTGATGTTTAACTTCACAGGAACAGCAATAGGCATCCTTCGACTTACCGAAAAGTTTTCACTTCTTGCATGGCAACGTATCTTCTATGCCTCCATTAAGCTCATTGCCGTATCTTCGGGATGGCTAATGAAGGAGGGGCTGAAATTTTTTCTCCTTTCATGGGTCCTATCGGAAATCCTTGGTTATATCTTCTTAATAGTGTCCGCCTTTATAGTGATGAGGAAAAAGAAGTGGATCCGTAAAGACCACGGTTCCTCTCTATCTCAACACTATTCCATAGGAGCCTTCATAAGGTTTACTTTATGGACAAATCTTTCTTCTACTGTCGATATCCCCTCCAAGTTTCTTGATACTTTCATAGTATCCTCTTTTGTTTCTCTAGAAGCTGCTGGAGTTTATAAGGTTTTTCAACAGATCGGACATGTATTGAAGAAACCCATGGAACCCTTTTATCAAGTAATTTATCCTCATTTTAGCAACGACATAGCTAAGGGACTATCTAGGCTGGCTATAAAAAACGCCTTTAGAAGCATGTTTTTTACCGCGATGATCGTCATTATATTTCTAGTTATCTCTATAGGCTTTTCAAGCTGGTGGCTTCCTGCAATATTTGGTAAGATGTTTTATCGTTTTGTATCGGATTTTGCTATTTACATGATCATTACCGGTCTTTCCGTTGTGCTCACCAACATTAATCCTATTTTTATAGCATTAGGTTTTGTAAGAGAAAACTTCCTAATCCAAGCAATTGTTAATCTTCTATTTCTAGTTACCGCATGGATAGGGGCTATCCATTGGGAATTAAGGGGTGTTATTATAGCCTTTGGGATTAGTATACTACTATCATCTTTTTTTAAAGTAGTTATCATAGCGAGAAGATATTATACTGAACCCCTCAAATAATGGACACGGTTACTTTGTAGAGGTTAAACTTTCTCAAATTAAGAGGATACCCAAAAAGGGGGTGAATTAACAATGAAGCAAAGCAAATGGACAGCTGAAGAAAAGATGGCAATAGTTCTGGAGGGAATTAAAGGCAGTAAATCTGTAGCTGAACTTTTTAGAGAACACAACATTAGTCAAGCTCTTTATTATCGCCTAAGAGATAAATTTCTTGAAGGTGGAAAGAGTGCATTGGTAAATGGAAGCAGTATAGATAGCTCTTACAAAGCAGAGATAGAAAGACTTCAAAATGGAGTAGGGAAACAGGCAATCCAGATAGAGATATTAAAAAAAACAGAAGAACTGTTAAGGAGAAAGTAGAATTGATAAAGGAATTAAACAAATAGGGCTATTTAGTAAAGGACTGCTGTAATGTTTTTGAAATGTTAAGAAGCAGGTATTATAGTTTTAACAAAAAAAGAGAAAGTAAAAAGAAGGGGAGGATACCACAGTGGCAATTGTTGAGCAAGATTCAGCAGATAAAGACAGAGCATCCCTTTTGGGGATACAGAAGAGTAACAGCATGGCTTAGGCACAGAGAGGGAATCCCTGTAAATCACAAGACAGTAAGAAAGATAATGAAGGAGAATGGCTTAACAGTTATACAGAAAATTCACAAAGCGAAGAGGGATGCTAAAACAAAAAAGTTGAAAGCACACAGACCAAAGCAAATCTGGGGAATAGACATGACAAAGTTTATGATACCCAGCACAGGATGGATATATTTAGTTTTAGTGCTTGACTGGTATACTAAGAAGATAGTTGGGCATGAAGTTTCAATAAGGGGTAGGAC
>JAOACS010000001.1 GCA_026417655.1 Syntrophobacterales bacterium
GCTCACAACTATTGAGGGAATATTCAACCTAAGGGCCGCCATTAACATACCTGGTATAATTTTGTCACAATTTGGAATGAGAACGAGGCCATCGAAGGGATGAGCCATGGCCATTACCTCGACGGAGTCGGCTATAAGTTCGCGGCTTGCGAGGGAATATTTCATGCCCGTGTGGTTCATGGCAATTCCGTCACATACCCCTATTACCGAAAATTCCACAGGTGTACCACCGCAGGATCTTATGCCTGCTTTGACGGCTTCCGCTATTGTATCGAGGTGAATATGACCAGGAATGATTTCATTTGCCGAGTTAACAACCCCTATTATTGGCCTATTGAGTTCATCGTCAGTATATCCCATGGCTTTAAATAGAGAGCGGTGAGGAGACTTTTCAATCCCCTTTTTCATTTGATCGCTTCTCATAATATACAGCTCCTTTTTTAGCAAAACGATGTGAAAGTCTTATGCCATCCATTGGAAAAAACATTGTCATTCTAAATTTTACTAAGACTTTTCTTTGTTCTCAAGAAATAACGCTTCTAGTCTTTACCTGTGGAAGAGTTCAAGATTACGAAAAAAAGTTTTAACTTCCACTGTTTTCGTCACTACTTTGGGAGGAATCGGCCGTTTTCCTAGCAAAAAGAAGAAATCCTGTATGGGAAATCATTCTATCGACGGGTCTTGTCCTTTGTTCGTCGATAAACCAATCTCTTTTGAGGATTTCAAAAATCTGAAAACATCTAAAACCCCGTTTCCTAAGGGCTTTGACTATTAGCTGTAATTGGGCAACCTGGGGACTTAGACTTATTAAGATACCTCCATTTTTAAGAAGGGTCGAAACACTTTCTACTGCCTTCCAAGGTTCCGGAAGGTCTAAAATTACTCTGTCAAAGGTTACGGAAAAGGGAGGCGATTCGATATCGGCTATAACAAGTTGCCACGATGGAGGATCATCTCCAAAGACCTTTCTTACGTTATTTTTTGCAAGTTCTGCAAATTCAGGCCGTTTTTCCACAGAAACAACCTGTCCATCTTTTCCTAAAAAAGCCAAAAGAAAGAGCGTAAGAGCTCCTGAACCAACTCCACTTTCAAGAATTGTCATACCTGGGCGGATATCACCATAACAAAGAATTGCTCCTATATCTTTGGGATACATTATTTGGGTTCTTCGTTTTATGTGAAACAGAAAATCAGTCATAGCAGGGCGAAAGAAAAAAAGTTTTGTTCCCGATGAAGTCTCCCAAAAATCTCCCTCCTTCCTCTCCATGATATCGCTATGACGAATAGAACCAAGATGACATGAGAAGGTATCCCCTTTTTGTAAGCGTATCAACCAGGTTTTTCCCTTTTGGGTTGTGATAAGGACCCATTCACCTTCTCGGAAGCTGTTCATGATGTTCTCCCAGGGAATCTTAAGAGGTTGTTAACTTTTCGCATTCCAAGATCTGGGCAATAGGGAAGGTAGCAGTAAAGATAGCCTGGTTACCATCCTGCATACAGGTCAAGATACCTCCCATGTTCTTTACAAGTCTATAAGATAGAGGGAGTCCAATACTTTTCCCACCCTCTGAAAAGGGTAAGAAGACCGTTTCGCAATCAATCTCCTCCCCGGGAGGAAGGGGAGTAATACATTGAATGTGCACATGGTTTTCTGTTGCGAAGGTTATTACACGGAATTTTCTTTCGCATTTACACCCGTCGATAGCGTTTCTGAAAAGGTTTATAAGAACCTGTAAAAGCATATTGGGATCAACAAAGATATAGGGCATACTTTGAGCCAGAGAGAGCTCGCAAAATACACCCTTTTGTTCCATTTCAGGCAATAGGAGTTCGTAGCATCTCGTGACTAGTTCGTTAGCGTTAAGACATATCTTACGGGCTTCTACAGGTTGGAGATATTGCCTTATGCGGTTTAGGAGCTGTTCTAGCCGGTGAACCTCTTGAAGGATTATATCGGCCTCTCGAAGTTCAGGGTATTTCTTTTTTATCCTTCTTGCGAAACCACCAATAGAAGTAAGAGGATTTCTTATTTCATGAGCCACCTCTGTGGCTATGGCTCCAAGTGTTTTGAGTTTCTCCCCCTGAACAAGAGATCTTTCATAGAAGACACGATCGGTAATGTCTACAACAATACCATCCATGTCGCATTCACCAGAATTGTCATGGAAAATGGGAAGAGATTGCACTAGAGTGTAGACCAAATGCCCCTTTTTGTGGATAAACCGACACTCATCCTTAAAAGGTGTGCATTCGCCTTCAAAGAATCTAAGAAAGGACCGCCTTAACCTCTCTCTGTCTTCATTATGAACGATCCGTTCGAACCATTTTGAATCGCCTGTGACTTCTTCAGGCGTATAGCCAAGAATATTTTCTAGGGTTCTATTAACAAAGACAAGCTGTAGAGACCGATTTATAGAAAATATAATTAGGGGAATATTTTCTACTAATTTTGAGTATCGTTGTTCGGTTTTTTCAAGCTGCTTACGAATACTAATCCGTTCTTCGAAGTGGTTTAGGCAAAAGGATATCTCGTCGACGGAAAAGGGTTTTTTGAGATAGTCTGAAATACCTATTTTTATTGCCTTGACAGCGTCCTCGAGAGAACCGTAACCACTTACAAGAACGATTTCTATTCTGGGGTTGTATCTTTTAAGAAGGGATATAAGTTCCAGTCCACTCATTTCCGGCATTTGTACATCAACGAAGGCGAGGGAGAAGTTTTCTTTTCGAGCATGATAAAGCGCTTCAATGGGATTTTGGTAATAAACCGCCTCGTAGCCCTTTGAATTTATTGTGTGGGCAATGAAGGATCCCACAACAGGATCATCGTCAACCACAAGTACTTTGTATTTGTGTTCCGTTCGCCTTCCTTGCCAATCCATTTCCTGGGCTTCCTCGCAATGTTTTGCGGCGATTTGATTCCGTTAAATAGTATCGCATAGCAATCACATTTATTCCACTATCTTTTTCGGTTGTTCTTTTTTGAACATCACAATCGCTCTATTGATATTCCCTGGAAGGGAGTAATCAAACACTAGGGGAATTATACCACCTTCTTCGTAAGAGCAGCTATTATTTGTTAAGCCAAGATCCCTAAGATTTGATGGTGTTGTCCAGTATACCATTACACCCCCAGGTTTGAGGCCTCGATTTGCAATGTCAACAATATCGGCGTGTTCTATTCTAATTGCTCGCCAAGTGATAAGATCGAATACCAATGGATCCTTTTCAACAATTTCCTCCCAAGAAGCCCTTAGCACATTAATCCCCTTTAACCCCGCAAAGGAGATAAAGCTCTTAAGAAAACTAACCTTTCTTCTTCTTAATTCGCAGAGAAGGATTTCAAGTTCTGGTAACATGATTTTTATTGGAATTCCAGGAAATCCAGCACCGGATCCTATGTCTAACATTTTGCCGGACTTTGGGAGCCACCTTTGAGCCACTATTATTGAATCCAAATAATGTCTTATGATCAGCTCGTCCCAAGTTTTCGCAGCGGTTAGATTTGTGACCCTGTTCCAGAAAAATAACCACTCGGCATGGAGTTTTAAAAGCTTCGCCTGGTCTTTGCTAATTTCACATCCTACCTTTTGGGAATAGGCTTCCAAACGTTCTAGAAACCAGTGTGGTGCAGGAGGAATTGAGACTACCACTATAGTCCACTCTCGAAAGGTTTTTTACTTGCCAATGCAAAACCTTGAAAAAACCCGATTAAGGACATCCTCAAGAGACACGCCTCTACCTATGATGGCATTTAATTCCTTTCGAGCTGCTTCGAGCTCATAGGCAATAAGCTCGTAGGGTAGGGGGGGAAAATGTGATCTTTCTTCGAGACACAAATGCTTTGCTCTAGAGATGTTTTCTAGAGCCCTTATAAGATGCTCCCTGTGACGTTGATTGATTGCAAAACCCTCGGTAGCTTCTTCCATAACTTCCTTTAGGAATCTATCTCGTATAAACATTTTTAGAGCCTCCACATCCTCCCTTTTCTTAGCCGAAATAACTATTAAAGGCGCTTCGGTCTTATAGCGATCTCTTATTGAGGTCTCATTCCATCGATGGGGTAAGTCCGCCTTATTGAGGACAATAATGTAGCGAAGACCCTGGAGTAGTTGATATATATAATCATCCTCGGATGAAAGGGCTTCGGAAATATCCAAAAGCCATAAAACTACATTGACCTGTTCGATCGCTTTAAAGGTTTTTTCAATCCCCATTGTTTCTATAACATCCGCCTTTTGGCGAATACCCGCCGTATCCATGATACGCACCAAAACGCCATCTATTGTAAAACTGTCTTCTATTACATCCCTAGTTGTGCCTGCATATTCGGTTACTATGGCACGATCTCTTTCCAGGAGAGCGTTAAGAAGGGAGGACTTTCCTACATTAGGTTTTCCAACTAATGCAAGAGAAAGGCCCTCTCGGAGAATTCTTACACTGTCAAAGGCTCTTATAGTTTGCTCTATTGGAAGGATAAGTTCTTCCTCAAGCTGTTTCGCAAGAGATTTTAGGAATGCTTCGGTTGACAATCCCTCTTCCTCCTCTTCGATGTCCTCAGAGAAATCAAGGTGAGCTTCAAGATGGGCTAAAATGTTTGTAATGACATCGATCCATTTTGTAATTCCGGAGGATGTCCATCCTTGGAGTTGGCGTCGAGCGAGGTCAAGAGAGGCTCTTGATCGACTCGAAATGATACCCTCTATAGCCTCAGCCTGGCTCAGGTCTATTCTACCATGTAGGAATGCCCTGTAGGTGAATTCTCCAGGATCTGCAAGGCGGGCTCCCTGTTTTATAACTAGATGAAGAATCTCTTCCAGGACAGCGTATCCGCTGTGACAGTTGATCTCCACAATGTCTTCTCTGGTGTATGATCTGGGAGCCTTCATAACTGATAGAAGCACTTCATCAACAGGGAAGCCAGTTTCTGGATCGTATATCCAGCCGTAGTGAAGGCGGTGAGATCTCAGGGGAAGGCTTGGTGACACGGGTCTGAAAAGCCTCTTAGCTATGGCGATAGCATCTTTTCCGCTGATTCTAATGATACCAATTCCTCCTATACCCACGGGGGTAGCGATTGCGCAGATGGTATCGTTAGCTAGTATATCTCGAATCATAAGACAAGTTCACAGCATCCCAAGAATTTTGGCAGCATTGCCACCTTCTATCATATTTTGCTCTTCTTCCGAAAGCCCTGCGGCTCTCATTTCCTTTCGGTAACGTTCTAGCTCAAGGAGAGGATAGTCACTTCCAAAAAGGATCTTTTCAACACCGAGAATCTCTATGGCTACACGATATATCTTTGGAGTATAGAGAAAAGGGGAGGCCGCTGTATCGACGAAAAGACTTCTAAATAGCTCAGGAACCTCCCTTTTAAGGAGAGCGTAAAAGAAAAGGCCTCCCGCCCAGTGGGCTAGAATTAACGGAATATTTTGAGCCCTTTTCACAATCTCGTAGTAGAAATCCAGCCCTTGGGGAGCTTTTCCTGGATAAGAATGACCAATAGGTTCGTTGGCGTGGACAAGCATAACCCCATTATAGGACTTTACCAATTCCGCTATCTGTGAATATATCTCAAGAACCCTTTGTGAATCGCAGGCTCCATAAATTGCAATTTCACCAACCCCCTTTGATCCAGATTTTAGACACCGCTCCACCTCCCTAACTGCCCAATCTTCTGTTGGAAGCACGCAAGCCAAAGGAATGAGGCGATGGGGATATTTGCCTGCCCATTCAAGGACATAGTCATTATGCATCATTGTAGTTTCATGGCTACTCCATGGAAACCCAAATACAACAGATCTATCAATACCAGCCTCATCCATGGCAGAAATGATCTCTTCACCCCTTGCCATCTTTGCCTTTGGATGGCCGTATAGTAAAAAAAAGGCCGGTTCATTATAGTACTTTTGTCTATTTGTTATCACCTTTTCTGGGAAAATATGTGTGTGCACATCAATAATCATGCTATAACCTCTCCCTCTTTTAGGTGTTTAAATTTCACTTTCTGAAGCTAGAGCGATTCAAACCTAAAGGCAAGGAGAAATAGGAGATAAAGAATGGTGGATAGTAAGGAAAAGGACATTTTAAAGACTATGGAGAAGGCGGTTCGAGAGGCTGGTGATCTTATTAGATCAAGTTATGAAACGGCGAGGAGTAGCGACTTTAAAGAGAAGGCTAACTTCGATTATGTAACCGAGGTCGATAAAGAGGCGGAACGGATTATAACTGACACTTTGACAAGGGCCTTTCCTGGTGATGTCATTATTGCCGAGGAATCCTATGATGGGTCTTACGATGGAAATAGTCCTGCATGGATTATAGATCCTTTGGATGGAACGACTAATTTTATCCACGGCTTTCCTATGGTGTCGGTGTCGATAGCTCGTGTAGAAAATGGTATTGTATCGGCTGGGTGTGTCTTCGATCCTCTTCGGAATGAATTCTTCTGGGCGTTTAGGGATAGGGGAGCCTTTATTGGGGATAGAAAATTATCGCGCCGTTTGTGGGATTTTCCTGTGTCTCAGGCTCTTGTTGCAACGGGCTTCCCTTTTAGACGTAAGGATCTTTCTGAGTTTTATTTTCAAGCCTTTATGGAGATATTTAAAGCGGTAAGCGATATTCGCCGTGGTGGATCGGCGGCTCTTGATCTAACCTATATTGCCTGTGGACGTATAGATGGTTTCTGGGAGATAGGACTTAAACCATGGGATATCGCCGCCGCTATACTGTTTATACGAGAGGTTGGAGGTATCGTGACCGATTTTTCGGGGCAAGGAGAAGAGGATGTAATCTGGAATGGTAATATTGTAGCAGCAGCATCCCTTGAATTGCACAAAGTTATTCTTAAGAGTGTCCAGAAATATTTGGGTAGAATTATATAAGGGATCGACCTTTTCACGAATTCGGGTTATATGAATAATGTTGATCCCTTGGTTTGATAAGGCGAATCAATCTTTTTAGGTGAGTTGATAGGAAGGTTGAAGGAGCCTTTTTAGGCGATCGCCAAGGGGAAAAGGGGATATCCCTTACTGTAGATCTTAAATGATGAGGTTAAAAAATGGGTGACTGGCTAATACTTATTGGTGTAGTTTTGGCATGGATTATTTTGAACAAATGGGTCTTCCCAAGGATAGGATTGCCTTCTTGAAGCGCCCGATCTTGTTCGGTTGGAGACCGAAGCAAAAAGGATTAACGTCTTCTTGAAAAGCGCCTAGGGAGCGGACTTCTCCTTCTACGGGATCTTATAAATTTCATCACGAGAATTAGGACAAAGATAGATAAAACTATTGGACCACCCACCTTTGCTAAGGTTTTCCAATCTGGAAGTTTGGGAGGAGAGGGTTCGCTTCCTTTAGTAAAAAGTCTCTGGATAGAATGCCATACCCTTTTGAAAAAACCAGCTCTCTGAACATCTTCTCCCGCTACAATTGGGATTGTTTCCACGATCTCATCGCCTTTATAAAGGATTACCTTTCCTACAGTCTGACCCACCTTTACAGGGGCGGTTAACTCGGAGGGTATCTCCACTACAGTTTTTATTTTCTTTTCCTCTCCCCTAGGAACTAATAGTAGTTTCGACTCCAAGGGATAAAGAGCTACACTATTTTTATAGCCTTTCCAGACTCTTACCGTTCCAATAACCTCAGAGGAGTTTACAGGCCTTATCAAAACGTAGGATCTAAAACC
Organism: Syntrophobacterales bacterium; assembly: GCA_026417655.1. GTDB lineage: Bacteria > Desulfobacterota > Syntrophobacteria > Syntrophobacterales > Thermodesulforhabdaceae > JAOACS01. The sequence goes on from JAOACS010000001.1 coordinate 7,690, forward strand.
ATAGTTTAGAAGCTGCATAGCATCGCGCTCTCGAATATTAGGTTTTGCAGCCCCAAGAACCACGGCGATAAGCCTCATTCCATCTCTCTTTGCGGTGGCTATTAGGTGATATCCTCCTGCTGCCACAAAGCCTGTCTTTAGACCATCGACGGAAGGATCCTTGTTCAGTAAATGATTTCGGTTGTATTGGAGGATGTTATTAAAGGTAAAGTCTCTCATGGAATGATAAGAAAGGGCGTGAGGAAAGCGATTTACATAGGCCACGGCAAGTTTTGCAAGGTCCTTTGCCGTGGAGTATTCCTGTGGGTCGGGGAGACCATGGGGGTTTGCAAAGTTACTGTGGGTTAAACCCAATTCCTGAGCCTTCTGATTCATTAATGAGACAAAAGACTCTACTGTGCCTGCAATGTGTTCCGCAACAGCCACACAAGCGTCATTTCCCGATACAACCGCAATACCCTTAATGAGCTCATTCAAGGGGATCTTGCGCCCCACCTCAATAAACATTTGTGATCCACCCGTTTTCCAGGCACGGTGGCTTACGTAAACTTCGTCGTCGAGATGAATAGATCCCTTTTCAAGAGCCTCAAACACTATATAAAGAGTGAGGATTTTGGTAAGGGAAGCGGGAGGGATCTTTTCGTCGGCGTTATATTCATAGAGAATTGAACCCGTTTCGGGTTCGACTAATACCGCCGATCTTGATTCGAGAGACAAAGGTTGGGGTTGTGGTGTTCCTATCTGCTTTGTTCCTACTGAAGGGGGAGCACCATAAAGGAACTGTTTTGTAAGTCCCAGAAAGATCAAAATGATCCATAAACCCATAACCCACTTCGGCTGAAAGTGATCGCTGAGCTTGTTCATCAAAGGATCTCCCATCTCGATGTGACATGTTTAAATAATTGCATCCATAATTTTTAACCATAATTCATCTCTTCCAGTCTTTTCCTTGGCGGAAAATAACACAATATCTTTGGGAGAGATTGCAAGAATTCGGGCACATTCCTCCCGGGCTTTTTCCCATTGGTTACGGCTCAACTTATCAACCTTTGTAAGCACTGGGATTATAGAAAAAGATCGAGCTGCTAGCCAATGGTAAAGTTGAACATCTTGGGGCATTGCAGGATGCCGAGCGTCCATAATAAGCACTACCCCTTTAAGAGTTTTCCTGCTCTGAAGGTATCCCTCGATGAGCCATCTCCACTTAGCCTGTATCTCCTTTGGAACTTTGGCGAAACCGTAGCCAGGAAGATCTACAAAATAAAAGGCTTTATTTATTATAAACCAATTGATACTTTGAGTCCTTCCAGGTGTATTGCTTGTCTTTACCAATTTTTTACGCAGAAGGAGGGCATTTATGAGAGAAGATTTACCAACATTTGATCGGCCAGCGAAGGCGATCTCTGGAAGACTTTCCGTTGGAAACTGTTGGACTATAAAGGCGGATGTAAAAAACTCAGCCGAGCTAATTTTAAAGTTTGCCACCTCCTGGTTTTTATTAACGGTGCTCATAGGGACTTCTCACCTAGAAACTCTTCAATTCTTCGTAATCCTTCCTTAATTCGGTCCAGTGAATTAGCATAACTGAAGCGTAAAAATCCCTCACCATTAGGTCCAAAATCGATACCCGGCGTAACTCCCACATGGGCCTTCTCGAGGATGTCAAAGGCTAATTTGTAAGAATTTTTTTCGAATCTAGAGGCATTGGCAAATACATAAAAGGCCCCTTTGGGTTCTTTTACAACCCCAAATCCTATCTCCTTAAGGCGCCTTACCATAAAACGCCTTCGCTCGTCGTATATTTGCACCATCCTTTCTACATCTTGACTCACTTCTGGATTGGTGAGAGCCTCATAGGCTGCGCGCTGAGAGACGGAGTTTGCCGATATAAAAAGATTCTGCACCATGCATTTTACCGTTTTCACAAACATCTTTGGCACAATAATATAACCTAGCCTCAAACCGGTCATGGCGTATAATTTAGAGAAACCATTAAAGACAAAGCATCTATCGGTAAACTCTAGGGCAGAGTGAGCTCTAGCGCCATTATAAACCAATCCATGATAAATTTCGTCACTAAAGAGCCATAGCCCCATGTCAGAAAGAGCCCGAAGCTGATCTGGTTCCGTGATCTGCCCGGTAGGATTTGAAGGTGAATTGATCATTATGGCCTTTGTTCGATTAGTTATAGCTGTTCTTACCCTCTCTAGGTCGTATTGAAAGCCATCAATCTCTTTAACAACCAAAAATCTGGGAATGGCACCAACGAAACGGGCAAAATTAGGGTAGCAGGCGTAGCCAGGATCGCTAAGGATAATCTCGTCTCCCGGTTCAAGAATCAGGGAAAAGGCTACAATAAAGGCAGGGGAGGTTCCGGAGGTTATAACAATCTGATCTGGATCGAGTCCCTTTATTCCATAGGTTACTTCATAAAAGTCGCAAATTGCTTCCCTTAGTTCTAAAATGCCCAAGCTATGGGTGTAATGGGTCTCACCATTTCTAAGGGCTCTAATTGCAGCCTCTTTAACGGCCTCTGGAGCATCAAAATCAGGTTCTCCTACCTCAAGGTGCACCACGTCGTGCCCTGTCCTTTCCAATTCCTGAGCTCGTTCCAAGACATCCATTACTATGAAGGGTCGGATCTCGGCTACCTGTCTGTTGATTGTCATGGTTTCCTTCCTAGAGATTCTATTTTCTTTAAGTAGTCTAAAGCCGCCTTTGCCGTTGGTGTATCAGGCGCTAGCTTTACCACCTGCTCTAAATAATACTTAGCCGCCCCGTAGTTGCCCTGTTGGTATAAGAGTTTTCCGTATCCGAAGTTGGCCTGAACTAATTGAGGATCGTATTGGAGAGCTTCCTTATACTCGCTGAAAGCTCCTGAAGAATCGCCAAGTGCTTCAAGGGTTCTCGCCAGTTCAAGGTGGGCTATAGCATAGTTTGGGGCGAGCTCTATTGCCTGGCGGTAATATTTAGCAGCCTCTTTATAATTTCCCATACGGTAGAAAAGTGTTCCCAGATTGTAAGCTGCAAGTTGGGGTGTTTCGTAAAAGGGATTGCTTAGGGCTTTCTCGAAGGCTTTACGAGCTTCTTCAAGTTTACCTTCCTCTGCTAAGAATGCTCCTAAGGCATTTATTGCCTCGGCATAATCGGGCTGAACAGTGATAGCTTTATGGAGATATTCTTTTGCCTGCTCGCGAAAACCTCTCCTATTATAGGCTATAGCGATCTCGTAAAGAAGTTGAGGATCCTTTGGACGTTTAGCCTCTGCGGCTTTAAGATACCTCAAGGCCATCGCAGCATTTCCGGCGGCTAAATAACTTTCTCCGATAGCTTTTAGCTTTTCTGGGTCACCAGAAAGTTCTTTGGCTATCGAGGCAATAGGTGGTTCCTCGATTTTTTCAATCGGAGTTGGCTCTGGAGCTGTTATAGGTTTAGGGGATTGGGTTTGAAGAGTTAAAGAGGAGGGAGAAGATGGCCTTGGTTGGGCAGCTTGCTGTTGTGTTCCGCATGAAACTAAAGTAACGGCCATTATCAACATGAAAGATGTCTTTAATAACATAAGAAAACCTTTTGCCATCCCTGATGCTGAAGTAAAACCGCCACCTTCTTCAAATGACCTTGTTTAACGGATACTCTATAATTCCCTCAGCACCTCGTTTGATAAGTTTAGGTATGAGATCTCGCACTACTTTCTTAGAAACCACAACTTCCACAGAGAGCCATGAGTTATTATACAGGTAGGAGACCGTAGGGGAAGTGATGCTCGGAAGCACTTCCATAACTTGGGCCATTTTGTCTTCGGGAACGTTCATTTTAAGTCCTACGAACTCGTCTGCTCTAAGGGCTCCTTGAAGTAGAGTGGAAATTTGAAGGATCTTGTCTCGTTTCCATTCATCTTCCCAGGCTTCTCTATTGGCAATAAGTTGTGGGTTTGAGGTCATAAGTTCTTTGATAATTCTTAGGCCATTTGCCCGCATCGTACTACCCGTTTCCGTCACTTCCACAATAGCATCACATAATCCTGCTATGACCTTCGCTTCCGTAGCTCCCCAGGAAAACTCTACTTCCACGTTGATACCAGCCTCCTTGAAGTAGCGCTTGGTAAATTGAAGGAGTTCAGTAGCCACTTTCTTCCCCTCTAGGTCTTTAATCTCTTTAATAGGGGAATCATAGGGAACAGCAATTACCCATCTAGTAGGTCTATTGGAAGCTTTGGAATAAACTAGGTCGGTCACAACCACAACATCGGAATTGTTTTCTAGGATCCAGTCTTTTCCGGTGATTCCAGCATCGAAGGTGCCGTTTTCTACATAGCGAGACATTTCCTGAGCTCGACAGATAGAGCAACTAATTTCCGGATCATTTATATCGGGAAAGTAACTCCGTTCGGAAATAGTAATATTCCAGCCTGAATTTCTAAATAGTCTAAGAGTTGCTTCCTGAAGGCTTCCTTTAGGGATTCCTAACACTAAGCGCCTCACTTTTTATATACCTCCTCTGGATCGAATATGCGGGGTTCAACAATGACACACCGGTTCCCATCAATTTTACGGTAGAAACAGGTTCTATAACCCGTGTGACAGGCAGCACCACCCCGCTGATGCACCTTAAGAAGGATAGTGTCTTCATCGCAGTCAATCAATACCTCTACCACATCCTGAGTGTGTCCTGAAGTTTCTCCTTTTACCCAGATTTTTTGTCTCGATCGGCTCCAGTAATGAGCTTTCTTGGTTTCTAGAGTCTTACGCCAAGCTTCTTCATTCATGTAGGCGAGCATAAGAACAGAGCCGGTTTCAAAATCCTGAACAATCACTGGAAGTAAACCTCCGGCTTTAGTGAAATTTGGTAGAATCATATTGCTCTCTCCCATATCTATTCTCCCTTCGTAAGGGCATGATGGGTGTGGGATGGGATATTTGTTGAGAATCGCCTCAAAGACCCGGCTAATTGGCCGCAGGCAGCCTGTATATCTATCCCCCGACTTTCTCTAATGGTGGCCGTTATGTGAGCCTTTTGTAATATGGCCTGAAATTCATTAACCTTAGCTTCTGAGGGTCTCCTATATTTTGCACCTTCATGGGGGTTATAGGGAATGAGGTTTATCTTGCAACGTAGTGGACGAACTAACTCCGACAGTTCCTTGGCTTCTCTAGGGCTATCATTTACGCCATCTATGAGGACGTATTCAAAGGTAATACGCTTCCTGGGCGGAAGGGGATATTTTATGCAAGCTTCAATTAGGGGTTCTAGAGAATAGGTCCTGTTAATGGGCATAAGATCGCTCCGGAGATCGTCTCTCGGGGCGTGAAGACTTACTGCCAGGTTTACGGGATAATGCTTTCCCAGCCGATCCATAGCAGGAATAATCCCTACCGTAGAAAGGGTTATCCGTCTGTGAGAAAGGTTAATCCCCCTAGGCTCAAGTAGAATCTCTAAAGCTCTAAACAGCTCGGCCTCGTTAAGGAGAGGTTCTCCCATTCCCATGAAAACAACGTTTGTTATCCGATTCTTGGATAATTGTTGAACTTGAACATACTGATCAACAATTTCTCCAGCCTTTAGATTCCTTTTGAAGCCTAAAGAGCCTGTATAGCAAAAGGAACACTTTAAAGGGCATCCTACTTGAGTGGACAGGCAAAGGGTATAGCGAGGTGGATCGGGTATCAGAACCGATTCCACGGCGTATCCATCGGGGAGCTTGAAGAGGAACTTTTCTGTTCCATCGGATGAAGTGAGCTTAGAAATAAAAGAGATGGCCTCTAGGTGAAAGGCTTCTTTTATTTCCCTTCGAAGGTTGTTACTTAAATCTGTGCATTGATCCCATGAGCCAATAAGTCTAACGTATAGATGGTGAAAAATCTGTCTTGCTCGGAAAGGCCGCTCTCCCCAATCTATCATTAATTTTTCCAGCTCGGAAAGTGTAAAGTTTTTGATACAAACCTTTTCCCCCAATTTACTACACCTCATTCTGCCCTTCATATAGTTTAAAAATTCGTCCAAATAGATAACAGAATTTCTCTTTTTAGGAAATTGTAATTGACTTAGGGTGTGAATTTAAAACAGGGGTTTAAGAACATAAGTTACCGAGAAAAACGTATCTAGCAAAAGGTTCTTTATAGGGTGTTCCAAAAGATTAGATAACGCCTGTTGTTATAATTCAAAACTCTGTATGACTAAGATTCCAATTTCCTTAGCCTTTTTTAACACGCCCTGGGTGGCATAGTGAGTTATCAAAATCTTTACTATCTCCACATCTCCATACTCATTTTTTATGGCTTCTACCTTCTCCTCTATTTCGCTGAATGTCTTATCGAGTTCCCTTTTGCCGGTAAGTCTTAACTTAGATTCACCCATTATCAGTATATCTTTTCCATTTCTTTTTCCGTGGGCAAAAATATTTATTTCCTTACCTCCTATTTCCTGCCTTACGAACCTTTCTTTTATTTCTATCTGAAAGTTAGATTTGAGAAAGGCAGGTAATAATCTGAAGGCCTCATTTTCAAAGGCATAGCTCATTGTCCTCTGAAGTCCGCCTAGGTCTCTCCTTGTATTAGCAAGTCCTTTTGCGAGTTTCCTTAATTCCTCTTCTGTTCTTTTCTGAGCCTCTATGAGTTCGGTAACTGCGGTTTCAAGGCGACCTGTCCGTTCTTCACTTTTCTTTTGGGCCTCTACAAGTTCTTCTAGTCTTTTTTCTGTTCTTCTCTGAGCCTCTATGAGTTCGGTAACTGCGGTTTCAAGGCGACCTGCTCGTTCTTCACTTTTCTTTTGGGCCTCTGCAAGTTCTTTTACTGTCGCCTTTAGTTCGTCAAAGTCAGATCTTTTAACCGTGTCCGCTATTTCAAGTCTAAAATATTCAAAGGCTTTGATAATGGGTAATTGAAACTCTTCTGGTAATGCATCTATTGCTTCTATTATTTTCATCATGGCAAGCTAGAGGTCCTAAGTCACAATTTACATATTACACCACGTCTTTATAACTTTATAAACTCCGACATCAAGAGTAAAGATTAAAGAAAGTCTCAGTATTACCCTTCAGTAAGAGTTTATTTCTCTTCGAGTTCTTACACATTTCACCCTATGTTAGGAAAGGAAAGTATCTAGGCAAGTTTTAGGGAGTGTGTTAAAAGTTTATTACTAGGATGCTACATGTTTTAAGTAACGTATGCCAGGAGGGGAATAGGAAGGATGGATTATAGGGTTATTCCAACGATATGCACTTATTGCGGCTGTGGCTGTGGTGTTGGACTAGAAGTAGTAGATGGAAGGGTTGTTCGGACTCTTCCTATTAGAACAAATCCCGTAAATGAAGGGAAGTTATGCATCAAAGGATGGAATGTCCATGAGTTTATCCACCATCCTGCAAGGCTTAAAAAACCTCTTTTAAAACATGGTGGACAGTTAGAACCAGTCTCTTGGGAAGACGCCTTTGACTATCTGGCAAGAGAACTTTCTAGGATAAAGGAGACTTACGGCTCCGACAGTATAGGTTTTTTGGTGAGTGCAAAATGCACTAACGAAGATAATTACGTAGCCCAAAAGTTCGCTCGGGTTGTTATTGGCACGAATAACGTAGACCATTGTGCTCGTCTTTGACATTCTTCTACCGTGGCAGGTCTTGCTGCGGCTTTTGGAAGTGGTGCTATGACAAATTCCTTTAAGGAGATAGAGGACACAGAGTGTATCTTTGTTATAGGTTCCAACACTACTGTTGCTCATCCCCTTGTAGCTACAAGGATTTACAAAGCTAAAGCCAAGGGAGCCAAACTCATAGTTGTTGATCCAAGAAAGATTCACCTTGCAAGCTTTGCGGATATTTACGTTCAGCACCGATTAGGTACCGACGTGGCTTTGATAAATGGTATCATGCACGTTATTTATAAAGAAGGGTGGTATAATAAAAAATTTATAGATGAGCGGACAGAAAACTTCGAAGCCCTTGTTGAGGTTATAGATAAGTATCCTCCTTCTCTCGCTTCCCGAATTACGGGTGTGGCCGAAGAGGACATTATTAAGATAGCTAGGTATTATGCCACCTCAGAAACAAGTTCAATCCTTTACTGTATGGGAGTGACACAACACGCAACAGGTGTCGATAACGTAAAGAGCCTTGCGAACTTAGCAATGCTTTGTGGTCATGTGGGAAGGCCATCTACCGGTGTAAACCCTCTCAGGGGACAGAACAATGTTCAAGGTGCCTGTGATATGGGGGGATTGCCCAATGTGTATCCAGGCTACCAAGCTGTAAATGTTCCTTCGAACAGAGAGAAGTTCGAGAAAGCCTGGGGTGTGACCCTTTCACCTAATGTTGGATTAACGGTAGTGGAAATGACCAATGCTGCATTGGAAGGAAAGCTCAAGGCCCTAATAATAATGGGTGAAAATCCCCTTGTGAGCGATCCTGATGTACATCATGTAGAGGAAGCTCTAAGGGCCTTGGAGCTTTTAGCTGTAATAGATATTTTTCCAACCCCTACAACAGATCTTGCTCATGTTGTTCTTCCCGGTGTCTCCTTTGCCGAAAAGGATGGCACCTTTACTAATTCGGAAAGACGGGTTCAGCGTGTTCGCAAAGCTATTGAACCAATTGGAGAGGCTAGGGTGGAATGGGCAATATTTCAGGATTTGGCGACTCGGTTGGGCTACCATATGAGTTACTCCTCCTCTGAAGATGTTTTTAAGGAACTTACTGCTCTCACTCCTTCCTATGCTGGAATTTCCTACGAGAGACTCGACAAAAGTCCGGAAGGCCTTATATGGCCGTGTCCCACGCCAGATCATCCCGGCACACCGATTCTACACAGGGGCCAATTTGCTAGAGGGAAGGGGCTATTTCATGCCGTCGAGTACAGGGGTCCAGCGGAAGTGCCCGATGATGAATATCCCTTTTGGCTTACTACAGGCCGAGTTTATGTGCACTACCACACGGGAACTATGACAAGACGATCTTTCCATCTCGTTCGAGAGCTCAACGAACCTTACGTGGAAATTAGTCCAGAAGATGCCCTAAGGTTGGGCATTGAGAATGGAGAAATGGTTAGGCTCGAAAGCCGAAGGGGATATATTATAACGAAGGCCTTTGTAACAGATTCGGTGAAGGAAGGCCTCCTTTTTATGCCCTTCCATTTTGCTGAGGCGGCAGCAAATAGATTGACAGCCAGCACCGCCCTCGATCCAATAGCAAAGATACCGGAACTTAAAGTTTGTGCTGTTAAACTCTCAAAACTAGAACCTCAGACCACAGTTGCAGCCTAAAATTAGATGGGCAGGTCCCTATACCTGCCCAAAACCGACTTAGAAGCTAGGCTAGTAGAATTTAAATACCCTCTACTCACTAATAATGTGCCACTCCCTCGGATTTAATCCCATCGGATACACATGGACATTACCTATTCGACGGTGAACGGCGACGAGGGCCTTCATTGTAAAAAGGAAGGTATAGGGTTGTTCTTCATGAACTATTGCATGGAGCCTTTGGTATAATGTGCGCCTTTTTACTGGATTGAATTCCCGTCGAGCTTCCTCAATAATTCTATCGACCTCCTCGTTTACGAAACCAACAAAGTTTGATCCTCCCTCCTGTTGAGATGAATGCCACACTTGATAGGGGTCCGATTCCCATCCCAAGCTCCATCCAAGAGTGCAAGCATCGAAATCATGAGATTGAATTTTCTGTATAAATACTGCCCATTCAAGACGACGAATTTCCATAATAATTCCCATTTCCTTTAATCTTTCCTGAAAAATCGTTGCAAGCTGTTCTGCGAACTTAGAACCCGACGATATTATGAATTCGAAGGAAAAGGGCATTCCATCCTTGTCTCGAATCCCATCTCCGTCATGATCTATCCAACCGGCTTCTTCCAATAACTTCTTTGCCTTCTCTGGATCATAAGGATAGGGTCTGATGGATTTATTGTAATCGGGGCTTTCCAAATAAAAGGGACCTGACACAACCGTTCCTAGACCAAATAGGATCTTTTCTAAAATAGTTTGCCTGTCAAGAAGAAGAGTCATCGCTTGTCTAACCCGCCTATCTCTAAAAATGGGCCTACGCATATTCCATCCAATAAAGTTATATTGAGGCACCGAATAGGTCAGCTTCTGAAAGTGTTTGTTAAAGCGTTTTCCTCTTGTTTGATAGACCCACTGGATTGGACGGAGCCCCATCACATCAAGCCCCTCCTGTTTAAGCACCTGAAGAGCTACGGTGGAATCCGTGATAATTTTAAAGACTATCCTAGGGATAGAAGGTGATATACCCCAGTAGGACTCGTTTCTTGCTAAAACTATTTCCTTTCCTGTTTCCCACCTTTTAAAGATGTAGGGTCCTGTCCCTACTGGAGATCTTCCTATGAAATGGGTATTGAAATCTTCTCCCTCTTTGAAAAGATGAGAGGGAACAATAGGCATGGTTCCACAAACCTCCAGGGCTTTGAAATAGGGTTGACGATAGGTAAACTTAACCGTGTAATCATCAAGGGCTTCAACCTTTATCACATCCTGGTAGTAATTTCTAAGATGCATAGCATCAACCGATGGGTCCATTATGCGCTCAAAACTAAAAACCACATCCTTGGCTTTAAAGGGAACTCCATCGTGCCACTTAACATCATTTCTCAGTGAAAATGTATAGGTCAGATGATCATCCGAAACAGTCCAGGATTTTGCAAGTAGAGGAACAAGCTCCATGGTGGCTTCGTCTCGCTTGAGCAGGGACTCATAGATGTAATCGTTTATCTGCGAAGCGTAGGCGTCGGTTGCTATAATAGGATTTAACGTAGCTGGTTCTGCACCAAGGTGTATCAGTAGGGTCTCATCGGTAAGACCTTTTCCATAGGTAGGGCTATTTAATCCAATAAGGATTATCGCAAAAATAAAGCTAAGATATAATCTTACCGGTAGAGCCATCTTCATACTATCTAATTGAAACAATAAGGAGTGTTACAATACCCACTACAAAACAGTAAAAACCGAATCGATAAAATGATCCTTTTAAAACTGTTCTCAGGAGGAGTTTTAGTGAGGTGTAACCCACAATAAAGGATGTTAGGAAACCTACAATAAGAGCGGTGGGTGGTATATTATTGCTACTTCCTATATTTGGAATTTCTAAGGTAATCGCTCCCAAGACGGCGGGGACGAAAAGCAAAAATGAAAAGGTCCCTGAGGCTCTCTGGCTACATCCCGTAATTAGTGCGGTTGATATGGTAGAACCGGATCGTGAAATACCAGGAGCTATGGCAATCGCCTGGGCGATACCAATTATTAGAGCATGTAAGTAGGTGGGTTCATTAAAGTAACCCTTTGGATAAATGGGAGCCCACCTAGTCAAGATGAGAAGAGCACCAGTAATGAAGAAATTTATTCCCACAATGAAAGGTGAGGCGAATAGAGTCTCAATTTGATCTTTAAAAAAAAATCCGACTACCACAGCAGGTATAGTCCCTACAATCACCTTCCCTATCATAGTTTCAGCGATAAACCTAAAGAGGGTATAGCCCTTAGTAGTATAGGATTTTTTGATAAGAATTCTTAAGATTTCTAAGGCTTCGAAAAAAAGAGTAGAAAGATCCCTTCTAAAAACGATTATAACGGCTAAAAAGGTTCCCATGTGGAGAACTACATCGAAAAAGACTTCCGGCTCTTTAAAGCCAAGAAGCCACTGAGCAACCACTAGATGCCCCGAACTGCTTATTGGAAGAAATTCCGTAACACCCTGAAGAATGCCAAGGATAAAGGCACTGAAAATATCCATTAATTAACTCCCTATCTCTCCTAAATGGATCTTTTAGTTTTTCTTATCCTTCTCGATTCCCGCTTCCAATCGGGACCCTTTGATTTTTGCTTCTTCTGTGATTTCTTAGAACTCTCATCTCTAACATCTCCCACCTCTTTAAGAAAGGCTTCGACTGTAAGGGCAAAGGATCCATAAAGTTTTGTTTCATCCCTTGGTTGAGATTGCTTAACTATCTTTTCCCTGCGGGCCTCTCTAACTTCTTCAAGTGCCTTTTCAGAAATAGGTGGAATTAGAAGGGCCTTAGGTGGAATAGGAAGATCTGTAAGAAAAAGCTTATCTCCCGCCTGGTAGAAATGGTGATTTGGCAAAACCTCCGTGTTTACCGTAACCACTATATATGTATCATCGTAAGAGGGTTTTGCTCTCTTAAGACCTTCCTCGGGATCATTCCAAAGGGGTATAAAGGATCTGTGAGAGGGAACAGAGATGCCCTTTGACTTTACAAAGGGTATCCCCTTCAAGGGAACAGTAAAGAAAAGGTGCTTCGGGGGAGAGACTTCCGGATACAAAGGAGGAGCTATCTTAAGCTTTAACCGTCCTTCTTCAAGTCTAAAGGGAAGCTCTGCCCCTGAGAGTTCAATTTCTCTTATGTGGCTTTCTCTAACAAATCGGAGGTTCTCTTCTCTTTGAAGAGCCCAAAAAAGTTCCTTCCAGGGCATGGTTCCATCCTTATCCCAGAAAAGGCCATAATCGCCAGGATTTGCCGTGGTCATGGTTTTAAGAATTTTTGCAAGCTGTTGAGGTTTCATATCCCTAAGTCCCCTAATATCCTAATTACAGATGGAATAACGTTGTTTGCTATACTTCTACTGGATCCACCTCCCAGCACAACCTCTAATTTCCCTCCGCAGGTTTCGTCAGAGACGGAGCACATCGCACGAGCAATGGCTTCGTATGCTTCTACCGTAAGCCCCAAATCACCATAGTCTCCTCTATGGGTATCGAAGCCAAAATACCAAAAAATAAACTCTGGGCGGAACTCGCGGATTCTTGGAATAAAGTCCCTCTGAACTATTGAGGCGTAAAGGGCATTTCGTTCAGAAGGGGATTTTGCGCCCCGCAGTTTATCATAGGCAGACACATCAATTTTAGTTCCATCGGAGGACTCGTAGTTTTGTTGGCAAATACAACAATGAAGTATAGTAGGATCGTCTTTTACAAGTTCTCTTGTTCCATCACCGTGATGAGCATCGGTGTCTACAATAGCGATCCTTCTTACACCGTAACTGCTTCTGATAACATCTATTGCTATTACAACGTCGTTAAAACAACAGTAACCCCAAAAATAATTTCTTCCAGCATGATGTCCCCCAGCTCCAATAAGGGCAAAGGAACGAGAGTGTTCTCCCTTAAGAATAGTCTCAGCTCCTAGAACAACGCTTCCCACAGAGTGCCAAGCTGTGCTACACAAGGGATCTCTCATGACCTCCTCAATGTGATCTCGGGAATGGACTCGAAGAATAAGTTCTTCCCTAATGGGAGGGGCGTAAAGTAGATGAAACCTTTCATCCTTTAGAATGTTCTCCAGCACAGCTGGGAAGTCCTGAAGCCTTGTCCCCTGGGTTAGATAGCTTCTTCTACTGAAACTTTCATGGTAAATAATGGCTACTGAGGGTTTCATAAATGGATCCTCTAATCTTTTCTATAAGTTCTCCTTCTACATAGGGATGCATGGGGAGAGATAGGATTTTTTCAGAACAGGTTTCTGAAATTGGAAAATCTCCTGGTTTATAACCAAGATCCTGAAATGCAGGCTGGAGATGGAGGGGACGAGGGTAGTATATAGCCGTTGGAATGCCAAGATTTGATAGTCCCTCACGGATCTTGTCACGAAGAGCTCTCGATGGTGTAAGGATACTGTATTGTGACCAGGCGCTTTCAATCCCTTCAGGTATTTTTGGCGTAGTTATCCCATAAATGGTGGAAAGTTTTTGTGTATATAGACTAGCAATATGTCTCCTTCTCTCCTTTTCCTCTTGAAAAATCTTTAGTTTTGCAAGAAGAACTGCTGCTTGGATGCTATCTAGCCTCCCATTAATCCCAATGATCTTGTGGTAATACAGAGTTCCGTCGGTTCCGTGGTTTCTTATGAGTCTTAGTCTTTTCGCAAGTGAATCAGAGTTAGTAAAAATTGCTCCTCCATCCCCGTAAGCCCCAAGAGGTTTTGCTGGAAAGAAGGATGTGCAGCCTATATCTCCTAGGCTCCCTGCGGGTTTTCCTCTATAGATCGCACCAAAGGCCTGGGCTGCGTCTTCTATGATAAAGAGGTCAAAGGATTTTGCGATCTTAAAAATTTCATCATAGGAGGCTGGACAGCCGAAAAGATCAACCGTGATGATAGCTCTTGGCCTAAGTCTAAAGACATTTGAAGGAAGAAAGACATTGGATCGCTTTCCAGAAATTGCTTCAAGAGTGTTTTCTAGAGCCTTAGGATCCATTGTGAAGGTTTCGGGATCTATATCGACAAATATAGGTATTGCACCTACAAGGCGAATTACTTCAGCTGTGGCGATGAATGTGAAGGGAACCGTTAAGACGGCATCTCCTGGTCCTATATCGAGAGCAAGAAGAGCCATGAAAAGAGCATCTGTTCCGCTTGAACAAGCTATGGCATGTTTTACCCCGACTTCCTCTTCAAGCCGTTTTTCTAATTTGGCGATCTCAGGTCCATCCACATAACGGCCATGTCTTAGGACATGGAAGATGTTCTTTTCTACATCGTGGCGTATGAGATCCTGTTGTTTCTCGAGATTAACAAAGGGGATGGAAGAGAGACTGTCTACAGAAAGCTTAAGGTAATCTTCGGGAGAAATAGTCTTAAATGGCAAAAGATCCCTTTCCTTCGAAAGAATTAAAGCTTTTTCACCTAGTCTTTCTAGAGCTTTAAAAAGCTGAGCCCAAATAGGGTAGGGGGAATGTAGAACATAGCCATCTTCAGAAAGGGCCGAAAGCCAATGATGATCTTTGGAAAAGGCTAAAAGTAGCCTTGAGGCCTCTTTGAGGGCTTTTTCTTGAGTAAGACCTTTAGTGGTTTTAAGATAGGTCGACAATTCAGCATGAACCCGGTCAACGCATCCCACATATAGCCAGGTCTTTACACCTTCTCTCTTAGCCTTGGAAAGGGCACTGGATACTGAAGAGTCTTCCTTGGTACAGGCTTCTAAAACAACATCTGGAGCAAGTAAAATGTCGGTTATCACCTTAGCATTTCCCATAAGATATCAATTACGAATCTCCTCTAAAAGGGACTGTAGGCGCGAAAAAGCGGTATCTACAGATGTAGGATCGGAGGTAACTGTTCTCAGGAATTGTCTCGCTCTATTTGCATCGCTTTCCCCAGCATAATTTATGCCCTGTTTTTTCACTTCACAGCTAAATTTATTTGCAACTGTAAGTTTGTTGTTGATGGCGTCAAGATCTGAACCTCTAGCGCCGTCTAGGATATTAAGGGCGATAGTTCCAGGGGTAAAGGTTCCATTTATAAATCCATTTGTGTAAAATGCCTTACCTATACTGTCCGGCCTCCGGTCGAATAAAGCAAGGTATATGGCATCAATTACATTTCCAATGGTTGAAGAGTTAATCTGTCCGTAGAGATTTTGTGATTCTACCGAAGTCGCAAAAGAGTTGATAATACCATTAAGGTTTCCTCCTGATCGATTGAGAATACCTAACCAGTATTCAATTCCCCCTGGATCTCCCGGTCTTTGGTAATAGGCGATATAAATCTTTTGAATACGATCGTCCACAGTGCATGAAGGAGATACTTCTCTACGGTATGATGCTACAAAGTTTTTGGTTTCTCTAATGGTTCGTGAGTTGTCGGCAGCATCTTGGTAACCCTCAGGAACTCCTATTGCGTATCCTTGATAAGTTATGGAGGGGTTGGAAAAATAGGGGATCTTGGGAGAATCGTAGCTCATGATGGTTGCAAAGATCCCAGGCCGGTCATAACCATACGAATAACTGAAGATACCAGGATTAGAGGCGTGGTCTCTATCGTGGGCACATCCAAAGTTATGGCCTAGCTCATGGGCTAAGGTAAGATCTAGGCAGTAGTAATTACTGCCATCCATTGATTTACCCACTTGAACTACAGAAAAACCATAACCTGAGCTCCTCAAAGGATTGCTTAAAGATGTTAGAATCCATGCTAAGCCACAGCCACCGTTGGTTACTCTATCAAACCTTCTAAGTAGCGTAACAAGGTCCGCTCCATATCTATCCCGAAGTGAAGAGACCTCTGAAAAAACACTCCTTCCATTAGTTAAATCGTCCAGTGCTGAGTGGATGGATCCACTATCTGGATAGGATACCTTTTGAATATGGACGAGTCGGATTTCTAAGTCTATTTTACTATTTCTATAGGCCTCATTTGTAAGGTCGACCAGATGTTGAATACCTGCCCGAACGTTGGATGCCCCCCCTAGATAGTTTTCTACCCCCGGCGTGTAGTAGGCCATAAGATCCACTATCGTGTTGGAGGAGCCGGAAAGGTTCTCGTAAGTAAAAAAGTCGGATAAAAGTTCCTCTGGTGGTTTTGGTTGAGGTATTGTATCCTCTCCTAAAGGCATTTCAAAGGCTGGATTTTCTTCCTCCACCAACAGAATACCGCTTGCTGAAGTTGGCTTTATTTTGAGTCGCCTATCTCCTCTAAAAATGGTTCCGAAGGCTACATTATCCGATAGAGTAATTACGATAGTGTCCCAGGAACAGAGGCCCTCTGGCTTAGCTGACCATGTAAGGCCCCCTGGTCTTTTCTTTATCCCTGTAGTGGTGACCTCTATCCTTTCGCCTCCCACGATGATTGTAGCTAGGTCTCCTTCTAAGAGAGAGGACAAAACTTCCTGTGAAAGAACTGCTCTCTGAGGCACATAGAGAAAGGAAGATCCCCCTACCTTATGAGCACTAAGGCTATCATTATAAATGGGAGAAAGAACTATTCTTTTCCCCATCGAAATAGTTGGCGAAGCAAAAAGGATAGTAAAAATGATAAAAGTTAACATTTTTTTCATGGCTTTATCCTTTAAAATTTTTAGTTTGTCCTAGGTTAGGTCTTTAACACCACCTCCTTTAGGGCTGATATACGGCGTCGCCAACTCCTTTTTATCTTGGTGTAGGTTTCCCGATCTTTTTCTGCCATTTTTCTTGCAAAGTCCATTGTTCTAGGAAATAGCTCCGACTCTGGAAAGGCCCCGTCGACAATCCCCACTTCCGATGCCTCTTTACCTCCAAGTCGCGCACCTGTAAGGATAAGATCCTTTACTGCCCGAGGGTTTGGAAGCATTTCCACGACTTCCTCCATGAGTAGCGTAAAGGGTATTTTAATGTCCACTTCTGGGAAGCAGAACCATCCCCTATCTTCTCTCATGAAACGAAAATCTAGAGCTGCCGCAAGGATAGCTCCCCCTGCAAAGGTGTGACCTGTAAGACAGCCAATGGTTGGAAGGTTAAGAAGGGCTGCTCTGAAATAGACTTTGTCCATAAGCTTTGCGAACTCAAGGAAATATTCTCGGGGCTGTTCTCTCAACCAGTCTAGATTAATTCCTGTGCACCAATATTTGGACGAATTGCTGGTTATAACAAGGGATGCATTCTCTTTTGTCGCCTCAATTTGATCGAATACGTCAAGATATTCTTCAAGAACCTCCTTGGTAAAGGTGTTGGCTCCATCTCCATTTGTAAGTGTCAAGACGAAAACCGAACCATCCTTTATGAGCTCCATTGATGCCATAGCTTTTTTCTCCTTCATGTTCTGTACTTAGCGTTGATGGTCACGTAATCATGGGAAAAATCACAGGTCCAGATTCTAAAGGAGTAATTTCCCATCCCAAGAGAAATCCTTACATTTATCTGCTTTTTCTTGAATTCAGCACTTGCACGCTCCTCGATCTCTTTCTCTTGCACTGGCATTCCATCGCGAAAAACACAGACTTCGTCAAAAAATAGGGATACCAAGGATACATCGAAGGAAACACCCGATCTTCCCACAGCGGCAATAATCCTTCCCCAATTCGCATCCTCTCCATAAAAGGCCGTTTTAACCAGTGGGGATTCTGCAACCGTTTTGGCGACCCTTTTCGCAACCTCTTCGGAAGGAGCATCTACGACCTCTATCTCTATAAACTTGGTTGCCCCTTCTCCATCTAAAACAATCTGCTTAGCAAGATCCTTTGAGAGCGCTTCTAGGGCTTCTAGAAAAAGGCGGGAAGTGTGTGTGTCCAAGGTTTCCAGTTTTTTGTTGTTACCACTTGCCAGCAATAGAACTGTATCGTTTGTGCTTGTGTCACCATCTACCGTGATAGCATTAAAGGACTTGGATACGGCATTCCTTAGAAAGGTTTCCAATGTTATAGGGTCAACATTCAGATCGGTACATATGAATCCTAGCATTGTTGCCATATTTGGCGCAATCATTCCCGAACCCTTTGCAACTCCACCTATCCTTATGGTCGAATTTTGGGTTTCTACTTCTACATAGGAGAGCTTAGGAACGGTATCGGTTGTCATGATAGCTCTAGCCACTTCATCCCATCGATTTGGAGAAAGACCAGCTATTAGTTCATCCAAGGAGTTGGCTATAGTATCAATGTCAATATGAGGACCTATAACACCTGTTGAGGCGATAAGGATCGACTCTGGTGCTACTTTAAGAGCCTTCGCCACAAGCTCAGCACTAATTCTGGCTCGATATAAACCTTCTTTGCCTGTGCATGCATTCGCTATGCCGGCGTTTATAAGAATCGCCCTTATGTGATGTCCACTCTTTTTTAGGTGTTCTCTAGAAAGAATTACAGGAGCCGCTGTAAAAAGGTTCTGAGTAAAAACCCCTGCTGCTGGGATTCCATCCGGTTTTTCTGACACAATGATAGCTAGATCTGGTCTTCCTTTGTATCTCATACCTGACTCTACAACGCTTACCAAGATGCCAGGTATTACGAAATTTCTCCCCCTAACGACCACAACATCTTTTGTATTTTTTGCCACTTCCGCATGGACACGGGTCATTTCTTCCCACCTTCTGTTTGCTTTTTATAGTCTTAGCCGATGAGGAGGATGTCCCTCCTCCACCACCGTAATACATAGGCTGGGATTCTTGTTCACGCTTAAGCTCTTCCACCTCTTCTTCTTGGCGAATTTGGATTTGGAACATCATCCTAACGGTGTCTCTTTTTATTCGGTAAATCATGTCATCGAACAGCTGATGGGCTTCTCGTTTGTAAGCTACAAGAGGATCCTCCTGACCATAGCCTCGAAGCCCTATACCCTCTTTCAGATGATCCATGCTGAGGAGGTGATCTTTCCAGTGAGAATCGACATTTTGAAGGAGCACATAGCTTTCTAGTTGGCGCATGAGGGTCGAGCCTATTTCTCTCTCCCGCTCATCATACCGTTTCGTTGCGATTTCAACTAGGAAATCTTCAACAGCTTCTGGCGATCTAAATTCCTCTCCCGCTGAGCTACTCCCATTAAAGGGGGGTCTTATCCCCACAAGGCTTGTAAATTCTCTTGAAATCCCTTCCCAATCCCACTCTTCAGGATGGAGCTTTTCATCACAGTAACTTCTAACTATTTCAGCTATAAGATCGCGAATCATATCCTCAATTACAGGCCGAAGGTTTTCACCTCGAAGGGCTTCTCGACGCTGTTTGTAGATTACTTCCCGTTGAATATTCATAACATCGTCGAACTCAAGGAGTTGTTTTCGAATACTAAAATTATGAGCCTCCACCCTACGTTGTGCATTTTCAATCGCCTTTGAGACTATTCGATGTTCTATGGGTTCATCTTCCCTCATACCAACCCGATCCATAATCCATGCTACCTTGTCGGAAGCAAAAATCCTCATTAAATCATCTTCAAGAGAGAGATAGAAACGGGAAGATCCCGGATCACCCTGACGGCCAGATCTACCACGGAGCTGATTATCAATGCGCCGCGCTTCATGCCTTTCAGTTCCTATTACGTGAAGCCCTCCGATCTCAGCGATACCTGGTCCTAGCACAATGTCGGTTCCTCGCCCGGCCATATTGGTGGAGATTGTGACAGCTCCACGTTGGCCTGCTTTGGCTATAATTTCGGCCTCCTTCTCATGATGTTTAGCATTTAGAACTTGATGGGGGATGCCCTCTTTTTTTAACATCTCGCTGAGACGTTCAGATTTTTCTATGCTTATGGTTCCGACGAGGACAGGACGACCCTGTTCATAAAGTTGTTTAATTTCTCGAACTACTGCTCTGAATTTTTCTTTCTCTGTTCGATAAATACAGTCGGGATGATCAATTCTAATCATCTTTTTATGGGTAGGAATGACTATTACATCGAGCTTGTAAATTTGAGCGAATTCCTCTGCCTCTGTTTCGGCAGTTCCTGTCATGCCCGCAAGTTTTTCATACATTCTAAAATAGTTCTGAAAGGTGATTGTTGCAAGAGTCTGATTTTCACTTTCAATTTTAACCCCCTCCTTAGCTTCAAGAGCCTGATGTAGTCCATCGCTATAACGGCGTCCAGGCATGAGTCTTCCGGTAAATTCATCTACGATAATTACTTTACCTGATTTTACAACGTAGTGGACGTCTCGTTTAAAAAGATAATGGGCCCTTAGTGCTTGGTAAACATGGTGGAGTAGATCGATATGTCTAGGATCATAGAGGTTTTCTACTCCAAGGAGTTCCTCGACCTTGGCAACGCCTTCTTCTGTAAGGGCAACGGCATGACCCTTCTCATCAATAGTGAAATGGCGATCCTTTGTGAGTCTGGGGATAATCTTGTTTATCCGGTAGTATAGATCTGTAGATTTTTCAGATGGACCTGAGATTATAAGGGGTGTCCTTGCTTCGTCTATTAGTATACTATCTACTTCATCAACTATGGCGTAATATAGATCACGTTGAACCATATCTTCCAGGCGAAATTTCATATTGTCCCGAAGATAGTCGAAACCAAATTCATTGTTTGTTCCATAAGTGACATCGGCAAGATAGGCCTTTTTACGTTCTTCGTCGTCCAGCCCATGAACAATACATCCTACCGTAAGCCCCAGAAAACGGTATATCTTACCCATCCATTCGCTATCTCGTTTGGCTAGGTAATCATTTACTGTGACAACATGAACCCCTCGCCCTAAGAGAGCATTAAGATAGACCGGCATTGTGGCGACGAGAGTTTTCCCTTCCCCCGTTTTCATCTCGGCGATTTTCCCCTGATGAAGGACAATCCCACCAACTAACTGAACATCGAAGGGTCGCATACCTAGAACTCGTCTGGCCGTTTCTCGGACAACGGCAAAAGCTTCAGGGAGGAGGTCATCAAGAGGTTCACCACGGCTTAGACGTTCCTTAAATTCGGAGGTTTTTGCCTGGAGTGTAGCGTCACTTAATCGCATCATCTCCGGTTCAAGCCTGTTTATGCGATCTATTGTTGGCGAAAGCCCCTCTAAATATCTCTCGTTGTAAGGTTTGAAAATTTTCCTCAATATCTTTGGCAACATGCCTTGGATCCTCTCTTATGAACTAGGTTTTTTAGCTTATATTTTTTACCATAGCAACTTCGTCGCAGTCAGGAAATTTCGGACATTTCAAACAATCAACCCATATCTTTTGCGGAAAAATACTTTTGTCAACTATTCTAAACCCGAGACGTTCGAAAAAGGCCGTTTCGTAGGTAAGAACAAACGTTTTGGGAAGCCCAAGAGAGCTGGCTTCATCGAGACAAGCCTCTACAAGTTTCCTACCTATACCCTGGCGCTGATATTCTATTCTTACAGCGAGGGATGCGATTTCCGATAGATCATCCCATATTATCTTGAGGGCGGCACAACCTACAATGGCTCCTCCATCATCGGCTACGAAGAAATCTCTCATCCTCGTGTAAAGTTCGCTAAGGGATCTTGGAAGAAGTCTTCCTTCACTTGCAAAGGGGAGAAGAAGACTATGGATTTTCTTAACGTCTCTAATTTTTGCTTTTCTTATTTCAACCATCAGTTCTTATCCTTATTCAATGAGCCTTCCACCGTCGTGGTAAACTGTAATGTGATTTGCTCTTACGTATCCTATAAGGGTAAGGTTTAAGGTGATTGCAAGCTCCACAGCAAGTCTTGTTGCTGCATGGCGGCTTACAAGAATGGGGATCCCCGCTTGGGCTGCTTTAATCACTATTTCAGATGTAAGTCTTCCGGTGGTAACTATTATTTTGTCACTTAAGGGAAGGTCCTCAAGAAAGGCTCTCCCAATGAGCATATCTAAGGCATTGTGACGTCCTATGTCGTATCTATAAAGAAGGGTTGAATCCTTTAACTTTACAATTTCTCCATTGACTTCAGAAAGGGCGCAATTATGGACTCCATGGGTCTTCTTGAAAGTATCACTGAGGTAGTTTAGTTTCTTCATAACGTCCCATATTCGGAAAACCTCTATCTTGGGCTGTTCGCCAAGGGGATGCTCTAGTAATGAGTCAATCACTTCACAAAGGAGGCTCCCTTTGGCGCATCCTGACGTAATGGCACGTTTTAGCCAGAATTTTTCGCGGGAACCTACGGTGCCCTCATAGGTAATATGAACGGTGCCCTGTTTTTCATTAAAAATAACTTCCTTTAGAGCACAACGTTCTCTGATCCAACCTTCCGCTATGAAGAAACCAACTGCAAGTTCATCCACATGGCGACCTGTGCAAAGAAGGGTTATCATTTGTTCTCCGTTGAAAAAAAGCGTTACCGGTGTTTCCTCCACAACCCACTGGTTAACAACCCTAGGAGGTCCTTCCTTGGTGTAAATCTTTACGGGAAGAGAGACGGAGGGTTCGTCATCCATTAGCCTTTCTGTGATCTTTTCCATGTTTGATAGTCCTTTAGGATCCTTTCATGGTCGAAAGCCAATCCTTGAGGTAGTTTATCTAACCTAAAGATGGCACAGTTTTTAGCATCGTCGGATGCTTTTGGACTCAGCATTCCCTTCTCTGAGTCCACCTCGGCAATGAAAACGACGGTTATAGTATGGTGTCGTGGATCTCGAGATGGATCTGAATAGGCCCTAAACTGCTTAAGATTTTTTACAAAAAGGCCAGTTTCTTCTAGAACCTCCCTTGATGCCGCCTCTTCAAGCGATTCTCCGTAGTCCACAAAGCCGCCGGGAAGAGCCCATCCGTGGGGTGGATTCTTTCGCTCTATAAGGACTATGCTATCGTCTCCTACCTCTATAATTACGTCAACGGTAGGAAAGGGGTTTTTGTGGATATAAAGGGGCTCTCCACATCTAGGGCAGTTAACTACCTTACCTTTGCTCATTGGGTTTCTCCACTTCAGATTTTTTCCTAAAAAAGCCGTGTTCCAGAATAAGAGAAATAATAATTCCTGAAAGCATACCATTTTTCAAAAATAACTGTGCTATAGATGGAGTTGAAGAAATTATTTCCGTAGGAAGGATTGAAATAATTAAACCCAGCATAACCGATAACCCCACAATAGTTCCATCCCTTTGGGTGAAAGGAGGTGATGAAACCATTTGAAGAGCAGCTCCAATCTGATTTCCCATAGCCATACATAGCACGGCAGACACGACAGATACGGGGATAAAGGCAAAAAATGCGGCAACTTTCGGGAAAAAGCCCATTGCAATGGTTATTATACCGCAGGCTGAAATAGCGTAACGACTAGCTATCCGCTGTGATGTAACCACTCCAGGACTTATACTGTAGCTTACAAGTCCTACTAGACTTAAGACTCCACAAACGATGCCGGATAAACCATTTAATATGAGCGATCGTCTGAGTGAAGAATTAAGGCGTTTTCTGTCGGTTACAGAGGCTATAGCTGTAAGACTTCCCAAAATATTTACTAGAACTGCTACGTATGCAATGGTAAAGGAGACTCCAGAGATCAAAGATACTTGAGGACTTACCGGTGTCCATAGTGAAGGGAAGTTTACCCATGAAGCCTTCTCCCATATTGAGAAATCGAGCTTTCCTATGATGGAATAAAGGACTGTCCCCACCGTAACTCCTATGAGAAGAGATAGGGTTTTCCACAGTCCCTTGAGATGGTAACTACAAAGGGCTGTAAAGATAACAATTCCTGATGAGAAGACAAAAAACACCCACTGACTCTCCTTACTGTAGGCGTTTTGAGCTTCAGAAAGGGAGGTTGCCAAATGGGGAGCAAGAGATAAAGCAATGAGAAGAAGTATTGTAATCACGATGTTACGGGTAAATACCTTTGAAAAAAAGGAGACATTCCCGAGAGCACCGAGAAGGATCATAATAAAACTTCCCAGTATCATCCCCGATTGGATGGAGGATATTCCATAGGGAACCAAGGAAAGCATTGTTAGAAGGTGAGCAGTTGATGGTCCTTCAATTACAGGATACCTATGTCCCCAAAGACTTTGAACTAGGGTGAAGAGACCCGCTGTTATAAAAGTTAATTGAACGAAGGAGACTCTCGATTCATCCGACATTTTAAAGGCTTCAGCACAGAGAGCCGTGACGGTGAGAATGGCCGGGAAAAGAAAAAGAGTCCATTGGACACCGTACGCGAAGGCAAGAGCTATTGGGAGCTTATCATCGATACCGTAGATGTAGAAAGGTTGAGATCTTTCCAATTTTTTCCCGCTTAGCCTGAAATGATCAATGCTGTATTTCAAAGAGCGAGCTTATAGAATCTTCATTATGAATCCCCTTTATGGCCTCTGAGAAAAGCCTTGCTGCGGAAATCACTTTGATCTTGGGACAGAGGACAGCCTGAGGACGAAGGGGTATGGTATCGGTTACGACGAGGGTTTCGATAGGCGAGTCTTGAATGTTATTTACAGCATTTCCAGAGAGAACAGCATGGGTTACGCAGGCATGGATCGTTTTAGCACCCTTGTTCTTAAGGGCGCTTGCGGCTTCTTTCAGTGTTCCAGCGGTATCAACCATGTCATCGAGTATTATGGCGGTCTTGTCTTTTACATCTCCTATAATATGCATAACTTCGGCCTTGTTCGCATCTAATCTTCTCTTGTCTATAAGGGCAAGCCCTGCATTTAGAATGTTGGCATAGGCTCTAGCTCTGGGAACTCCTCCTGCATCTGGTGATACGATTACTATGTTATTTCCAAAGTGTTCCTTTATGTAGGGGAGAAGAACTGGAGAAGCGTAAAGATTGTCAACAGGTATATCGAAAAATCCCTGAATTTGGCCTGCATGAAGATCCATCGTAAGGATTCTATTAGCCCCAGCTCTCGATAGTAGATCAGCTACAAGCCTTGCTGTGATAGGAACCCTTGGTTTATTCTTTCTATCCTGGCGGGCATAGCTGTAATAGGGCATAACGGCAGTAATACGTCTAGCTGAAGCTCTTTTAAGAGCGTCGATCATTACAAGGAGTTCCATAAGGTGATCGTTTACTGGATGAGACCCTGACTGGATTACAAAAACATCGGCACCTCGCACATTTTCTTGAATCTCAACTCTAATTTCTCCATCACTAAAGGTCGAAACTAGGGCCTTTCCAAGGGGGAGACCAAGATTTCGACAGATGTTTTCCGCAAGTTGCACATTGCTGTTTCCAGTAAATATCTTTACCCCATACATAGCCATAATGAGCATTCCTCCAGAAGTAAATCTTTATCCTACTGGGTCAAAATTACGACCGTCCTTTCGTTACCCTATGGTTTTTAAAAAAGCAACCGCTTTTAGTTTTCCGCGAGGAGTTATCTTTTTGGAGGTATTAAGGTTAAATCTTGAAAAAATATAACACCCTTTGGTGGGCACCCAACAGGGAACCAAACTCCCTATGAAGCGGATTCACTGTGCCTTGTAGAGATGCGGGCCCGTCTTCTACGTCCTGAAGTGTTATAATATTCTCTTTCAAGCAACTTACATTGGAGCGGTTTGATCACTTCACCTATCTCCCATTTTGGACGTTCTGGATCTGTAAGAAGCTCTTTGATACTGTTCCATGTCTTGGGGTTATAGTAGGCACATTCTTTCCCTTCATTGAATAATTCGCAATGATACTGGCTGACGTATTTTTCGTATTTCTTGCAATACTTTATTTTCATAATCCCCTTTTTCTCCTTACCTTAAATTTTAATTTTTTCAAAATTATTTTAATCATCGTGTTGGCGAATAACAATGATAAACGAGGTAATAAGGCTGGATTTTTAGAAGATTATATCAGTTGGTGGGAATAAAAATTAAAAGAGGGGGATATCTCCCCCTCGCTATATCTTCTTAGAGTTCGTAGTCTCCGTCTATGGTTATTATGTATTCTCTATCCCGCTCTCCCGCCGTTACAACAAAAGTCCCACTTCCGGTTATAGTAGAGAGCTTGCCAAGACCCTTATAAATTTTCCACGTGCCTCTAGTTACACCCTCTTTTGCATCCCTTTCGCCTTCAAATTTACTGTATATCGCTCCATGTTCGAAGGTGGTGATGGCATATCCCATCATTTTACCATCTCCACGAATTCTATCATGAAAGGTTACAGATCGTCTGGAAACAAATTTTCCTGCCACTCCTGGTTCGTATTCAATGGGTTCTCCTTCCATCTCAACCAAAGTAAGTGAGTGATCGAATTCATCATGAACATACATCATTTCTCGACGGGTAACCATTAAACGGTATTTTGCATGTCGTTTCATAGTTTGGAACCTCCTTTTTAAGTAAAAGGACGAAAAAATGTGAAAAACATCTCACATTTGTAACTCTAACATGATACTGGTCTAGGTCAATAGCTATTCTATTATTAGAATTTTAACTTGTGCTTTTTTTGATTAAAAATACCATGAAAAGACGAGTAAAGCCATGATACAAAGGCCTTTGGTAAGATTTAAATCCATCTCGGTTTTTCATCAGGGGGCATTGGGCGATTTTTTACTGGCATGCCCTGTTTTTGAGGCTCTTTCTAACCTTGTCGATTCTAAACGAATACTTTTTTGGACCCGTAGCCTCCATGCTGAGCTGATAAAAGATGAACCTTTTTTCGGTGGTTTCTTTTCCCACGATGATCCATCGATATTACCCTTCTTCGATGATCTCTTGTGGAAGGATGCCGAAATACCACCTCCATGTCTAAACTCCGATCTTGTAATATTTTTCGGTAAGAAAACCCTTAGGGCCGTTTCCTACAGATTAGGCCAAAGAGTTCTTGAATATGGAAGCAAATGTCTTTGGTGTCCATCATTTCCGGAAGAAGGCTTAGGGAAACCTGTCCCCCTCTTTATAGCTGAAAACCTAAGCCAAAGACTACTTATCGATATTACTTTAAAACCATTTAGACTAAACATCCCTCCTAGAAAACTCGAAGAGGCTAGATTGTTCCTTGGTGATTTAAAGTCCCCTATCTTTATACATCCAGGAAGTGGCGGGCTAAGAAAGATTTGGCCATTGTCTAGATGGATGGGGCTTATCGATTGGATTAAACACTCCTTCCCCCATCTTCCCATCGTCGTAATTACTGGTCCTTCGGATGAGATTATTGAACCGTTAGTTCGATGGGCATTCGATCGTTATAAGATAGCGAGGTTCCATAGTCTCTCCTTACCACTTCTTTCAGCTCTCCTATCTCTTGGTGCTCTTTATATAGGAAATGATTCTGGGATAAGCCATCTTGCGGTAGCTTCAGGGGTGCCTTCAGTGGTAATCTTCGGCCCAACAGATCCCTCCACCTGGGCTCCCTGGGGTAATCAAGTTAAAGTATTAAAGCAAACATGGAAGGAAGAAGAGATTCTTCTTATGCCTAAAAATTCCGACAAACTTTACCTTCCAGATCGCTATATTCAGGATGCCGTTTTTAGAATGGTCCGAAAGGACCTCCTTTAATTCATTCGTTTTTAATAAGATCCGTAATCTTCTTTACAGGATGGAAGGTTTCCCTTGGGACCTCTACGAATATGGTTATCCAATAGGCCATCGATCCATTCCATAGGCCTGGATGTTCCAGAACTCTTGTTGGTTTTCCATGATGGAGTTTTTCCGTGATTATATAAGAACTTGGATCAACAAAGTTCGAGAGTCGATATGTAAACCCCTCTGGGTTTCTCAATGAACAAACTACATCTACCGGGTTAAAATAAATAGATGCCCTCCATATTTCCATTTGCTCGACCCTAGTTGTATCAATTTGGGCCTTTTCAATAATTTGTCTAGTAATCCAGCCATCTTTATCCATAACCCAAAAGGGACCTCCCCCTGGTTCCCCGACATTTTTCACCATCCCACAAACTCGCTTTGGTCTGTCGAGAAGATCTAAAAGGATGGCTCTTCTTTCGGTTTCGGAAGCCTTTTCATAAAGGGGTGGTAAATACTGTTTCCATTTAAGATATACCATTTCAGCTTCGGGAAGGGTTTTTGGGTTTTCCCTAAGTTGTCTAATAACGTTATTAAAATCTCGCTCCAAAGCTATGAGCATACCACCAATTATTTTTTTCCATCTAACTACTAGGGGCTTTATTTGATCTCTTGTAACGTTATCAACATTTTTTATAAAGACAATATCGCCTCCGTACTCCTCAAGATTTTTAAGGAGAGCTCCATGTCCTCCAGGTCTAAAAATTATGTCTCCCTTTGAATCCCTCAAGAGTTCACCTCTTTCGTCAACTGCAGGGGTATCAGTTGATGGATCTTGAATAGAGAAGGAGATATCTAGCCTTACCCCATCCTTATAGAGTCGCTCTATGATAGATTCCAAGTGACTGTTAAACCGCACAAGATGAGCCTTTGAGACGGTAAAGTGAATCTTACAGACACCTTCCCTATCCATTACATAATCTATTGCTTCAATTATGTGTTCCTCGAAGGCTGTTCTTACCTCGCTTCCGTATCGGTAAAATGGAAGCAATGCCTTTGGAAGGGTTCCAAGCCCAAGGCCTTCACTAGTTAAAATGCCATTGATTAGTTGCTTAAGAGGTCCCCTTTCTAAAATGTCCGGAATAGAAAAACCGCGCTCCTTGCACCAATTGCTCAGTTCCCCATAAAAGGGAAGTTTATCGAGGGAAGTTAATAATCTTAGAGCGTCCTTAAGTTCGGGCCTTTGTTCTACCTTAAGGGATAATTCATGAATTGTGTTAATGTCCTCTCTCCCGAAAAGGTGGCACAAAGATTGAAACATTCGAGTTGCTGCTCCCGAAGCAGGAACGAATTTACTACATCGTCCCTTAGCCATTTCTTCTTCGTATATTCTTATAAAACGTTCCTGTTCGTGCTGGCTAAGGACTTCAATACCATCGGAGGCGGTGCATGGTCTTATTATCCTCGGTGGTTGTTTACCCTTTTCGAAAAATAGCCTATATTTGTTAAATGTTTCCAGATCAATACCGTGATTGACAATGTGGTAAAGATCTTTTGGGCTAAGGTCCCATTTTCCCATTTGTAGGTCCTGAAATTACGTGTTGATTTTTATCACGTGATGACCATCTTCCGTTTCAATAAAAAACTCTCCATTCTTTTCCTTAATCAACTCGGCCACTTGGTAATAGGCAGGTCTCGAAAATCTAGCTACGAAAGAGCCATTACGGATTTTGCAATAGAGGATGTTATCTTTCCCAACGAAAAGGGTTGATGGGTCGAGAATCTCTACGGTGTTGGGAAGATGTTTTAGAGTGATGGAGATGGATTTTATGGTCTGTTTTCCCTTTTCTGTATCCACTCGTGTAACAACAAAGGGGGTATCAGCAACTTTTATGGGATGGAATGCGTTATCCCATTCGATAACATAGCCATTTCCTGGGATGAACCTGAGATGGTCGTAGAAGAGTTGAAGTATATCTTCGCGTATAATCGGATTTCCATGATAAAACCAGTTCCCTTCTTCATCTACCGTTATGCCCGAGGGTTCCATTAAGGACTTTTTTAAAAGATCGGTTCTGTTACTTCCTATATCCATAGTGTAAGCCTCTAAAATAGCTTTTTACTATCTAGAAGAATCGTTACTGGCCCATCATTTACGAGATAAACATCCATCATCTCTCGAAATTTTCCTGTAGCTACAGAAACACCTGAAGCCCTCAGGCGACTTATACATTCCTCATACAACCCCTCTGCCTTATCGGGAGGAGCAGCATCTGCGAAGGAAGGACGTCTTCCCTTGCGGCAATCACCAAATAGGGTAAACTGGGAAACGATCAGTATCTTCCCATTGATATCTAGCAACGATTTATTCATCTTTCCCTGTTCGTCCTCAAAAATTCTGAGATGAAGGAGTTTGTCAACCATATAGGAAAGATCCTCCTCTGAGTCTTCCCTTCCTACACCAAGAAATACGAGAAGTCCCTTATCTATACTGCCTACTACCTCTCCTCTCACCTCGACTTTTGCCTCTTTGACCCGTTGAACAACCGCTCTCATAGTGCCTTTGTCTCCGAAATTTCCTAGTGACGATAAAGCATTACATCCTCTCGTAAATTGATGTAATTTTCCAGTTCCTCCTGCCACTGATCCTCGATCTTCTCAACATCTACACCAGACTCAATCGCTCTTCTTATTCGTTCGCTTCCTATCAAAATGTCTATTGGCAACTTTAAATGCTCGTACTCATAGGGAGGATCGAGCCACTTAAAGGCTTTGGGATATAATTTTATGAGTTGTTGAAGGAGTTCTAGTCCGAACCGGTAGGGCTTCCAAAGGTTTGTATCTAGAATGTGAATATGAAATCCACCGCAGGTTTTTCCACTCCATTTATCATAAGTTGGCTCGAAAAATATAGGTCTTAGAAACAGGCCATATTTACCAAGTCGTTCCTCTCCCCATGAAGATATAACTTCGTAAGGGTTTATAAAAGGGGCTCCTACTAAAGCGAAGGGCAAGGTGGTTCCCCGTCCTTCACTTACATTCGTTCCTTCCAAAAGAACTGTTGCAGGATAAAGCAAAGCTGTTTCCCAGGTGGGCATATTTGGGGACGGAAAAACCCATGGGAGACCTGTGGAGGGAAATTCTTTGTTACGGGACCAACCTTCCATGGTGATCACAGTAATATCTACATCAATATGTTTTTCTTTGACTACCCATAAAGCAAGTTCTCCAATAGTTAGACCATGACGCATAGGGATAGAATAGCGTCCTACGAAGGATTTAAATTCTGGCTCAACGATGTTCCCTTCCACCATATTCCCACCAATAGGGTTTGGTCTGTCGAGGATAACGACTCCTTTGTCGAGCCCAGATATAGCTTCCAGGAAGAGTCCCATTGTAGTTAGGTAGGTGTAAACTCTGGTTCCCACATCCTGAAGATCGACAAGTATAATGTCTATCTTTTCTAACATATCCTGCGTTGGAACACGATTGGTTCCATAAAGGCTAAAAACTGGGATTCCAAGTCGGGGATGAGTAAAATGATCAGACTCTTTCATATTAGCTTGCTTTTCGGAGAAAAACCCGTGCTGTGGAGAGAAGATACAAACGATACGAGCACCTAATCGAACTAACTCTTCCGGGAGCGGTTTGAGTCTAGATGTCACCGATGCTTGGTGACATAGGATGCCACAACGAGCAGAAAATAACCAACGGGGTGGATCATCAAGAAGCCTCTCACAGCCTAGCACTATAGCCATATTGACCTCGCGATTTTAGAAATCTACGAGACCCCTAGTTTCGAGAGTTTTTATAATCTCAAGAGCCTGTTTTTCTAGACCTTCGTTTCTTTCTCTTATAGAGAAGGCGGCTATACGTCCCTTCGGTGTTACAATAAGCCTAATGGTGGCTCCTCCTGAAAGGTTTATTTCAAAGATGAAACCACCCCCTTCCAATTCCTGTTCTCTAGCTACGTGAAACTTCTCGTAGAGGACCTTTTTTACCTCGGCCACATAGATTTTACTCGCATAAAATATGAGGATAGATCTTATCTCCTCGAGCCATGATTTTACCTTCTTAATGTGAAAGGGGCTAGGCTCGAAATCAATTTCTCCATTTTGAAAAAAGATCTTTCCCTCTTCGCAGTAAATAATAACTCCCGAAATGGTATTCATAGCCTCTGGAGATCTTCCTGTTTTTTTCTTTACATATTCTTTAAGAATCTTTGTTGCTATTGAATCTGGTAGTCGTTTCAAAAGCGAGGTTTCCTTGAGATGACCTACAGCTAGTGGTCTGTTTTTCTCTTCCACCCTAAGTCCCCTTTTAGAAATTATTTTTCACTTAAGAGAATCTAAATATAGGCTATTTCACCTCGAATTAAAATATGGAAAAGATAGATGAGGAGAAATATCTTTAGAAGCAAAAAATTATTGGAAAAGAGGTTTAGGGAGTTATGGAAGGGCGACTTTCGGTCAGAGAAATTCTTCTAAGGGGTAAGGATCTAGTAGGACAGAAGGTTCGTATATGTGGTTGGGTGAGAACAAGGCGTGACTCTAAGGCGGGAGTAAGCTTTGTTGAAATTAACGATGGATCGGCGGTGAGAAATCTTCAGGCTATCATTGATTACTCTAGATTTGGTAATTTAGTGATTTCCGAGCTTTTACCTCGTCTTCATACAGGAGCTTCTATCATGGTGGAGGGCACTATAGAACCTTCGCCGGGAAAGGGGCAAGATATTGAGATCCTTGTTTCGCATATAAAGGTCTATGGAGAAGCCGATCCATCAACTTATCCCTTACAAAAAAAGAGGCATTCCTTTGAGTTTCTACGACAGATCGCCCATCTACGTCCTAGAACAAACACAATCTCGGCTATTATGAGGTTAAGGAGTGCTCTTAGCTATGCCATTCACGATTTTTTCAAGAAGCGAGGATTCTATTATATTCACACCCCTATCATTACAACTAGTGATTGCGAAGGTGCCGGTGAGGTCTTTCGGGTAGTAGGGGGGCGAAATATTACCGAAGGGAGCGAATTCTTTGGACGTCCAACGTATCTTACCGTAAGTGGCCAGCTTCAGGCGGAGATTTATGCTCTCGCTCTAGGGAAGGTGTACACCTTTGGACCAACCTTTAGAGCCGAAAATTCTAACACGAGGCGGCACCTAGCAGAATTCTGGATGGTGGAGCCCGAGATGGCCTTTTGTGATCTTGATGGGGATATTTCTCTGGCCAAGGAGTTCGTTACATCCATGATCGAAGCGATGCTTTCCGAGTGCGAAGAGGAGTTTTTCTTTTTCCAAAAATTCATCGATGAGCACCTTATGGATCGTCTAACGACAGTCCTAAAAAAGGGCTTTGAGGTTATTTCCTATAGTGATGCAATAAAGATTCTATCCCAGCATGCAAGGGAGCTAGAGATGGTGCCATCTTGGGGGGATGATCTGCAGGCTGAACATGAAAGATTTCTTACAGAAAAAATGGTTCGAGGACCCGTTATAGTCATTCACTATCCGAGAAAGCTTAAGCCCTTCTACATGAGGGTAAATGACGATGGTGAAACTGTTTCGGCCATGGATCTCCTTGTTCCAGGTGTGGGTGAAATTATAGGCGGGTCTCAGCGTGAAGAGCGAGTCGACGTTCTAGTTGAACAGATGACACTAAAGGGAATGAATATAGAGGATTACGAGTGGTATATTGACCTTCGCCGTTACGGATCGGTTTTTCACGCCGGTTTTGGATTGGGACTTGAAAGGTTTATACAGTTTCTAAGTGGTATTCAGAATATTCGGGAAACTATTCCATTCCCAAGAACCCCTGGTCACGCACTCTTTTAAGTCATGGGGGGTTATTTTTTTGTGTCCAATTTTCTAGGATATGATAAATTTCAAAGGTAATTTTTAAATTCCAGCTAGTAGGAGGTTAGAGGATGTGTGTTCACCATAAGATTACGTGCCGTTGTGGTTTAGGGGTAGCCTATTTTTTCTTTCGTGACGATATTCTTCCGGAGGAAACTATAGTAGAGATCTTTTGCCCTGCCTGTAGCCATGTTGTTAAGTGGGATCCTTCATCGATGATTCGAGATGTGGGTTGGATTATCCATTATGACATGGAGGTAGCTCGCTTCTACCTCGAAAGGAAAAACGTCATAAGAAGTGGGGAGGAACTATCTCCTGAATTTCTTTTCTTCGAAGATTACTGCTCTTGGTATGGGTTGACTCCAACGGACATAGAGGAAAACATTCAACTTACGAAAGAGCTTGAGACATTGAAAAATCGAGATCTTCGTCTATACTTTGAAACTTTCAAAAAACGCCGAATAGGAAGGGTTAAGGAGTTAAAGGCTCAGGGATACCTCAAGGCTCTTAGGGCCTAGCTGGAAGGGGATCGGCATGGACGTTAGACCCAAAGGATTATCCTCGAAGGAGCACCTTGTTCCCCTTGCTCTTTATCAATTAACTCCCAGAACAAATTGTAATGAATGTGGTTTAGCCTCTTGCTTAGCCTTTGCTACTCAGGTCGTCAAGGGGGAGGTTCCCGTCGATAGGTGTCCTTACCTAGATCCTAAGATCAGAGAAGAGGTTCGCTCCAGGGTAGCATCTCAGCTAAGGGAAGGCTTTGGGCTTAAAAGGGAAGATTTTCAGATCTCTCTTGATTACCTCTTTGATGAACTACGTAAAGTAGGTTTAGATGACTGTGCTCGCCGCCATGGATTGTCCATTGAATTTCGTGATAATAAACGGGGGCTCATCCTTCCATTTATGACCTACAGGTTGTTTGTTACTGAAAGTGATATTTCGGTAATAGAAGGCGATATAGAACTTGATCCTTGGGAAAAGGTTTTTTGTCTTAACTATCTCATCAGAAAACACGGAAGACCCTCGGGTGAATGGGTGGGTATCGAAAGTCTTCCAGGATCGATAGCTAAGGCGAGAACTATTCAGACTTCCTGCGAAAGACCTTTAAGGGAATTTATAAGTCGGATTTACCATTCGGAAGAGAGGTAAAGATTTCTTCACTTCATCCTACGTAAACTCTTTTCTATGGCCTCCTGAGCTAGGGTATCACAGCGAGTATTTTCTGGGTGGTTGTTATGTCCTTTAATCCAGTGCCATTCGATCTGATGAGGTTCTGAAAGTTTTAAAATAAGTTCCCATAGATCCCTGTTCTTTACAGGTGTTCCCGTTGATGTTTTCCAGCCATTCATTTGCCATTTTATTATCCAAGAGGTGACCCCCTCTTTTAAGTAGCGAGAATCGGTGTAGATGCTTACCTTTGATGGGGACCTAAGCCTTTTCAGGGCCTCTATGACCGCCGTCAGTTCCATCCTATTGTTGGTAGTTTGAGGTTCAAACCCCCATAATTCCTTTACGCTGTCTCTAGTTTTTATAATAGCTGCCCATCCTCCAGGTCCTGGATTCCCCCTACAGGCTCCATCAGTGTATATCTCGACTTTAGCATCACTGGGTTTCATGATATCTACTCTATCGAGTCAAAGACAAATTTTTCTATTATATTTCTCTCACATATTGGCACATTGTATTTTTTACGAATGTACTCAAGGGGGATTTCGGCTCTTCCCATCGCCCCATGACCACCTGCGGAGCCTGCATTTCCAAAGGCTTTTTTTAAGAACTCCCCTACATGTTTTCTCCCGTCGCTTCGGCCGACAATTACAAGGGAGCTGTCCACTATTCCGGCAACTACACTAAAGGAAATTTCATGGAGCTTAAGGAAGAACTCCGAAAGAATAACCAAAATGTCATGGGAGGGAACCTCATCCATAAACACAAAGATGCGATGTTTAGAAACGGT
Source organism: Syntrophobacterales bacterium (assembly GCA_026417655.1). Lineage (GTDB taxonomy): Bacteria > Desulfobacterota > Syntrophobacteria > Syntrophobacterales > Thermodesulforhabdaceae > JAOACS01. Next base: position 43,064 of record JAOACS010000001.1, read on the forward strand.
GTAGTGTTTCAAAGCTTCATCAAAGAACTTAAGATCTTCTATGGAAAGATCCGATATTTCAATCTTATTCAGGGTGTAACGATTTACGAAGGGATAGAGAAATAGGAAAGCTCTAATATCATCTTCTAGGGTTTGTCTCTCAAAGTTCCTGGTATCGGTTTTAATCCCATAGGCAAGGGCTGTGGCGAGTGAACTAGAAGGTTTTATACGGCTGGTTTTGAGATATTCGGTAAGGATAGTTGACGTTGATCCATAGGAGGGACGAATATCGAAAAAGGGTCTCTTTTCTATGCTACATTCTAAAGGATGGCAGGGGTATGAAACCTCCTGAAACGGATGGTGATCTATGATAACGTTATAGGAAAAGGATCTAAATACTTCGTTATGATGGGGCTGCCCATCTACTAGGACGAATTTAGAGTAATCCTTTGTGGAAATGGAGTTTATGTCCTGACAAGGAATTTTTAGAAGTTTAACCATTGCGATATTATTCCAGCGTTTTATTGGCCTTATGAGCGCTATTTTAGTATGGCTTACGTGGCGCCATAAAAGCCTTTTTACCGCAAGGGCTGAAGCTAACGCATCGGGGTCGGGATCTATGGTAATTAAAACTTGATCATCGAATTGAAATTGCTGGTAAAATCGACGAAGACATTCCTTTTTGCTTAACATTTCAAAATTTCTTCGTTTAACTGGAGCGGGAAACGGGATTCGAACCCGCGACTTCAACCTTGGCAAGGTTGCACTCTACCGCTGAGTTATTCCCGCTCTTATGGAACCGCCCCTATAAATATTCCAAAATACCCTACAAGTCAAGAGAGAATGCATACGAAAAATTAGGTTAGCAAAGCCCTATTCAATTGACAAGGATAAATCTATTTTGCTTTATTAGGATGCTCGCAAGCTAGGGTATAAACTTGTAAAAGGGGAGGAGAGATCTTATGAAACGGTGGATCGTGGGAGTTCTAGCCTTTTGTTCGGGACTTTTCTTTAGTCTAGTAGTTGCCAACGGTGCCAATGAGGTAAAGATCGGTCTAATGGGACCGATGACGGGGAAGTGGGCGAGTGAAGGTCAAGAGATGAAACAGGTTCTTGATCTCCTGGTGGAAGATGTTAATGCTAAGGGTGGCGTTAATGGAATGAAGGTTAATCTTGTTGTAGAAGACGATGGTGGTGATCCTAGAACCGCTGCTTTGGCTGCTCAGAAGCTTGTTACCCAAAAGGTTATAGCCGTCATAGGGACATATGGATCTGCTGTTACAGAAGCTTCTCAGGGAATCTTTAATGAGGCTAAGGTTATCCAAATAGCGAACGGCTCTACAGCAATAAGACTTACTGAAAAAAAGCTTCCCTACTTCTTCCGAACCTGTCCAAGAGATGACGAACAGGCGAAAGTAGCCGTTCAGACAATACGAAAACTTGGTTTTAAAAACATTGCTATTCTCCATGACAATACCACCTATGCCAAAGGACTTGCAGAGGAAGCGAAGGGACTTCTCGAAAAGGAAGCGGGGGGAGTAAAGATAGTATTTTTTGACGCTCTTACCCCAGGTGAACAGGACTACACAGCGATTCTTACTAAGCTTAAGAGCGCTTCCCCAGATATGGTCTTCTTTACTGGTTACTACCCTGAGGCAGGTTTACTTCTTAAGCAGAAAAAGGAAATGAAGTGGGATGTCCCCTTTATAGGGGGAGATGCTACAAATAACCCCGATCTTGTAAAGATAGCCGGTAAGGAAGCTGCGGTAGGATTCTACTTCCTTAGTGCTCCACTTCCTAAGGATCTTCCCAGTGGGGAAGCTAAAACCCTTCTCGAGGCCTTTTCCAAAAAATATGGGAATCCTCCTAACTCAATCTATGCTGTTTTGGCAGGCGATGGCTTCCGCGTTATAATTAAAGCCATTGAAACGACGAAATCTACCGATCCTGACAAGTTGGCCGATTACCTTCATAAGGAATTAAAAGACTTTCCCGGATTTACGGGATCCATAGCCTTCGATGAAAAGGGTGACAGGGTGGGAGAAGTATATCGAGTTTATAAGGTTGACGAAAAGGGTCAGTTTATTTTACAGCCGTAAGTGGTCTTGGGGGCACGTAAGGATGCCCCCATTCTATTAGAAATTGGAAATAGGGAATGGAAAATTTTCTACAGCAGCTTCTAAATGGTCTATCGCTTGGTGGTATCTATGCTCTGATAGCTCTTGGTTATACTATGGTCTATGGAGTGTTAAAGCTCATAAATTTTGCCCACGGCGACCTTTTTACTATAGGTGCTTACGTGGGCTTTACCCTGCTTGTGTCGGTAGGTATTACGGATTCAGTAGATCCTATGGCGGCACTTATTATAATGGGCGCCACAGTTATGCTTTTTGTGGCTACTTTGGGTGTGGGCCTTGAGAGAGCTGCCTATCGACCACTTCGTCATTCCCCTAGGCTCTCTGCTGTTGTGTCGGCTCTGGGAGCCTCCATATTTTTCCAAAACGCCGTTATGCTCATATACGGGGCTAGATTCCATGTTTATCCTCAGGGGCTTTTTACCAAATCAACCCTTTCTCTGTTTGGGCTCTACCTTCCTCTCGTTAAGGTCTTTGTGCTAATGGTTTCTCTTGTTGTTATGACTCTTTTGTACTTTTTCATTCAAAAAACCTTGACTGGGGCTGCGATCCGGGCCGTCGCCATTGATCATAATGCAGCACGTCTCGTAGGAATAAACGTAGATAAAGTTGTGACCATAGTTTTTGTAGTGGGTCCAGCCCTTGGAGGACTTGCTGGGCTTATGGTAGGGCTACTCTACGGGCAGATAACCTTCACCATGGGCTGGTTATATGGATTGAAGGCCTTCACGGCTGCTATTCTCGGAGGAATTGGAAATATTCCAGGGGCCATGCTTGGAGGGATTATTCTCGGTATAATTGAATCCATGGCCTCAGCCTATCTTTCTATAGCCTGGAAGGATGCGGTTACATTCGTCGTCTTAATCCTCATCCTTACAATTAGACCCACTGGTATTCTCGGGGAACGGATTGCGGAAAAGGTATGAAAAGGCCAGTGTCTTTTAATCCCCTTTGGGTTTTTTTTATAGTTATTTTTGCCCTTCCTCCTTTGCTTGATCCCTATTGGGTTGACGTTTTAAATAATGTAGGGCTTTACGCTATCCTAGGAATTAGCCTAAACCTTATTGTGGGACATACGGGGCTCTTCAATCTGGGACACGCTGCCTTCTATGCTATAGGAGCCTACACATCGGCTATTCTCAATACTAAATATCACATGCCTATACTCTCCATATTACCTCTTTCGGGGTTTACCGCTGGGCTTTTTGCCTTCATGGTAATGCGCCCTATTATACACCTTAGAGGAGACTATCTTTGCATAGTTACTATAGGAGTTGGTGAAATAGTAAGAATCGCCCTCGTAAATAATATATTTGGTATCACGGGTGGATCTAACGGCATATTTGGTATAGCCAGACCGGAGCTCTTTGGTTACGTTATAAGAAGTCCCCATCAGTTTTTTTATCTAATCTGGATATTTCTTATCATCACGGTTGTAGTATTCAAGCGTCTAGAGCATTCAAGGGTTGGTAGAGCCTTTAACTGTATAAGAGATGATGAAATAGCTGCTCAGGGATGTGGTATAAACGTTGCCTCCTATAAACTTACAGCTTTCGTTATAGGCGCCACTTGGGCAGGAATGACGGGAAATATTTTTGCAACAAAGATGACAATCATCTCTCCCGAATCTTTCAGTTTTTGGGAATCGGTCATTATGTTTACTATTGTTATCTTGGGAGGTGCAGGGAGCATTGAAGGAACTATAATTGGAGCGTTTTTAATTATTGGATTACCAGAAATTTTTAGAGATCTTTCGAGTGCTCGAATGTTGGTTTTTGGACTTGCCATGGTGATAATGATGATACTTAGACCTCGGGGTCTCATACCACCTAAGTTAAGATCCTACAATGTAAGGAGCATTCTCGAAAGGGATTATTCAGTATGATACTTCTTGCTGTTCAGCGTATTACCAAGACCTTTGGTGGGCTAGTTGCGGTAAATAATGTTTCCTTCGAAGTAGAGTCAGGCTCCATAGTTGGTCTCATAGGGCCCAATGGGGCTGGGAAAACTACGGTTTTCAACATTATAACTGGCATATATCGTCCCGATAAGGGTGAAATTGTATTTAATGGTCAATCTATCACCTTGAAAAAATCTCACGAAATAGTCAAACAGGGTATCGCCAGAACTTTCCAAACCATTCGTCTCTTTTCTCAATTGAGTGTTCTTGAAAATGTACTTTCAGGTTTTCATTGTCGCACAAAATCATGGGTCTTTGGGGCTATTTTTAGGTTTCCCTGGGAGCGGCGTGAGGAAAGGCAAAAGGTGGAAGAGGCTATGAAGCTTCTTCATTTTGTAGGAATTGAGAGATACTATAATCTTCCCGCCTCAAGTCTTTCCTATGGTAATCAAAGACTTTTAGAAATTGCCCGAGCTCTTGCCACCTCGCCTCAGCTTCTAATTCTTGATGAGCCTGCTGGGGGTATGAACGAAAAGGAGAGCGCTGAGTTAATTGAACTTATTAGAAGGATTCGGGACAGAGGCATTACAGTACTTCTTATTGAGCATGATATGAATGTAGTTATGGATATTTGTGAGAAGGTGGTGGTTCTTGAATATGGTTCCAAGATTGCCGAAGGAACGCCAGAGGAAATAAAACGTAATCCCAGAGTCATTGAAGCATATCTTGGAACGGATGGTGAAGAGAGGTAGAGGATGCTCCTTAAGGTAGAAGGGCTCGTTGTCAAATATGGCCATATCGAAGCGCTTCACGGTATAGACCTTCACGTTGAAGAGGGCGAAGTGGTAACGATACTTGGAGCCAACGGAGCCGGTAAGTCTACAACTCTTCTTACTATAAGTGGCCTCATTAGGCCAGAGAAGGGTAGCATCTCCTTTAACCACAAACCCATCCATAAACTTCAACCCCATGAGATTGTAAGGCTTGGAATCGCTCAGGTTCCTGAAGGAAGAAGGCTTTTTGGAACTCTCACTGTGAGAGAGAATCTTCTCCTTGGAGCCATTACTCAAAAGGATAAACAAGGGGTCGCCAGAATGGAGGACCGCATCTACAATCTTTTTCCTATTCTTAAGGAGCGAAGTTCTCAGCTTGCAGGAACTCTCAGTGGAGGAGAGCAACAGATGCTTGCTATTGGACGGGCTCTTATGAGCCGTCCTAAGCTACTGCTTCTTGATGAGCCAAGCCTTGGGCTTGCACCGCTTCTTGTAAAAAGCATCTTTGAAACCCTAGAGGAGATAAATCGGAACGAGGGCGTTACTGTTCTGCTTGTTGAACAAAATGCCCGTGCAGCTCTTTCCATAGCCCACCGTGGCTACGTTATGGAGACGGGGCGTATAGTTCTTTCGGAGGAAGCCAAATCCCTTCTTGTTAATCCTGATGTAAAGAAAGCATACCTTGGTGGCCATTGAAGACCGTTGTCCTTTGCGGGACGAGGTTTTACCATGAAAGAAGATCGGGAACTTCAGGAATATCGAGATATTTTACCTACCCCCCATCGCTTTGAGGACGGCTTTGGTTGGAAATCGATTGTAGGGTCGATTTTCATTGGTTTTATTATGATGCCTGCTTCTATGTATCTCAATCTTGTAATTGGAACCGGTGTTGGTCCTGCAGCTCGATGGGTTACGGTAATCCTCTTTGCCGAGGTAGCAAAGAGAGCCTATACCAGGTTACGCCAACAAGAAATCTTTGTGCTTTACTATATGGCTGGGGCAGCCCTCTCTTCACCCTTTTCGGGACTCTTGTGGAATCAATATCTAGTGCAATCGGAGGCCGCAAGAATTTTGGGACTAAGCCACCTCATCCCTTCGTGGGTTGCTCCATCTATTGATTCCTCTTCATATATTGAAAGAAGCTTTTTGCATCGAGATTGGCTCGTTCCTATCCTGCTTCTAATTGGGTTTGAGCTTATTCAGGCTGTGGATCACTTTGGTCTGGGTTATGCTCTGTATCGGCTCACATCCGATGTGGAGAAGCTACCTTTTCCCCTTGCTCCTGTTGGCGCCTTGGGGACAATGGCCTTGACGGAGTCGGCAAATAGAGAGGAGACCGGTTGGCGGTGGAGGGTGTTCTCTATTGGAGGTATGATAGGCCTTATCTTTGGAATGATTTATCTTCTTGTACCGGCTATAACGGGTGTGATCTTCTCCGAACCTGTCCGTATTATTCCAATTCCGTGGATTGAGTTGACCCATGTGACAGAAGATATCCTTCCTGCAGTGGCTGTGGGGCTTCAACTCGATGTGGGTCTTATCTTCATCGGTATGGTGTTACCCTTTTGGGCGGTTATGGGAGGACTTATAGGTTTTATCATAACGGTTGCTGTTAATCCGATCCTCTACCACTACGGTATTCTTCATCATTGGAACAAGGGTATGAAAACTGTAGAAACGGTCTTTTCCAATAACTTCGACTTTTACATGAGCTTCGGTATAGGACTTGGACTTGCCATAGCCGTCGCTGGTATGGCCCATGTGATTTTAATACTTAGAAAGGGAGAGCGTATTCCCTGGCGTGATAAATTTAAAAAACTCTTTCATCCACCACCGGGGAGAGGAGATTTCTCTATAGGTATAGCTCTCTTTATCTACCTAGGTTCTACCCTGGCTTACATCTTCCTCTGTAGCTATCTTGTGCCTGGATTCCCCCTTATCTTCCTCGTGGCTTACGGTTTTATATATACTCCAATTATTTCCTATATTTCAGCAAGGATGGAGGGTGTAGCTGGTCAATTCGTGAGTCTCCCAATGGTAAGGGAGGCGAGTTTTATAATGGCCTCAAGATTCTTTGGCTACCATGGGCTTGAGATCTGGTATGCTCCTATTCCGATCCATAACTATGGCAAGGCAACAGTAAAATTTAGGGAGATCGAACTTACTGGAACTAGTTTCAGAAGTATCATAAAGGCGGAGATTTTTGTATTTCCAGTGGTTATGATTGCAAGCCTTCTTTTTTCTCAATATCTATGGCGTCTTGCCCCTGTTCCATCAGTTCATTATCCCTACGCTCAAGAACTTTGGCATCTTCAGGCTCTAAACTCGCTTCTTATGCAGAGCTCAACGCTCGAAGAAGGTTCCCCTTTTGCTCAAGCCTTCAATCTTTCCTACGTTTTGGTTGGATTTGGTCTTGGCGTTGTTACCTATGGAACTCTCGCTGCTCTGAATCTTCCAATAATGCTAGTTTATGGGATAACAAGAGGGTTGGGACAAACGACCCCTCATGGCATCTTGTTAGAAGTGGTAGGAGCTATTTTAGGACGTTACTATTTCGTCAAACGCTATGGACTGAAGTGGAGACAGTATGCCCCCGTCCTTTTTGCAGGTTTTTCCTGCGGTGTTGGTCTTATGGGCATGCTGGGAATGGGCTTTACATTGATAATGAAGTCTCTTGGAAGACTTGCCTATTGAAGGTGGTTTTATGAAAGATCCTGAGACTATTGTTAGAGAGCTCATTGAGGAATGCGGGGACTGTGATGTTTGCAGGAATTTGATGGAAGGGGTCTGCTTTTTCTTTCCTGAACTTTACAGACTGTGGGATGAGAAGAGAGAAAGGGGAGTTGAGACTAAGCCCTCGGAACTTAGAAATCTTATTGAAAATTGCCATTTCTGTGCCCTGTGTCCCTGTGAGCCGATAAGGATGAAGATTATAGAAGCAAAAACCGCTTACGCAGAAAGGGATGGGCTTTCGTGGGCAGTGAAACTAGTGGAAAATGTGGAGCTTCTTTGGGGAATCTTTGGAAGGTTTCTGAAGCCCCCCTTTACTACAGCACCATGGCTTAAGAATGTTTTGAGGATACATAAGGCAAGAAAGATCCCTTCATTTAAAAGGGAGTCTTTCGATATTTGGGCAGAAAAACGGGGACTTAGGGAACCACCAAAGGGAGGAAAGGACCTTAAAGTAGCCTATTTCGTTGGATGCACGGGAAGGTTTATATTCCCTGAGGTTCCAAAGTCTTTTGCTGAACTTATGAAGAAGCTAGGTGTCTGGGTCTATGTTTTTGAACAGAAATGTTGTGGCATGCCAGCCTTTTTAGAAGGTGATAGAAGGCTTACGACTTCGTTACTCAGTTATCAAGTGAATCGCTGGTTTAATCTAGTAAATGAAGGGTATGAGATTGTCTGCTCCTGTCCAACCTGCAGTTTTATGATGCGTAAGGTTATAACGGTAGGAGGTATTTACGATGAAAAAAGCCGAAAAAACTTTGGAACTGAAGAGGTTGTAAATTCTTTGAAAAGCAAAACTCCAGCTTCTTATGATAAGTGGTCTATTTTGAATGAAAAACTATATGGACCTTCGGTTTCTGATAAAGAGTACTTTTCCTTCCTAGACCCCATAACTTGCACTATCCTTGCGTCTCACACCTTTGATGCAGGCGAGTACATACTGAGGATTTTTGAAAGTGGACATGGTGATTTTCGCAAAAGGGGTGAGGGTAATGAATATGAGGGATATGTTTATTTTCCTTCCTGTCATCAGAGGGAACAAAAAGGTGAGTTAAGTTATCTGAGACTTTTTGAAATACTTGACCTAAGAGATATCGCTGTTTTTCGAAATAATTTTTCCTGTTGCGGGTTGGGAGGCATAAGGGGCTTTTTCTCAACTTATCATGATAAGTCAATGCAACTTGGGAGGAAACTTATTGATCTTATAGGGAAGCTTAAACCGAGGGGTATTATTACCGAATGTTTAAGTTGTAGGATCCAGTTTGAACAGATATCCTCTTATCCCGTAGTTCATCCTTTAGAGGTTTTAAACCGTCTGATATTAGGATAAGTGATTTCTATGTTGCATCAAAAAAGATATTAAGGTATAAAAAAGAGGATTTTTAATGTGGGCGGGTAACTCAGCGGTGAGAGTGCCATCCTCACACGGTGGAAGTCGCGAGTTCGAATCTCGCCTCGCCCACCATTAGGGTTTTTTCTCAGCGATTTTATTTTGTAAATACCGAATAATCTCTTCTCTTGCCTTCTCTTCACTTCCAAGGTTATGGGCTACTATCTCTTTCAAAACATAAAACGTATCTATATCCATACTTTCAAAATCGATCCCCATTCCTTCTGGCGTAGTTCTTACTACTTTGCCTTTTACTGAAATAGAAATGGATGGCTCAGAGCCAGGCAGTTGAAGGGAGATTTCTACCTTTTGTCCGACCGGAAGTTTCTCGTTAGATACGATGAAAGCACCCTTCAGGCTAAGATCCTTAACCTCACCGGAGATTGATATAGAGACCTTCGTGCTTATCTCGGCTTTCGCGTGAAAAATAACCCTCGTAAACCTTCGCTGCTCTCTTTCCACCATTGAAAATCTCCTATTTACCAACTACAATACTAACTTAAGCTTAAGTCCTAATACCAGATAGAGAGGTTAATATCAATGGAAAAGGTAAAGATTTCTTGGAACGTAGAGATAAAGGGAGGGGTTAGTTTAAGGCTAACTACCCATGACAGCAAAGAGTTCATTATTGGTCCCTTTGAGAAAATAGAGGATCTTGAAGGGGAAATTGATGAACTTTGCAAGGGACTTCGTGGGGCCCTTGAAAGGGTCCGGGATGAATGGTTTTTGCTTACCCATAGAGAACAACTGGACGAAGATAATATCAGTGATCCCCAGCTTTTTTGGGATATGTTGAAAGAGAAGTCCCGAGAAGAGATGGTAAGGTTATTCAATGCTCAAGGTGTAACTCTAAGGAAATTAGTTGCCCAGTATGTTTTCGAAAATGTAAGCATTTTTACAGGCCCTGGAGCGACCTTTGCTGAACTCTACAATCAGGAAACCTCTCTTCTCGAACCCTAATTTTTCTAACCGGAGGGCTTTTTTTATGGCTAAAGTAGGAGATGTGGTTCTTATTTACGTAGAAAACCAACCAGCCTTTTTCGCAAGAATTGAGTCCATTAAACCAGATGTTAAACCTGAGTGGTTCCAGGTTAAAATGATCGTCCTTCAGATCCCCATGATGGTTGTAACCTGGATACTCCGGGAGGCTTACATAAACGGGACAGAGTTTACTATGGGAGGCCGTCCTATGAGAATTACGCCTGTTGTAGCTCCTGTTGAGTTTGAAGATGAATTGGAACCTGGCGAATCAGAGAAGGAGGATCTAAAAAAGGGAAGTGATAAGGTTTTTTCGGAAAAGGTTATTTCTCTTTCTGATAAAAAAAGGAAGAAATAGTTTCCTAGTTAGATTTTTTGGAGAAGACATTCTTCTTTTTTCTCAAGATTTGGTGCGCCCGGCAGGATTCGAACCTGCGACCTACGGATTCGTAGTCCGGCACTCTATCCAGCTGAGCTACGGGCGCACAGGGCACTTGCTTTTTACATGAATATAGCCTAAGAATCAAGCCAAAAGACGACTTGAAATGGAAAGGAGATAGGTTTTATGGTGACTCTTCTCGATTATGGGGCTGGAAATGTAAGAAGCGTTGTAAATGCCCTAACCACCTTGGGAGAGAAGGTTAAGTTTGTGAAAAGACCTGAGGACATAATCGATGCGGAAAAACTCGTTTTTCCTGGGGTAGGTTCCTTTGGCGAGATGATGAAGGTGCTAAAGAAAAAAGGTTTTGATGAGGCTTTGAGAGTCTATATCTTCTCTGGACGACCCTTTTTCGGTATTTGTCTTGGTCTTCAGGCTCTTTTTGAAGAAAGCGAAGAGTCTCCGGGTGTATCTGGGCTTGGGATATTTAAGGGGGTTGTTAGAAGGCTTAGAACCTCCCTTTCTGTTCCCCATATAGGGTGGAATGGTATCAAGGCTAGAAAACCATCCTCCATATTCTCAGACATGAGAGGCACAGAAAAGTTTTATTTTGTTCATTCCTATTGTGTTGATCCAGAGGATACCAGTATTGTGCTCACTACTACGGACTATGGAGAGGAAGATTTTGTGAGCGCTGTAGAATGGGGGAATCTGGTTGCTACCCAATTTCATCCAGAAAAGAGTGGTCAGGTTGGACTTAGGATGTTAAGAAACTTTCTAGATGGCAAACAATTATCACCTCGTCTGCCTTCCTCTATACCTGAAAAGACTAAGCTTGCTAAACGTATTATAGCCTGTCTCGATGTTCGTGCTAGTGATAGGGGAGAGTTGGTAGTTACGAAGGGGAATCAGTATGATGTGCGAGATCGGGAAAGTAGAGAAGTCCGAAACCTTGGCCATCCTGTGGAGCTTGCTCACCGTTATTACGAAGAGGGTGCCGATGAGATTACCTTTCTGAATATTACCGGTTTTCGAGATTTTCCTCTCCTTGATATGCCTATGTTGGAAGTTTTACGGAAGACCTCCGAACGGGTCTTTGTCCCCTTAACGATAGGAGGTGGAATTCGTGATTACGTTGATCGGCAGGGCCAGGAGTATTCGGCCCTTGATGTGGCCTCGGAATATTTCCGTTCCGGAGCCGATAAGGTCTCCATAGGAAGCGATGCGGTATTAATAGTGGAAGAAGTGCTTAGTCGAGGTCCTTCGGGAAAGAGTTCTATTGAGCAGATATCCCGGGTTTACGGAAATCAGGCGGTTGTTATCTCCATCGATCCACGTCGAGTATATGTATCTAAACCGACGTGGGGATCACATGTAGTGATTCCCACGAAGATTCCGGGGCCGAAGGGAGAACGTTATTGTTGGTATCAGTGCACAATAAAGGGTGGCCGAGAGGGAAGGGATGTAGATGCGGTAACTCTTGCAAAGGTTTGTGAATCTCTTGGAGCGGGAGAGATCCTTCTAAACTCTATCGATAGGGACGGAACGAATAGGGGTTTCGATACGGAATTAGTGAAAGTAATATCTGATGCCGTATCTATCCCTGTTATCGCATCCAGTGGAGCTGGATGTGCAAGACATTTTCTAGAAGTCTTTCTTGAAACCGATGTGGAAGCAGCCCTTGCGGCAGGTATCTTCCATAGAAGAGAAGTGACTATTCCAGAGGTTAAGGCCTTTCTAAAGGGGCACCTTGAGGTAAGGGAACTATGAGGTCTTATATAATCCGACGTCTATTACAGGTTATCCCTACCTTTATTGGCATCACCTTTATAACATTTCTTATTATCCAGCTTGCCCCTGGAAATCCTATTCTCATGAAACTACAGATGAGGGGAGAGGGTCAACTTGCCGATACAGCTACGACAAAAAAGATTATAGAAGAGACCAAGAGACTCTATGGACTCGATAAACCCATTATTGTTCAATACCTTCTTTGGGTAAAACGGGTTTTGACCTTCGACTTTGGGTATTCCTATAAGGATCATCGGAAAGTGTGGGACAAGATTAAAGAGCGTCTTCCTGTTACTCTACAGCTAAATATTCTTTCGATACTTCTTGTCTACATAATAGCTATACCTGCTGGTGTATATTCGGCCGTAAGGGCTGGCAGTTTCTGGGATAGGGTTTTTACTATTGGATTTTTCATCTTGTATTCACTTCCCAGTTTCTGGGTTGCAGTGATGTTAATTATGCTATTTGGAGGGGGAGAATTCTGGGATCTCTTTCCCGTTTACGGTATTTCGTCGCTTGGGGCTGATAGGTATCCATTCTTTAAGTGGCTTCTTGATCGAATATGGCATCTCATCCTTCCTGTGTTTTGTCTAAGCTATGGTGGCTGGGCCTATCTTTCAAGACTTATGAAGTCGGAACTTCTCGAGGTCATCCGTGAAGATTATATCCGCACGGCAAAGGCGAAGGGATTGGAGGAACGGGTCGTTATCATGAAACATGCCTTAAGGAATGCACTCCTTCCCCTTATTACACTCCTTGCTTACCTTCTTCCGGCTCTTTTTGGCGGAAGTGTTATCATAGAAAGTATTTTTTCTATCCCTGGTATGGGGCAATTGGGTTTTGAAGCTGTTCTTTCTCGGGATTACCCTGTTATTATGGCTCTTACCACTATTTCGGCAATTCTTACCCTTGCAGGGCTTATTATTTCCGATATGCTTTATGCTCTTTTTGATCCGCGTATTAAACTCCGCTAGGTTAGAAAGATGTGGCCATGAAAGTGGGAAGACGTTCATATTGGGGGATGGTATGGTCTAGATTTCGCCGTAACCCTATGGCTATGGTTGGCCTATTTATCACCTGTTTTTTTTGGGCTGTGGCTATCTTTGCTCCTCTTCTTGCCAATGACCGTCCCATTATAGCCCATGTAAACGGTTCCTTTATGTTTCCTTTATTTTACAGTAAGGGTGAAACGATAAAAAGTGATTCTTCGATCTCATTAGATAGGTGGAAAAGCTTTCGACAATATAAGGCCATCTCGCCTTTTCAGAGGCTTAATGAGAAAGAGCTTTCCGGTTGGATTATCTGGCCAATCGTTCCATATTCTCCTACGGAACATGATCTTATGGAAATTCTTTCCCCGCCTAGCAGTAAACATTGGTTTGGAACGGACGATAGAGGTCGAGATGTTCTTAGTCGCATGATTTACGGGTCCAGAGTTTCTCTTTCGGTGGGTGTCGTGGCTGTAGGAATTGCTACAGTAGTTGGCATAATACTAGGAGGGATTGGGGGATACTTTGGAGGATGGGTTGACGCTTTAGTAAATCGCATAATAGAAATACTACTTACTATTCCGACCTTTTTTCTAATTATCGCTATAATAGCGTTTCTTCCACCAAGCATCTATAATATAATGGTAGTAATTGGTCTTACGGGTTGGACAGGGATAGCTCGCTTCGTCAGAGCTGAATTTCTTAAACTAAAGGCTATGGATTTTGTTATGGCCCTAAAGGCTCTTGGAGCAAGCCCTGTAAGAATTATTTTTTTGCATATGCTACCAAACGCCATGGCTCCGGTCCTTGTTGCAATTGTCTTTGGAGTGGCAGGGGCGATTCTTACGGAATCGGGGCTCAGTTTTCTCGGTTTCGGCGTGCCACCACCAACACCGAGTTGGGGAGATATTCTTAGCCAGAGTCGCGATTACGTAGAGTTCGCATGGTGGCTTACAGTTTTCCCTGGATCGGCAATATTTCTTACAATAACTGCTTACAATGTAGTCGGTGAAGGACTTCGAGATGCTATGGATCCGAAGCTTTATAGATAGAGTTTTATGACTTGACCATTACTTTTCTTTTTTCTATAAGGAGATCGTAAAAGTTATCTTTAGGGGTATGTATTAGGGTTTATAGGAGAGAGATCTATGACAGGGTTAAAAAGGTCCTTTCGTGGCTTCTTCTTTTGCTTTTTTAGAAAGGGGGAGCCTGCGATGGGACAAAAACTATATCCGTAACCTTTAAAATTAGAAAAAGATAAAAGAGATCGCAGGTGATCCCCCAAGCAGGTGGATCGCCTGCGGTTTTTTGTTTGTTGAAAGCCGTGGGCGTAGAAGCTCACGGCTTTCTTTTTTGGAAGGGACATAATATAACCGAGTTAGGAGGCAAGCCATGGAAAGTAGAAGGGGTAAAATTTCAAAAGTAAATTGGCAACGGATTCTAATGGCTATTTTCCTTATTTTTGTTTTGTCCTTTGGGTTAATTTGGAGTGAAAGGGGAACGGATGCCAAAGATAAGGAACCATACAAAATTGGGGCGATCTTTTCGGTGACAGGTGTAGGATCCTTTCTTGGCGAGCCTGAAAAGAAGACAGCCCTTATGATCGTGGAAGAGGTAAATAAAAAGGGGGGAATAAACGGTCATCCTGTGGAGCTCATAGTCTATGATGATGAAAGCGATACAACCAAGGCGGCTCTTGCTGCCAAAAGGCTTATAAAAAAGGATATGGTTTCAGTCATTGTTGGTCCCACAAGGAGCGGCGAAAGTCTCGCCGTAGTGCCAATTGCTGAGGAGGCAAAGATACCTCTTATTTCTTGTGCTGCAAGCTACAAGATTGTTACCCCAGTTAGTGAGAGGCGTTGGATCTTTAAGACCGCCCAATCTGATCAACATGCCGTAGAGCAAATGTATGAATTCATGAGAAACAAGGGGATTCGCAAGGTGGGGATCTTAAGTGATTCCACAGGCTTTGGTGCAAGCGGTAGAGAGGAGCTTCTAAGGTATGCTCCCCACTATGGAATCGAAATTGTAGCCGATGAAAGGTATGGACCTAAAGACACTGACTTAACCGCTCAGTTTACAAAAATTCGTTCTCTTAAGCCCGATGCGATAATAAACTGGTCCATTGGACCCACCCAGATTCTTGCAGTTCAAACCTGGCGAAACCTTGGTATGACCGATATACCACTTTTTCAGAGTCACGGCTTTGGAAGTAGAAAGAATTTAGAGATTCTTGGACAGGCTGCCGAAGGTGTATTACTCCCCATCTCACCGGTTATTATTGGAAAACTCCTTCCCAACGATCATCCTCAAAAGAAGGTAACCGTCGAATATGCCAATGCCTATGAGACGCTTTACAAAGAGCCGGTTTCAGCCTTTGGTGGATACGCCTGGGATGCCGTTCAGCTCGCCCTTTCCGCCTTTAAGGCGGTAGGAAATGATCCAGCAAAGATTCGAGATTATTTAGAAGGTTTGAAAAATTTTGTGGGCCAGAGTGGAGTATTTAACTTCTCTCCAGATGATCATAATGGACTCACGAAGAAAGATTTGATAATGGTTGAAGTTCGTAACGGAGACTGGGTATTAGCGAAGTAAGGTTGAGAGAGAAGGACAGAGGATCCTTCGAGATCGGTTCCCTGTCCTTCCTCATATAATTTAAATTGGCGGGAGAAGATGTCGATTATGGAAGAATTCCTTCAGTATCTGATCTCTGGCATAACGGTTGGTATGATCTATGTGCTTGTTGCCCTCGGTTATAACATTATCTACAACGTCACAGAGGTTATAAATTTTGCTCAAGGTGAGTTTGTAATGCTTGGTGGCCTCTGTGCCGTCTTCTACTATGAGAGTTTGCATCTTCCCCTGTGGGTTGCCTTTTTCATGTCGATAGGAACTGTTGGTGTGATTGGGCTTATCTTTGAGAAATTCGCTATCCGTTATGCAAGAAGTCAGAGTGTCTTGACACTGATTATAGTTACCATCGCCTTTTCTATTATACTGAAGGGGTCGGCCATGTTTATTTGGGGGAAGGATCCATATAGCCTTCCGGCCTTTTCCGCCGGCTCACCCTGGATGGTTGCTGGAGCAGCAGTTCAGAGGCAAAGCCTTTGGATTATGGGGATAAGTTTAGTTATTATCTCGGGGCTTTCCATATTTTTCCATAACTCCTTTTACGGTAAGGCCATGTGTGCCTGTGCAGATAACCCCATAGCGGCTAAAATGATGGGAATTCCTGTGAGAAGAATGATCCTTCTTTCTTTTACTCTTAGCGCTGCTTTGGGGGCAGCAGGGGGTGTAATTATTACTCCACTATCTCTTATGGAGTATGATCGTGGAGCCTTACTTGGACTTAAGGGGTTTAGTGTGGCAGTTCTAGGGGGACTTGGTAATTTTTGGGGAGCCCTTATGGCGGGTATCTTTATAGGTATTGGGGAATCTTTCTGTGCGGGCTACATATCGTCGGGATATAAGGACGCCGTCGCGCTGGTGGCACTTTTGATAGTGCTCTTTGTAAGGCCTGAAGGACTCTTGGGTAAGACTAAGTAAACAACATGTCTCTTAAGGAAAGTAGATAAGATGAATAGGAAGAATCTACCTGGATTTCTAGTTTTTCTGGTCTGTATTGGACTTTTTCCTGTCTTCGCAACTAGAATTTCTGCTATCCAACATTACTTAGATGTTATGATCTTTGGTGGAATTTTTGGAATTGTGGCCATAGGGCTTTCTCTTCTTATGGGTTATGCAGGACAAATCTCCCTTGCTCATGCTGCCTTTATGGGGATTGGAGCCTACTCTTCAGGAATTCTTACCACCCATTTTAATTTCTCTCCCGTTCCTGCTCTTTTTCTTGGACTTCTGATAACGGCAATCATAGCCTTTTCCGTTGGAGTTCCCAGTCTTCGGCTTAAAGGACATTATTTGGCAATGGCCACCCTTGGGTTCGGTGTTATAGTCCACATCATATTTAGCGAGGAAGTCAATTGGACAGGGGGACCATCAGGTCTTGTGGGTATACCGGGTTTTGGTCTAGGGGATTGGAAATTGAAATCTACTCTTCAATGGTATTACTTCGTGTGGCTGTGGGTAGCTGTTTCTATTTTGATTGCTCTTAATTTGGTAAATTCCCGTATAGGCAGAGCATTTCGGGCTATTCATGAGGATGAGAAGGCGGCAGAGGCCATGGGGGTTCCCACAGCTCGATATAAGGTTCAGATATTCGTTGTAAGTGCAGCGATGGCGGCCTTTGCAGGAAGCCTTTATGCCCACTATGTGGAGTTTATTAACCCGGGGTCCTTCGATCTCGTATGGTCGATAAGATTTATACTTATGGTTATGGTTGGAGGTATCCAAAGTATATGGGGTTCGCTTCTGGGGAGTCTGTTTTTAACCTTTCTTAGTAATGAATGGCTTCAGGTTTTTGCTGAGCTAGAGATTCTTATATATGGCATAATCTTATTTATAATTTCACTTTTCTTTCCCGATGGTCTATTTCCTGTTATCTTTCGTTTCTTAGCTCAACAGTTGGAGAGAAGGTATGAATGAAGCTTCTGAAATCCCCATATTGGAAATCAGAGAACTAGGAAAGAGCTTCGGAGGCGTTGAGGCGCTCCACGATATAACTTTTTCCGTCCCTTCGGGAGTTATCCAATCCATAATTGGACCAAACGGTGCGGGAAAAACCACTCTTCTTAACTGCGTAAGTGGCATTATAAAACCTTCCCATGGAAAGATTTATTTTCTTGGTAAACCTATTGAAAATCTTCCCCCCCACAGGATAGCTACCCTTGGAATTTCTCGGACCTTCCAGCATGTGGCTCTCTTTAAAAGAATGACTGTCATAGAGAATGTAGCTATTGGTAGACACTCTAAAACGAGGTCGGGATTCTTGGCTTGCACATTACGCCTCTCATCTATGAGGCGGGAGGAGAGGGATATATTTACCAAGGCCGAAGAATGGCTCGAGTTTGTAGGACTTTCTGATGAAATGTGGAAGGAGGCAGGATCTCTTCCTCTTGGAAAACAAAAGCTTTTGGAAGTCGCTAGAGCCCTTGCAGCGGAACCACGTTTACTTCTTCTTGACGAACCTGCTGGAGGCCTGAACACTTCAGAAACAGAACAATTTGGTGATCTTATCGAAAGAATTCGAAATCTTGGTATTACGATCCTCCTAATAGAACACGATATGAACCTTGTTATGGAAAAGTCGGACTATGTCGTAGTTCTACACTATGGTAAATTGCTTGCCACAGGAACACCTCGGGAGATTAAAAGAAATCCTCAAGTAATAGAGGTTTATCTGGGAAAAGAGGAATGAGGGGAATGCTAACGGTAAAGAGTGTTCATGCCTATTACGGTGGGATCCATGCTTTGAAGGGTGTTTCTCTTCACGTTGCAGAAGGAGAGATTGTAACGCTTGTTGGAGCCAATGGAGCTGGAAAAACTACGATGGTAAGGGTCATTTGTGGGCTTCTCAAACCTTCTAAGGGATCAATCGTATTTGAGGGTCATAATTTGCTTTCGCTTTCTACAGAAAAAATAATAGAGCTTGGAATTGGACTGGTCCCAGAGGGTCGAGAGATCTTTTCAACCCTTTCTGTTGAAACCAATCTTGAAATGGGAGCCTTTCTTAAAAGAAAGGATCGAGCCTTTGTTGAAACTATGAAGGAACTAATGTTTTCTCGATTTCCTGTCCTTAAAAAGAAGAGAAAACAACGAGCCGGCACAATGAGTGGAGGTGAGCAGCAAATGCTTGCCATAGCGAGAGCTCTCATGAGTCAGCCAAGATTTCTGATCCTTGATGAACCTTCCTTAGGCCTCGCACCCCTTATTGTAAAAGAGATCTTTTCAATTATTGAAGAACTTAGAGCTGAAGGAAAAACCATACTTCTTATAGAACAGAACGCTAAGGCTGCCCTTAAAATTGCCGACAGGGGTTATGTTTTCGAGACTGGGAAGGTTGTCTTGGAGGGAATAGGTGGGGAGCTATTGGAGCATAGAGAGGTCCAACGGGCTTATCTAGGTCGTGGAACCACAAAAATATGGGAGGCTTAAAACGTGCATTATGATTATAGAATTTGGGATCCGGAAAAGGAATGTATGGATAGGGAGGAGCTTAGGCAGTTACAGCTCGAAAGACTTCAGGCTACGTTAAATCGAGTCTATAAGAACGTATCCTTTTACCGAAGGCGTTTTAAATCTATAGGTTTCGTCCCAGAAGAGGATCTCACAGATATTGAAGATCTTAAAAAACTTCCCTTTACAACTAGCGAAGATATAAGCGACAGCTATCCCTATGAGATGTTTGCTGTTCCTCTTAGAGAGATAGTCCGTATTCACTCCTCCTCCGGAACCATGACAAATCCGCGGGTTGTGGGTTACACGAGACAGGATCTAAAAATCTGGAGCCGTTTAGTTGCCAGGATACTAACTGCTGCGGGGGTAACTGCCGATGATGTTATTCAGGTAACCTTTGGATATGGGCTTCTTACAGGGGGGCTTGGGATCCATTACGGTGCCGAGCTCATAGGAGCGTCGGTCCTTCCCACTTCGACGGGTCGCACAGAAAGACAAATTCACATCATGAGGGATTTTAGAACCACAATCCTAGTATCAACACCATCCTACGCCTTGGTGATAGCTGACCGGATGGAGGCCCTGGGAGTTGATCCTAAGGCTCTATCCCTTAGACATGTTGTCTGTGGAGGGGAACCCTGGACGGAGGAGATGCGTCGCGAGATTGAGGATAGGCTCTTTGTCACAGCGACCGATAACTATGGTGTGAGCGAAGTTATGGGACCGGGAGTGGCCGGAGAGTGTCTGGAAAAAGCGGGTATGCATGTCCAGGAAGATCATTTTATAGTTGAAGTGGTAGACCCCGCTACGGGAGAAACGTTACCGCCGGGCTCTACTGGGGAATTGGTTATTACGACCCTTACGAAAGAGGCATTTCCGGTAGTTAGATACCGGACGGGCGATCTATGTAGTATTATAGAAACTCCCTGTGCCTGCGGGCGAACTACTGTGAGAATTAGTCGAATAGGTGGACGAAGCGACGACGTTGTAGTAATAAAGGGCATAAATATTGTGCCTAAACGAATAGGAGAGGTGCTTGAGAGGATTAAGGGCACTAGCCCTCCCTATCAACTTGTGGCCCTTCGGGAAGGTCATGAAGATCACCTAGAAATTCGGATTGGAATTACAGAAGAGTTTTTCTTCGATAAGATGAGAGATCAGAAGACTTTGGTGGATGAGATGCGACAGAAGGTTGCAAACTTTATAGGTATTACCCCAAGGATTCGGCTTGTCGAATTAAACTCTCTCAGAAGGGACCTCCATGGTAACGTGATACTTTTTGTGGACGAAAGAACTACTTCTTAGTTTCAGACTCCCTGATCCCCTTTTACATAGAAAAATCCCTTAAAACCGTTGGTTTGTGACCAGGCGTAGGGATCCCCACCGAACTCCAATAGACCATCCTCCGCTACTGATACTGGAAAATAAGTTACGACAATAGGAATAGGACGTTCCAAGGTGATATATGTCTGATCAGGCCTTTTAAGATAGGTTTCTATCTGTTCCGCTCTCCTAGGATTGTCCCTTTGAAGGATCTCTTTTGCTAAATCCAAGGCTTTCTCTACGCGGATGCAGCCATGAGATATAGCTCTGGAGGCCCTTTTGAAGAGGTGCTGCTCAGGGGTATCGTGGAGGTAAAACCCATAGGGATTGTCGAACAAAAACTTAACCTTACCCAAGGGGTTTTTACCGCCAGGAAGTTGGTAAAGCCTTGGTTCACCCCATGAGTATGTAGAATCGAGTGTTCGAAATCCTCGCTTCTGAAAATAAAATTCATCGTTTGCAGCTTCTTTGCCCAATTCTATTCTTATTCTCTCGGGAACATACCATCTGGGATTAAGGACTACGGATTTTATTTCACTTATAAGAGGTAGGGTGTTATTCCACTTTATTATTTTGTCTTTCAGTCTCATTTCTTTTCCATCTGCTCGACCGACAATCACCTTATGTCTCGATACCAACCTTCCGCCTTCATAATATTCAAGAGAGAATGTGGGGATATTTACCCATATAAAATTAGAGTAAATTCTTATCGGCATTTCAGCGATGCCTTCTAAAGATAACCGAATCCAATCGGCTTTCTGAGAGTAGGGAAGGTTCATTTTTTCAATGGTTTTTGACCCCAGGGTCCCGTTGGGAGTTACAAAATGAGCTCTCTGGAAGGCAATAATGGCCTCCTTTGTTCTCTCATCTAGAATTCCCGTTGGAGATCCATCGAGATAGCCTTCCTGGATAAGTCTTTTTTGAATTGTTACAATGGAGGGATTGCGGGGTTCCGATTTAGATCTTTCGGAAAGGCTTACTGTAATTTGGGATGAATCGGCGAGTTTTTCGTATTTTGGTAAAGCCTCTCTGAGAGCTCTGTATACCTGGAGTTGATTCAATCCATCATACTTTAGGAAATTTACCATGGTGGTTTCATTGTCAACAAAATATACCCAAGAAAAGCCGTGATAGGGGGTTTTCTTTTTAAGGAGATTTATAAGAGAGGCTGTAAATAGAGAATCCAGTTCCACTCCTTTCTCTGCAAGGTGTTCGTAGGCCTTCTTTTGACGAGTCGCCCACTGGATTACCGCATGCTCTAGATCCCTTTCCAGTGATTCCTCCGACACAAAAAAGGCTTTATCTGGGTCGCGATGGGCGCACAGGGTTACCACATCGGGATTTACGCCAGATGGGTATTGGGCAAAAAGATCCTGTCTCGCATTTTCCAAGTCCCTCATCAGTTGTTCAACCTGTTCACGATTAGGTAGATCCCTGTAAAATTCCCTGATGATGGCTTTCATGGAAGACTTGGGTTTGAAGCCTTCGTCAACGAATAGGAGATTGGCCGATGTTATTTTGTAAACAGTTTTTAGGTCGCTCAGTTCAGATCCCTGAAGTCTTTTGGTGATGAACCCCTGTAACCACTCTGTCCATGGTTCTTTGTAGTAGGATAAGATCGCTCTGGCTGTTATCAGCTCAGGTTTGGCTAGATCCTTCAAGGGGATACACCATGAGGCATTACCTACTTTAGGATTCAAACTAAAGATGGTGAAAATGACAATTCCAATTGTAGAAGCGATCCGATTCACTGCTCCTTATCTCCCTCTTCTTTTATTTTTTATTTCCTTCATTTAAGGTGAACCATGCTGCTATCTGTTTATCAACTCGTAGAGCTCAACCTGCTCTTTCATATTAAGTTTCTTCTCCTCGCATCTTTTTCCTTTACCCTTGTGGCGGCACAGGTTACAACGACTTTCTGCACACATTTGACAAAAGTAACAATCGGCACAGTTATGTTTCCTCCTAAGGTTGTTTTTCCCGGAAAAGGGATCATATATGAAAAATCCGTCCTTATATACCCTAAACATCCCTTCCTCCCCATGCTTTTCATTTCAAGTTTTTTTGCCTTTTGCCTGGAAATTTAATATAGAAACTTTGCTTTACTTTCACAAGTCAAAGAAGAGGCTTGAAAGGATCCATATAATATTTATAGTTGAGAAGTAGCTAAAGCTTAGGGGTATTTGAAGGTAATTTTGATAACAGCAAGGAGGAACGCAATGGATCGTTACGTTTGCTCGATTTGTGGTTATGTTTATGATCCTGCTAAAGGAGATCCCGATAGAGGTATCCCCCCAGGAACACCCTTTGAAAAGCTTCCGGATGATTGGACCTGTCCTGTCTGTGGAGCTAGCAAGAGTGATTTTGAAAAGGAATAGGTATCGAGAGATAAGGGGCGTCAATATGACGCCCCTTTGATTAGGAACTGTTTCAAATGTATAGAAATGGAGGTAGTCAATGCTTTTTGGATTCAATGCAGCAGAGGTCTTTGAGATCGCTATAAATATCGAGGAAAATGGTAAGACCTTCTATACTCGGGCATCCCAGATGGTAGACGATCCCGATGTAAGAACACTTTTCCAGGAACTTGCTAAAGAGGAGGAAGTCCATAAGGCTCGATTTGCGGAGCTTAAAAAACTTCTTCCGCCTCAGGCTCAAATACCAACCGTGCCAGATCCATCGAATGAGTTGGATCAGTATATTAAGATGATGGCGAAGGAACATATTTTTAGCAGTGCTTCTGGAGTTGAGCAGGAGATAAAAAAGATTTCCTCCGTTCAAGATGCCCTAAGGCTTGCTATCCAATTTGAAAAGGATTCGGTTCTTTTCTTCGTTAGCATGAAGGAGGCGACAGACGACACGAGAGGCCGGGAGATGATAGACCTTTTGATAAAGGAAGAACAGGAGCATGTAAAAAGGCTATCCCTTGCCCTTAGAAGGGTTGTGAAAGAGTAGGTGAAAAGGATAAGTTACAGCGGACGCTTTCAATGTGTCCGCTTATCTCTAAGAAGAGGAGACAATGGGCTATGGCCGTTCGCGTAAAAGTTTTCAGTACTCCAACATGTCCCTACTGCAAACAGGCTAAGGAGTTTTTAGCCTCTAAAGGAGTTGCTTTTGAAGACATTGATGTTATGTCTAATCCTCAGGGGCTTAAAGAGATGAGAGCGGTCTCTGGTGGCGCAAGGACCGTGCCAGTAATTGTAATAGATGATGTGGTAATCATAGGATACGAAGAAACCGATATGGCTAGGATATTGAGGGAAAAGGGGCTCTTAAATAATTAATCCTTTGAAGGAAAGGAACGGAAGAGATGTCTTCTTTTCCTAAGGTTACAATATATACGGTTAAAGGATGTCCCTTTTGCGATAACGTAAAGGCCCTTTTCAAAGAAAAGGGGATTGAATTTCATGAAGTTGATGCGCCACCTCAGAGCGATCAATGGTTCGATCTTGTTAAAAAGACTGGAAGTGGTGCTTTACCTCAGATCCTTGTGGGGGACGAAGTCGTTGGAGGCTACCTCGATGTAATATTTTATGAAGCCTCGGGAATACTTTACCAAAAACTCGGTATCATTCCTTCCGAAGACCATAGGAAGGTAGAGACCCTCTATGATGTAATAATACTGGGGGCAGGTCCTGCTGGACTTAGCGCTGCTATCTACTCTGCTCGTAAGGTTTTGAAAACTCTTGTCATTAGTGGTAATATTGGGGGACAGGTAACGTGGACCTACGACATTGACAATTATCTCGGATTTAGCCAGGTCAATGCCCAGGATCTCATTAGGAAATTCAAAGAGCATGTTGAAAAATATGGGGTTGAAACCATAATAGGGCAGGAGGTTATTTCTGCTGATATAACCGGAAGGATTAAACGAGTCACCACAAGTGACGGTCGTTCCTTCTATGGGAAGACTCTTATTATTGCTACGGGGGGACAACATAAACGACTTAACATTCCTGGTGAGAAGGAACTTCTTGGGCGAGGGGTCTCCTATTGCTCTACCTGCGATGCCCCATTATTTGCAGAGGCAGAAGTGGCGGTGATAGGAGGAGGCAACTCTGCTCTGGAGGCGGTCATAGACCTTATCCCCATTGCGAAACATGTATACCTTATTTCACTTACGGAGCTTACCGGCGATCCTCTCTTACAGAACAGAGTGAAACAGGCCAAATCGGTCGACATTTTTGTTCGTCATAAGCCTTTGGCTATTATTGGAAAACAGGAGGTTGAGGCTATCGAAATACTTTCCTTAGATGAAAATAAGACTAAGACTCTTACTGTGGAAGGTGTATTCGTTGAGATAGGCATCATGCCCAATTCATCACTTTTTGTGGATGTGTTGGCAACAAATGAAAAAGGCGAGATCATAGTTGATGAGATGTGTAGAACTGGTGTTACAGGAGTTTTTGCCTGTGGTGATGTAACGAGTGTTCCCTACAAGCAGGTGGTTGTTGCAGCAGGAGAGGGAGCTAAAGCTGCCCTCTCAGCTTACAATTATCTTATTAACCGTAAATAAATAGTATTTAGATCAATGGTTGAAAGGAGCTATCGAAATATCAAGGATAAAATCAGGTCTCTATTTGAACAAATAAAGGAGGAGGGGAATCTTCCCGAGGACTTCCTAGATAGGGCCGATAAAATCACGGGGGGCTTTATTCGATCAAATCCAACAATATGTCTTAGTCCTATTGTCTCCTTTCTTTCATCCCCTGACTCAATAGCTAAATGGGGAGCTGTAACACTCATTGGACGCCTAGTATCACAACAGGCAAATTCCGATATGGAGTGGGCCCGAACGGTTATGCGACGCTTTATGTGGTACCTTAATGACGAATCGGGAGGGATAGGTTGGGGTGTTCCTGAGGCTATGGGAGAGGTGCTAAGACATCACCATGGGTTAGCCCTTGAGTATGGAAAGATTCTCTGGTCCTACATAGATCCAGAGGGGAATCATCTGGAGAATGATGATCTTGTTGAGGGAGCCCTTTGGGGTATTGCACGAATGGTCACTGCATGGAAGGATGTAGGCGGGTGGTTTTCCCCTAACGTTGTGGTAGATTATATCAGATCTTCTCGGATATTTTCGAGGCTTTATGCGGGCATTTTATTATTATGTTTCGAAAAATTGGGTCACTACAAAATAAAGGGTGAACTCTCTCATATAAAGGAAGAGGGTTCGCTGGTGATTTCATTTTTTTGGGATGGAAGGTTCCTACGGGATTCAGTCGAAAATATCATATTAAATGGGGATAAATGGATTCTCTGGACAAAAGACATGAATACTACATGAGATTAGCAATTAAAGTGGCTCAAGAAGGGGCTCGTCTAGGGGAGGTTCCCGTAGGGGCTGTCCTTATAAGCCCTGAAGATCACATCCTTTCTCTTGCCCATAATGAACCTATTGGTTCTCATGATCCCTCTGCTCACGCTGAAATAGTGGCAATCAGAAAGGCAGCTAAGAGAGTAAGTAATTACCGCCTTGTAGGATGTTCTCTCTATGTGACCCTTGAGCCTTGCATTATGTGTTATGGGGCGATTATACATGCCCGGATTAAACGATTGTTTTTCGGAGCTTATGATCCAAAGGCCGGTGCAGGAACGGTCTTTGGTCTTTTTTCTTCTTCCCTTTTCAACCATAGGGTCGAAATTACTGGTACTCTGTTGAGAGAAGATTGCGAAAGGCTACTGAAAGATTTTTTTGAAGAGCTTAGAGATAGACCAAAGTTAGGTAAGTTTTTAACAGGCTGAGTATACCTACAGGCGTTTTCCCTCCTCTATATTTTCGAAGAAGCTCTTACCAAACTTGACATAATTTTGCTTGTTTTTATACTCAGCAAGTTACTGTAAAAATGACTTTCAAAAATCATGATGAGAGATTAGGAAAGGTTATGAAGCTTAGGATTGAAGACATAAAGGATGAAGGAGTAGAAATTTCCCTAATGTGGAGTAGGGTAAGTCTTTCCGCATTCATGGCACCGAATGATCCCTACGAGATAGATTTTTCGGAGCCTCTGGATGTTCATCTTATCTTTAAGAAGAAGCCAAATTGTGTTCATGTCTCTGGGACTGTTAAAGGAGCTTTGATCATGACCTGCCACAGGTGCTTAGATCACTTCTCTTGGATATTAGATCTTCCCTTAGAGACTTTTCTCTATGATAAGTCCTACGTTGACAAAGGAGTGGCCGAGGAAGTGGAACTGGAAGATAAGGATCTTGAGGAGGAGTTTTTCGATGGTGAGGAAATTGATGTTGATTTGATTATTGCGGAAGAGATCTTCCTTGCTCTTCCTCAGGTGCTTTTATGTTCTGAAGATTGTAAGGGGCTTTGCTCCCATTGCGGGGCTAACCTCAATCGGGAATCCTGTACATGCAAAAGGGCGGGAAATTCTCCCTTTTCTGCGCTGTTACGGCGAAAACATTTATTACCTCTAACTCGTTAGGAATAAAGCAGGGGCTTGTGGTTAGAGAAGATTAAATTTCATGTGACGGAAGGAGACAAGAGCAATGGGTGTTCCAAAAAGAAAGACCTCTCGTTCCAGGCGAAACAACCGTAGGGCTCACGATGGCTTGGATACGCCTGCCTTATCGGTATGTCCTAAATGTAAGGGAACCAAGCTTCCCCATAGAATATGTCCTGCCTGTGGGACATACAAGGGAAGAAGGGTCTTGGAGGAGCAAGAAGAAGAATAGAAAATTATGGTTCTTAGAATAGCTATTGATGGGATGGGAGGTGATAGGGCTCCCGAAATGGTGGTCGAGGGAATGAAGCTAGCGATGGAGCATGCCGAAGTTAAATTCCTTGTTTTCGGCGATGAAGGTGCTTTGAAGGGCTTCCTTCCCTCGTCACCCCCATCGGTATCTATAGTACATGCTCCTCAAAGAATTGATGGTGGCGAGTCCGGTATTCTTGCTGTTCTAAAGCGTCCTAGGTCATCACTTGCTCTCGCCATGAAGGCTCTTGCTGCGAAGGAGGTGGACGCAGTTGTAAGTGCCGGTGATAGTCGAGCAGTGGTGGCGATGGCAAAACATTATGTCGGACTGATTGGTAAGGTTAGGAGACCTGTTTTAGGGGTTTTTGTGCCAATAACTCCCGAGAAGGAATTTCTATTGGTAGATGCAGGAGCTTACACGGGCTTTCATGCCGTTCCCCTTGTTCAGGCTGCTCTTGTGGGGCAGGTTTATTGGCGCCTTGTGAAGGGACCTTTCCCCCCTCCTAAGGTCGCCCTCCTTAATATTGGGAGGGAAAAATTTAAAGGTCCTATAGAAGTTAGACGTGCAGCCTCTATTCTTCAAAGGCTTCAAGTGGATTTTATCGGGTTTATGGAGCCTCAGGATATTTTTTCCTCTTCACCACCGCCGGACGTTCTCGTGACTAATGGGTTTGTAGGAAATATTTTTTTAAAACTCTATGAGTCCTTGTCGGAACATCTGATTAAGACCTTTGAACTCTTTGCTAAATCTTTGTGTGGAATAGAGTTTAGGAACTACGAGGAATGGCAAGAATGGTTTGATCGCTATCGTTACGAATGGACTGGTGGGGTTCCTCTCCTGGGGGTTAGAAAACCTGTTGTTTTGGCCCACGGAAGGTCCGGAGCTCTTGCTATATGTAGAGCTATCGAAAAGGCTATAGAGGTAGTAAAAAGCAACCTTACGGAGCAGATGGAAGTGGGAGTTGAAACCGATCCAGCTTTGCGGAACATCTCACTCCTTTACAGAACCTGGGCCGTTAGTGCGCTTGGAGGAAACAGAAGAGAAACATAGGCTTTTTTATAAACGGAATTTAAACCTAGGGTAGTTAAGTCAAATGGGGGTATAAACAGTGGATTATTTCCTTACGGAAGAACAGAGGCTTCTTCAGGAAATAGCTTATGAGATTGTAAAAGAAAGAATAAGACCAGTTAGGGCTGAGCTAGACGAGAAGGAAGAATTTCCCTGGGCTATAATGAGAGATCTTGCCCAATCGGATCTTTTCGGTATTTGGATTCCAAAGGAGTATGGCGGATTGGGCATGGGAATTCTAGAAAATTGTCTTGTCGTTGAACAGCTCGCAAGGGGATGTATTGGGATTGCAACAACCTTTGCGGCATCAGGTTTGGGTGCCTATCCCATTGTTTTATTCGGAAGCGACGAGCTCAAGCGAAAATATCTCCCTCCAATAGCCAGGGGTGAAAAACTTGCAGCCTTTGCTCTCACTGAACCTGGGGCGGGAAGCGATGTATCAGCAATAAGAACTAGGGCTGTTCGCGTGGGAGATGAATATATCCTTAATGGGACAAAACAGTGGATTACGAACGGTGGAGAGGCCGATATTTACTCAGTCTTTGCTATTACCGATCCCTCTAAGGGTCCAAGAGGTGCTAGCTGTTTTGTGGTAGAAAAGGGGGATCCTGGGTTCTTTTTCGGAAAGAAAGAAAAAAAGCTTGGTATAAGGACTTCTGCAACCAGAGAGCTTGTCTTCAACGACTGCCGTATCCCTCGGAGTAGGTTGATTGGCAAAGAAGGTCTTGGATTTATCATTGCTATGAAGACCTTCGATAAATCCAGACCAGGAATTGGAGCTCTCGGTGTAGGACTTGCTCAAGAGGCCCTTGATATTTCCGTTGAGTATGCCAGGAAGAGGATTCAGTTCGGGAAACCTATAATCTCCTTTCAGGTTATTCAGCATAAAATTGCCGATATGGCTATGAAAATAGAGGCGGCTCGTGCCTTGATATATTCTGCCGCTCGGTATCTGGACACGAAAGCTGATGCTCCCGATGCGAGTAAAATTGCTGCTATGTGTAAGGTCTTTGCAAGCGATGTGGCGGTGCAGGTTGCCCTTGAAGCTGTTCAGGTTCTTGGTGGTTATGGTTATATGCGGGACTATCCTGTAGAAAAGCTTCTTAGAGATTCTAAGATCCTACAGATTTACGAAGGCACTAATGAGATCCAGCGTAATATTATTGGACAAGAATTGAATAAGGAATACGGACGAATCAAAGAGAGCTTTATAAGATAAAAGTGGGAAAGGGCTTTTCTTTGACTTTTAGGAGGTTAGAGGCGTGCATATTGTTGTATGTGTGAAACAAGTTCCAGAAACTCAAAATGTAAAGATAGATCCGACCACAAACACCCTCGTTCGACAAGGTGTTGCTTCTATGATGAACCCCTTCGATCGTTTCGCTCTGGAAGCGGCTCTTCGAATAAAAGATATGGATAGGGACAATGTGAACATTACGGTCATAACTATGGGACCTCCTCAGGCGAAGGAAGTTCTTATAGATGCTCTTTCAAGGGGGGCTGACGATGCGGTACTTCTTAGCGATCAGGCCTTTGCCGGAGCCGATACCTGGGCGACCTCCTACACTCTCGCATCGGCAATAAGAAAGCTAGGGAGTGTCGATTTGATAATCTGTGGGAAGCAAGCGATAGACGGTGATACTGCTCAGGTTGGCCCAGAACTTGCCACCCTTTTGGATCTTCCCTACGCTACCTACGTTAGCCGTATCGAGTTTCTGGAACCCCGAGTTCTTAAGATAACTCGTCAAACGGATGAAGGGACCGCAGTATGGAAGGTACCCCTCCCAGCACTTCTTACGGTCCTTAAGGACGTGGGAATTCCTAGAGTGCGCTCCTACCGAGCTACCCTGAGGGCGAGGCGTTATGAGGTCCCTATATGGGGAATCTCCGATCTCAGACTTTCTAAAGAAAGTGTGGGGCTTAAGGGATCCTTCACACAAGTTATAAAAGTCTTCAGTCCCCAAAGGGCAAAGGATCGAACCTTCATTGAAGGTTCAGTTTCAGAGCAGGCCGCTCGACTCTATGAACTACTCAAGAAACAGGGGGTTCCAGGACTATGAAGGCCCTTATAGATGAAAATCTTTGCACTGGTTGTGGCACCTGTATAGATGTTTGCCCTGTAGGGGCGATCACCCTTTCGGAAGGTAAGGCAAAGGTTTCCGATGAATGCACCCTCTGTGGAATATGTGTAGACTCATGCGAGTTTGGGGCAATATCGCTTCCTAAGGTAGGCACAGGGGAACTTCCAAGGGATTATGAGACTTACCGCGGGATATGGGTTTATGCAGAATGGCGCCATGGAACTATTCATAGAGTATCCTATGAGCTACTTTCGAAGGCTCGTCAACTGGCGGACAAAAAACATGTGCCCCTTGCTTCTGTGCTTTTAGGCTATCGGTTAAACGGCCTTGAAAGGGATCTTTTTAATTACGGAGCGGATATTGTCTACGTAGTTGACCACCCCAGTCTGGCCTATTTTACCGATGAGGCTTATGGAAACGTTTTAGCCTATCTTGCAAAGGAATATCGTCCCGAAATCCTTCTTGCGGGAGCAACATCCATAGGAAGGTCCTTTATACCGCGAGTTGCGGCTCTTCTAAAAACTGGTCTTACTGCAGATTGTACTGACCTTGATATAAACGAAGAGGGACTTCTTGTTCAAACTCGACCTGCCTTTGGTGGAAATATTATGGCTTCCATACTTTGCCCCTATGGAAGACCTCAAATGGCGACGGTTCGCCCGAGGGTAATGGAAGCATGCCGTCTTGCTGAAACCAGGAGTGGAGTTTTGGAAAGGGTGAGTGTTCCAGAGGAGCTTTTTAAATCGCGGATTGAGGTTCTGGAAGAGACGGTTTGTGAGGGACCTTCAGCGTCAATTGTGGAGGCGGACGTGGTGATTTCGGGGGGTAGAGGTCTTGGTAGGAAAGAAAATTTCAGAATGCTTGAAGAACTTGCGCGGCTTGTAAATGGGGCTGTAGGGGCTAGTCGAGGCGCTGTAGAATCAGGTTTTGCAGATCCTTCCCAACAGGTAGGGCAGACCGGTAGGACGGTGGCTCCAGTTCTATATATGGCGGTAGGAATTTCTGGAGCTATTCAGCACGTTGTAGGTATGCAGGGATCTCGAATCATAGTTGCTGTAAACAAAGATCCTCAGGCTCCTATCTTCAATGTATGCCATTACGGTGTAGTGGCGGACCTTTTTGAATTTATACCGGAGTTCATTAAACTAGTGAAGGGTGGGTGTTAAGTTTTAGTTTAGGAACATGGAAGTAGGGCTGGAGGGGTGCCATGACCGAGGCTAGGATTGCAGTAGTTACGGGGGCCAGTAGGGGGATAGGGCGAGCCATTGCTATATCTCTTGCGGAAGCCGGTATGGATGTGGTGATCAACTACAGGGCTGGAACTGAAGCGGCGGAAGAGACGGCGAAGATGGTAGAAAACACTGGCAGAAGGGCCTATCTTTTTCCCTTCGATGTTTCGGATCCTGAGGCTGTAAAGGAAGGATTTAAAGAAATTCTCAAGGCCTGTGGGAGAGTGGATGTGCTTGTAAATAATGCTGGAGTGACACGGGACAACCTTACGGTGCTTATGAAGTGGTCAGAATGGGATGAGGTGATAAGAACTAATCTTTCCAGTGTCTTTCTGTGTTCTCAAGCGGTGATAAAGCCTATGCTTCGGCAAAAATGGGGGCGAATTATCAATATGACTTCCGTGGTTGGTATAGTAGGGAATGCAGGACAGGCCAATTATGCTGCTGCTAAAGCTGGTATTATAGGGTTTACGAAATCACTTGCCAAGGAATTGGCCTCCCGAAATATAACAGTGAACGCTATTGCTCCGGGATATATAGAGACCGATATGACAAAGACTCTACCTGAGGATGCTAAAAAGGTTCTTATTTCTCAAATACCTTCAGGGAGGGAAGGAAAACCAGAAGATGTAGCCGCTATTGTGCGGTTCCTAGCTTCAGAAAAAGCTCATTATATAACGGGAGAGGTTATTAGAGTAAGTGGTGGACTTTTTATGTAAACTGACTTATGAACCTCCTGTTCAAAAAATGAGAGGGTGTTCATGATGGGTAAGAAAAAACGAAGAGTTGTAGTTACAGGTATGGGTCTTGTTACCCCTCTTGGGATTGGTGTTGAAGAAAACTGGCAAGCGCTTATTGAAGGGCGATCTGGTATCGGACCAATTACACGGTTCGACGCAAGTGACTATGCGACCAAATTCGCAGGAGAGGTGAAAAACTTTAATCCTGAGGACTTTGTTCCTAAAAAGGAAGCAAGAAAACTAGATATTTTCTTACTTTTTGCTCTAGCAGCCTCAAAGATGGCCGTCGACGATTCAAGGCTTACCATCTCCGATGAGGAGTCACCTAGAGCTGGTGTTATTATGGGATGTGGTCTTGGAGGGCTTACTACCATTGAATCCGGTTTTAAAACTCTTCTTGAGGTTGGACCAAAGAAGATTAGCCCTTTTTTTATACCGTCCATAATCGGGAATATGGCCCCTGGCCTTATGTCTATTCGCCATAATGCGAAGGGTCCCAATCTTTCCGTTCAAACTGCCTGCGCTGCTGGGACCCATGCTATTGGTATAGCCTTCCACATGATACGTGATGGGATGATTGATATAGCCCTTACTGGTGGTGTAGAGGCTGTTGTTACTCCAACAGGCGTTGCAGGCTTCAATGCAATGAAGGCTCTTTCCACCAGGAATGATGCTCCTGAAAAGGCTTCTCGCCCCTTCGACAAGGAACGGGATGGTTTTGTGCTTAGTGAAGGTGCTGCCGTGTTGGTTCTTGAAACCTTAGATCGGGCGCTTGAGAGAGGAGCGCCTATATACGCCGAAATTATCGGCTTTGGACTTACGGGAGATGCCTACCACATGACAGCTCCTGCACCGGAAGGAGAAGGGGCGATTCGATGTATGGAAATGGCTATTATCGATGCGGGTATTCGTCCTGAGGATGTGGACTATATTAATGCCCATGGAACCTCCACCGATTTGAATGATCGTTTTGAAACAATAGCCATAAAACGGGTTTTTGGTGATCATGCCTATAAGCTTGCAGTAAGTTCTACCAAATCTATGACAGGACATCTCCTTGGAGCAGCAGGAGGGGTCGAAGCGGCATATACTGCTCTTGCCATACAACGGGGTATTATTCCGCCTACGATTAATTACGAATACCCAGATCCCGATTGCGATCTAGACTATGTTCCCAATGTAGCCAGAAAAGCTAAGGTTCGAGTGGCCATATCGAACTCCTTCGGTTTTGGTGGAACTAACGCAACGATCGCTATGAAATCCTGGGAGGAGGAAGAATAGCACTTATGAGAATCGCCGTTGGAAGTGACCATGCTGGATTTGGGTTGAAAGAATTTATAAGGGACTATCTCAAGCGGGAGGGCTATGAAGTAGAGGATGTGGGGACATTTTCCGATGAATCGGTTCACTATCCTGAATTTGCCTTCCGAGTGGCTAAATTGGTAGCGGAAGGAAAGGTTGATCGGGGGGTTCTTATCTGTGGAAGCGGTATTGGAATGTGCATGGCTGCAAATAGAGTAAGGGGTGTTCGGGCTGTTCATGCTACAGAACCCTATGGGGCCAAGATGAGTCGTAGGCACAACGATGCCAATGTGCTCTGTCTTGGAGAAAGATTCATAGGCCGTGATATGGCTCTAGAAATTCTGACAGTCTGGCTGTCTGAACCTTTCGAGGGGGGACGCCATGAACTGCGGGTTCGAATGATAGATGAAATGGGGGACGTATGAGTATTCTCGAAAGAGTGGATCCCGAAATATATCGAGCCATTAAGCTCGAAGAGGAGCGCCAGAGATATAAGATTGAACTTATCGCATCGGAAAATTTTGTAAGTAGAGCTGTCCTTGAAGCTCAGGGTTCTGTCCTAACGAATAAATATGCAGAGGGTTATCCAGGACGTCGCTATTATGGTGGTTGTGAGTATGTGGATATAGTGGAACAGCTTGCGATAGATCGAGCCAAGAAACTCTTCAATGCAGAATATGCTAACGTTCAACCCCATTCGGGATCTCAGGCGAACATGGCCGTGTATTTTGCTGTCCTAAACCCTGGTGATACAATCATGGGCATGGATCTAAGACAGGGAGGACATCTTACTCATGGAAGTCCTGTGAGTTTTTCTGGAAGGCTCTATCGAGTCATTTCCTATGGAGTCCATCCGGATACGGAAGAAATAGATTACGATTCCTTGAGAAGACTTGCCCTTTCTGAGCGTCCTAAACTCATTATTGCTGGTGCTAGCGCTTATCCAAGAACTATTGATTTTGAGCGCTTTAGGGCTGTATGCGATGAGGTAGGTGCCCAGCTTATGGTGGATATGGCCCATATTGCAGGGCTTGTTGCGGCAAAACTTCATCCAAATCCAGTCCCTTACGCCGATTTTGTAACATCGACGACTCATAAGACTCTAAGGGGACCTCGAGGTGGACTTATTCTGTCTCATGAAAGGTACGCTAAGATCCTTGATAGTCAGCTCTTTCCAGGTATACAGGGTGGACCCCTTATGCACGTCATTGCCGCTAAAGCTGTGGCCTTGAAGGAAGCTTTGGAACCGAGCTTTCAGGAATACCAGCGTCGTATTGTGGAAAACTGTAAAGCCCTTGCGGAAGCTCTTAAGGAGAGGGGTTACAGGCTTGTGTCAGGAGGAACAGATAACCATCTTATGCTTGTGGATCTTAGAAATAAGGGTATTACGGGTAAAGAGGCGGAAGGGGTGCTAGATCAAGCTGGTATAACGGTTAATAAAAATTCCATCCCCTTCGATCCGCAAAAGCCAAACATTACAAGTGGTATCAGAATTGGAACAGCGGCTGTAACCACTAGAGGGATGGGTATAGAGGAAATGAAACAGATTGCCTCATTCATAGATGAGGCCCTTGGTGCAAGGGATTATGCTCTGAAACTTGAAGAGATACGGAGAAAAGTAAAGGCCTTTGCGGGATCCTTTCCTATGCATCGTTCTTTTGTGGGAGAAGATGAGTAAGCAAGGTAAAGAAGAAAGATTCATGGGGGAGGCCCTTCGTCTTGCCAGGAAAGGTGCGGGGAGGGTAAGCCCGAATCCTATGGTTGGCGCTATTGTCGAAAAGGACGGTGTTATCGTAGGAAAGGGATTTCACGAGGAGGTAGGAAAGGCCCACGCTGAGGTTAATGCTCTCCAAGATGCCGGCGTAAAGGCGTGGGGGGCAACTCTTTACGTTACGCTTGAGCCTTGTAACCACTATGGAAGAACACCCCCTTGCACAGAAGCAATTTTACGGGCGGGTATTAAAAGAGTTGTAATCGGAATGAGGGATCCCAATCCTAATGTTACAGGAGGTGGCGTTGAGAGGTTAAGGAATGAAGGGATTGAAGTCGTTGAAGGGGTTCTTGAAAACCAATGTCGATATCTAAATAGAGCATTTATAAAATATGTTACAACGAAAATGCCTTATGTCATTGTAAAGGTAGCGATGACTCTTGATGGGAAGATAGCCACCAGATCAGGCCGCTCTAAGTGGATTACCGCGGAAGATTCGAGGCGGTTTGTCCACAGGCTTAGGTCTGAGGTAGATGCTGTTTGTGTTGGAATAGGAACAGTTCTTGCCGACGATCCCCTTCTTACGGTTCGTTATGGTAAAGGTAAGAGGAAACCAATTAGAGTTGTAATAGATCCCCTCCTAAGAATTCCAGAGGAGAGCCAACTTTTAAAGACGGTTTCTGATGTTCCCTGTTGGATTTTTCATGGTTCTAAGGTTGATCTAGAAAAGTCAAAAAGACTCGGAGATCGGGGAGTAAGGCTCGTTGAAGTGCCTGATCAGGGAAGAGGGCACCTTGATATTAGGGGGATCCTTCTTAAGCTCGGAAAAGAAGAGATAACATCGGTTCTTCTCGAGGGTGGATCTGGTATTTTTGGAGCCTTTTTCGCTCCGCCTGATGGAAATCCCCTTGTTGACGAAGTCTGCTTCTTTTATGCTCCAAAGATTCTTGCAGATTCGGAGGCATTGCCTCTAATTAGCTCAGGAAGAGCTTGCTTTGATATGTCAGAGGCTATGGAGCTTAGGGAGATCACCGTAAGGAAGTTTCGAAGGGATGTTTTGATTAGGGGGATTTTGTCGTGTTCACCGGTCTTGTAGAAGGCATGGGTGTTGTAAGAAGGATTGAGTCTACGGGGGGAAGTGGGGGAAGCTGGGACAGGCGTATAGAAGTTGAACCCCTCTTCGAAGTGGAGGTGCTGTCGATCGGTGAAAGCATATCTATAGATGGAGTTTGTCTTACGGTTGTATCCTGGAATGGGACAGTTTTTAGAGCCGATGTCTCTACAGAGACTCTCTCTAGAAGCACCCTTGGAGATAGAAAACCGGGAGATTTGGTCAATCTTGAGAGGGCCCTAAAGGTGGGTGATAGATTGGGTGGCCATTTGGTTATGGGGCACGTGGACTGTGTGGGGGTTTTCAAGAAGCGACTTGAGGAGGGGCGCTCTCTTAGATTGTTTTTTGAGATTCCCGATCGTTTCAGCCGTTATGTTGTGGAGAAAGGTTCTGTGGCGGTAAACGGAGTAAGCCTTACAGTTAATGGCTGTAGTGGAAATAGGTTTGATGTAAATATTATACCCCATACGGCCATGGTTACCAATATTGGCCTTCTTAAACCGGGTGATAGGGTTAACATTGAAACGGACATTATAGGAAAGTATGTTGAAAGGATTCTTCTTGCCTGGAAAAGGGAAGATAATAGATCTTCGGCAGAGGGGAAATCGGTTATTACTGAAGATTTTTTAAAGCTTCACGGATTTCTTAAATGACGAATATACTGAGAAGAACCTTTGTTGAAGCAATGGTTATTTCGGCTCTAGCAGTGTTGGTAGCTCTCTTTACGAATGCTTTCCGTTCGGATGGTCTGAAAATCTTCGGAACCGACTGTATAAAACAGTTTAAAGTTTGTAAGGGAACGATAAAGAAATCGGAGATTATTGATCTGGAAAAGGCTTTAGCTCTTTTCTATAACAAGGCGGCTATCTTTGTGGATGCCCGTTCACCCATTGTATATTCTATGGGTCATATCCCTGGGGCCTTAAATATTCCTAACAATGGAGACATCAAACAATATGAGGACTTAGTTAGTGGCTTCTCAAAGGATTCCTTTTTCGTAGTCTATGATGATGGGGTTGAGGGGGGACCTGCGGTTGAGGTGGCTTCCATGCTTAAGGAAAAGGGATTTTCAAGGGTTCTCTCTTTTCCCAATGGCTTTTCAGAATGGCGTGTAAAGGGACTTCCTGTAGATGTCGGAATAGGTAGGTTCTAATGGATAGCCGGCGAACTTTTAAGGCTCGCCGGCTGTAGGCTAAGGGGGGTGTTAATCCTCTTCCTCTACTATACTTTCTCTATAGGCGTTTGGGTGGGGAACAGGCATAGCATCTATCCCGCCCCCTTCGGGGTTAAACCTAAATCGATAGGAAAACCCGAGATTTCCCTGTTTCAACATGGCCATCCATCCCCGAATAAAATAGGGGCAGTTGTCGTTAAAACAGATGTAAAAATGATCTGTGTTCCACTCTGTAAAAGGGGTTAAGGGAACTAGCCATTTTTTAAGCTTTTCTCCACAGTATGGGCAAACTCTATTCCTGGCAACCCATTCCTTCATCTCTCTTAGGGAAAGGTCTATTTCTGGTAACACTACATCAGGATCCGTCACCTCAGGTCTTCTTGGTCTGTTGGGATTTCCCCCTATTTTTTCCGCATAGACAGCATAAACTGGATCACTGGCTATATTGAGATGGGCGTATTTATCCTCTAAGGGACGTCTCTTTCCCTTTGAAACAAAGAAGGATGGTTCTTCAAAGGATCCACTCATGGAGAAATAATCTGCCACAAGAAGTACTCGCTCTTCTTCTGTCATTTCCTTCCAGATGCGGATGGCCTTGGGTGGGAAATATCGGTTGCTAAAGATAACGAGAAATAATCCACCCGGTTTTAGTACTCTTCCTACCTCGGAGAAAATTTCCAGGGGACGAGTGATGTAATCAACTGAGACTACATTCAGAACTACGTCAAAGAAATTGTCTTGGAAAGGCAAAAGGGGATTTTCGTTTATGTCCTGGATTAGATACTGATTGAGTTTTGGATTTGCCCGAAGTTCCTCTTCATTTAGACCTAGTCCTACTACAAATTCAGGTTTAATTGAGTCTGGTATGTGGGAGTCCCAACTCGCCATAAGGTCAAGGATCCGTGGAGTCTGCTCTATAATGAGTGTGCCGATGATGTGTTCAACGACCCTTAGGGCGTTGTCGTCTAAGTGTTGGACAAAGCGAGGTTTTTGATAAAAGATACTGTCTGGTCTTTCATCCTCTCGCTCAAAACATGAAGGATCATAGTTAAAGTGATAGCTCTTTACTGTGTTGCAGGCAGGCATAATCTCCTCCTTTTTAAAGTTTTTAGTCCCTGCCTGTCGGGGTCAAACATAAGGTTAAGAACTACATTTGGATATTGCAACCTTATGTGTAAGGTTTTTACCTTGACTTGATTTGGTGGAAATGACTAGAATTGTATTGGAAAGAGGAACTCAAGATATTGAGGAGTCTTGGGGTACTGATAGTAGCGTGAGTAAGTAGTAGTAAGCCTAGGTATTGGGCTTGTTAACATATTTTGTATTCGCCCCTGGAGTGTTGGTGATCGGTAGAACGTCTCTGAGCCAACACTAACAAACTGGGAGCCGCCTCTTACTCTGGTGTGGAAGTTCCCCGGAACTTCCCTAAAGGAGTAATGTGGCACCCACCTAGTCGAATCGGTTCAAGACCGACTACTGACACGGCATTCTGGGGGCAAGATGCCCGCCTTCTCGTATCTTAGGGGTTCCTATAATTAATTAAGAATCTGTGTATCTCCTAGTCATGAAGAGCTTTTACTGAACTTAGTGGGGAGGTAAAGGCTCTATTGTATTATGGTGTTGTGTGCCCATAGGGCATTGAAAATATACTATCTAAGGAGAGATTTATGACAGCTGTAATGGTGTTGTTGTTTATTGTTTCCATAGCTGCTGGAGCTTTAGTGGGAATATACGTTTATCAACAGCTCCAGAAGCAACGTTTTCAGGAGATTGAAGCCCAAGCTCAAGAGGTTTTAAACCGTGCAAAAAAGGAAGCCGAAACGATAAAGAAGGAGGCTATTCTTCAGGCTAAGGATACTCTTATTCAGATGAGAGCTGATTTCGAAAGGGAGACAAAGGAAACCAGGAAAGAGCTTCAAAGTCTTGAAAAACGATTGATGCAGAAGGAGGAAAATCTCGAAAGGAAGGGTGACCTTCTTGAAGCTAGGGAAAAGGAGCTGGTAAAGCGTGAACGGGAGTTAGAGCGTCTTTCAAAAGAGATTGCTCAAAAGAGTGAGGAATATGAGAATTTAATTCAGGAGCAAAAAACACTTCTTGAAAGTATAGCGAAAATGACAACCCAAGAAGCTAAAAATATGCTGATAGAATCTATTCGAGAGGAAGCACGCCGGGATGCCGCTTTGATAATAAAGAAGATAGAATCTGAAGCAAAAGAGATGGCAGACAAGAAGGCACGGGAGATTATCGCCTTAGCGATTCAACGATATGCTGGCGAATATGTGGCAGAGAAGACAGTTTCTGTCGTTAGCCTTCCAAATGAGGAGATGAAAGGAAGGATTATAGGAAGGGAGGGTAGGAACATAAGGGCTCTTGAAGCAATAACCGGTGTGGATCTTATAATAGATGATACTCCGGAAGCCGTTATCCTTTCGGCCTTTAATCCTGTTCGTCGAGAGGTAGCAAGGATCGCCTTAGAAAGACTCATATCGGATGGCCGCATTCATCCTGCTCGAATAGAAGAGGTGGTTGGAAAGGTAACAGAAGAGATTGAACAAAGCATAAGGGAGGCTGGAGAGCAGGCGGCTTTCGATGTGGGAGTTCATGGGCTACATCCAGAACTCCTTAGATTGCTTGGTAAGCTGAAGTATCGCACAAGTTATGCCCAGAATGTATTAGAGCATTCCCTTGAAGTGGCCTTTTTATGTGGAATTATGGCGGTTGAGTTGGGGCTTGACCAAAAGGAAGCAAAAAGAGCGGGATTACTCCACGATATAGGAAAGGCGGTAGATCATGAGCTCGAAGGACCTCATGCCCTTATAGGAGCTGAGCTTGCTAGAAGATATGGAGAGTCGGAAGCTATTGTGGAAGCCATTGCTTCTCACCATGATGATGTGGCGCCTGAGAGTGTCTTGGCAGTTTTAGTTCAAGCCGCCGATGCCCTGTCGGGAGCAAGGCCTGGTGCTCGTAAAGAACTTTTAGAAACCTACGTAAAGAGGTTGGAAACCCTTGAACGTATTGCTATGGAATTTCCGGGTGTAAGTAAGGCCTATGCTATCCAGGCGGGACGAGAACTTCGGGTTATGGTAGAAAGCCAAATGGTTGATGATGCAAGTGTTGTTTTGCTTTCAAGAGATATTGCTAAGAAGATAGAGTCGGAGATGACCTATCCGGGGCAGATAAAGGTGACAGTCATAAGGGAAATTCGGGCCGTAGAGTATGCTAAGTAATGGAACTTAAGGAGGGAAAGGGGTTGGACGTATTAAATGAGCTTAAGGAGAGAGGTTTTGTCGAACAGGTAACGGATGAAGAGGGCTTAGGGGAATATCTATCCAGCCCTTCCACTTGTTATATTGGATTTGATCCAACGGCCGATAGTCTTCATGTTGGGAGTCTTGTGCCTATTCTTTCACTTGTCCATATGCAAAGGTATGGACATCGTCCCATAGTTATAGTGGGAGGAGGAACGGGGCTTATTGGAGATCCAAGTGGCAGAACCGAAATGAGAAAACTTCTTTCAAGAGATGATATTGATCGTAATGCCCTTGGAATAAAGAATCAGCTTGCGAGGTTTCTAAATTTTGATGATGGTAAAGCTCTCTTCCTTAATAATGCCGATTGGCTTACACCTCTTAACTATATTGATTTTTTAAGAGACATTGGCTGTCATTTCAGTGTAAACCGCATGCTTGCTACTGAAAGTTACCGAATGAGACTTGAGCAAGGACTAACCTTTATTGAGTTTAATTACATGTTACTTCAGGCTTACGATTTTTATTACCTGGCGAAGGAATATAGCTGCTTTCTTCAAATGGGGGGAAGTGATCAATGGGGAAATATTGTTGCTGGGGTTGACCTTATAAGGAGAAAACTGGGAAAGAGAGCCTATGGCATGACTTTTCCGTTAATTACGACAGCTTCTGGCTCTAAGATGGGAAAAACTGCCCAGGGGGCTGTGTGGCTTAGTGAAGAAAAAACATCGGTTTTTGATTTTTATCAGTACTGGGTTAATACCGATGATCGGGATGTAGTTAGATTTCTTAAGCTTTTTACATTTCTTCCTTTAGAAGAGATCCATAAAGTTGAAAACTTAACGGGGGAACAACTCAATCCCCTTAAGCGAATACTTGCCTATGAAGTAACGGCTCTTGTGCATGGGCATGAAAGGGCGAAGGAGGCTTATCTTTCCGCTTGTAAAACCTTTGGTTTCATAGAGATTGGAGCCGATATACTACCTTCTAGTAGTATTCCAAGAGCTATTTTGGATGAGGTTTCTGATGCTATTCCTGTGACTATGATTAACAAAGAGAAGATTGATGAGGGTGTTTCTATTGTTGATCTCTTTGTTGAGACTGGCCTGTGTAACTCTAGAAGTGCTGCTAAGAGATTGATTGAGCAGGGTGGAGCTTATGTAAACGATAGGAGAGTTGTGGATATTCATGAAAAGTTAAAGAAGGATCTTTTTGTGGGTGGAAGTCTTTTGCTGAAGGCAGGAAAGAAGAGGATTCATCGAGTGCGATTGGAATAAAATTTTTCTCTTGACTCTGAGTTAAGTATCTGGTAGTAGGGGGATCCGTTTTTGGGGGTGGTGTAGGGGTTGGGAGGAAAAAAAGTAGTTGACAGGCTAGATGGAATGAGTTAAAGATAAACTGGTTGAGTCGCTC
>JAOACS010000022.1 GCA_026417655.1 Syntrophobacterales bacterium
GAGTGGAAACAGGCAGTTACAGGATTTAAACTTGGCTTTATAAGGCATCCTGAATATGAATTTTTCTCCAACAACTCAATACACTGGAATGCTGGTGCATCCTGTGCAGACTGTCATATGCCTTTTAAAAAGGCTGGTGGATTTAAGGTGTCTGAACATAAAATTATGAGTCCTCTTAAGAATGATATGAGACCATGTCTACAATGTCATGGTCAGACTCCTGAGTGGTTAAAACAACAAGTGCTTACAATACAAGATAGAACTGTAAGCCTCCTTATCAGAGCAGGGAATCAAACAGCTCGAACAGCGAAACTATTTGAATTTACCCATAAAGTTCAGGAAGAAGGAAAACAAATAGACCAGAAGTTTTATGATAAGGCAAAGGATATGTATCTTGAGGCGATGTATAGGCTGGTTTTTATAATTGCAGAAAACTCTGTTGGATTTCACAATC
Source organism: Syntrophobacterales bacterium (assembly GCA_026417655.1). GTDB lineage: Bacteria > Desulfobacterota > Syntrophobacteria > Syntrophobacterales > Thermodesulforhabdaceae > JAOACS01. The sequence continues at coordinate 455 of JAOACS010000022.1, forward strand.
CCACTGAAGCAGGAAGAATACTTGGTGATGCCTATGCCTATGCATCCAACTCTGAGATGATTTTGAGAACAATACTTAGTAGTGCTGAAGTACAGGTCCCTGTAAGGGTTGAACTGGAGTTAGCAAAGTATCTAGACAATAGAGGGGCCAAAAAACTTAACTTTAAACCTGAACAGGAGTTTAAAGACCCGTACGGAACCCAGGAGAATATAGAAGGGATGCTTAAGTAATGAGAAGCTAATAAGATGTATCCCCTCTACCCTTTAAATAAGGTGAGTAGAGGATAGATCTAATGAAGGAAATTATTGGCAGTGAGCTTAAAATTGGCATTCTTAAAGAATTAGATCCCCCTTAATATTAGGGTGAAAGGATGAACCTACCTTTGATACGTTGACCATATTGAAAACATTGTGATAAAGATTTTGTGAGAATCAGGTATTGTCAGGCTTTAAGTTATTTTATTCAAGAAATCGGGAGGAAGAACAAATGAGAGAAAAGAAGCTTGAAATTATCGAAAAGATCAAGGCGAAGGGAATCACAATAGATGCGGTAGCGGAGAAGATAGGATTTGATCCTGTCATTCTAAAATTATACTTGGCAAGTGACGATTATCCGGTTCCATCAAGGATTATCAAAAAGATAGAAGATGCTCTCGCAGCGTAGCTATTAAAAGACAGAGGGGGACGAGTTTTTGGGAGTCTCCCTCTTTTTTATTCCTATACCGTAAGGGATTTTTATGTCTTCGAGTGTAAGGGATCTAATAGAATCAATACCCATTTTTTCCGCTCTAGATCCTGAATCTAAAGATGAGCTAGCCCAGTTTTGCATCTTAAAACATTATGAAAAGGGAAGTCTCATATTTCGTGAGGGAACGGTGGCAAAGGGTTTTTTTGCTGTAATTTCTGGGCTTGTTAAAATTTTCAAGACCTCCTGGGAGGGCAAGGAACAGGTGCTTCATATCTTCGGTCCCTCTGAGATTTTTGCCGAAGTGCCCGTCTTTCACGGCATAACCTATCCAGCTTCAGCTGAAGCTCTTATGGACACTAAGCTTCTTTTTTTTCCCAAGGACGAATTCCTTCAATTCGTGCGCACTCATGGCGATGCTGCAATAAAACTACTTGCAGTCCTTTCAGAGCGACTTAGAATGTTTACTAGGCTTATTGAAGATCTTTCCTTGAAGGAAGTTCCTGCTCGCCTTGCCTCATACATCTTATATCGTCAGAGCCAGGAAAAGGGTAGTAACCTTATTGCGTTAGATATCCCTAAAAATCTCCTCGCAGGACTTTTAGGGACAACGCCGGAGTCTATATCGAGGACCTTTACAAAGATGAAACAGAGCGGATGTATAGATATACTGGGTCGCGATATAGCCATTAAAGACGTGGAGTTTCTTAGGAAGCTTGCTCTGGAAGGTAAATGGGGAGAGGAATAGAGGAGAATTGGATTGAAACCTTATATAGTTGCCATCTATGGAAGTCCACGGAAGGAGGGTAATACGGCACGTCTTTTAAAGGAAGCTGTTCGAGGAATGCGAGAGGTTGGTGGGGTCGTTACGGAGTTCTTCCTTCGGGATATGAAGATAAGCCCCTGTATGGAAATCTATGGCTGCAAAAGGGATGGAAGGTGTGTAATAGAAGATGATTTTCAATTGATTTCCAAAGCCTTGGAAAAATCCGATGGCATTGCTCTTGCTTCTCCTGTTTTTTTCTATACTGTTAGTGCCCATACTAAGGCTTTCATGGATCGTTGTCAGTCCTTTTGGGTAAGAAAATATTGGATAGAGAAGGTGCCCTTTGGAACCAGGAACGATAGAAGGGCTGGACTTTTTATTTCCGTTGGGGCTACGAGGGGTAAGAAACTTTTTGACGGTGTGCTTCTAACCGTTCGGTATTTTTTAGATGCCCTGGATGCTACCCTATGGAATAGTCTACTTTATAGAGGTCTTGACGGCCCAGAGGATATTCTAAAAAACCCATCCTATCTGGAGGAGGCCTACGAAGCAGGTAGAGCCTTTGTTGATTTTATTAGAACTGTAAAAAAGGTTGATGGAAACCCTTGATCGTACCTTCAGACTGTTAGATCTAGTGTATCATAGATATCACCACAGGCATTTTGTTGGGCACGATCCTGTGGGTTTTCTTTACTCTTATCCTCAAAAGAACGATAGGGAAGTTGTGGCCTTGATAGCGGCCTTACTGGCCTTTGGCCGGGTTGAACAAATACACGAGAAGGTAAGGCAGGTACTATCTTGGATGGGATCGAGTCCTCGAAAGTGGCTAGAAGAATTTAACGGATCTAGGCTAGAGGGCGTCGGATTCCACCATAGATTTGTTAAAATGGAGGATATGTTCACACTCTTTGAGGGTTTGAAAAACCTTTTGATAAAATGGGGCAGCCTGGAATCCTTTTTCAGAGAGGCTTGGGAAAGGAGTGGTCGGGATTTATTAAAAACCCTTTACGCTCTTAGATCTGCTATTGTCTGTAACGGCCGACTCAGATCCTCTATGTTTCTTCCCGATCCTAGTAAGGGAAGTAGCTGTAAGCGATGGATGTTATTTCTCAGATGGATGGTAAGACAGGATGAGATAGACCCTGGCGGTTGGCATGTCATAGACCCTAAAGATCTTGTAGTTCCTGTAGATGTCCATATGGGTAAGGTCGCCCATCGTCTAAGGTTTTCTCTAAGAAAAACCGTAGATTGGCGAATGGCTATTGAGATTACCGACTCCCTTAGACAATTCGATCCTTACGATCCGGTAAGATACGATTTTTCCCTTACAAGATGGAGCATGGAGAGATTTCCGGAGTTTTAGCCTTTCTAATGGTAGGCCTCCATTGTCCTGGTGGCGGTTGGATCTTATCTTATGTAAGCATAATACTTAGAGATGGGAGGGTAGTGAAATGGGAAAGAAGGTTATGCTTTATGCTCTGAGCACTTGTATTCACTGTAAAAATGCCAAAGAATTTCTACAAAAATGTGGCGTTGAGTATGATTGTATCGATGTAGATACCCTTACGGGAGAAGAAAAGGAGCGTATTGTTCAAGAGGTTCGCAAGTTGAATCCCAATTTAACCTTTCCGACAATGCTTATTGGGGATGAAGTAATAGTAGGTTTTAGAAAGGAAAAGATAGAGGAGGCCTTAAAAAAATGACACCAGAGGAACTTTATGAGAGACTAAAACCCCTTCAGGAAAGTAAAGGTTACTTTTTCAACAAAGATAGGGAAATGGTTTTACAACTCCTTCAGGGACTCCTTATAAATAAAGAGCGATATGGATATATGAGCTGTCCCTGTCGACTGGCGACCGGAGATAGGGAAAAAGATAAGGATATAATCTGTCCCTGCCTTTACCGTGAACCAGACGTAAAAGAATATGGAAGTTGCTATTGTGGGCTTTATGTCTCTAAAGAGTGGAATGAAGAACTCATTCCCCATGTTTATGTGCCCGAAAGGAGAGTGACGAGTTTTTAGAATTAGGATAGGGTCCTATGTATAGTCCCGGAGAGATTCTTAACCTGGCTTTATTAATTGAGGAAAATGGCGAAAATTTCTATTACGAACTTACAAAGCTTACGGAGGATTCCAGAATTAAAGCCCTTTTGGAGCGTTTTGCCGAAGAAGAAAGAACCCATAGGAGGTATTTCCTCGAACTCAAGCGTTATGTCGATAGAGTTTTTAAACCCGATGTTACCGAAAAGATTTCCAGATTCCTTACTGCAGAGGCTATTGGAACGAGGCTTTTTTCCATAAATGTCCAGAAGTTACATCGAATTGAAACTATAGAGGAAGCTATTCAGTTGGCTATAACCCTTGAGGAAGACTCTATAGTTTTTTATGAGCTTTTAAGATCTATTTCAAATAGGGAGGATTCCTTACAGATTCTAGATATCATAATCAAAGAGGAGATATCCCATGTTGATCTTCTTAAGACCATCGCATTGGATCTTGGAATAGCCTCTGGCTAGAAAAAATTATATAGGGGTTGAGCCTTCTGCTCGCCCCGACATTAACTACAATCGTTTAGACTCAGATATCAACAATTTCCTTCTTATTGCACCGAATAGTTTAATAAAGGTTGGCAAGAAAGAAACTATTATTATGCCAACAATGACCATAGAAAAGTGTTTCCTAACAAAGGGTAAATTACCAAAGTGGTAGCCTACCCATATGAAAGAAAACGTCCACAGCAGGCTTCCAAAGGTATTGTAGAACGTAAACTTTCCGTAGCTCATCCTTCCTATGCCTGCTACGAAGGGGACAAAGGTTCGGAATATGGGTAGAAATCTTGCTATTACCACAGCCTTTGCTCCATGCCGTTCATAAAAAGCATGAGCTGTATCGAGATGTTTTCTATTAAAGAAGAGGGAACCTTCCTTGGAAAAAACCTTTGGGCCTACGAATCTACCTATGTGATAATTTGCCACATTACCAAGAACTGCAGCTATACTCATGACTATTGAGGCGATCCATGGGTCAATCATACCCCTAGCTGCAAGGGCACCTACTGCGAACAGAAGAGAGTCCCCTGGAAGAAAGGGTGTAACAACAAGGCCTGTTTCCGAAAAAATAATCAGAAAAAGGACCACATAGGCCCAATCGCCTATAAGTTGGAGAAGGTTTTCGAGATAACGATCGACGTGAAAGATTAACTCTATTAGATCCACACCTTAGGCCATTTCCTTCGTTCGTCGTTCAATCCACGCACAGAGTGAGACTATTACTCGGGCCCTCCTATCTCCGTTTAAGAAACCTCGGACTATTTCAAAAAGTTCCCTGTGGTAGTCAACTGCGGCTTCTCCAAGACCACTTACTTCGTAGAATTCCTTAAGAATATTTATGGCTTGCTGAGCCGAACTACTAAAGATTATCTCCCGAGGATCCTTTGGTTCTTGAAAGGGATCCCAGTTTTCATACCCCATTTTTAAAATTCTTTCCTTACCTCTTTTCGACATCGACTCGAATATGGCCCGCTTTTTACGTTCGTATTCTTCTCGGTCTACATCTTTAGGCTTCATATTCCCACACCTCTCTAGTCCCAAAAAAGCTTCAATCTAACCTTTTTAAATTCTCTCACGCTGAAAAGAACTTCATATTCAGGAATCTCGATAACCTTTGCGAGAAGTTGTGCAATCTCTCGACATCTTTCGATTGTTTTTCCATGGATCATGGCATAAAGGTTGTATGGCCACTGGGGATAGGCTGGACGATAATAGCAGTGACTTACTTCCGGAAACTTGGCAAGCTTTATGCCGGCATCGTCAATACGATCCTCTGGGCACATCCAGACAACCATACCGTTTGCTGTAAACCCTGCTTCTCTGTGGTTTAGGATGGCGGCAAAGCGTCTTATTATACCGTTCCTTATCCATTCTCTTAAAGTCTCTAGGAGGTTTTCTTCCTCAAGGTTGAGTTTATCGGCCCAGTATTTAAAGGGTTTATCCACAACGGGAAGATCCTCTTGGATACAGCGAACAATTTCAATATGGGCTGGGGTAAGAGGAAAGGACTTTTCCTGAGAGACCGTAAAGGTTACATCGGAGCGAGAGTCGGAAAGCCCATCCCCCTCACTTTCTTCAACCATGTCGAGCACCATGGCCAGCTTGTATTTTTTCAGAGCTGGTAAAATGAGGAAGGGAAAATCTCCCGCTTCCCTTACAAGATTTTTCACTACAGTTTCCATATTCTCCCATGGGGGAACCGCTATAGTGAACCACATATTAAAGGGGGCTGGCCTTAGATAGTTATGGCTTACACCAGGATAGGCATTGACCGCCTTTGCTGCCCTTTCTATAGCCTCTTCTGGTACCGCAACCGCTATCAAGGAACTTCTGTAGCCTAAAGCTCCCGTGTTAAAAATTGCGCTTATCTGACGAAGAATACGACGGGCTTTAAGGTGTTTTATCCTTTGGATCACATCTTGAGACTCCATTCTAAATTCTTCGGCGAGCTCCCGGAAAGGTTCAGAAACGAGCGGAAAAGACTGTTGGAGACGATTAAGAAGGATGCGATCCAGCCGTTCAATATCACCGCTTTGCACAATTTTCATCTCCCTATAGTTTCATTGACTCAAGCTACAAGCCTTCCCTTCCAAGAAAACGGGATATTTCTTTAATATAGGCAGAGGCAAGATGTTTAGCTTCTCCAAGGGTGAAGTGTTCCTTTGGAGGTTTTCTAGAACTCTGTTCGACCTTCTTATTAAGAATCTCCTTTTCTTCTAAAAACCGAAGGGCATTTTCATACATCACCTTTGATATTGCCTCTGGCCGTTCTATAACCCCAATAGATAACATTTTGTCAGCTTGGTTGAGAAATTTTTTTACTAGATCCTGTTCCAGGATGGCATTCTTCTTTTCAACTAACTTTATACCGCTAAAGCATATCTTGTAGCCCTCCAGGTAATTATACATGAGCGAAGCAAAGGCCCTAGCGCCGTGAAGTCCTTCGTGGGTAAGATGGTATTGATCCTCGTTATTGCCTGGAATAATCATGCGTTGTCTCAGAAAGAAGTTGATAACCTTCTCTATTTCTTTTTTGCCTTCCTGTTCGTCTTGAGAATAGGCGAATTCGTATTTAAAAAGCTCTCTTAGCCACTGGTAGTCCCTAATAATTTGGTTGACGGAGGGTTCGAAGGTTTTCTGCGCTAAAATAGATAAGGATACGAAAGAGACTGGAAGAAGGAAGTGGATCGTATTGTTTTTATAATACTCAAGCGTATGCCTCTTCTTTCCATCGATTACAATGACATCATCCTCATCGGGGTCTTCAGCCTTCAAACGGGTTATAACTTTTTCCCTCTCGAAGGACTCTAATGCTTCCTCCAACACGGTCTCAGGATGGGTAAAGGTTCTTGCAAAGTGGACCCCCACATAGATTAAGTAGTCGTGGAATAGCTTCGCAATGGAACGAAAGGACTGAAGAGTGATACCATGTTTAGCCGTAGTAAGAAGCGCCGATGCAGCGAGGGCATGGGGGGTTACAACGGAGGCTTCATTGATGTTTTCAATAATGGCAAGAGCAAGATTCTTATAGAGAGCGTGCCGTTCCTTAGAGGAAGCGTGGGCGAGATCTATACCCTGTTTTGATACATATTGGGCTAGGGAGATAGGCTTTCCGAAGCGAACATAAACCTTACCGTAGCGTTTCCTTAAGACCCTTCTAGCGCCAACTAGTTGCTTTATATCTTCAGGTTTTTTGTTTTCCCCCTTGAGTTCTCTTACGTAAGATTCTGTTTCTGGTATCTGGTCGTAACAGATCGAGGTTGGGATAAATATTAAGTCTTCACAATATTTTTCCTCATAGGCCTGTATGATTATGGAAAGAAGGCCAAGCTTGGGGAGTACAAGTTTACCTGTTCGACTCCGTCCCCCCTCGATGAAAAACTCTATATTATGTCCCAGCCTAATAAGGGTCTTTACATAGACTGAAAAGACCTCGGCATAAAATCTTTGACCACTAAAGGAACGGCGAATAAAGAAGGCTCCGGCACGGCGAAATATGGGACCTGCGGGCCAGAAGGCCAAGTTGTGACCGGCAGCTATAAATGGTGGATAAAGGTTATGGCGAAAAAAGAGATAGGATAGGAGTAGATAGTCAAGATGGCTCTTATGGGAAGGCACATATACAAGGGTGTGGTGCTGAGCTAGTTTTTTTATCCTCCGAAACCCTTCTTCATCTACCTCTATCCCATCGAAGATATGATTCCATACCCAGCTAAAGAAGGTCTCCATCCATTTGATAAAGGTGTAGCTGTAATCGGCAGCGATCTCTTCAAGGTAACGATCGGCTTCTTTCTGAACTTCCCATAGTTCGCAACCCTTTGATTTTGCTCGCCTCTGCATTACCTTCTGAAGTCTTGGATTGTGAAGGATCATTTCCTTTAGTTCAAGTTTAGACTTAAGAGAGGGACCTACTACCGCTCTATTTATGCGATTTATGGATTCAATAAGAGAGTTTCTGAACTGGAATATCTGGGAACGCCTTTCTACGGTAATGGATGACAGTTCCGGAAAAACATCTTTGAGATTCACTGGTTCGCCGATTTCTAGAACCGCATATCGATAGCCTCTTATAAAAGAAATAAACCTTCTTATACTACCAATTCGATCCCTTCCTGACCACTTGAAAAGTCTAGAAGAATTCTCCTTTCCCGGATGTCTTATGTAAACAATGCTACATGGGACAATGAAAATAGGTTTTTCAACCTTTTTCTGGACCTCAAGCAGAAACTGAAGAGGATCTTGCCCAAACAGGAGTGCTCGCTTAAGATAGGCCTTCTTTCCGAGCAAAAACATCACACCTGTGTTTCCCTGTTCTATATGTCTTTCATAGGCTCCAGAATCGTAGGGGTCTGGAGCACCCCCTCCCCTAAGGAAGGAAAGGAAGTGTTTCATTCTAAGCTTCCATGCCTTTAAAAATGGGAGGAATCGATATGTCTTCATATCAAAGGCAAATACGGGATCGGGAAGCCCCAGTTGGTATAGGCGAGTCTTCAGATAGAAGAAGTCAAAGGCGGAACGGTATTTTATGGCGTAGATTATGACACCCTGTTTGGAGAGTTCCTCAAGAGTCTTTTGTTGATCTATTGGCATAGTACCCATGGCTATCATCCGATAAAAGATAAACTGAAGGGGAACAGAGGGTTTGCCGGGGCACTCATAGCCGGGAGCTATCTCCTGAAAAGAAGAGATTTCAGCCCTTTTTCTGAACCTCGAAAGTAGCCTTTCCAGCATGGAGAAAACAACTCACCTCTCTAGGGTATATTAGTTTAAAGAACCTCGACTACACCATATTCCTTATTGAAAGATTCTGTCAAGTAAGAGGGAATCTATAGGGGAAGGAGCTTTTTGTGTTTACTTGGGGAGCAGAATTGTAGTAGGGTTATTCACCCCTTGGTGGGGAAGACACTTAAGTAGAAGGGTTATCCGTTATGGAATGGAAACCATGTGGAGCCGCAACACTTATAGGCTCTATGCCTCATAGGAATCGTGACTATGTGATAGATCTTATTTTAGAAAGACTCCATGAAGTTCCTGTCTGGCCTCAGCTTACTACCTACATGCCCGAACAAATGATGAACCAATATCTTGAAGGGCTCCCAGGTTGGGATCCTAAAACCATGATGGGACAAAACGTGATCTTTACAGACTCTGATTCCTTCGATGATGATATTTACAAGTTCTATTCTGAATATTTTGACGTGGTAGAAGGGCAAATTGATATTAAGGACAGTCGATTCCAGTTTGGTCCTGAAACAGGAAAAACCCTTTTGGCTTTCATCGAAAGACTCTCAGATCTACCCAATAGATCCTACAAGGCGATTAAAGGGCAAGTTGTTGGTCCCTTTACACTCCTTAGCTCTTTAAAGGCTCCAAATGGTAGGCTCCTTCTCTACGATGATCGTATGTTTGACCTTGTTCCAAAGCACCTTGCTATGAAGGCCCTTTGGCAGGCCAAATGGTTTAAGACCTTTGCGGAAAGAGTAATTATATTTTTCGATGAGCCAGCTCTTTCCGGTTTTGGCTCTTCAGCATTTATTGGAGTTTCGAAGGAGCACATCCTGCGACTCTTTGACGAAATATATGAACTTCTAAATCCCCATGGGGTGCTTATTGGGGTCCATGTGTGTGCTAACACCGATTGGTCACTTCTTCTCACATCTAAAATAGATATTGTAAACTGTGATGCCTATAATTATGGTGACAAATTCTGCATTTATAACGATGATATAAGGCTTTTTATATCAAGGGGTGGTGTTGTCGCCTGGGGTCTAATCCCCACGGACGATCCTACTAAGATAGGGGAGGAAAATGATACCTCCTTGGTTCAAAGGCTTTTAAAGTTGTGGGAGAAGCATTTTAATAGTTCTGAGATTGGGACGTTACTTACTCAATCAATGATTACACCGAGTTGCGGCTGTGGTACTTTATCAGATGAATTGGCGGAAAGGGTTGTGGAAATGACGGTTAGTTGTTCCGAAGGTATAAGGAAATTGTGCGAGGGGATGGTTTAATAGTAAACTTGGGCGCCGAGTCTAGATATATGTATATTAATTCGATTGACAAAACTCATCGTTATTTTTAAGATATATTTGGTTAAGAGAGTTATTATATTTTCTGCTGATTTTGCTCAAGATGAAGTATCAGATAGAAGGGTCTTTACATAATATCTAGTATCTTTGGTAAATCGTTATTCGAGGTATCTAGTATAATTAGTTATTTTCTTTAAACTAAAGGAGGACTTAGGAGTAAGTTATGGAAGTAGAATACAAAAACATCGACCCTAAACTTATAGTGAATGAAATCCGAAATGGTCGTTCGATTGAAGCTGTTCAAAAGCTATTTGGTCTTCGTTTCAAGAGTGAAGTGCAGGATCTTTACATGCGGGGTTTGATGGAACTAGGGGAAATCCCTCCCGTAGATTTTGGAACGAAACGGGGACCCTCTACCCAGCAGCCTGTCTCTTATAATTCTTATTCAGCTCCAAAGCCGGTAACGGAGGCTCGTCAATCTACGGTAGTAGAAGAGCTTGAGGGGGAGTCTGTATTTCAGAGTAGATCCCCCCATAGGACTGAGTCACGGGATATAAGGTCGGAAAAACCTGTTATTATCCGAAAAAAGGAGAAGAAGCCGTCTGTTTTTGTCAAGACGGATAATTTCAGAACCATAGGTCAGAGCGGTAGCATAACCCTTAATAAGGCTCTTCTTATAGACCAGCTCGGTTTTTCTGTGGGTGATACCTTCGAAATATATCGAGAGGATGACAAAATAGTCCTACAGAAAACAGAGGCCTTCGGTAAATAGGCTATTCACGCTGTTTAAGCTTTCTCAGAACATGGGCGAATCGCCAAAAGGCGGTTACATTGGTTCCAATTAAGAAAATCCAAAGGGTGGCGAATAAAACTATTGGGTGAGGCAGGAAGAAGTATACTATCCCTGCACACCCCAAAATAATGATCCGTTCCCCTCTTTGAAAAAGCCCTACAAGGCATTTTTCACCAAGGCCTTCTGCTCGTGCTCTAGTGTAACTTACCATGAGAGAGCCAAAGAGAATAAGAATAATCAAAACTGAGACAAGATGAACTGAGTAATTGATACGGTAGAAATATCCCCATATCCCAAGAAAGATAAAAAGTTCCGTATATCGGTCGAGAACTGAATCGAGAAAGGCTCCAGCTTTTCTTGATTTACCTATTGTCCTAGCTAGGGAACCATCTAGAGTATCCATAAGACCGGAAAGGAGTGTAAAATTGCCGCCCCAGAAAGGCGAATGAACGTAACATATACCAGCAAGGATACTGAAAAGAAGCCCTAATAGGCTTAAATGATTGGGCTCGAGTCTCAGTTTCACAAGTACAGGGACGAAAAACCTTTTCAAGATATCGTAATACCGTTCCTCAATGATCGTTCCCTTAAGCATCGCCTGTTTCACTGCCTTCTTCTTAAGAAGTATTTATTGAATCCTTCACAGGTTACCATTCTTTAATAAGTTAGGCAAAGGGTTTCCCTTTTCTGCTCTGACTATCTCTTCAAACTCCTTCAAAGTATTTACGTTAACGAAGCTTTTACCTTCCGAATCGACCTTTCTCCAAGTTTCCTCAGGTATAGCATCGACCCGAACTTTTTGAAAAAATTGAATCATTCTCCCTCCACCGCTTTCAATTACCCGCTTTATATGGGGGATACATCTTACATTGTAACAGGCGCAAAGCGGTTCAAATTCTCCATTCTTCAAAGGAATTACAACATCGGCTTTTCTTTCAAGAGTCCTCTTTATGAGAAAATCCGCAAAACTTCTCTCGAGAAATGGCATATCAACCGCTCTAAGAAAAACCCATTCCTTTGGACTGAAAAGGAGGGCCGTATAAAGTCCCCCCAGGGGTCCCCTGTTAGGTATAATGTCGGCGATAAGATTAGCGTCAACGCCAAAATATTCTTCTAGGTTCTGACAGACTACAAACACCACCCTACACCAGTCTCTCATAAGCCTTATGGACCGATCTATAAATCGCTCTCCTCCTAGATGTTCCAAAGCCTTATTCCTTCCGAACCGACTGCTTCGACCTCCAGCGAGAATAACACCTGTAATGGCTTCAATCATTGATGTTCTCGACGCCTTATAGTTATGACTATCTCTGATGGTTCGTTCCAGCCTCGTAAGGTGCTACATAGACCAATAATGGTATTTTCTACGATTTTTGTAACAAAATCGTTCATGGGAAGCCTTTTCCCATTAAATAAAACCGTCGTATTAGACGATCTTCTGTTGGCTAGGTATCTCTGTTCTATTAAATCTGCAACTAGGTTTACCTCCCTTAGAGGAAAGAGGGGAACATCCACATTTACGGGATCTTCGGATATTACAGCGAAAACATTATTAGAAAAGGTCGCAATTGGCGGTTCTCCTAGTTCCTTTCTAAAGATCTCTATCTTAGGATAATGTGACTGTTTAAAACCCTCGACTAGCACGATATCTACATCTCCAAAGAATCTAGTAACAACCTCCTCTATCGAAATCTCTTGATTAAGTTCTTTGATAAGGGCGAATCTAGCATGTGAGGAAAGAGCTACAACAGTACTTCCCGCCTTTCGGTGTCTCCATGTGTCCTTCCCTTCCTGGTCTATCTCAAAACCGTGCACATCATGCTTTATGGTTCCTACGCGGTATCCCCTACATTTCAATTCAGGAATAAGAGCTTCGATAAATGTTGTTTTACCGCTTTTGTGATATCCAACTATGCAGATAATGGGAACCATCTCTTCTCCTCCTCGAATTCACTATAGGATAGACCAGTAAACCGTTTTTAGCTCTGTGAAGGATTCAAAGCCGTAAGGGGACTTTTCCCTCCCTAGACCACTTTCTTTGTAACCTCCAAAAGGAGCGTCGAAGCGAGCCTGATGGATAGAGTTTACCCATACACTTCCAGCCTCTAGATTATTAACCCAAAAGTTGATTCGCTCCATGTCTTGGGTGAATAAGTAGGCAGCAAGTCCAAATTTTGAGGCATTTGCAAGTCTTAAAGCCTCTTCATCATTTTCATAAGAAAAGAAGAAGGCAACGGGACCAAAGAACTCTTCTTCCGAGATGTTAATGTCGCTTGGAATTTCGGAGAACACAAGAGGTTTACAGAAATACCCTTTAGAAGAGGCTTTGCCTATGGAGGGAAGCTCACCAATAATAAGTTTTGCTCCAGTCTCATAGATGTGATTTATCTGATGGCAAAATCTCTCGAAAACTCGCCTATTGTTTAATGGACCTAGATCAGTATATGGATCTCTAGGATGCCCCACTTTGAGGGATCCTGTTCCTTCAACAAATTTTTTTACAAACTCTTCGTAGATAGACCTGTGTATTATGAACCTGGTTATGCGGTAGCAATATTGACCACTATTTTTAAAGGTCTGCCTAACCATGGAGTCAATAAATGTTTCCCATCTCGCATCGGAAGCTACTAAAGCGGGGCAGTTTCCCCCTAGTTCCAGAACAAGACGTCTAACAAAGGGGGAGCTTTTAGCATAAATTCTTTTTCCAACCTCTGTGCTTCCCGTAAAGGATATGGCCCTTACCTCTGGATGATCTAAAAGGGCTTCTCCTGTTGGTGCTCCAGGACCTGTGACAACGTTTACTACACCAGGGGGAAAGCCAACCTCGGATGTAAGCTTTGCAACTACAAGGGTTGAGAGGGGGGTGTGCTCGTCTGGTTTTACTACAACGGAGCATCCTACGGAAAGAGCTGGTCCGATTTTAGTAACCAGAGTGCTCAGGGGATAATTAAAGGGCGTTATTATGCCGCAAACCCCCACTGGTTCATGCCTTATGATAAAACCATTACCCATATAGCTTCTAAATCGTTTCGCCTCTTCGGCACAGTAAAGAAGAAACTCTACAGCACTTTCAACCTCCGATTGCGCTGCACCAATTGGTTTTCCAACTTCTTGAGAAATAAGAAGGGTGAGCTCCCTTTGCCGATCCTTTATAGCTATCGCAAGCTTTCGGATGGCTTCGGATCTTTTTTCAACTGGCCATGATCTCCAAACTGGAAAGGCCCTTAGTGCGGCCTCCACTGCAGAGGCTACTTCTTCAGATCCTGCAAGGGGAACCCTAGCTACTACAACTCTATCCGCTGGATCTTCTACTGCAAGATCGTTGTTGGGCTTTACTTCCTGACCATCAATCCAACAGAAGTCAACAATCATTGCGAACTTAATACCTTTTTGCTTTTATTTCTTAGATCTTAAAAAACGGCAGGAAACACTATTGCATAGCGATTAATAGCATGTCAACACAGGGAAGTTGGACGGATAATCTCCTGTCATAACTAGATTTCTTCCATTACCCTTCGCGGCATAAAGTGCTTCATCGGCCCTCTCAATCACTTCATTGATAGTATCACCATGGCGGGGAAATACTGCAACACCTATGGAGACTGTAATCCTCCCCCCAATCAAAGGAAAGGTGGTGCTTTCTACCCTTTTTCTAAGTTTCTCTGCCCTTTCTCTGGCTACTTCAATATCCATATCGGGACACACAATTAGGAACTCTTCTCCTCCATATCGACAAATAAGATCGCTTAGTCTGAAGAAACCTCGCAAGATATTAGCAAGGTGCTTTAAGACCTCATCTCCTATTATATGACCAAATTGGTCATTTACTTCTTTGAAATGATCTATGTCTACCATTAGAATGGCAACAGGAAAACCCCCTCGGATAGCCCTGGAGTATTCCCTTTTTAAAAAATCCTCCAAATACCGTCTGTTGTATAGACCTGTAAGGGGATCGAGGATCGACTGCTCCTTAAGGGTTATCTTTATACGATAGCTCCAGAAGCTAAGTCCTATTAAACGTGAAACCATCAAGAGCACGTCCTTCCAGAATTGCCATTCATCATCTGTAAGCTGCTGAGATAAACAGAGTGACATGACACCAAAAATATTGGACTGATGCAATATAGGCGCACACAGGGAGAAACTTCTCCATTTTTTAGCTCCACAGGTCGTTGAGATTCCTCCCCGACATTCGTAGATACGGGAGATACGAAATGCCCAACAGCTTTCAGATTCTATCCATTCAGGTATCTCAGAAGAATGTTCGCCACCGGAGACCCACTTCAGTAGCACCGCTTTCTCCCCATCAAGTGTATATAATACCCATGACCATTGGGAGAAAATTTCACTAAGATACTTAGAGATAACCCTTTTTATGTCGTCTTCATCTTTACTTATCATTAGCTCTTCGTTAAGCTCGCTTAATAGTCCAAGTATACGGTTTTTCCTTCTAACCACCTCAAGCTGTCTTATAAGTTCTTCTTTAGAATCCCTCAGCTCCTTCTCAATAGCTCGTTCCAAGGTTACATCAATTCCTGTTCCTATAATTATTTTTGGCCTTCCATCGGCATCCTTTACAATGCTATTTCTCCAGGCGATTAGGCGTTTTTCTCCACTCTTTGTAAGCCAGTGATTTTCATATCGGTTGGGTATCGCATCGAACCTAAGCTCATCGAAGATTTTAATAACCCCATCTATTTGCTCCTTAGGGATTAGAAATTCCCAAAAAAACTTTCCAACGACCTCCTGAGCCCGAAAACCCGTAAGTTCCTCACAGGCTCGATTGAAGATAACAATTCTACCTGAAGGGTCGAGCCCCACCACAAGAACATCCACCGTATCTAGAACGGTCTTTATAAAATCTCTTTCCAACTTTAGTTGTTCTGCTAAATTAACTCTTTCCGTAGTTTCATGAAGAACGAGAATCCATAGAGGCTGACTGGAGGGATCCCCTTCCTCCCTTTTTACAAAACTTACGAAGACATCAAAATAGCGAAGTGTTCCCTCCCTATCTTGAAGGGTAATTTCGATGGGTGTTTTAGGAACTCTACCCGATTCCTGAATAGAGGAAAAAATATCGATAATTTTTTTAGAATCCTCCACAGAAAGCCAGCGTAGTAACGATGTATAAAATAGATCATCGGGGGATCTGTTAAGCACTCTTTGAAACGATGGAGAAGCATATTGGATAAAGAAATCGCTATTCACTACTAATATTATATCCCCAATATGTTCAACGATGGTTCTATATTCCTGCTCACGATGCTGTAGGAGGGTATTGAGCTCCCGGAGTTTTTCCGCCTGATCCTGTAATGCCCTCTCCTTTAAAACCCTTTCGGTGACATCTTCAATTATAGTAACAACGCCATGACTCCTATCTCCTATCAATATTGGAGCTATACGGACCGACTGAAGCATAGTGGACAACGAGGGATCGTCGATACCTGAAGGAAAAAGGAAGATAAATTGATGAAAACGCTGAGATATGATGACACTTTCTCCCCTTAGGGCTCTTTCGTAAAATTGCAGGCGATTTCGCTCCTTAAGTTCTGGGAAGGCCTCTGCGATGTTCTTTCCAATAAGAGATGCCGTAGAACGCCCGCTTTTTTCTTCAATCCACTTATTTACAAATTGGATAGTCAGATGGGAGTCGGTAATTATTACTCCCTTGTTTAGTAACTGTAGAGTCGATAAAAGAAACTCCTTGTCCATGGATAGCCCTTTATTCTTTATCCTGTAGAAGTTTGTCGAGAACCTCTATTAGTTTTTCTAAGGATGTTATGCCAAGAATGATAACAACACAGCCTGTAATATTTGTGGCTTTAACAACAAATTCAGTTACAACCGCTACTGCATGCTGGAGTGGTTGCCCATCAAGGGAGATACTTTCCACCATAGCGTGGACACTGTCAACTCGAATGTTAGGGATGTAGAAGGCTATGTTGCCTTTCATCAAATTTCCGAGAGTTCCTACGTAGGCATTAAGAAGTATGTTTCCTATCTCAAGAAGCACTTCTCGGTCACCTTCGTCTAACCTGGGAAGACCAGATCTGTCCTCGGATATAAGCTCAACAAGGGTCAAGGCACTTTGGGGATCCATTATAAGAAGGGCATTACCCGATATGCTACCACTAAAGAACTGATTTACCATAACCAGTTCAGCCCCTAAAAGGTTTTTTAGAAAATCCCCTAATCCCTTCGTAGAAAAAAGATAAACCTCTGGAGCCTTCAGTTCAACTCGCTTTTGAGTAAGTTCAGAAAGAGAATAGGCTGCCCGATGAAAAGCGATATTGATTACTTCCTGGAGAGCGTCCTTTCTTTCTTCCGAGAATTCCATAGCTACCTCCCCTTATTGTCTTTTTAAAGATAGCGGTTTAGAAGTTCTATAATTTGGTCCCTGTTGAAAGGCTTGGAAATATAGTCTAAGGCTCCCTTCTTAAAGGCCATTTCCTTTGTGCTATGTTGTATATCTGCGGTAACAATTATGACACGGCATTGGGGATCAATTTCTCGAAGTTTTGTTAAAACATCCAGCCCGTGCATGTCCTTCATGACTAGATCAAGAAAGACCAGGTCCGGCTTTTCAGCTGTGTATAATTGAATAGCCTCAATGCCTCCGGATGCCTCAAGGATAGTATGCTCCGTTTCTGTAAGAATGGATTTAAACATCTTTCTTGGTAGGCTTGAATCATCAACTATCATAATCTTTGCCATGGTTTCTCCTTTCTAGGGTTAACCTTAAAGGACACGTAGTATAAATTACAAGCAAATTGCCCCTTTTTCCATCAAAAATTACGTCTCTAGTCCTTTGGGGGATTCCTTCACTGTGGAAGCTATGAAAAATTGAAATTCTAATCAGTTTATGCTAGATTATAAAACTAAAAGTTTTTTTACATATATCGGGCATAATTTTTGGGTTGAGAAACAGAAAGGCGTTCTTGTAAAAAAACTGTTTATATAACAACCTGTGGAGAGTTCTTATTATGTCAGTTAAGCAAATACCGAGGCGTATCTTTACAGGCATTAGCGGACTTGATGAGGTGTTACAGGGTGGGCTTCTCTCTAACCGAACCTATCTTATCAGGGGGGGACCTGGGACTGGTAAGACCACGCTAGGATTACATTTTCTCGCTCAAGGGGTGATGGAGGGAGAAAGGGTTCTCTGTATTACACTGGGTGAGCCCGAATCAAACATACGTCAGAACGCTCTTTGGATAGGCTTTAATCTAGAGGGGATACATTTTCTTGATCTAAGCCCAACTCCTGAATTTTTCATTGAGGTAGAAAGCTATGACATCTTTTCTCCGGCAGAGATTGAAAGAGAGCCTATCACGAAAAAGATCGTTGAAACGGTAGCAAGCCTAAAACCTAATCGTGTCTTTATAGATTCAATGACCCAGTTTCGATACTTTGCTACGGATAGTTTTCAGTTTAGAAAACAGGTCTTATCTTTTCTCCGTTTTCTTGTAGATAATGGGGCTACCGTAATGTTTGCTTCGGAATACGGCCAGGAAACACCCGATGAGGATCTTCAATTCCTAGCAGATGGGGTTATCAATCTAAGCTATAGTCACAGTGAGGGATATATATTAAATGTGTCCAAGTTTCGTGGATCTGATTTTCGGGGAGGTTTTCATCCCTACAAGCTTACAGAGGAAGGGATGAAAGTGTTTCCAAGGCTTATACCAAAAGAACACAGGAGAGAATTTGAAAGGGAGTTAATACCGTCTGGTGTGCCAGAATTAGATGCTCTTTTACATGGTGGCTTGGAGCGAGGCACAACAACGATAATTACTGGGGCTAGTGGGACCGGAAAGACTACCCTAGGGATTCAATTTATGAGTGAGGCTTCAAGAAGGGGTGAACGCTCGGTAGTTTACATCTTTGATGAGGGGGTTGAATCACTAATCAGTCGTTGCGAAGCTATAAACATTCCTGTCCGTTCAATGATTGAAGGTGGTAGTCTTTCTATAGTAAGGATAGAGCCTATGCAGTTTACTCCCGATGAATTAGCCAATATTGTACGCTGCGAGGTGGAAGAAAAAAGTGCTCGAATTGTCATGCTTGATAGCCTTGCTGGTTATAGGCTTTCTTTGAGGGGAGGGGATTTAGTGAGTAGACTCCATGCCCTGTGCAAGTATCTTGCTAATATGGGAGTTACCGTATTGATAATAAATGAAGTGGAGCAGATAACCGGAGATTTCAAAGCTACCGAAAGGGGTATTAGCTACCTTGGAGATAACCTAATTTTTATTAGGTACCTGGAAATAAAGGGAGAATTAAGAAAAGCTATTGGCGTAATAAAAAAGCGGTTGAGTGATTTCGAAAAGACTTTGCGAGAGTATGAAATCACTAAAGATGGCATAAAAATAGGTGAACCTTTGACAAATCTTAGGGGCATCTTAACTGGGAAACCAGAGTGGGTTAAAGGGTCATGATACTCGTCTTAGATAGCAATCGTAAGAATCTGGAATTAATAGACCAGCTGTTGAGTAGAGGTGGTTATCAGGTAATTAAGATATCAAACCTAGAGGAGGCAGATCGTATAATTGAAGAGAGCTCTTGTATTGAGCTTGCTTTGGTAGATATTTCCGGTTTTGGAGAAGCCATTTGGGAGCGTTGTAAAAGACTCCATTCTTTAAATATACCCTTTCTCATTATATCACCCCGCTATAATCCTGAGATTCAACGTTCAGGTATTAAATATGGTGCTCGGGGTATACTGCCCAAGCCGATAATAATAAAGCATTTTTTTAGGTCTATACGTGATATTATAGGAGCTAATAAGTAAGGGATCGAATCGATGCATAGGATTCTTATTTTGATTGAGAATCGAGAAAACCGTCGTTTATTAATACAGATGTTAGATAGAAAGTATGAAATGATTGTTTCGGACAATTCTAGCGACTTCAGCTTAACCATTAGGAGATGTGATTACGACCTTGGTATTTTGGATGGGATTTCACTGGATCGTTACTGGGAAGCTGTCGAGGAGAGTAAAAAAGAAGTAGCCCCCTTGTTTTTGCCCTTTTTATTGATTACATCACGACAAGATGTTGAATACACTACTCGCCACCTATGGAGATCTATTGATGAGGTAATAACGACGCCGATCAAGAGAATAGAGTTAGAGGCGCGGATTGGTATTCTTCTGAGGGCCCGCAGGTATTCCTATGAACAAAAGGCACGACTAGAGGCTGAGAGGGAGAGAGATTTGATTGCTCGAGTGATAAACCGTTTACATGAGGGTATTGTTGCTTTAGACAAGGAGTGGAATTTCGTTTACCTAAATGAAAGGGCGGTAAAAATATTAAGTAAACATTACCTAACAGATCTTCTCCATAGAAACTACTGGCACGAGTTCCCAGAGAGTAGGGATACTCCGTTAGGTAAAGCGTTACAGGATGCTCGGTATCAACAATCGCCAGTAACGGTTGAATATTACAATCAGATAACGGACAGCTTTTTTGAGACCCGAATTTTCCCGTCATCGGAGGGGTTAACTATTTTAATGACCGATATTACTAGCCGAAAACGGGCAGAGGAGGCTCTTCGACGAAGCGAGGAAAATTATAGAAACATGTTCTATGGTGCTCCGGTAGGGCTCTTTAGAACGGCTTTATTGGACTTTAGAATCCTAGAGTGTAATAATCAGCTGGCCCGTATCCTTGGCTTTGAAAGTCGTGAAGAGTTTCTTGCTAAGGGCTTTTCCTTCTTGGATCTATTTATGGAGCCTAATGATATAAAGCAAATCTTAAATCGGATTGTTAAAGATGGGATTATAGGAGGTTTCGAAACCAAAGTATATGGTAGAAATAAACCTATCACTTGGGTAAGGGTTTCAGCGCGACTTTGCGAAAATGGTGAGTGTATTGAAGTAGTTGTTGAAGATATTACAGCTCAGAAACAGACTGAGGAAGCTCTCTTACAAAGTGAAGAAAGGTTTCGTCGCTTAGCTGAAAATGCTCCAGATATAATATATAGGTATGAGTTGTCACCCAAGAGGGGATTTACCTATATAAGCCCCGCTCTTAAGGATGTAACTGGTTACACACCGGAGGAATATTATGCCGATCCAGATATAATATTTAAAATTATTCATCCAGATGATCGCCAATCATTAGATATGCTTATTGAAGGGACCGCTTCCTATGAGCGGCCGGTCCTTCTTCGATGGATACGAAAGGACGGCTCCATTGTTTGGACGGAACTTCGAAATGTTGCAGTCCACGATGAATCCGGCAATGTAATTGCGTTAGAAGGTATTGCCCGAGATATAACCGAAAGTAAAAAGGCGCAGGAAGAAAAGTATAAACTTCAGGAGCAACTACTTCAATTGCAAAAGATTGACTCCATCGGACGGTTAGCTGGTGGCATCGCTCATGACTTCAATAACATGTTAAATGTGATTCTAGGTTATGGAGAGATCATCCTTTCTAAGCTCCATCCTCAGGATCCCCTAAGAGAATATATGAATCGGATTATTGAGGCGGGCCAACGAGCAGCAAACTTGACTCATCAACTCTTAGCCTTTAGTAGAAGACAAACTTTAAAGCCTAGAATTACAAACATTAATGTTTTAATCCAGAACATGGAAGATATGCTACGCAGATTAATTGGAGAGGATATTCTTCTTGAGCTATCTCTAGATCCAGACCTAGAGATGGTTATGATCGATCCTGTCCAGATTGAACAGGTTATACTAAACCTTGCTGCTAATGCTAGAGATGCTATGCCTAACGGGGGTAGACTTTATATAAAAACCGCCAAGGTATATTTAGATGGAGAATATGTTGCAAAACATGGGGAGATGATTCCTGGAGAATATGTATTAATGAGTGTAACGGACACAGGGATTGGGATGGATAAGGAAACCCTAGAGCATATCTTCGAACCCTTTTTCACTACAAAGGAGATAGGAAAGGGGACTGGTCTCGGGCTTGCTACGGTCTATGGTATTATTAGGCAGTCTAATGGTTATATCTGGGTATATTCTGAACCAGGTAAGGGAACAACCTTTAAAATCTATTTACCTGTTGTGAAATCAAAGGCTGAAACGGTAGCCCATGTGAAACATGAAGAAGTATATACCGGAAGGGGCGAACATATACTGGTAGTGGAAGATGAAAAAAGCATTCGTGAACTCATGGCAAGCTTTTTGACCATGTTAGGTTTTACAGTCACCCTTGCTGCCAATGGTGGGGAGGCTATTCTCCTTGTAGAAGAAAAGGGAGTAGTGCCAGATTTGGTAATTACTGATATTGTTATGCCCCATATGAGTGGAAGACAATTGGTTGATCGTTTAAGAAAAAAGCTTCCGAATTTAAAGGTAATCTATATGTCCGGCTATTCCCATGAGATAGTCCTTGATGAAATAAATTCCGAACTAAATACGGCTTTTATACAAAAGCCCTTTTTACCTAGGGAATTAATTGGGAAAATTAAAGCCTTTCTATCTTAACTATTCTATACGGACACGAACATCTCTTTGGGGAAATGGTATTTCAATCTTTCTCTCCTTAAACAGCCGATATATTTCAAATCTTATGTCCGTTTCTACCTGGAGCTTAAGGTTAACCATTGTCCAAACCCTTAGTCTAAATATGAGAGCGCTATCACCAAAGTTAAGAAATAGGACACTCGGCTGGGGGCTTTTGAGAACATTAGGGTGATTTTCAGCGATTTCTAAAAGCGTTTTCCTAACCAATTCAATATCGGAGCCGTATGCTACTCCTATATCGATATTACTTCGAACTCGGAGATCCTTGAAACTCCAGTTCGTCACTCTACCACTTATGAACTCGGAATTGGGTATAATAAGCGAAGCGTTATCCCATGTTTGGATAATGGTCGACCTGAAATTAATCTTCTTCACCTCTCCCCAAACGCCATCAACCTCTATAGCATCCCCTACCTGAATGGGGCGTTCGAAGAGGAGTATCAAGCCGCTGATAAAGTTATTAAAAATGTTCTGAAGGCCAAACCCCAATCCAACCCCTAAGGCACCAAAGGCTACAGCGATGGATGTGCCACTGAAGCCTAGAGCATTAAGAGCAGCCAATGCTCCAAAGAACCATAGGATGTAGCCACCTATTGTTGTAATAGATTCCTGTAGTCCCACTTCAAGACCACTGTTACGAAGGACCCTATTACGGAGAAAGTGCTTCAATAGTTTTACGCCCACGTGGGTTACGGCGAGTATAAGTGCGCAGTAGAAAAGACCGCTAAGTCGAAATGTAAATCCCCCAATGGGAAGTGGGGTGTTTAGTAATTTAAAGAAGGCAACGATTACGGCCTGTGTGGCTCCCCAGGCTATTAAAAGCCCCACAATACCTATAAGCCCCCAGGCAACCCATAGAAACCTAACCATAAGCCACTCGAAGGAGCCCTTCGTAACAGAAACCCCCTCTTCAATATGTTCAAAATCCCTATCAGCAACCTCTTCCCATTCCCTTAGGATCATAAAGAGCACGAAGAGCCATAACCCCACAACCAGTGTTCGTCCCCAGCCTAGGTACCATAAGACCACGAGGGAACTATATCCGGCAAGTTCTAGTAAGATGCCTACTACGGAAACTCCATAAAGCCAGACTATAATGAGTCTTACCAAACCTCTGAGCCAAATGGATCGAGGAGCCTCTCTTCCATAAAACTCATATCTTTTAATGATTCTACTGAATCCAATAACCCAACCAAGAAGAATAATTTCTAGAAAGAAACGGTAAACTAAAAGCAAAGAACTATTGCGCCCAAGAAACTCTTGTAAGAAAAGGTATACGAAGAGTGTCCATCGAGCCCCAGAGGCAGAGACTCTAAGTCGATGAATAATTAAGTTTCCAAAGTCTCCACTGATTCGTTCCCTAATAAGTTTTAAGAAGTTGATAATCCATGAGAAAAAAAGCCATAAGAGAAGCAAAAAGACCAAAAGCCGTATTGGCGAGAATGTATCGTAGAGATTACGGGCAAGACCATATCCGTACACAAAAACGGTAGCGCCCATAAGGGGTAGGGACCATACCAAGAGTTTAACGCCAATCCAGAACCATCCCTTTCTCGGTTTGGCTGAATCTGTAAGGTATGAGATACCCATTTTGCGGACCCATACTAGAATCCACTCCACAATTACGAATACTAGGATGGATGTAATTAGGAGAACTCCGCCCCTATTCCATAAAGAACCTATATGTTCCGTCCAGAAGTCGACTGTAAATAAGTGCCTTACCAGAGAACCTAATTGTTCAACATCCCCTCGAATCCCCTTTATGCCAAGCAAAGTTAAGGGGTTTTTGCTTCTACGAAAAAGCTCTTCCTTCTTACGTTCTCCAATCCGTATCTCCATTTTTTGTGAAATAAGAGAGGCCTCTTCTTGAATTTGTGACCATTCGGAGATCATCTTTTCAATTTTTCCGTGAAGAACCTCAAGGTGTTTTTCTCTTTGTAGAATCAATTGGTTTATTTCCTTCAACTGGTTAAGGACTGTCCGAACAATGGGGTGTATTGAGGCCTGGTCTTTTATATTCTCGATTTGACTTTCGTTAATAGATTTTTGCTCATAGAGGATCTTCCGCCGACTTTCCAGATCATCCTTGTGTCCTGAGAGTTCTTTTAGCTTTGCTGATGTGGATTCGAGAATTTGTTTAAGGCTAGCTTGAGCCTTCTCTAGGTCCTCTAAGGATGATCCGGATAGGGAAAGTAGATTTCCGAAGGCTGAAAGTTGCAACCTAACGGCGTTTATTTCCTGCAAATGACTAGCCTCTAGTCTTGATATTTCCTCTTTTTTCTTGGCTAATTCTTCAGAAAGGGCCTTTTCGTTAGTAATTGCTCTGTTAAGTGATGCTGAAAGTTCTTCATATTGAGCCAGTGCAGCTGGATCTAGGGTAGGCTGCTTTGGTTGAATTTTTCGGGTCTCTACTGAAAGGGCTATATCTAGGGTTATAAAAACTATAATAGTCATAAAAAGCCATATTCTAAAGCCTGATAGAAAGTCTTTTCCCTTCATCATCTTATCTCTCCCGCGTAACGTAAGCGTTTGCGTAGTTTTCTTGACAGAGTATTAGCAAGTTTTTAGAGTAGCGGTCGTGTGTTTAGAAATTACATTCTAACAGACTCAATTAAAGCAGAAAGAAATAGGCCTAGCAAGAGAGGATTCCATGTCTAATGGGAAGAGGCTAAAAAGCATTAGAAATATAGGGATCATCGCCCATATCGATGCTGGAAAGACGACAGTTAGTGAGCGGATTCTATACTACACGGGGAAATCCTACAAAATGGGCGAAGTTCACGACGGAACCGCTGTTATGGACTGGATGGACCAAGAGCAGGAGCGTGGAATTACCATTACCTCTGCAGTGACCACCTGTTTTTGGCGGGATCATGAAATTCATTTAGTAGATACCCCCGGTCATGTCGACTTCACTATTGAGGTTGAGAGATCTCTTCGTGTTCTCGACGGGGCAATAGCTGTTTTTTGTGCTGTAGGAGGCGTAGAACCCCAGTCTGAGACGGTCTGGCACCAGGCTGATAAATACAGAGTTCCCAAAATCGCCTTTGTTAACAAGATGGATCGTATAGGAGCCGACTTTAATCAAGTCATTGAACAGATGAGGGAAAAGCTAGGTGCAAATCCTATCCCGATTCAAATTCCTGTGGGGAAGGAGTCGAATTTCAGAGGGGTGATTGATCTTATCACTATGAGGCAGATTGTATGGCGAGAGGAGACTCTAGGGGCTGAATATTACGACGTAGATATAGATCCCCAATTAGTTGAGCAGGCCCAGGAGGCAAGGGAGCTTCTCATATCAAAAATTGCCGAACATGACGAAGCCATAATGGAAAAATATCTTGAAGAAAAGCCCATCGAACCAAAGGAGATTATCAAAACACTTAGACAACTTACTCTGGAACTGAAAGCCGTTCCTGTTCTTTGCGGTTCAGCTCTCAGAAATAAGGGTATTCAACCACTTCTCGATGCTGTTGTAGACTTTCTCCCTTCTCCCCTCGATATTCCACCTGTTGTAGGGTTTCATCCCGAAACAAATGCTAGGGAGGAGAGGTTTGCAAGTTCTAAGGAACCTCTTGCAGCCCTTGCTTTCAAAATCTTTATGGATGAGGGAAGAAAACTTACATACGTAAGAATCTACTCTGGTGTAATGGAAGTTGGATCTGAGATTTATAATGTTTCAAAGAAAACCAAAGAGAAACTTTCTCGCATATTTTCCATGCATGCTAATAAAAGAGAGCGAAAGGATAGGGCTGAAGCAGGCGATATTGTAGCAATAATGGGAATGAAGAGTGCAACAACGGGTGATACTTTCTGTGATCCCGCTCGACCGATCCTTCTTGAACCAATAGAGATATATGATCCTGTCATCTCCATGGCTGTGGAACCCTATTCTCGAGGGGATCAGGATAGACTCATTGAAAGTCTCTCACGAGTTGCTGAAGAGGATCCCACCTTTAGATTTCATGAGGATCCCGATACAGGGCAAATTATTATAAGAGGGATGGGGGAACTTCATCTTGATGTTTTGCTTACAAGGCTTGAACGGGAATATCATGTAAAAGTCCATGCTGGGAAGCCTCAGGTTGTCTATCGAGAAACGATACAAAAGGCAGCCGATGGTGAAGCAGTTTTTGATAGGGACATTGGTGGGGTTAAACACTTCGGAGCCGTTACCGTCCGCCTTGAACCAAGAAGTAGGGGACGGGGGAATATCGTTTCCCTTGATGTGCCTCCCGAGGTTATTCCAGAAATCATGTTCCCCCATATTGAACAGGGTGTTGAGGATGCTTTATCGAGCGGTACGATTTTAGGGTATCCTATGACCGATACGGAAGTTCGAGTAATTGGGGCAAAATGTGATCCCCAGAGGCCAAGTGATCTTGCCATGAGAGTTGCTGCTAGTATGGCCGTAAAAGACGCCTGTTCTAGGGCATTACCGGTTCTACTTGAGCCGTATATGAAGGTAGAAATTACGACACCTGAAGAATTTTTAGGAGACATCATTGGCGACCTCAATGCGAGGAAGGGGCGAGTTGAAAGTATCATCTCAAGGCGGGCAGTTCAGGTGCTTCAAGCGATTGTGCCCCTTTCGAAGATGTTTGGGTATGCTACAACCATAAGATCCCTCAGTCAGGGAAGAGCAACATTTACAATGCAGTTTTCTCATTATGATATCGTTACGTCCTAGAACTGACTGTAATCATCTTTAACTTCTAAAAAAGGAAAAAGGAGCTATGAAGGAACTCACATCTAATGAGACCTCTACACTTTTTATGTTAGGCAATGAGGCCATTGTGCGGGCGGCTCTTGAGAGTGGAGTCCGTTTTGTCTCAGCCTATCCTGGAACACCATCCTCAGAAATCATAGACAGGATGTATGAGATCAGAAGGGAGACAGGGGTTCGGGTGGAATATGCGGCGAATGAGAAGGTCTCTATGGAAACCGCTGCCGCTGTTGCAATGTGCGGAGTAAGAAGTCTATGTTCCATGAAACATGTAGGCCTTAATGTGGCTGCAGACGCTTTCATGACCCTTGCCTACGTTGGTGTAAAGGGTGGGATGGTAATAGTCACAGCCGATGATCCTTCGCTTCATTCGAGTCAGAACGAGCAGGATAATCGATTTTATGCGAAGATGGCTTTAGTTCCCATGCTCGAACCTGCAACGCCCCATGAAGCTTATGAAATGGTGAAAGAGGCCTTCGAGATTTCAGAAAAATATGGAACGCCCTCTATTGTTAGAACAACCACAAGGATTAACCATGCTCGGGGAGTTGTGAAGGTAGGGGAATATAGGAAAATAGAAGGGGAAATAAAAGGGGTCTTCGATAAGGACCCCTTTCGTTACGTTGTAGTTCCCATGGTGGGGCGAAGGCTTCGAGTGGAGCTTTTGGAAAGGCTCAGGAAACTCGAAGAAGTCTCCGAAAAAAGTTCTTTTCAGATTATCCGGGGAAAAGGGACCCTTGGCATTATAACGAGTGGAGTTTCCTATCTCTATGTTGAGGACGCCGTAAGAGACCTTGGGATTTTGGAAAAGGTAAAGATTCTTAAATTGGGTATGACCTTTCCCATCCCTAGGAAGCTACTACAGGATTTCTTATCAGAGGTTGAAAGTGTCCTTGTTGTTGAGGAACTGGAACCTTATCTTGAGGAGGCCATTAGAATAGTTGCCCAGGAGTCGAAATGGGCGGGTAAGATCGCTGGGAAGGAATATATTCCTAGAGCCTTTGAGCTCAACGTGCCTCTGGTAAGAGCTGCGATAAGCCGTTTCTGGGGTATAAGCTACAAACCAAGGTATGAAGCTATTTCTCCTAGTGTATTGCCAAGGGAACTCCCCCAGCGTCCACCTAATTTGTGTCCTGGATGCCCTCACCGGGCGACCTATCATGAGATAAAGAGGATATTTGGCTCTGAGGCCCTTTATCCTACGGATATTGGTTGTTACACCCTTGGGCTTCTTCCTCCTCTCAGTATGGCAGATTTTCTCATATGTATGGGTTCAAGTGTGTCGACGGCCGGGGGCTTTAGTGTGGCACAGGACAGACCGGTGATCGCCTTTGTAGGGGATTCGACCTTTATTCATGCGGGTATCCCAGCTCTGATAAACTCGGTATTTCACGATCACAGTTTTCTTCTTGTGATACTTGATAACTCTACAACCGCCATGACAGGTCATCAACCTCATCCCGGAGCCTCTATGACGAGAGAAGGTCTCTGTGAGCCTAAGGTAAGGATAGAAGAGATCGTAAGAGCCTGTGGAGCAAAAGCTGTGGAGATAATAAATCCTATTCAGGTAAAGAGATCCTGCGAGACTATTTCTTCTCTTAGGGATTCCATGGAGAAGAATCCTGGAGTCTATGTGCTCATTTCAAGAAGCCCATGTCCCCTGTTGGAGCGAAGGATAGTGAAGAAGGCAAGAAGAATAGTCTTTAGAGTCAATGAAACCTGCGATGGCTGCGTTAGATGTCTTGGTGAGCTGGCCTGTCCTGCCTTTTACAAAGAAGGGGACAGAGTTCAGATAAATCCTTTGATGTGTATTGGCTGCTCTGTTTGTGCTCAAATATGTAAATCCATTAAACCGGTAAAGCTTCATTAAACCTTTTCTTACGCTAAAAGGAGTTATTGATGGAAAGAGAGGAGATGCTTCGGATTTTCTGTGTAGGGGTAGGTGGACAGGGGGTTCTTTTGGCTACGAGGCTTATTGGAGAGGCGGGTCTTCTTGCGGGTATATCGGTATCTATGAGCGAAGTTCATGGCATGGCTCAACGAGGAGGTGTTGTAGAATCGGCAGTTGTTCTTGGGGAACGGTCGAGTGCTGTTCTAGGTGAGGGAGAAGCTGATGTGATGCTGGCCTTTGAGCCCCTTGAGGCCCTTCGGGCTCTTCCCAAATGTCACAGTGGAAGTGTCGCTGTAACAAATACGGCACCCATTCCTCCCTTTTCCGTTACACAGGGGGGAGCGGCCTATCCTTCGATCGATACAATTGTCAAAATAATATCTCGGGAGATAAACCGTTTTTACGCTATTGATGCTCTAGAACTTGCGCTTAAGGCTGGGTCGGATCAGGCTGTTAACGTGGTGCTTGTTGGATTTTTGACATCCTTTATGGAGAATCTAGGAAAAAAGATCTTTCCAAGCAAAGATCTTTTGCTTGCAGCTTTAAGGCGAACTGTCCCCAGCAAAATATTTGATACTAACAGGTTAGCATTTGAATTTGGTTATAACGAGTTTAGAAAATTGCTGTGAGTGGTTTGATTTTTGCTTTAGCAATAAAATGCCTTGACCGATTGCGCAAGCGGGAGTAAAGCAAAATTCGAAGAGATATCGGTCAGGGGCTGATTGTTTGGATCAGAAGAGGAATTCCCATTTTAGAAAAAATGGGAAAATAGCTCGTGAGGGGCTGGATATGAGGATCAACCATGTAGAGATCCTCGAAAAGGTATGTAAGGATGTGATCGAGACAATTTTAATGTGTCTTGATCATGCAACTAAAGGGACTGTGTATTTGATTGGACCCATGCCAGAACTTCGGGCGGTAAGGATTACCTCGGGTATTAGAAAAGAGGGAAATGGGGAGCTTCAGTGGGGACTTCCAGAAATTTCTGATTATAATCCACCGGGGAAAACGTGGCTTCAGTATCGGGATGAGCCTGGGCGTCCCCTTGAAGCTATGGCCTGGTGTGTGGAACATCAGAAGAGTTGGACAGCTGACAATCCTATGGAAGATGCCCGTAGTGTAAGAAAACAACTCATGGGAGAGCCGGAAGATTTCCATCACATGGAGCCTGTTCTCCTGAGAAAAAGTGAGATATATGAATATCCTCCAAACATTGATGATTATCCCAAAACCTGGGATGGTAGCCCAATATGGCAAGATACTGACTACGCCGTCGTGGCTGTTATAAAGATTCACTTCCTTCCCAATTCTATAAGGCGAGGAGATAGGTCCACTAAGCTTATAAAACAGCTAGCTAGACGATTTGGTTCTGAGCTTCTTTCCCTCCATCTGAAGGAGTTTTTCTATGAGGCAAGAAGGCAGCTTGATCAGATGCGGATAGAAAGCTGTAATGTCTTAGCCCACGAATTAAGAAATCCCATAATGAAGCTAGGTTTTATCGCTTCAGCCATTAATACCGAGATTGCCTTATTTAGAGAGGTTTGGGAAGATTATCTTAAAAATCACATTCCGAACCTTAATTTCAGAAAGGATCTTATTAGAGAGTTAAATAAGATGGCGATGGATATTAGGAATCGAATCCCCCTAGATCACGTTCTTTATAAAAAGATTCAGCAGGTTATTGATACGCAACAGGAATTAATTGTAAGTAATCCAATACCGGACAAGGCTCGAGAGAAGATAGATCAAGGTATTGCGCTCCTATGGGAGGCTATTTTCAAAGTGCCCGGTTCTGAGGTGGTAATACTCGAAGAGGAGAAGGAGCGTGTTAGGGAGCTAATCTATAAATTGCGAGAAGCTATATACTACGGAATAAGAAAGGATGTTGTGAGGTTAGTAAATCACATTCCTGAAGAGCTTAAGGATAAATGGGTTGATCTTGCATATCGAGAATTTTCCTTTGATGATTTGAAACTCCTTGATGAGTTACTAGATTTATTAGAAAAGACGCCAGATGATATTCCCCACGGCTATCATATTCAAAAGAACCTTTTTTATCTTAAAACCTTAGCAGAAGTGGTGCAGGAGTTAAATGCTCGGGTGGCTAAGATAATAGAGACCCTTAGAAACACAAAACCTGTTATTTCGTGGATGATGGAATCGGATAGTCGAAAAGCGGATATAGAAAATGGGGTCTGTGGAGGGGTTGTTTGATTTACTAGATTAGGCAAAGCCATTGGAACCTTAATTCACTCCCCCATTTGAGAAGAGGCATTTTTCGGTTCCTTCCAATGTTATTCCTTGAGTTTTTCCTAAACACCAATTAAAAATGTAGTCCTACCCAAAGGGAGGAGAAATTTTTATTCTAGAAGATAAGGGAGGTTGGGGGAACATGTATAAAATTCTTATAAGCGATCCATTGTCGGATTCAGGGATTCAGAGGCTATCTCAGATACCCGAGTTTGAAGTGGAGGTTAATACGAGTCTGACGCAGGAAGAATTGAGGGAGGTAATAAAAGAGTTTGATGCTCTGATCATAAGAAGTAGCACCAAAGTGACAAGGGATATTATCGAGGCCGGAGATAGATTAAGGGTCGTAGCCAGAGCGGGTATAGGGCTTGACAATGTTGACATAGAGGCGGCTACAAAAAAGGGTATAGTGGTGATGAACACACCTGAAGGAAATGTTATCACCACGGCGGAACATGCTATCGCCATGCTCCTTGCAGTAAGTCGAAATATCCCCCAGGCTAATGCTTCTATAAAGTCTGGTAAATGGGAAAAGAAGAAATTTCGTGGAAAGGAAGTATTCAATAAGGTGCTTGGCATCATCGGAATAGGTCGAATAGGTCGAGTAGTTGCCGATAGAGCTAAGGGACTTAAGATGCAGGTTATCGCATACGATCCCTACATAAGTTCCGATGTTATTGAGAAGTTAGGGGTTGAAGCCGTTAGCTTTGATGAGCTTCTGGCGCGAGCTGATTACATAACGATCCATACTCCTCTGACACAGGAGACGAGAAATCTTATAAATAGGGATACCTTTAAAAAAATGAAGCGAGGCGTATTCATTATAAATTGTGCTCGCGGTGGGATTGTTAACGAACGTGATCTGTACGAGGCCATAAATGAGGGTATTGTAGCAGGCGCCGCTTTGGATGTTTTTGAGAAGGAACCTCCACCACCAGACCATCCCCTATTTGGAATCGATCAAGTCATAATGACTCCCCATCTAGGAGCTTCTACCGACGAGGCTCAGGAGAATGTGGCCATAGCCGTCGCTGAACAGGTGATTGACTATTTAATCAAAGGGACCATCCGAAATGCTATTAATGCTCCAAACATTGACGGTGAAGTGTTGGCTAATCTCAGACCTTACCTGATT
The DNA here is from genome assembly GCA_026417655.1 of Syntrophobacterales bacterium. Lineage (GTDB taxonomy): Bacteria > Desulfobacterota > Syntrophobacteria > Syntrophobacterales > Thermodesulforhabdaceae > JAOACS01. Next base: position 32,779 of record JAOACS010000022.1, read on the forward strand.
CTTAGTGAAAAACTCGGATGTCTTATCTCCCAAATAACCCGTGGAGCTCCAAAGGAGTTTAGTATAGAATACGTTGGTGATACGGCTGAACTCGATTTTAAGCCTCTTACCATTTCCGCCACAAAGGGGTTTCTAAGCACTTATATGGGAACGGATGTCAATTTCGTCAACGCCTTGGCTATAGCTAAGGAGAGAAACATCCGAGTAAGAGAAACCACTAGGCGAGAGACGGAGGATTTCACTAATCTAATTATCATAAGGTTAATAACATCGGAGGAAGAGAATCTTGTAGCCGGAACTATATTCGGAAAAAGAGATCCTAGGCTTGTGAGGATCAATGATTTTAGACTGGAAGCTGCCATGGAGGGTAATCTCCTTCTTATCTACAATATAGATACTCCTGGCACGATAGGAGCTATAGGGACATGCCTTGGGCGACACAATATCAACATATCCATGATGGATGTTGGACAGGTGTTGGAAAAGGGTCAAAATATTATTCTTTTAAGAACAGATACGCCCGTTCCGGATAATGTAATTAAGGAGTTATTGGAGATCCGAAACGTTAATGTCGTGCAACGCCTTTATTTATAAATACACGCGGGGAGTAAGTTATTATGGAGAAAAATAGCGGTAAGGGGTTTATCTTCCGGGATAGGCGAAGGGTTAAGCCAGAAGATTTAGAAGAGAATAGAAAAACTGAAGAATCGATCCCTACTGAAGCTCAGCATCAAGAAGCGGCTCAGGCATACGAGGAGGCCGCCAGTCAGAAGGTCTCAGAGGAGGGGAGGCCTCTCCCAAAGGTTGATTTTTCTACCTTTGTATTCTCTCTTGCTTCATCAGCTCTTGTTCATCTAGGTGAGGTTAAGGATCCCTTGACGGGTCAAATTTCTACAAATCTACAGTTAGCTAGGCAAATTATCGATACCCTCGGTATGCTGGAAGAGAAAACCAAAGGTAACCTGGATGAAGCAGAAGAGCAGCTTTTAAAATCCCTTATTTACGATTTGAGGATAAAATTTGTTAAGAAGGTCTCGTAAAGATAGAGTATTTTGACCGTGAAAGCGAGGGATCCTATTCTTTGTCCAGCAAAGATTAACCTGTGGCTCCAGGTTGTAGGGAAAAGGTCTGATGGGTATCATAACCTTTGGAGTCTAATGTTACCTATTGATGTATATGACGAAATGGAAATTTATTGGAAGGGTGGTAAAGGATTAGAAATTTCCGCAAGGGGCTTTGAGGTTCCCTGCGATCAAAGAAATGTTCTCTGGAAAGCCTATGAATTATATCGTAGCTACACTGGGTGGCCTGAGTCGGGCCTGATCATTAGACTTGTAAAAAATATACCTGTCGGCGCAGGACTTGGAGGTGGAAGTAGTAATGCGGCGGCCATGCTTAAATTTCTAAATGCCCTTAATCCATCACCCTGTTCCTACAATGAGCTTGTTGAAATAGCGAAAATGGTAGGAGCTGACGTACCCTTCTTCATACGAGCTGTCCCTGCTGTCGCAAGTGGGATTGGTGATGAGCTTACGGTAGTCGAAGGGGTTCCTGCTTATACTCTACTTTTAATAAAACCACCCTTTGGGGTTTCTACCGCAAAGATTTATAGAAGTTTAAGGTTGACAGAAGAAAAGCCTTTAATTAGCATTAAGGCGTTTTTGGAAGCACCCTGGGAGCTCAACGGTTTTCTCCAAAATGATCTAGAGGTTGTAACTCGGAGTTTTTATCCAGAGATAGACGAGATAAAGGGGTGGCTTCTAGAAGAGGGAGCACTTGGTGCGGCGATGAGTGGAAGTGGATCTACGGTATTTGGAGTTTTCCCATCGGATGTTGAGGCCTTGAGGGTCTTGCAGAGAGCCAGGGAGATGGGGAAAGATTACTGCTGGATAAGACTTTGCCATGTGCTTTCTTCAGTTAGAGACGATATTATAAAGTATTAGCACTTTTTGGTTGGGGTGTCGCCAAGTGGAAAGGCACGGGTCTTTGGAACCCGCATTCGGAGGTTCGAATCCTCCCACCCCAGCCATTTTTTTGGGAGGTTCCATAGTGGAGAAAAGGGCAGGTTACCGTGTATTTAGCGGTAATGCCAACATAAGGTTAGCCAATGCGGTGTGCTCTCTACTTGATATTCCTAGAGGGGATGCTTTAGTAACCACCTTCCAAGACGGGGAGATTAGGATAGAGATAAGAGATAACGTGAGAGGACTCAATACCTATGTAATCCAGTCCCTTTGCTGCCCTGTGAATGACCATATTATGGAGCTTCTCATAATGATTGATGCCCTTAAAAGAGCATCTGCAAAAAGTGTTTGTGCTGTGATCCCCTACTATGCCTATGGAAGGCGAGATAAAAAGGAAAAGCCTCGAGTGCCTATTACCGGACGTATGCTTGCAAGTCTTATTGAAGAGGCTGGGGTAGATCACGTGGTGGCTCTAGATTTCCACTCAGGCCAGACAATGGGTTTTTTTAAAGTCCCCGTTGACCATCTAAGTGCTATGAGTGTCATGGTAGAGCATGCGAGGAAACACCTACCACCAGACAGCATTGTTGTTGCTCCAGATGCGGCTGGAGTAAGGCGAGCAAGGGTTTTTGCTTCTGAACTAGACCTTGACATGGCTATAATGGATGAGAGGGAGGTTACACCAAGGATAGTAGGGAATGTTAAAGGACGGCATGTAGTGCTCTACGACGACATTGTCGATACCGGAAGAACTATTGAGCGTGTGGTACAAGCAGCCCTTAGGGCAGGGGCGGCCTCGGTTATAGCCTACTGTGTTCATGGAATTTTCTCTAAAGGCTGCGCCGAAAGGATAGCAGCATCTAAATTGGAACGTCTTGTCGTAACTGATAGCGTCGCCCCTTATACTAATCTCTTGGAATTTGGTGTAAATGTTGAGTATATCACGGTGGCCCCGCTTCTTGCTGAAGCCATCTCGGCTCTCAACAGGGGTGAGACCATCTCTTCCGTGTTTTACTCAATCTGATTACGAAAGAAAGATCTACAAAAATGATCCATGGGAGGCATAAGAAAAGATGGAATGGCAGTTGACGGCTGAGTATCGAGCAAAAACGGGCAAAAATATTGCCAGAAAGTTGAGAAACTCTGACAAGATTCCCGGCATCCTTTACGGCCACCGAATTGATGGGGCTGTTCCAGTAAGTGTAGATTATCGGGATATACTAAAACTACTCTCCAGTATGGGAGAAGAAACTAAGGTCATTCAACTCACTCTCAGGAAAGAGTCGAAAGAGGAAAAGCATCAGGTTCTTATCAGAGAGGTTCAGGTTCATCCCTTTAAAAGACGCCTTTTACATGTAGATTTCTATGCCCTAGCGGCGGATCAGCTCCTAGATGTTGAAGTGCCCATAGAGCTTGTTGGAGAGAGTCCAGGAGTTAAAAAGGGGGCTGTGGTAGAACATATCCTCCATACACTTTCCGTAAGATGTCTTCCTCATGAGATCCCAGAAAAGATTGAAATTGATATAAGTGACCTCGATATAGGTGATGTCATCCATATAAGTGACATCAGAGGTCGCTATCCCTTTAGAATCATGGACGATGACGAAGCTCCTATTGTATCGATAAAGATTGTCGAAGACTACGAAGAAAAGGCGAGTGAATCTGAGGAGTCATCCGAGTAGAGTCCCCTGTAGGGTTTTACCAGTAAGGACACGGGAATTTAGGGTTCCCGTGTCTTTTTAGTTAGTTATAAAAGAGGTTAGGCTCAATATGATAAATCTTCTCGTTGGTTTAGGAAATCCCGGAAGTCGGTATGTCTTTACTAGGCACAATGTCGGTTTTATGGTCATCGATTTGATCTGGGAGAAGGCAAATCCCATACTTGAAGAGAAAAAAACCCCCTGGGGAGTTTTAAAAAGAGTCCACTGGAATGATCTTCTGTTGATTACTCTTAAGCCTCTTACCTACATGAATAATAGCGGCGAAGCGGTTTCAAAGGCTCTTATGAAGGAGGGTTTAAAACCCTCTGAGATGGTGATTATTCACGATGATCTGGATTTACCACTTGGACGGATAAAGATCGCTAGAGGAGGAAGTTCGGGGGGACATCGAGGGGTTCAGTCCATTATTGACACTTTAGGAACAAAAGACTTTCCCAGAATAAAAATAGGTATTGGGAGACCCCTTCGGGGAGAAGAGATTATGGAATACGTTCTAGCCCCTCCTTACCCTGAGGAGAGAGATCTTCTGAGATTGGTATTAGATCATGCCGTTAAAGCGGTAGAGGTAGTTTGTCGAGATGGCATAGAAAAGGGGATGAATATGTTCAATGGTGTCCTTATTCGGGGACATTAGGGGTTCTTTTGGGATTCCTGGGGTTGAAGTTGAGGTGGAGGGGGTGGAGGGGTAGGCGCCGTAGATTCTGACATGACAGCCTTGAGAAGCCTAAGTTTTTGGAGAAATTCTGCTGAAGCATCATTTCCCACGTGGTCGATAACTCGTGGTGTAATAGCTATCAATAATTCTGTCCGTTCCTTGGATTTGTCGGTCGAAGAAAAGGCGGAACCTATATAGGGGATTCTACTAAGAAATGGAATACCTGAGCGAGATATATTACTTTTCTCTTGAATGATCCCACCTATAACAACGGTAGTTCCATCCTTTGCTAATAGATTGGTCGTTATTTTCCTTTCGGTAAAAGCAGGAGAGTCAATACCGGAGACGGTATTCTTTATGGCGTCTCGAATAGTTTGCTCTACCTCCATCCTAACAATGCCTCCAGCATTTATGTGGGGTGTTACATTTAGGATGATACCAGTGTCCACATATTGCACAGTGTTTGTTAGGTTTGTGCTGGTCGTGTCGATGACCTGTTGGCTTATAACGGGAGTTTTACCACCTACGGTGATGCTTGCCTTTTGGTTATCTGTAGCAAGAATTGTGGGGGCAGAGAGAACATTGAAGTGGGTAAGGGAAGAGAGAAGATTTACCAAAGAAGCTATATCCCCCCTCAAGGTGCCCCAGAAAAAGCTTATGCCTTGGGATGTTGCCTTGCCCAGGTCGAAATTTCTATTAAATTGTACTCCATAGTCTTGAACTAAACTGTAGATCCCCTCTTTACCTCCAATTTTCATGGCCTTGTTTTTTAGAAACCATTCCACACCATATTGAGTCTCGTCATTTAGGGTTATCTCCGCAATTAACATTTCAATAAGAACGGCCCTAGGTAGAATATCGATCTCCTCAATAACTCGCTTTATCCTGGCATAGTCCGTGGGATTGGCTTTAATGATAATGGCATTATTTGTCTCATCCGATATTATGGAAACCTCACCTGTAAGCTTTACACCAATTGATGAAAGGGTGCTTGCGGCGGTAGTGGTAGTAGTTGTTGCAGTGGCCTGGGCTTGTTTTTCAGCTTCTTGTTTTTCTTCGGGTCTCCTTTGTTCTGCAGATACTACGTGTTGGGGTAAATGTTGAGGAGCCTCTTTCTTACCAGTGAAGAGTTCTTTTAAAATACCTACAATATTTTTCGCTAAACCGTTTTTTACAAAGTATACATAGAATTGTTCTCCCGAGTCTCTACCCTCGACATCGAGCGATTTGATCCATTCTTTAGCGGTCTTCATAACATGGGGATCGGAAGAAACAATCATAATGGAGCTCACGCGCTCTAGAGGGAGGACTACAAGATTTCGGGAGATCATCTCCCTGTAGGTCGGGTTGATCTTTTGAACCACCTTGTCAAAGGCTTCAGTAATTTCCTTTGGACTTAGGTGTTGTAGCTGTATAACCTCTACACCCATGTCCTTTAAGATATTCGTATCCATTGAGCGAAGAATCTCCACAATGGTTTTAACATTGTCCATGGCATCAACGAATATAATGGTATTAGTGACTGGCTCAGCTATTAACGGCCGATTTGGAGTAAGGAAGGAACGAATAACATTTTGAACCTTATCGGCGCTTATATACTGCAGTCGGTATATGCATAGCCCAGGTTGAGGTCCACTCCCAAAACTTATATCCTCCGGCTTTAGAAGTCTTGCCCTCGCGCCCGTGGTTCGGTTAAAGGGTTGAATATGATAAATACCGTTTCTGTCCACTACATCTATCCCATGGGCCCAATAAATTTCGGCCATAAAACGCAAAAGCTCTTCCTTAGAATAGGTGCCCTCTAGATAAAAACTCATGGGCATCTTTAAAGTAGGATCAAGGACATAGTTTAGTCCAAGATATTGAGCAAAGAGCTGTTGGGTTATTTCCGCTACATCCGCCTTGTCGAAGTTCAACACTATATGTTGTTTTTCTTTGGAGAGAGTTGGAGAGGGACGACTAGAGACCTCTTTTGGTGTCACCACACCATAGCGAGCCTTAGGTTTTTGTTCTGGAAAGTTCAAAGCTTCTTTCTTTTTCGATTCCCCAGAAGTAGCACCCTGTTGATTCCTATCCGGAATAGCTTCTTGATCCTTCGGGGGTAGAGAAGGGGCCTGAGGGAGAGAGGGTCTCTCCTGACTTATAGCATCCCTTAAACTCTGGGGGATTAGAGGTGAGATCTCTTGTTTTTTACCCATTGAGGAGCATCCCCCTCCTAGAAGAAGAGTAAGAGATAGAAACATTACCGCCCACTTTTTGGTTCCTGCTTTGCTCATATCCTGTCATCCCTTTTTCTGCATGAAAACGGTTAATGTCATGTTGACTATCAAATCCACCGAGCTTTCCTTACCACTTCTAGGCGCATAGCGAATGTTAAATTCTCCCACTCTTACTGAACTAGAATAATTGTTGATCCAACTAAGGAATTGAGACAACCCATAGATGTTGGTGTCAATTGATATGGAATACTGAACTTCCTGATAGAGCCCCAGTTCTCTGGAAGAAACGACCTGATAGCTCTTAATAACAATATCCTTCTTATCTCCCGTGGATAGAGCTTCCTCAAGCTTTGATGCTAACTGATAGGGATCACTGCTAGGAAAGAGTTTTTCCCTAATCGCTGTAAGCTCCTGTTGACTCTTGGAAAGACGTTCCTTTATTTGGTCAGCTTCGGACAATTTTTTACGTAACTTCTCAACCACCTGTCGCTCCTGGGCGATTCGGTCTCGTAACCCTCTCACTTGTTCTACCACCGGAGAAAATATAGTAATATGGAAGAGGGAGAGTGCTAGGATAAAACCGAAAACTACGATCACTTCCCTCCTATGGCGCCTCCAAAAACGGGGTTCTCCTAGGAGTTTCAATTGAAGGGTTAGTCTATTCCTCCAATCTGTTAGTTGCTTCATTTTGATCTCGATTTTTTGAATTCACTCCAATCAACAGTAATTTCTATGTTGAAAAATTCTTTGTCTGAACCGGCGTCCTTACGAACCGGCGATATAAACTTAACATCCTTAAATCCTGGTATCTTTGAGAGTTCTCCCATGTATTGAACTGCCGACTTACTATCGCCTCTGAGGATAATCTTATTGCCTTGAGTCAATATAAGGTTATTGAGCCACGTATCTTTGGGGGTTGTAATAGATAACAACTCCATAAATTCCCTCAAAGGAATTGTCTGAGCTGTTATCGCCTCTAGATTTTCCTTATCCTGTTCTATTTGCTTGACAAGATTTAGCTGTTGTTCGATGGGCTTCCACTGTTCTTCCAAGATAACCCTTTCTTTTTTAATCCTTGCTAGCTTCCCTTCTAAGTGTTTACCTTCAAACAGTATGTAACCAGCAAAAAGAGCGTAAGACATGAAGATTGCCAAAAAAATATATCCCCAAACGGGAACCTTTGGAAGGTTAGTTCTAATCGAATCGTTAAAGCCATGGATTGTAGGAACGTCCAAAAGGCCAAGAATCCCATGACGAACTATTTCTTCTAGGGGAGTAAAAAGTAGCCTCTGACCATTAAGAATTATTCCAGAATCCTTTATGAAACCTTCGCTGACCGAATCTGAATAAAGAATGGTCGAGCTGTTTTGAAGTTTTTTTGAAACGAGGCTTCCTAAAAAACCCCTTCTCGGATCTATTAAAACCGACTCTGTAATCGATCCCTCTTGAGTGATGTGGAACGAATGGATAAAATTTTTTCCTATAGGGAAAACCACCCATGTCCCTTTGACTTCATATGAATCCTCCGCTATAAAGGAGCTATAAATTCCTTTAGAAAGGACCATAAGATCTGGAATCACAAGAAAACTTCCAAAGGACTTGACTATTCCTCCTTGCCAAAGGGTTTCCCATACCGAGTTCTTAACCCAATAGATTGTGGCTATAAGAGATGACTGGGTTTCAATTATATCGCCCGTTATAACCGAGTAGTCTTCTTTGAGAAAGACATGATCGCTTTTCTCATAGTTAAGGATATTGGCTATATTTTCTACTAGATGTTTTGGGTAAATGCCCCGCGTAAAGAAGTAGTCAGACCGTGGAAGGATGAGCGTAAGAGAGACCTTTTTAGGATCTGAAATGCCCGGTAATATTCTTGTTATTACATCAGTTACATCAGTCCAGGTATCACCACTTCCACCTGATGAGACGGTATCGAAGGAGGAGAGATTCCACCTCCTACCTCGCCTATTTACCTTGATAATAAAGATTCTTGTCCCCGCAGGGTAAAGGGCAACTATATTCCTCGTAACCTTCCATCGGTTAAGCATCTACAATAGTTCCTTAAGATACTCGATTTTAAAGTGAGGATTTTGGCCTGGGTTATAGCTTACCACCGCGTACACGACAACTTTACGATCGCCTCCACAATCTGCCCCAGCCACTATTCTGTAGAGCCCACCAGGTTTCCAGCCCTCAGTTTTTTCTGGCTGAACTTCAAGGCTTTTCTTGTTACCATAGACGGTAAACAAATAAAAGAAGGAATTTTCAGAGGGAAGTAAGGATGTCCCAGTTCCCCAGAAGAGCTCCCAGGTTACGCCTGGAACAAGTAATACCATTTCTATTGCCGGGATAGGTTTATTATAGGGAAAATATCCTAATTTCGCTTTTTCATAGAAATCTTTTTCCGCTCCATAGTCTCGGGCAAAATCATCCTGGTCTATAAAATCTAGGATTCTATCGGCAAGCTGTGACGAGGTAATGGGTAGGAAATGTTCTACCTTCAAGATTTCCCGAAGTATCCTAGAAAGCTCCCCAGAGGATGTTATATTTATATTAACCTTGGACATTTCGTCTTCAGTTCTCACAGATACAGTACATCGGCCATAGTTTATTACCTGGGGTTTTCCATCGGGTTTCCCCTCTAGGAATAACTCTGGATCAGCGGGAGGCATCCGAGCAATAATTTCATAGATCCCACCTAGAGCAGCATAAAATCCTAGAGTCCTCAAGGGTGAAATGGTGCTATCTGAGAATCTATAACGATAAAGAAGTGACGTATTGAGAGCAAGCCACAGGACAAGGGCACATATCCACAGACAGGCGATAACAATAACACCTCTACTGCTTCTTGGAGGAAACATCCGTTTTTCCTTGAGGAAGGGAGATTTCATAGGGGATATTAAATAAATTCACATAGGAACTCCTAACTATAATATCCTTTTTATCTAATGACTGAATCTCTACTATGATCTTTATTGGGAGAGCCATAGGGTTTTCCCAAGTGGAAACAGGTGAGGAATTCTCCTGCTCTACATAACCGAAGGAGACCCTTGATACAGAAGAGATCGTTATAAGAGCTTCTTCCCGTCGATTCAAGAAATCTTCTACAATAGTTGACCCCTCAGGGAGGGTTCCCGGAATGATCATCTGAGTATAACTAAGAGTTCTGTTCGCCTCGTCAAAGTGGTAATGAACAAGGACAGGACAGTTCATGGAACGTCCGATGGGTGAAAAGTTTGTGGCAAAATATAGATCCGTTTTTCCCCCTATAAAGAAGGGTCTAGTTTCACCGCGGTAGGCTATCGGAGACCGGTTTAGAAAAACCACCTGGGTAGAGAGAAGCTCCAAAAGGTCATAAAGAGTTGTATCCGGTGGTTTCTTAGCCCTTTCCCAGGCTCTTAATGATAGGGATAGAGCGGTAGCAAGTATACCCATAACCATGGTCCCTATAGTTATGGCTATAAGGACCTCCATTAGGGTAAAGGCTCTACTGGATTTGAGTTTGATCGCTAACGATAACACTCGTGACAAGAGTTTCTCCCCCATATCGCAGGATGACTCTATAGAGCTTTACCTTGATCTTAGGATCCTCCACCAATCTGGATTCCACGAGGACTGATGGTGAGTCCGGAAGATCCTTTAACACCAGAGGAGACGTCAAGGCCTTCGACGGGTTACGGATAATTTCTTGGGCTGCCGCATCAAGGGTAGGTAAAGCATTTCTAAGTTTTTCAACGTGGCTATAGTTTTTTGCGGATACTCCTATTAGGGCCATGGAGCTCCCGACCAAGATGGTTGCTATAAAAAGCGCTACCAGTACTTCAACTAGGGTAAAACCAGTAAATCCTTTAGCTGGAAATTTCTTCATACCAGTGAATAGATCCCGTCACAGGGTTAAATGTAAAAAAAATCCTTCTTGTACCATCGAAAACTATTTCAAGTCTTTTAGAAGAAGAGGAGCCATCTGGGAAAAATTTTAAGAAATATCTTCCTTCACTCTCTGTTAGCTCTTGCCCGTAGATATCCACATTCTTTGGAATATCTACCTTTGAAGAACCGAAGGCGATTTGCCGCCGCTCACCGTCAATCCACACAACTGCTGGTTGTCCCGATACCATAGCCCTAGTTCTGGCCCTTTCCATAAGGGACTGAACCGTTACCACAAAACCCCTTTCCTTCATCTGACGGCTACCCACAATAACCTTTGGAATGACTAGAGAAATAGCAAAGGAGACTATGAGAAGGATCACAACCGTTTCAGCGAGTGTAAAAGCCCTACTACTAACGGCTTTCATCTGCTAAAACCTAATATCACTTATACTTATAATGGCCGAAAACATGCTAAGAACCATTGTACCTATGATAATGCCGGTTCCAATAATTACTATAGGCTCGATAAGGGTCATTAGACGACGGAGTACCTTTTCCGTTTCTCCTTCAAAGTAGGATCCTAAGGCTAGCAAAGTATCTCCCAGCTCTCCCTTCTCCTCTCCCACCCGGAGCATGGGTGCTATTCGGGGTGGAAATATTTCTTTTCCTGCAAAGATGCTGCTTACGGGTCTTCCTACCTTTACACTGTCATAAAGGGGAGCTAACTCAGCCTTGAGAACCGTGTTATTTACCACATTCTTGGCTATAATTATTGCTCTGAGAAGGGGCACACCGGCTCTAACCATAGTTCCCATGGCTAGAAAAAATCTAGAAAGATCTGTGTAGATGATGAGTCGCCTAACTAGAGGAAGCCTTATTAACCACTTATCGAGGTGTCTTTTCCCCTCGGGACTCAGAGTTATCCGTCGAATTGAATAGAAGATCCCTATAAGTATCAAGGGGATGACCCATCCATAGTTTTCTAAGCCGGCACCTATCGCAAGAAAAAGTCGGGTCACGAAAGGTATCGACTGTTGGAGATCCTCAAAGATCTTAGCAAACTTTGGAATGACATATATAAGAAGAACTATCATAGAAAGGAGGCTCATACCGAGAAGTAGCAAAGGGTATATCGATGCGGAAACAAGGCTTTGTTTAAATGCTCGTCGTCGATCCAGATACTCGGCGAGACGTCTTAGAACCGGCTCAAGAGCTCCACTCACTTCACCAGCTCGAACCATATGACCTACCAATGCTCCGAAGACATCCTGATTGTGTTCTATCGCATCGGATAGAGCCTTCCCTTCTTGAACACTCCTGGCCATGTCGTTTAGAACACTTTTAAAGGATGGATGAGTTTCCTGATTCGTGAGAAGATTTAATGCTCGATCTACCGCAAGCCCTGCCAGAATAAGATCAGCAAGGTCTTTACAGAAAGATATTATCACCTCATCAGGTATCCTACGGCGAGCTTGGGCTTTCCCCACCGGTTCTATCTTTACGGGATAGAGCCTACTGTCCCGTAATTTTCTAACCGCTTCCTCGAGCGTAGCAGCCTCAATTACGCCTTTTGTGGATTCACCTGACCGATCGAAAGCTTTATAAGCAAAAAATCCCATCTTTTTCAGAACAAACTTGTTACTCGGAGAACTTCCGAAATTGTCGTTATTCCATCTATGACCTTTTGGCATCCGTGGAATATGAGCGGATGGTAGCCGTGTTTTCGAGCAAGTTTGGCAAGATGTGTTGCTTCTTGCCCTGCCACAATAGCAGATCTAATATCATCCTTTATGGTAAAGAGCTCGAAAATACCTTCCCGGCCTTTGAAACCTGTAAATCCGCATTCTCTACACCCAACTTGGCGCCACAACGTGAGGCTATCTGGAACTTCCTCAATCCATTGCTTAAGAGCCTGTAAATCTTCCTTCCCTGCCTTGTAGGGCTGTTTGCAGGAAGAACATAGAACACGGACAAGCCTTTGGGCTATTACGGCTAGAAGTGAATCGGCTATTAGAAAGGACTCAATCCCCAAGTCTCTTAGCCTAGTTATTGCCCCGGGAGCATCGTTAGTATGAAGGGTTGAGAAGACAAGGTGGCCTGTAAGGGCCGACTCTATAGCAATATCGGCCGTTTCATGATCTCGTATCTCCCCAATAAGTAGTATGTCCGGATCCTGCCGAACAAGGGATCGTAAGGCGTTGGCGAAGGTAAGATTAATCTGGGGTTTTACCTGGATTTGATTTATACCGTCAATCTGATATTCGACGGGATCTTCTACGGTTATAATTTTTTTTGTTGTCTTGTTAAGACGCCTGAGTATGGCATATAGAGTTGTGGTTTTACCAGATCCTGTTGGACCAGTCACAAGAATCATGCCGAAGGGACGTTCAATTAAATCGGAGACAACTTCCAGATGTTGTCTATCCATGCCGAGCTTGTTCAGATCATATTCTATCGATTCCTGGGAAAGAAGCCTAAGGACTACGCTCTCACCATATATTGTAGGGGCAGTGGAGACTCGAATGTCCACATCCCTATGACCAAATCTCAATTTAATTCTTCCATCTTGAGGTAGCCTTCTTTCTGCAATATCCATGTTGGCCATAAGTTTTAGACGGCTTATAATAGCAGGCTGCATATTTTTTGGAGGAGAATCTAGTTCGTAAAGGACCCCATCAATACGACACCTTACCTTGAAGGCCTTCTCTGTTGGCTCGAAGTGAATGTCAGAAGCTCGCATATCCAGAGCTCTCGTTATAAGCACATTAACAAGGCGCACAACGGGAGCTTCCTGTGCCATGCCCCTTAATCGTTCCAGGTCATCCTCGTAAAACTCGAGAGACTGATTTTCGGGGCTACTATGGGATCCTTCTGTGGTGTTAGAACCGTAGAACCGATCAATTGCTGTTCTTATTTCATCCCTATGCCCAAGATAGTATCTAACTGGAAGATCGGAAAAGTATTTTTCTAATACTTCAAGGGGAGCAAGATCCCATGGATCGTTCATTATGATAGCAACACTTAATTCATCACTAGAAAGAGGTATCAAAACATGCCTTCTTAAAAAATCTATAGAGATGCCATCAAAAAGGACAGGGCGTTCGGGATATTCGCTACTCTTTAGTACCTTTAATCCGTAAAACTGTGAGAGGATGGATAACACAGCATCTTCGTCACTAAGACCAATCTCCTCGAGAGCTTCCATAAGGGGCATATTCGATCCATAGAGCCTATCACGGAGTAGGGTGGAGGTTTCCGCTGAGAGTTGAAGTCTTTCAGTAAGCATTTGCACTATATCGTGGGTCATCTTTTCTTTTGATGCTCCCTAAGTATCTAATTTATCGGCAATTCCTCAAAAACTAAGATTGGTAGGGATCCTTCTTTGAGAAGCTTTGATTTTTCCATCAGAGGGTAACCAGAGCTGTCAATCAGCCGCCATACCTTCAGGATATCGAGGGAAGGATGGAATATAGCAGACAGCCTGAATCTAGACGGAACCCTAACTCTATCCCTAGCTATGAGTTGATTGAGTGACTCATTTAATTTTGATGCCTCCTCTAGAAGTGGCGATCTATTCTGAGAATTCTCCACATAACCTTGAAGCGATGTCCAGAAATTGACAGTATTGGGGCTCAGAGAGGTATTTAGATCGTAGAAGCGATCATCCTTCATTGTTTCGAAAACATTAGGTACCTCGAGCAGGGTTAAAACGTCAGGGGACCAGTTGAAACCACTTCGCTCTTCTCTTGTTCTTACAGGATCTATTAGTTCCTCCGCCGAGTCTTTTGAAACACATAAAAATATTGGTAAATCCTCCCCAAGGGTAATCACCTGCTCTTTTTTAATGTTACATCTGCTTACCCTAAAGGGAAACCCTGAAAAATAGATTCGTAGCCAATGGACTGCCCTCATTTTGGTTAGGTACCCAAAATAGCTCCTTCGAGGAAGTTCCTCAAGGGTAAGGCGCACAGATTCCTCCACCTCATTAAGATCTTCTTCTGCTTCAAGGCCTAGTGAGGATCTAAATAGACCTTCCAGCTCTTGGACTTTAAAAAGGTCATTATCCATCTCAATATCTCTTTCGTCCAGCTCACGAGCTAGTTCAAGGAAAACAATGGACTCCACCACCATGTTCCATACAGGATCGGAGGGGATCATCTCGGGATTTTTCAGCATCGAGCGAAGATAAAGCCGGCTTTCTGACCATTCCTCCTCGGTCCTTGCAAAGGAGATTGTCTCCAGTAGGTGCCTTTCTCCGTGGATCTTGGCGAAGTTCTGGTAGCCTTTGTAAATATTTTGTAGAAGCTTTGTCTTTTCTTCATCGAGATAGAGAAGGCAGGTTGCTATAGTTCCCCTATCCCAGGGAGGACAATAGGGAGAGCGAATAAAGCCAAGGATATGGAGAGATGGGAGAACCAGTTGGATAAATCGGTAGTAGGAATCTGGAAGGTGAGAATAGGGAAATAGAAAAATTTTCTCTAGAAGTGTTTTACTTGCCATTTTAGCCCCACTAAAGCCTTTGAAAGTTTCATTTTATTCGTTCCAAAAGATCTTTTCAGCTAAATTAAAGCCCTTTTTGGTCATTTGTTCAAGAAAATGTATTATAGCCATCCTTCCACGATCCCCTAAATCTTCCGAAAACTCATTAACAAAGGCCTCTATGTGCTTATATATAATCTCTTTATCCATTTCACTTGCAAACTCCAGGATGAAAGAGTAAATTTCCCCGTTTCTTTCCCTGGCATATTTAATACTCTTTTTGATCAGTTCATTGAAGATCTTTGCGATCCCCCGTTCAGCAAGATCTCTTTTAATCACTATAACCCCAAGGGGTAGAGGAAGAGAGAAGGTCTGAACCCATAATCTACCAAGGTCTAAAACTTCCAACAGCCCATATGACTTGTAAGTCCATCTGCCCTCGTGGATGATAACACCGGCTTCAACGGTTTCATCTCTTACCATAGGCATGATGTCACTAAATGTCGTCTCAACCCGAGGACCCGTGTGCAAATCGAATATGTCTAAAAGCATATTAGCGGTTGTGCCCTTTCCTGGAATAGCTATTGACGCAGTTCTCAGTTCCTCAAGGGAAAGGGGTCTTTTCGAGACAATCATTGGACCCTCTGACTCCGTTAATGCTGCTGCTGTTGTAAGCATGACGTAATCCTTTGCTATAGCCGGATAGGAGCCCACGGAAATCTTAGTTACGTCGAGGGCTTTTTCCTGAGCCATTCGATTTAGATTTTCGACGTCGGAGACAAGGCACTCGATAGCAAAATCAACGCCTGGGATCTTCCCCTTAGCAAGGGCACCGAATATAAAGGTATCATTTGGGCAAGGGGAGAACCCAACCTTTAATATTTCCATTGGTTGCCTCCCTTAGAAACTCTCTATCAGCAAATTCTAACTCCTACCTAATCACTTTCTTGTCAAGAATCCTCATCGTAACAGCACATACATTGTAGATCGATCTCTCCATATCCCACCGTAGGCGATCCCGGTCTCCCGCTTGATTGCTTATACCTCTTAGGGCGAGAACTGGCACCCCAAGCCTTAATGAAGCCAACAAAAAGGCTGAAACCTCCATCTCTTCGATCCATGTTCCATAGATCCTTTGTCTCATGGATGCGATCTGTGGTGACCCGCTCGCAAGCCCTACAGAGCAGCTTGAACCATACCAGAGGTTGAAAGGTCTGATAAGCCCTTTATTTGCAGCATCCTGAAAAAATAATAGATCTTCCAGACTGTAACATCCTTCAGGAAAAAACCTTCTTACCTGCTCTAGAAAGGGCGAGTTTTCTAAGGAGATATAACCGTAGAGAGCCTCTTCGGTAGATTCGATGGGAGAAATTCCAATAGCTTCGTAGGATAAAAACCTATCCCCCCCTTCCCAGACTCCCTCATCACCCATAACGCACCTTGTAATTATCACAACGTCACCAATCATGGGGGGAACATGGCTATAAACTCCTGCAATCCCGAGATTAACTATAATGGAGGGTCTTTCACTAATTTCTCCTAGCGCTCCCACAGTGAAAGCGGCATTGGCCTTTCCAATGCCCGTTGTCACTAACAAGAAGGTCCTACCCTCAGAGTCCACCATCTCCCATACATACTGTCCGTAAAATGGAAAGGAGTTTATCACGTTTCCGAATTCTGTAAGTGGCTCTAACTCCTTACCAACACTTGCTAAAAGCCATGCCAGAGGTTTTACCTTGCCTTTCATACCGTTATTTATTTAAAAGGTTTTCGTTCTTAAGGTCTTATGTCGGCTAAATGTATAGTCCTTTTAAATAGCGAGGTAAAGTAAGTGAAGGTCATTGTTGCTAAAACGGCAGGATTTTGTAATGGGGTCCGTTATGCCCTAGATGTGACCCTTGAGGCTGTAAAGAGGAGGAGGCCTGAGGAAGTTATATGCACCTATGGTCCACTTATACATAATCGTCAGGTGCTTGCTATGCTTAGGGAAAAGGGAGTACAGGAGGTTAATACCCCTGAGGAATGTGCCGGAAAGACTGTTGTTATAAGGGCGCATGGTATTCCTCCTAACCTTCGACAGAACATCTATGGGGTTGCTTCCAATGTAATCAATGCTACCTGTAAAAGGGTTGCTCAGGTTCAAGCCGTCATTCGCCAACATGCTAGGAAAGGTTATCACACCGTCATCGTTGGGGATGCCGATCATGCGGAGGTAATAGGCCTTCTTGGCTATGCAGAAGGGAAGGGGGTTGCCATCCAACATCCCGACGACATTGATAAACTACCTGATGACTGGGATAGGGTTTTACTTGTAGCCCAGACTACCCAAAACGAGGAGATCTTCGAAGAAGTGGTGAAACGCTTCAAACGAAAATATCCTAACGGGATTGTAAAGAAAACCATCTGTGGTGCTACCCATGAAAGGCAAGAAGAGGTTCGACAACTTGCTAGGAAAGTTGATGCCATGGTTATAGTAGGGGGATACCACAGTGGAAACACTGTTCGTCTTGCCCAAGTCGCCGCAATGGAGGGAGTCCCTACTTATCACGTGGAAACTGAAAGGGATCTCAACCCTCAAGAAATGGCTCGCTACAGAACCGTTGGTGTGTCGGCAGGCGCTTCAACACCCCAATGGATGATCGAGAATGTGGTTCGTTTTCTAGAGACTATTTCCCATCAGAGGGGATCCTCCAAAAGGTTGCTTCGAGAGATTTCGAGAATTCTTGTTTACTCTCAGACAATCTCCTTTCTCACCGGTTTTTTATCTACATTTGCCGTAGGGCTTCTTCTTTGGAAAAGACCTAACATTTTAATCGCTTGCCTTGCCGGACTTCTATGTTTTGCTATCCAGGTCTTTCAGCGCTACCTTTCTTATCATGGAGTGCTCTTTAACGACCCGGAATGGACTAGCTTTCTCGTAAGACATAGGAAATGTCTCATTGGTATGGCTATTGTTCTTTCCATGATATTTTCTGGGTGCGTGTGGCTTAAGCCCTGGGCTTTACCTGGCTTTATTCTTGCCCTAGCCTTTGGTAGTGCTTTGTTGATATGGGAAGAGAATCTCAATTCTGTTCCAGGCCTAGAATATGTAGCTAAATCCACCACCTGGACCTCTCTTACCGTTCTTATGCCCTTTGGAAGAGAGCTCTTCAGAAATTTTCTAGAGCTTGTTGTGGTATCATGCTTAGCATTTATTATCTTTTTTATAAAACACCTCATCCAGGATCTCCTTGAGACACGTCAGGACCGTCTTATTGGTCGTAAGACGCTTTTTAGTACATGGGGACTTGAGAGGACAAAAAGATACCTTTTTGCTGGTATGTTATGTGTGATTCTATTGTTATTTCTAGGCCCCTCCCTAGGGGTGTTAACTAACGCTGCTTACCTGTTCATAATACCCATCGGAGGGTTAGCCTTTTGTCTTAGACGTTTTGTCGGTGAGCGGACAATGGTTGATACCATAATGACCGATCTTATAATAGACGGAAGCTTAGTTATTCCGGGGCTAATCGGTTTCTTGCTTCTTTAGCCTTGGAGGGCATAGAGCAGAGCCTGTCCTCGATTTGGATTGAAACATAAGGGAAAGCCTAAAGGGACTTCACCTTACTTGACCAGAGCATTCTTTCAATGATAAAGAATCTCGCCCGTAATACAGCTTAATAAAGAGGGGAGTCTTAGATGGAGCTTAGATACCATCCACATAGAATTGAAGAGAAGTGGCAAAGAATCTGGGAAGAGCAAAATGTCTTCGCCATAAGAGAGGAGGAGGGTAAGAGGAAGTTTTACCTCCTTGAGATGTTTCCTTACCCTTCTGGTCGAATCCACATGGGACATGTTAGAAACTATACTATCGGTGATGTTGTGGCCCGTTTTCTTAGGATGCAGGGTTACAACGTGCTCCACCCTATGGGATGGGATGCCTTTGGTATGCCGGCAGAAAATGCTGCCATCAAGGCTCAAACCCATCCCGCTAAATGGACCTACGAGAACATTTCCTACATGAAGAAGCAGCTTAAACGTTTGGGTTTTTCCTATGATTGGTCCCGTGAATTTGCAACCTGCGATCCTTCCTACTACCGATGGGAACAGTTGTTTTTCATCAAAATGTTTGAAAAGGGGCTCGCCTATAGAAAGAAGGCCTATGTTAACTGGTGTGAGACCTGTCATACGGTGCTTGCTAACGAGCAGGTTGAAGGTGGTGCTTGCTGGCGATGTAATACTCCCGTTATTCAGAAGGAGATGGAACAATGGTTTTTGAAGATCACCGATTATGCTGACGAACTACTTGACTACACCTATAGGCTTGATGGATGGCCAGAACGGGTTCTTGTAATGCAAAGAAACTGGATTGGGAAAAGCTACGGTAGCGAAATTGATTTTCCCGTGGAAGGCTTTGATGGGGTAAAGATTACAGTCTTTACTACTCGCGCCGATACGCTTTTTGGCGCTACCTTCATGAGCCTTGCTCCAGAACATCCTCTAGTAGCAGAGCTTTGTCGTGGAACTGAACAGGAAACATTGGTTATGAATTTTGTAGAAGAAGCTAAAAAGGCCAAACGCACAGCCCGAACTGAGGAACTTTTGGAGAAGGAGGGGATATTTACTGGTCGTTACTGCCTAAACCCTATGACAGGTCATCTCATGCCCATCTACGTTGCTAATTTTGTTGTTATGGAGTACGGCACGGGGGCGGTTATGGCTGTGCCAGCTCATGATCAGCGGGACTTTGAATTTGCTGCCAAATATGGACTTCCCTTGAGGGTTGTAATACGACCCTCCGATTCAGATGAGATCCCCAATCCGAAGGACCTTACGGCTGCTTATGAGGAGGATGGGATCCTTGTCAACTCCGGAAGGTTCGACGGACTTACCTCGGAGGAGGCAAGAAGGGCTATAACGGAAGAACTTTCACAGCGTGGATTAGGGCGGTTCAGTGTCCAATACAGATTGAGGGATTGGGGAATATCAAGACAACGTTACTGGGGAGCTCCTATTCCAGTCGTTTACTGTGACCGTTGTGGCATAGTACCCGTTCCAGAAAAGGATCTTCCTGTGGTGCTTCCTCTAGATCTTGAACTCCTTCCCAACGGTGGATCACCCCTTCCAGTTACCCAAAGCTTCTATCGGACAAACTGCCCCAAATGTGGGGACCCTGCCCGAAGAGAAACTGACACAATGGATACCTTTGTAGAATCCAGTTGGTACTTTATAAGATTCGCCTGCGCTAATGAAGATAAGAGACCCTTTGACGAAGCGGCAGTATCCTATTGGCTTCCTGTGGATCAATACATCGGTGGAATAGAACACGCGGTGCTACATTTACTCTATTCACGCTTTTTCACAAAGGTTCTTCGCGATCTAGGATATATAAACTTCGATGAACCCTTTAAACGGCTCCTTACCCAGGGAATGGTTATAAAAGACGGTGCAAAGATGAGCAAATCCAAGGGAAATGTTGTAGATCCCGACGACATGGTTAATGCCTACGGAGCAGATACAGTTAGGCTCTTCTGTCTTTTTGCAGCTCCTCCAGAGAAGGATCTCGAATGGAGCGATCAGGGGGTAGAGGGAGCGTTTAGATTTCTTTCTAGAGTCTGGCGTTTCGTAGCAGAAAACCTGGAGGTTCTAAAGAAGGTTACTCCTTTTAAGGGATCCGTAGAGCAGCTTGGAGGGACATCCCTTGTTCTTTATCGTAAAACCAACCAGACTATCAAAAAGGTTACGGAGGATATTAGAGATCGCTACCATTTTAATACCGCTATCGCCGCCATTATGGAGCTAGTAAATACCCTTTACCAATCTAAGGAGAACAACGCTGAACTGAGGGAAGATACCCTCTTTTGGCAGGTTGTCAGACATGCGGTAGAGTCTGTAGTGATTATGCTTTCACCCATGGCCCCCCATATCGCGGAGGAATTATGGCAAGAGCTTGGGTATACCTCTTCCCTAATTGATACTCCCTGGCCCTCTTGGGATGAAAAGGCTCTTGTTTCGGAGGAAGTCCTTATTGTTGTTCAGGTAAACGGAAAACTTAGAGATAAAATGGTGGCCTCCATGGATGCTACTGATGAAGAACTTAAGGCCTTGGCGCTTTCTAGGGAAAAGGTTCAGCAGTTTATAGCTGGCGGTGAAATTAAAAATATTGTTGTTGTTCCCAATAAGCTTATAAATATTGTGGTAAAATAGAATGATCCCTAAAGGGCGAGCCAATTTTTATGGAGGCTCGCCCACCGTCTAGCCTCGGAGAAAGGGGAGGAAGGTAGTCCCAATTTATGAGGCCACGAGAATTCTTTCCTATACTTTTGATCTCTATGTTCTTTACCGGATGTGGTTACCAGGTTGTTGGAATTGAAAAGCCAGCCTCTTACAATATATCTTCCGTAGCAATACCGATTTTTGATAATCGAACGACGGAGCCCCAGATAGAGTTCATCTTCACTGAAGCGCTAAGGCGAGAATTTCTAAAGCGGGGAGGGTTAAAACTTACCTCTATTCAAGAAGCCGATGTGGTTTTTCGGGGGAAAATCATTAGAATCTTTGCCACGGATGTAGCTCACAATCGTTTTAACCAAACCGTTGAATCCCGATTTTTCGTAACCGTCGATATCCGTTGTGAAGATCGTCGAACAGGCACTATCCTATGGCAGGATAATCAGCTTACCTTTTCCAGATCCTATCCCTACGGTAAAACAACCTTCGACGATTACCAGGCGAGACGAACAACCATCGAATACATTGCTAAACGGGTTGCTGAGCGAGTATATGACCGCTTTATGACAAAAAGAAGATGAAGACGACAGGAGAGACCTTTTTTCAAGAAATCCGAAAAGGGGTTGTCTATCCGGTCTATCTCTTTGAGGGAGAGCTCTTTTTTCTGGAGGAAGCCTGGAAAGAGCTAATTGAGATAGTTGAGAAGTATCTTGGTAGAGGTAAAGTTTTAAAAAAACGGCTTTCCCCTAAAGAGGTGTCCGAGTCAGAATTGTCGGAGCTTCTTTTGACCACATCCTTTGGAATATCGAAGAAAGTCCTTTGGATTCATGAACTCAAAGGATTTAGCCGCAACTTGGTTAAAACCCTAATTAGAGCGATTGAAAGGCCTAATCCATCCATACATCTAGTCATTTCACTGGCGGGAGATCAGAAAACTATAAACGAAGTGCTTGAGATCTCCAGAAAATCTAATGTGCCTCACATAGTATTTCCTTCTCCTAAGATTCATCAACTACCCTATTGGATTAGAAATCGCTTGAAGAAATTGGGAAAATCCATCTCCTTAGATGGAGCAAGATATATTGCCGAACTCGTTGGAAAGGATTTCTACACCTTGGATAAAGAGTTAGAAAAGCTCTCCCTCGCGGTTACTGAAAAAACGATAACAGTAGAAGACATCTCTACCTTTATTGCAGGGACCAGAGCCTCTTCACCCTTTGAGATTATGGACGCTGCCTTATCGGGGAAACCTTCCTTGGCCCTTTTAAAGCTAACGGAACTTATAGAAAGCGGTGAGCAGCCAATAGCCCTTCTAGGACTTCTTGCTCGACATGTGAGACTCCTATGGCAAGTAAAATCCGCGGAGGAGGATCTTAAAGATCCTAACGAGGTTAAGTCATATCTAAACCTTTCCGATTTCATGTTATCTCACTTAAAGAGGCAATGTCACACTATCTCGGAAGAGCAACTTCGAATTCTCCATAGGAAACTTTATGAGGCTGACTTGAAACTTAAAACCTCCTCTATGCCACCCCTTTATATACTATCGTCTATTATCTTATCCCTTTCTTAAATAAAAAAACTAACCGGCGGGGCTAACCGGTTAGTGAAAGGAGGAGGAAAGAATTTTTGTTCCTTCTTATTTCTGAATGATCATGCCATAAAAGACAGAAGACTCAGAAAGGTTGGAAACTGAAGGATCCCTTATAGGTAAAAGGGCCTTTAGGGTTTTTATATAGACGTAATGAGTCCTTGATCACGTCTTTTTGTGTCATGATTGGTGCCAGAGGAAAACATAGTGAAGCCTTGCTACTTGACGGTTTGAAGAGATCTTTTCTCCTGCCTTCGCTTTCTATTAGGGCTTACTCCATATTACTGCAACAGCCTTTGCAGGTTGATCTCCTATGCATCGGAAGGCATGACTTATGGAAGAATCCAAATAGATACTATCACCTTCTTCTAATACTTCGATCCTATCAATACTCCTAAACTCGACTTTCCCTTCCAGAATATAGAGAAATTCTTCGCCTTCATGGGCTGTGAAGTTCATCTCTTCTACGCTTATTGGAGGAAACTCTACGTAAAAGGGTTCCATGTGTTTATCACGTTTTTTGGTCTCTAACGATTCGTAGATGTAGGAGACAGCCCCTTCGCGTTCGTGGTGGGGCCTTCTTTCAATCCTTATACGTTCATTACGTCGGGTAATAGAAATCTTTTGAGTGGTGGTTTCGTCCTGAAAGAAATAACTGAGACTTACATTCAGAGCTCGAGCCAACTTGAGAAGGGTTGCAATAGGAGGAACAACATGATCGTTTTCTATTTGCGAGAGGAAGGGCTTTGATAGGCCTGTTTTCACTGCAAGATCCTGAAGAGTATAACGATTCTTAATTCTAAGCTCTCTCACTTTGGCTCCAAGTTTTAACGCCTTTACGGCCATTGTAAGCTCTTCGTCTCCACCCATCTCCTTCTATCTCCCCATCTCAAGTTAAACGTTTGATCTGTTCACTATGTAAAGACTTTTCGATATTAGCAAACTTAGGTATAGTATGCAAGAGATAACCATTTTCCTTACTCGATTTTCTAAAGAGGTAGGTCCCCTAAAGTAGATCTTGGGACTCTTCCTGTGGGGGATCATTGTCGGCAGTCCCCCTTACGAGCTTCATATAGGCAACTCTAGCGGCCTTCTGCTGGGCCTCCTTCTTGGAACGACCCTTTCCTCTAGCTAAAACCTTTCCGTCCATAAGAACACTTACATAAAAGATTTTGGCATGATCCGGACCTTCTTCTCGGTCAATCCTGTAGGTAGGCGTCTTTTTAAAATTTCCCTGCATCCATTCCTGGAGCTTGGTTTTATAGTCACGGTCGAGTTCTCGCAGAGGATCCTTATTTGAAAGAGCCTCGAGAAAGGGGAGAAAGTTTGCTTCTACAAAACGCATAACGCTTTCCCAACCGCCGTCAAGGTATATTGCCCCCATAACAGCCTCAATCGCCCCTGAAAGTATAGATGGTTTTTTTCTTCCGCCCGTATGTTCCTCCCCTTTGCCCAAAATGAGATAGTCCCCAAGGTGAAGTCTTTCAGCAAGCCTTGCCAATTCTTCTTCTCGAACGATGGCCGATCTGAGTCTTGAAAGTTCTCCTTCAGTGTAGTGTGGATAGAGATGCCAGAGATAATGGCTTATAGCTAGTTCAAGGACGGCATCACCTAAAAATTCAAGGCGTTCGTTATCCTTAACTGTGCTATTTCCCTGTTCGTAGGCAAAGGATCGATGGGTAAGGGCTTCAATGAGAAGATTCTTATTTTTAAATGTATAGCCTATGGTCTCTTCGAGTTTTTCCGTCATACTTGCTTGCCTTTTCTCAAGAAACGGTTTTTAAAAATATCCCTTGGCGGAACTTATTATAGTTTGGAGACGATCAAGATAAAAGAAATAGGTAACACTCCATGATCGTATGGCTTTCCAAAGAATCCCTACCTCCCCTTGAAAGGCCCTTTATCTTCCTTGATAGAGACGGTGTTATTAACGAAGAAAGAGCTGGCTTTATTAGAAGGTGGGAGGATGTTGTAATATATCCAGATTCATTCCCTAGTCTTCTGAAGGCCCTATCTCTTGGTTTCAGGCTTGTTATAATAAGTAACCAATCGGGGATTGGCCGAGGTTACATAAAGTGTGAAGATTTTTGGACGATACACAAAAATATGATCGATACCTTCGAAAAAAGAGGTATCTTCTTTTCTGCCGCTCTCTACTGTCCTCACCACCCCCAGAGGGGATGTAAGTGCAGAAAGCCTTCCCCTGAAATGATTTTCTTTGCCTCCGAAGTATTAGGAGGCTCCCTTAGTCATAGCTTCTTCATAGGCGATCGCTACTCGGATGTGGAAGCCGCAAACTTAGCCGGCTGCTCCAGTATACTCCTACGCCGAAGCCACCTAGAGTATGTTATTCCCCCAAGAAAATCCCCTACCGCCGTATGTAAGAATCTTATTGAGGCCGTAGATCTTATTGAAAAACTAGGAAGCGAGAGGGAATGTGGAGGCTAAAGTTTAGGCGACCTTAATCGCTCTGAATAAAAAACACCCAGATCTTTCTATGATCTTTTCTACTTGAAGACCCGCCTTTTTTGCTAACTCAGTAAATACTTCATCGCTCGGAAGTAGGTCACCCCTGACTTCATTTCTTGAGGCATGATGGCGAGCAAGCTCCTCACGGCTGAGTAGATGAGCGATGATAAGCCTTCCCCCTTTCTTTAGAACCCGCGCCATTTCTTGAATCGCCAGTTCTTGATTGTCAAAATGAGGAAATGCCGCAAAGCAGATTACCAGGTCGAACACATTAGATCGAAGGGGAATATGATGAACATCGGCACATAGAAGGCCATCTTGATCCCTTGAAATCTTGGGTTTTGCTTTTCTGATCATGGGGAATGAAAGGTCAAAGGAGCAAAGGAATCCTGAGGGACCCAGCAAATTGGAGACCAGGGGAATAATAATACCGGTTCCCGATCCCACATCAAGGACGTTAGTCCCTGGGACAACACAAAATTCCGAAAGAACAAGCTCCTCTAACCTTTTCCTTACCTCCATTGGATAGTGTTTTTCTTCCCACCTATGGGCTTCTCTATCAAAAAATTCAAGGCGACTCCGTCCCATCTAAAAGACAACCTTTCCCCCTACCATCCATGTGATTCCCGGCATTGGATAACCGGGGTAGTATTCATAGTGATTATCTGTCATATTTTCAACGGCCATAAAGACCTCTCCCTGAATCTGTTTGCTGGGAAGAGGTAGCTGGTAACTTAATTTACCATTTAGGAGAAAGTAGCTATCTACAGCCCTAGAGTTTACCGCTGTGCTCCGTCTAGCTCTGGCATCAATATACATTTTATCAACATATTGACAATCAAGGCTTAGTTTAAAATTCCTCAAGAATCGCCAGTTTATTCCAGCACTGAAGGTTACGTCTGGAGCATAGGGGAGATCCTCAGGATCCCTATCGATGATGTTTATTCCCAAAAAGGTGGAAATTGCTTCGTTAGGATGAGCTGCTATGGACAACTCAACCCCCTTTGTTTTATAGGTTCCGATATTAGCATAGTAAGGAGGTGGTGGAGGTGGAACCACAACAATGTAGCGATTTTCTCCTTCATTGTAAAACCAGGTGACCCCAATATCTAGCTTCTTATTAAAAAGATACTGCCTTATTCCGGCTTCTAAATGATCCATTTTTTCAGCTTCAAGATTTTTCCAGCTAGTCTTTAAGGCAGGGGTAACCTTTTCAGATACAACCACCACTTCAAGGCCTGGGTAAAGAATACCCTTAGCATACCCCAAATGAATGATGGTGTTATTATACCCTACAACTAAACCACCGTGGGGAGCTACTTCCGAACCAAAGTCACTATGGTTATAATAGCGAAAACCCACAGATGGTATAATATGCAAGGCCTCTTTTCGCCCAAACTGATGACTTATTGCGACATAAGGTGAGACTATATCGAAGCTGTGACCCTTCCAGTTGTCGCTTGAACCATCACTAAAAATCTTATTATAGTCACCTTCCGTGTGGTCCCAATCAAGACCAGTAATTATTTCACCGCCCTCCCAAAGTCGAAGGACCTCCCGAGCCTTCATGCCGTAGAAGAGAAAGTTGTTGTAAAGATCCTCCTTAAGTCCCTGTCTGGAGCTCGATGGTTGACCTAACCAGTCCCCATCACCATCGTTTCGATAAAACTTTAGATACCCTTCAGCAAGGTTGTATTTATTTTCAATCGTTGCAATACCAAGGTAGGCCTTAGTCCTATAACGCCCAACCATGGTGTTAGGTTTTCCTTCTATACCAGGATCATCGGCATAATTGTCGGTTTTTAAACCGAAAAGGGAAAGGCGCCATTCATCGTTTAATTGGTATCCCATTCTCACGTAAAGATCTTTGAGTTCTCCATCGGCATTTTCTCGATGACCGTCGGATATACGGTATCCACCTCCGGCATAATAATCGAACCGCCCTATTTTACCCCCATGCTCTCCCTTTGCTATATAGGTTTCATGGGATCCGCCCGATATGGTAAGCTTCGATTGGAAGCCTTCGGTAGTTTTAACTTTTGGCACAATATTTACAACAGCAAAGGCGTTGCCAAACGTATAGGGCTGAGGACTTTTGTAAATCTCAATAGATTCCGCAGGATCGATAGACATAAGATCCAATAGGGGATGGTTCCATACACTCATAAACATGGGAACCCCGTCAATGAAGGTTTTTATCTCTGCCCCTGGCCTGCTAGAGCCCATGCCCCTTATGAATACACCACCCCCGGAGGCTCCCCCAAAGGAACCAACTATGTTATACTTTGATATATTTACCCCGGGAGTTCTACGAAGGGCGCTGGTTAAATCTTGAGCGTTGAGGTCTTCTATCTGCTCTTCGCTTACAATAGTTTTTTCGCTACCATAGCGATTTTTGTCATTCCCTTCAACAATAGGGGTAGCGGTTACAACAATGCCCCTTAACTCTGAAGCCCCCTCCTCATAGGCAAAGGATAGACTGAAAGTGGCTATATAAAGAAATAATATTACAAGATAGAAGGATCCCTTCATAATACCCTCCTAAAAGAAAGTATGAGATGGTTATCTTCTGAGCCTTCTTGACCCAACCTAAGGGTTATAGAAAATAGGAAAAAGAACTCTACCTTCTGGTAGACATTAAGGACATGCCAAGTGATTTATAAAACCTAATCAAAAAATTTTTACAACCTTTTTTTACTCTAAAAAAAGTCCTCAGAGTTTTCTAGTAGATAATACTTCCATTACCGTCTCTTTGAGTTTTGCTACGCTAAAGGGTTTTGTTAACAATGCGGTTACACCGTAATGTTTATAATTTTCTATAACCGAACCGTGGATATATCCACTGGCTAGTATAATTGGAGTATTTATTTGCCTCATAGCTAGTTCCTTAAGTAGCCCTTCACCGCCTATGCCAGGAAGTCCAAGGTCGGTTATGATAAGATCATAGGATGAATGATCTAATAAGGATAGGGCCCTATCTGGATCTTCGGCAACATCTACAACGCATCCCTCACTCCTTAGATATACTGCCATCAGGTCCCTAATTGTGGTTTCGTCTTCTATGACCAGGATCCTTACCTTCTTGGAAACTACCTCTTTTCTCTCATTCTTTTTCCCCACCTCGAAATATTCGGAGGGAACTCTTTCTTTTTCACAGTGGATCTTTAAAACCGGGAAAATCATTGTAAAGGTAGTTCCTTCACCCCATCTACTTTCGCAGATAATACTTCCTTCGAGTTGCTTGACTATACCATAAACCATGGAGAGGCCAAGCCCACTTCCCTTCCCAACAGGTTTTGTGGTAAAGAAGGGATCAAAGATTTTGTCTATGATATCCGGAGGGATACCTGTGCCGTTGTCACTTACGATTATCTTGACGTATGAACCAACCTCGTTCGGTATAGAGTTTTCATCCGTTGTAAGCTCCGTCGTAATTTCTATGACTCCCGACCTGTCCACGTTCTCTATGGCATCTTTGGCATTATTTAAAAGGTTTAGAAATACTTGCTCTAGCTGTCCCTCTCCAGCAAAAATAAAAGGTTTTGATTCACAGAACCTGGTTCTAATCTCTATGGATCGAGGAAACACCTGCCTACAAAGCCTTACCACTCGTTCTATCTCATCGTGGAGTGAAAAGCTCTGTTTCTTAAGTCCTTCGGCTCTACTAAAGTCAAGAAGACCTCTTACTACTGAAGCTGCCCGCTGCTGAAGGGTGTTTATGTCTCTTATTCGCTTTATCAAAGAACCATCGCCCGTTTTTTCGATCTCCCTTCCCAAATGTTCTATAGCTAAAGAGATACCATGCAGTATGTTATTAAATTCATGGGATACACCAGCAACTAGAGTTCCAAGGGACTCCAACCTTTGAGATTTCTGAAGTTGGGCTTCTAGCCTTCTTTTTTCTTCCTCCGATCTCCTTATCTCTGTCATGTCTATCATAATAAATATTCCACAGGGTCTACCTTTAAAGGTTGTTGAGTTTTCTATAGTCTTTGTGATTTTTTCCCTTCCGGTCTTAGTTATAATTGGAATCTCATAGGAGAGCTGTTCCTTTAGGAGCCCCTTTTGTCGTCTCGTAGCGTTGTAGGCTATTAGATCCTGATATTCTTTCTTCGCAATCTGCCAAAAGGGAACAATGTCTAAAAGCTCTTCCTCGGAATATTCAGTTATAAGCGTTCCTTCCTTATTTACGTAAAGGATCCGATCGTCCTGGAATAAAAATATACCAACCGGCGCCGTTTCAGAGATGATTCGAAACTTTTCTTCGCTCTCAATTAGCGCTCTATTTCTCTCTCTTAGTTTCAGCATCGCCTTTTCGAAGCTCTGCTCCAATATCTCTCCCTCTTCAAAGGGGAAAAAGCCTTTAACACCAAAAGGAGGGTGTTTTTCTATCCTTTCTGACTCAACATAGGAGGAAAAGAGCTCAAGGGGCATAACGAGAGTCCTCTCTAACCATCTTCTCACCAACATTTGGAGGCTAATTAAAAAGATTATTCCCCCAAAGGAGATCGCCATACACGTATATAACGTTGGAGAAAAGGCTACTCCTAGGGGGATTAAAACAAAACTCCAGAAACCCAAGATATTATATTTACCTCCAATTATAAACCATGAGTCTTCATAGAGTCCTATCGTGAATATCTCACCACGGTTGTTTCGAGGAAACCAGATATAATGGGCTATGTTTTCCTGTCTATTAACCTTTTCTATGTCAGAGTGGGTTATGTAGTTTCCGTAACTATCTAGTATAAAAAGATCTTCTGGGTGTTTTATTACACGCCTTACAAAATCTGAAAGCCTCTTTAAGTCCAACTCGCCTAGTAATATGTAGTCCGGATTACTGTGGTTAATAATTCCAATAACCACAGTTCCAATGTGGCTGGAATAATAAGGAGGAACAAGACCTTGATAAACTGTAGAAATCTGGCCTAAGGGTAGGGATAGGGTTTTTATTGACTCGTTGTGGGGAATTATACGCATTAGAGCGTTAGAGTCCTTCTCAAGCACTATAATGTCGTGGAAATATTGGTTTAACATGAAGTTTTCCTCTGCCGTTGTGGTCGAGACGCTAGATAAAAAGGGGTTAGTCTTAGAGGCATACAGGTTAAGTATTTTCAACCCTTCGTAAAGGAATTCACTTATCGCTGTAGATACTATTTGGACCTTGTGAAGGACTTGATTTCTCAGAATCCAAAGGTGGGAAAAAACTATAAAAATCACCGTAATAACTAAAAGTCCAGAGATAGGGATAATAACATAGTCGAAGACCTTTTCTCTAGCGACGGAGGAGATTTTAGGTTTTTTATACTCTAGCATTAAAAGCGTTCCTCCCTTATGAGCTTAAGTTCGCCTCTTTCGAGTTTGTAAATCCACCATGGGTGAATTGAATCTCCGAAGCTATCCATACTTATATTTCCGATAAGGCAGTCACAGGTGATACCTGATGAGAGAGTGGAGACTAGATCTTTCGAGTCTCCACCAGTCTTTTCAATCGCCTTGGCTAAGATCATTGTAGCATCGTAAGCGTATATAGCTGGGAATGAAATCTTCTTTCCGAATCTCTTCTCAAAACGCTTTTGAATCTCACTAGTCCTTTCGGAATATTCCGGTGGTTCTATATGCTCTATAAATACTGTCGCATGTTCATCATGATGTAAACGTCTAAATAATTCTTCAGATACCATCCAGGCAGAGCTGAAAGCAGGAACTTCAGGAAGATTTACCTTAAGCCAGTTGAGAATCCTCGCTCCGTCTATTGCCGATACTGCTAGCACCAAAGCATCCGGTTTAACAACTTTGATCTGATCTAAGACGGTATCTAAGTCGATCCCCATTTTATAGCTGTAGGCCCCATGGCACGCCGTAAGATCCTGAACACCAACAAGAACTTCCGAAAAGTTATAGACAAAATCCAGGGAATAGATGAAATTGTCGTTATCGTAGATAAAACACCACAACCTAGGGGGATTCGAAGGGGGAGGGAGTATTTCTAAAGCGAATCGAGCAAGTCCCTTAGCCCTGATACTATTGTCGCTTATAATTCGAAAGACATAATCCCTTTGACCTAATAGCATGGAGGAGGAGACTGTAGGACTTATAGTTACCAAACGAGCCTCGTCTATTAGTGGCTTCAGTACGATGGCGCTCGTACTTATCATTGGCCCCACGATGGCAACTACTTCGGAAGTTTGCAATCGCTCGAAGGCTTTCTTTGCTCCCTCTACGGTTCCACAATCGTCCTCTGGTATAAGAATGATAGGACGGCCATTGATACCACCTTTGGCGTTGATATCTTCAATGGCGAGCATTACGCCATTTCTCCCAGCAACTCCTAGGTCAGAATACCTTCCAGTGAGGGGCCCTATGAATCCAATAGGGATAGGGGATCTTCTATGCTTTAACCATAAAAAGGTTATCAGCGACATGGCAAGTAGGCAAAATAGGAGACCAAGTTTCGCCCTCATAAAATTCTAACCTCTCAAATTGTTACGGATTCTAGTAGCTACTATGGTTTTTTACAAAACGTATATTCTAACAATGAGACCCCCCGGAGGCATATCAGGGGAGGGGAAATCACCCACTCCTGGATAATAGATACTATATCTATCGGGGCATCCTGCTGGGATTCTAACCTCCATGGTATAGGTTTCCTCAACGAATCCTCGCCCCGTGCAGGCATTACAATCCCTAAATTTTCCTGGTTTTGCCATACAGATTTTGCAGTAAACAAGCCTCGTATAGGAGATGACTTCTGTGCGATCTTCCCTGATTTGTTCAGGCGTAAGGTAGATATCAAACCTTAAATTGCTCCACCAATGCCGGTTAGACCCTCTTCCCCATGAAATACCGAAATATTCTTTAAGTCTTTCCCTAATTGTTTCCTCGAGGTGAGTCTCCATGGGGAAGGAAGAACCTTTAATTGTCCGTTTTTTCCCCCCTTGACCATCTCCTCTTACATTTGACCGGTATCCAAGAGAGCGATTGTAATGTTCTCTCGTAACAGGATTGATGAGAGTTTCGTAGGCTTTTACCAGTTCCTTAAACCGCTCTGTCGCTTCTGGATCCTTGCAATGGTCCGGATGCCACCTGAGAGCCATACGGCGGAATGATCGCCTTATCTCTTCCTCCGTAGCATCAACCGAAAGTCCTAGTAGTTCATAGTAACATCCCATATCCTACTTCCTCTAGAGGTGGTTTTCCGCTTTTCACAAGTAGGTAGTTGTTGTATTCGGCAATTGAAATTTATCAAAGTATAGAGCAAATATTCAACCGTTTCTTGTAGAAACTCATTGGAGTGAGGTCCCTATGCTTGCCAAGGTCTATACCTTCACAGTAGTTGGAATAGAGGCCTACCCTGTAGAGGTCGAGGTTGATATTTCACCAGGTCTTCCTCAGTTTAACATAGTAGGACTTCCAGACAGTGTGGTGAAGGAGAGCAAGGAAAGAATACGATCTGCCTTAAAAAACAGTGGTTACGAATTCCCAATGGAGCGAATAACAATAAATCTTGCTCCCGCTCAACTTAAAAAGGAGGGAGCTGGCTTTGACTTACCAATTGCTATAGGAATTCTTATGGCCTCGGAGTTAATACCCTCTTCTGGTATAGATCATCCCCTGTTTATAACTGGAGAGCTATCGCTGGACGGTTATGTAAAGCCCGTCTATGGCACCCTTTCAATGGCTGTTAGGGCAAAACAAGATGGGGTAGAGGCTATGATTATTCCAGAGGGTAACGCTTCTGAAGCTTCTCTCGTGGGTGAGGATTTGAAGGTCTATCCAGTAAAAAATTTAAGAGAAGCTGTTATGTTTCTTACGGGAAATCTAGTCATAGAACCCCATATTGTTGATAGAGACAGGCTTTTTAAGGAATCTCCTCCCCTTAGGATAGACTTTTCGGAGGTAAGAGGCCAACACCACGCCAAGCGTGGATTAGAGGTAGCCGCTGCAGGTGGGCACAATGTCATTATGATAGGCCCTCCAGGGACGGGAAAAACCATGCTTGCTCAACGCCTTCCTGGGATTCTTCCACCCCTTACTTTCGAAGAATCGCTTGAGACAACCCGTGTTTACAGCATTGCGGGGCTTCTTGGAAATATCCCGATGGTTACTGTAAGACCCTTTCGTAACCCCCACCATAGTATCTCCTACGCTGGTCTTATCGGGGGAGGGGCTGTGCCAAGACCTGGCGAGGTGAGCCTTGCTCATAATGGGGTTCTCTTTTTGGACGAATTTCCTGAGTTCAATAGAAGCATTCTTGAATTACTTCGACAGCCCATGGAAGACGGTAAGGTGACCATTTCCAGAGCTACTACAACTATAACATACCCAGCAAGGTTTATGCTTGTTGCGGCAATGAACCCATGTCCCTGCGGGTACTTTGGGTATTCCCAGAGAGGCTGCACCTGTTCTATTCAACAGGTGTTAAGGTATAGGGGTCGAATTTCTGGCCCAATAATGGACAGGATAGACATTCAAATAGATGTTCCAGCTCTAAGTTATGTAGATCTTGTAGAAAAAAGCGCCTCCTCCGAGGAATCTTCAGAATCCATAAGAGAGAGGGTCATTAAGGCAAGGGAGATTCAGCTTAGGAGACTTTCAGGGACGGGTATTTTCTGCAATGCTTTCCTTACGGTTTCCCATATCAATACCTTTTGTAATTTGACCTCTTCTTCAAAAAAACTCATAAAGGAAGCTATAAAACAACTAGGACTAAGTGCTCGAGCTTACCACCGGGTGCTTAAAGTAGCTAGAACCATCGCCGATTTAGAGGGAAAAGGGGCCATTGATGATCACCATATTCTAGAGGCTATCCAATATCGGTCAATAGATAGAAAACTCTCGCCTACTTAACTCCTC
The DNA here is from genome assembly GCA_026417655.1 of Syntrophobacterales bacterium. Classification (GTDB taxonomy): domain Bacteria; phylum Desulfobacterota; class Syntrophobacteria; order Syntrophobacterales; family Thermodesulforhabdaceae; genus JAOACS01. Next base: position 66,813 of record JAOACS010000022.1, read on the forward strand.
TTCAAGAATACTTCTTGTTGTTTCTGCCCCTTGGAGATTGATTGACTCCTTTAGATCCAAAGATGGAGTAGATTCTCTAGTTAATATCGCTTCGAGTTCACGTCGAATCACCTCTGGTTTTGCTTCATCAATTATAACAAAGTTTCCGAAAGGAGCGAACCGTTCAGCTCTAAGCCGCTGCTCCCGATTCTGTTTAAAGGGATAGAGGATGCTGTGAATTCCTGTAGTTAAAAGATCCATTAGTGTATTATACCCAGCCATACTGATAGAGACCTCCGCTTGAGACAAAAGCTTCACAAAGTTTACAGTGAAAGGTTTAAACTTTATACGATCGTCTCCCTTTGCTATATGCCGTAGGTGGGTCTTTGTGAATTCATCCATGAAGGGGCCCATATAAATCTCCACCTCTAGAGGTAATGACTGAATGTCCCTAATGGCTAAAATAGTTGCCTCGATTAATTCACTCCCTACCTTACCCCCACCGGTGCTTACTACTACTTTTTTCGATCTTTGGTAATCTTTCCTAACCTTCCTTCTGGCACTTTCTCTTGCCACAAAACCGGTGTAATGAATGGGGATAAGAATATCATCTACCCTAAAGAAGCTTTCCTCCAAACGCATTATACGCTCATCAGAATGAACCAAAAGAAGATCAAAGAACCCGTTTAGGTGTTTTAATACCCAAGATTCATAGCGCTCTATATTAGGTTTTTCTACGAGAATATCCCTTAGGCTGCAAACAATTAGTCTTTTGCGCCCGTCTCCCACTGCTCTTTCAAGTAATGGAATAAGCTCAAAGGAAAACCTTCTTCTACCAAACGGAAAGAGCTCAATAATTAAAACGTCGGGAGAGAACTCTTCGTAGGCTTTAAGGAGTTTCTCCTTTCTTTCCTTTTGGACCTTGAGTAATTCTTCCCCTTCTAGGTTAAATCCTTCAAAGGCTTCATCCATCATAAGAGGTGGAAGAAGAAATCGCTTTACATGGGAAGGAAGGGTGATACTGGGTAGGGGCTGCCCCCCTTCCACAAAAAGCACCTGATGTGGGGCTAGAGCCTTTGCTATTTCCAAACTTCTAAAGAAATGACCAATACCTAGAACGTGCTGGCAGTAAAGTAAAACCTTCAAGATGCCTCCTTCCTGTAGAGAGCTATAAGCCCTTTGAGCCCAAGATTGGCCTCTATAAGCCTAAATCCCTCGTATCGTGGCAAAACAGAGTTAAAGCCATAGACCATGTAGAGAGCTCCCTCTTTGCCTTCTTTGTATATAAGGTCGGCAAAGGCATCATGGAGGGTAATGTAGGTGTAGAAGATATCTACCTCCTTTAGGGTCAGAGCCGTTTTTCTGAAGAGCTCCTCATGGGTTTGGGGACTCAAGGAGTTACCGTTTAGGATGAAAATGTTTTCAGGAAGGGGAATAAGATTTTTATCAATAAGATATTTTTCAAGCTCATTTCGCCTAATAAAATACTCCTCAAAGATGAATTCTTCGAGCTCAATCCCGATGGAGTATCTTACAAGGTAGCTCATGAAAAGATTTACTCGGCCGTCTCCCGCTCCCAAATCTAGAAAGACGGTCCTATTGGGATTGATGAGGTCCCTTTCAATGAGTTCTTTGCATGCTTCGGCTAGCACATAAAGATCGGTGGTTTTACGGTAACCGCTATGTCCCGTATAGCCAACCTTTAAATTATCAAAAAACTCGGAAATAGCGAGAAGAGTTTTCTCAACCTCTGTCATAGGTCCCACTGTCCTCGCACTATTCTGGATATAGCTTCACAGAGCTTAAAGGTTATCTCTATTTCCTCACCGATTGCGGTCTGTAGAAGGATTATACGTTCTGTACCAAGTAAGTCGTATAGTCTCTTGCAAAGAAAATTTACACATAGGGTGTGTCTAAAAACCAGGAGACAACCATTTTTCCCAAGGAAATAGCAGCTATTTCTGTTGAAGGAAGAATGGGAAGGATGAATGCCTAGGAGCATATTAGCCACGATAAGCTCTGGAGTATAGTAGGCTTCTATCCCTACGCCGCAACAGCTCCCTCCCTCTTCTTCGTCACAACGCCGGCAGATCTCGCCTATGCCGAGATAGGTAGAGGTAGCCTTTGATCTCTCAATAGCCCCGCAGGCCCTTTCCACGAGGGGTTTTAGGTGGTGTTTAAGGACCTCCCCGTGGTTAGAATAGATCTCTTGAGCGATTTCAATAACTCTTAAGATCTTAGATTGTTTCATAGGACGTATTCGTCAAGAGAAGGGGTTTTTATAGTATAGGGGTGAGTATCTGTTGAGACAGCACAGGGAACTTCTAATATCTTTTTGGCGTAACCTGGCATGACAAATAATGACAAGTGCCGCTCTGGTGAGTACCAAAGGAGTTCTCCAAGGTTTCTTCTTTCAAATCTATCTCGCAATTCTTCCAGTGTCAAAGCTGGAAAAGGAAGGGATGAGCAGATTGCAAAGGCGAAATCAAAAAGATACCCTGGGATAAAATTTATAAACTGAGAGCAGTATGGGAAGATAGATCTTACGGTTTTAGTTATCACATTGAAGGCCTCTGGGTAAAAGAAGGGAGAATCATTATGAAGTGAGAGGATTCCTCCTGGAGTTAGTCTATTACGGCATATTTCATAAAACTCCTTTGTATAAACATATTTTGACGGCTCCATAGGGTCAGTAAGATCGAGTATGATGATGTCATAGTAATCCTTTGTGTTTTCCAGAAATTTCCTTCCATCCTCTATAACTAGACTGACTCGAGGGTCACTAAAAGCATCGCCACAGACCGAAGAAAGGTAGAGTTTGGATACCTCCACCACTTCACCATCTAGCTCTACTACTGTTACCTTGGTAACGGTAGGATACTTTAGAACCTCCTCCAAGGCACCTCCATCTCCACCCCCTACGATTAGAACCTTTTGGGGGTTTTCGTGGGTCATCATAGCCGGATGGACTAAACTTTCATGGTAAAAGAATTCTTCCCGCTCTGACGTCTGAAACCGTCTGTCCAAAAAAAGCACCCGTCCGTAATCTTCCGTTTCCACAACCTCAATAAGTTGGTAGGGAGATTGGCGAGCATGGAGGATTGTGTTGATCTTAACTCCCCGCTTCATGGTCATGGTGATGGGCTCATAAAAGTAGAGATCATTATTCATTCGTGGCTTACACCTCCATATTTTCATTTTAGAATAGGGAGAAATTTTGAAGCATCAATTAATGGGTTGGTCAACGAAAAAAATGAGGGCACGGCTTGGCCGTGCCCCTCCTTTAGAAAACCCTATTTAGGCTTTTCCATTAATACATGTCGGGCATGCCGCCGCCCATGCCTGGTTGTTTTTCATCCTTTTTAGGAAGTTCCGCAACCATACACTCGGTCGTAAGCATCAATCCTGCAACACTTGCAGCGTTTTGTAGAGCCGATCTGGCAACCTTTGTAGGATCGATAATACCTGCTTGAATCATATCGCAGAATTCACCAGTTTCCGCATTATAACCGAAGGCTCCTTCTCCGGCTTTAATCTTTTGGACTATAACCGATCCCTCTTCGCCGGCATTATTAGCGATCTGCCGAGCTGGCTCCTCCAGAGCTCTCTTTATGATATTTAGGCCCATTTGCTCATCGCCACTAAAGGTGACCTTTTCAAGAGCTGGGATACAACGTATATAGGCCACACCACCGCCCGGCACAATACCTTCTTCAACGGCAGCTCTAGTAGCGTTCAAAGCATCTTCAACACGGCCCTTCTTTTCTTTCATCTCCGTCTCAGTTGCCGCCCCAACGCTGATAACAGCCACGCCACCTACAAGTTTTGCTAGTCGCTCTTGGAGCTTTTCTCTATCATAGTCACTTGTCGTCTCTTCAATCTGGGCTCTAATTTGCTTAACTCTTGCCTCGATCGCTTTACGATCTCCTGCTCCATCAATTATGGTGGTGTTATCTTTGTCGATTCTTACGGTTTTGGCTCGACCTAGATCACTTAGTTTTGCGCCTTCAAGCTTAATACCCTTTTCTTCGCTAATGACCTGCCCACCGGTGAGAATGGCTATATCTTCAAGCATAGCCTTACGACGATCGCCAAAACCAGGAGCCTTTACAGCACAAACCTGAAGAGTTCCTCGGAGCTTATTAACGACCAAGGTTGCGAGGGCTTCACCTTCCACGTCTTCAGCTATAATTAGTAGAGCTCGTCCCATCTTAGCAACCTGTTCAAGGATAGGAAGAAGATCTTTCATACTGCTAATCTTCTTATCGTGAATAAGAATAAGAGGCTCATTTAGAACAACTTCCATCTTTTCAGGATCGGTTATGAAGTAGGGAGAAATGTAGCCTCGATCGAACTGCATTCCCTCTACAATCTCGAGGGTTGTTTCCATCCCCTTAGCCTCTTCAACGGTGATAACCCCCTCTTTACCAACTTTGCTCATGGCTTCGGCGATGATGTTTCCAATTGTGGGGTCGTTATTAGCGGAGATAGTTCCTACTTGGGCAATCTCCTTTTCATCCTTTACTGGGCTACTCAGTTTTTTCAGTTCGTCGACCACAATCTTTACCGCTTTGTCGATACCCCTTTTTAGCGACATTGGATTAGCACCTGCTGCAACGAGTTTGGAGCCCTCGTAATAAATGCATTGGGCCAAGATGGTGGCAGTGGTTGTTCCATCTCCTGCGACATCACTTGTTTTGCTCGCCACTTCCCTCACCATCTGAGCGCCCATATTTTCGAATTTATTTTCTAGCTCTATCTCCTTGGCGACCGTTACACCATCCTTTGTAACAAGAGGGCTCCCAAAGGTCTTCTCAATGATAACATTGCGTCCCTTAGGACCTAAGGTGACTTTGACTGCCTCCGCTAAGGCGTTAACTCCCCTAAGAAGTGCATCTCGGGCCTTTACATCATAGATAAGCTGTTTTGCTGCCATCTGATAAATCCTCCTCTTTGTGGATCTGGATAAGATTGTTATTTTTCAATAACCGCAAGAATATCCTCTTCACGCATAATGAGAAACTCTTCGACTCCAACCTTTACCTCTGTTCCCGCATATTTTCCGAAAAGAACCCTGTCACCAACCTTAACGTCGAGGGGCCTTCTTGATCCATCTTCCATAAGCTTCCCTGTCCCGACGGCGATGATTTCACCTTGGATAGGCTTTTCTTTTGCGGTATCCGGAATAATTATTCCGCCAGCGGTCTTCTGTTCTTCCTCGATCCGTTTTACCACAACACGATCATTAAGCGGTCTGAGCTTCATACTTCCTATACCCTCCTTTTTACACAGGATGTAATGAATATTAGCACTCCAATTAACCGAGTGCTAATATAATCACTACTAACATGATCTGCAAGATGTCTCTATATGCGATCAGGGCATGCTGTTTTAACTAGATCTTCATAATTGATAACTGGAAAATATAGGAAAAACTTGGTTCCTTCACCCTCCTTGGACTCTAGTCGAATAAGTCCAGAGTATTTTTTTACAACTTGACTTACAATGTTAAGACCAAGCCCTGTGCCACTAGACTTTGTTGTGAAAAAGGGTTGAAAGATCTTTTCTGTTATCTCGGGTGCTATACCGCTTCCATAGTCCCTTACGGAAATGCAAAGGTATTTGACACTACCAAAGCCAGAACCATCCAACTCTTTTGAGTCAAACTCCAAAGTTATCTCTACCTTACCCCCTTCGGGCATAGCCTCAGTGGCATTCGATAAAAGATTCCATATAATCAGTTCAAAGTCGGATCGATTTACGGCAAGCCTTATAAACTCCGATACCCTATTGTCAACGGCTATGAGGTATCGATCTTCTAATTCCTTCTGATGGGAAAATTTTTGGCAGATATTTAGTATCTCATAAAAGGGGTCTATATTTTCCTGCAGTTTTGGTGGTAAGCCTGCAAAACTTAGTTTCATAAAGTCTCGAACTATGTTATCTATTTTCCTTGTTTCTCTAGTTATAATTGTAATTGCCCTTTTTACAATGGGATCTCCCAAGAACTCCTTCTCTATTAGTTGAGCTGCACCGTGAATGGCCCCCAGAGGATTTTTTATGGTATGGGCTATGTTAGCCGCAATTCTTCCTATAAAGCTCATCCTCTCTGCCTCTTCCATTTCCCTCTGGAGATGCTTTATTTCTGTTAGATCCTGAAATAAAAGAATCCAAACCCTAGCTTTTGGAGATAATGTTAAGGAGTGGATGGTATAGCCTAAGGTGAGTGTTTCACCGGTCAAGTGATTTTGGCATCTCATCTCTTTTCTTGCAAGGTATGTAACCTCTTCTATTTTAAAGTTAAAGTCAAAAAAATTGCCTATAGACTTCCTTATCATCTTTTCGGTATGTAGACCTAAAATATGCCCAGCCATTTTGTTAGCGTATAAGATGGTCTTATCTTGGTTTATGACGATTACCCCAGAGGGGATATTATCGAGGATGTTTTCGTGGAGAGACCGCAGAAATTTTAGTTGGGAAAAGCTAGTCCTTAAATGTTCTTCGGCTATATCCCACTTGTCTACAAGGAAGCCCGAAAGAAGGGCCGTTATGCCGAAACTCACCAGGGTCGTAAACAGATTAGGGAGGAAGGAGATATTTGGGACTATACCGGTTGAAAGGGTATAAATTGGGAATAACCCATAGAATTGGCTTACGAGGATTAGTCCATAAGATATATAACAGACAGCCCCCGTTAAAATAGCTCCTCTCAGACCGAATAAAAAGGCACCAATGATAATTATCGGAATGTAAAAGACAGAAAAGGGGCTGATAACCCCACCAGAGAAGTAGACAAAGAGTGTGACGGAGAAAATGTCGAAGGCAAGTTGAACATTTCCATAAAAGGTAAGTCGTTTATTAAATTCGGGCTGTCTTCTCGAGTACAAAAGCCAAATAGCACCAGTTACGGTGAAGAAAAGAAGAAGGAGACCATAAATATATAGAGGAAACAGTGAAGCAGAGGAAAGCCCTTCCTTATCCCTTAAAGAGAATACGAGCACGATACAGATAAAGACTATCCCTAATAGACACCGAATGGTTATTAGGATACCAAGACGTCTTGAAAAATCTTGGGCGGTAATATTTGCCAAAATATAGACTAGCCTCCTCCACCACCCACAACTTGACCGATTTGGAAGATTGGTAGATACATGGCTATGAGTAGCCCGCCTATGATTAATCCAAGGACTATGATAAATAATGGTTCTAAGAGCGACGTAAGGGCTTCTACGGTTCTATCCACTTCATCTTCAAAGAAGTCAGCGATCTTTCCTAACATCTCATTGAGAGCCCCCGTGGTTTCTCCAACGGCTATCATTTTAGACACTATTAGGGGAAAGACTCTTGTTTCTTCTATAGGATCTGATAATCCTCTACCTCTGGATACCTCTTCCCTTGCATAGGTTATAGTTCTTTCAATTACACGGTTTCCGGCGACTCTAGCCACAATTTGGAGGCTATCAAGAATTGGGACTCCGTTTTCTATAAGGGTGCTAAGAGTTCTACAAACACGGGCGATGGAGGATTTCCTTATAAGTTCCCCTAGGACTGGGATTCTTAGCATGATACTATCTGTGACAAGACGTCCCCTTTCGGTTTTTCTTATTCTAAAGAGGATAAAGCCCGCAAGAACAAGGCCAAGAAAGATCCAATGTATGTAATCTCTTAGAATCTTACTGATGTTAATTACAACGAGGGTTGGAAGGGGCAAGGCAAGACCAGCGTCTTGAAACATTCTTGCAAAGATTGGAATAACATAAACGAGCATCACCATCACTACCACAACAGCAAAGGATATTACAGCAATGGGGTATACCATAGCTCCCTTGATTTTTCTTTTGAGAGCCATAAGTTTTTCTAAGTACTCAGCTATCCTGTTCATTATGACATCGAGGGCACCGCTAGTTTCACCAGCTCGAGTTAAGTTGATTATGAACTCATCGAAAATTTTAGGGTGTTGCGAGAAGGCTTCCGATAAAGTCTGCCCAGCCTTTACGGCTTCTCGGATCTCCCTTAGGGTTTTCTTAAATGTGATATTTCCTGTTTGATCTCGCAGGATGTCCAAAGTCTGAACGATTGGGACTCCTGCATTTACCATGGTTGCAAATTGCCGAGAGAATACGACCATCTCTGATAGTTTCACTCGGGGACTTAGGAAGGGAAGGTATTCGGAAATATGTTTGGGGCGGGGTTTTATTTTTAATATTTTAATACCCTGACGGGTAAGAATCTGTTCTATAGCCGCTTCATTTACTCCTTCTAGCATTCCACTAACTCTGTCGCCTCTTCGGTTAAAGCCCGTCCATATATACTCAGGCAAGCTCTTCTCCTTCAGCGAGGTTTAAATCTCTGTTCTAATCCCTGGCCGTTGCACGCAAAACCTCATCGATAGAAGTAATGCCTGCTCTAATTTTGTGGATTCCACTGAGTCTTAGAGTCTTCATACCCAACCTTATTGCTTCCTTCTTTATTTCAGCGGCAGGAGCATTTGCTAATACAAGCTCTTGAATCTCTTCAGAGATAGGCATAACCTCGTAAAGAGCGACTCGTCCTCTGTAACCGGTATTATTACATGCAGGACAGCCTCTAGCCTTGAAACAGACAAAGTCATCTATGTATCTTTCTGGAACACCTATATCAAGAAGAAGTGTCGGGGTTACGTCATTATCTATGACTTTACATTGATCACAGAGTTTTCTTACGAGCCTTTGGGCTAAAGCAAGATTCAGAGCTGAAGCCACAAGAAATGGTTCAACACCCATGTTGATAAGGCGTGTAATAGTGCTAGGGGCGTCATTTGTATGAAGTGTGCTCAACACTAAATGTCCCGTAAGGGCTGCCTTTACAGCTATCTCGGCGGTTTCATGATCTCTTATCTCGCCAACCATAATGATATCGGGATCCTGACGGAGAAAGGCTCTTAGGGCCGCTGAAAAGGTAAGTCCTATCGCCTCATGAACCTGCACCTGATTAATTCCGGGAAGATTGTATTCCACAGGATCTTCCACTGTCGATATGTTCCTTTCCGTTTTATTAAGCTCAGTAAGAGCGCTATAGAGCGTTGTTGTTTTACCACTTCCCGTAGGACCCGTGACTAACACCATCCCGTAGGGTTGGTAAATGGCTTTTCGAAAGGCCTCAAATTGATCTGGTTCGAATCCCAACTGGGTCATGTCGATCTGGAGATTGGATTTGTCTAGAATTCGCATAACTATCTTTTCACCAAATATGGTCGGTAGGCAGGAGACTCGAAAATCTATCTCTTTCCCAGTTATCTTAGCTTTAATTCGACCATCCTGAGGAAGCCTTCTCTCAGCGATATCTAAGTTGCTCATAATCTTAATGCGAGAGGCAATAGCATTTTTATACTTTATGGGGGGCTTCATGATCTCATAGAGAACGCCATCTATTCTATATCTTACCCTTAATGTCTTTTCATAGGGTTCGATATGAATATCGCTTGCCTTCTTACGGATTGCATCTGTAAGCAAGGAGTTCACAAGTCTCACTATCGGAGCGTCAGCGGCTTCACCGTGTAATTCCGCTAAATCGACCTCATCCTGGGCATCTGCTATTATGTCAACGTCCTCTGAAAGTATTCTTAGAGCCTCATCGAGGGATTCGGTAGAAGAGGCTTTCCTGTTTTCAAGCATCTGTTTTATGGCACTTTCCGTAGCAACATGAAACTTTATAGTCTTTTGGGTGAGAAAGCGTAAGTCGTCGGCTGCGAGACGATTAGTTGGATCGGACGTTGCCACATGGAGCACATTTCCAGAAAGTCCAAAGGGCACTGCCTGATATTTTTCTGCTGTCTCTTGGAGTATTAAATTTTGGATCTCCTCAGGGATGGTTATTTTTAAAAGGTTAATCAAGGGAAGTTTTAGTTGTTTAGCTAGGGCCACAGCAAGATCCATGTCGGAGATGAAGCCCTTTTTTATAAGGATAGTACCTAGTCGCTCGCGAGAACGTAGCTGCTCGTTAAGAGCATCCGAAAGTTGCTCTTTAGATATAATCCCTGCTTCCAGGAGAAGCTGTCCTAATCTTTTGCTTGAACCAAACTGTGTCATACCCTATTTCCTCAGTTATCAAATTAGCACTACCTTACCACTAAAATCAATATATCACATAAGCCGTCTTCAATCCAGTATCAAAATTTATAGAAAGTTCTTGACATTAGGTTTTTCATTCTTATTATTCGGCTGATCCTTAGAGGAGCAGGAGTTAAAATTAGGAGGTGTTTTAAAAATGATATGTCAAACCATTAGAGCTGGTTCAGAATGCGCTTTTATGACCCCAAATGGTTGTGGATATAACGGGGGAACCTGCTATCCTATCGTAGAGCAATGCAACGGTTGTCAGAAGGTAGTGGAACTTTCTGGAGGAAGGTTTTGCGCTATATATCCTAATCCTTCAATAAAGTGGAAAAATTCGATCTGTAACATGGCAACCCACGTTAAAGTCGAAATTCCTAAGCAGCAACAGGAAAAGATTAATCCTCTTAAGGCGTCCAAGCGTTCTGCAAAAGGGAAGAAATAGTTTCCCTTCTGAATCTCGCTCCCCGGGAAATCTTCCCGGGGATCTTTCAATATTGTCTCGCATGCCTAAAATAAAATTGTAAATCCTTTTATCTTCGGCTATAAAACAACTCCCGACGTGAAGATAGAATCATATTGAGAGGGTGTAAGGTGGAAGGCTATCATATTATCACAGGCAATCAAGCGGCAGCAATCGGAGCAAAACTTTGTCGAGTGCAAGTTATAGCAGCATATCCCATAACACCTCAGTCTAAGATACCTGAGGTTCTCGCAGAATACGTGGAAAAGGGAGAGTTAAAGGCAGAGTTTATCAGGGTTGAGAGTGAACATTCGGCTCTGACCGTTTGTATTTCGGCCTCTCTTGTTGGGGCAAGGGCCTTTACTGCCACGGCGGCCCAAGGACTTGCCTATATGCATGAACAACTCCACTGGGCTGCAGGGGCTAGAGTTCCCATCGTTATGCCTGTTGCGAATCGTGGTCTTGGTGCTCCATGGACAATCCTAAACGACATGCAAGATTCGCTTAGCCAGCGGGACACTGGATGGATACAGCTCTACTGTATGAACAACCAAGAGGTCCTGGATCACGTAATCATGGGGTATCGTATTGCAGAGGAGGTGCTCCTTCCAGTTATGGTCTGCTTTGATGGTTTCAGGCTCTCTCATACTGTAATGCCCGTTGATGTGCCGTCCCAGGAGCTTGTGGATCAGTATTTACCTCCTCGAAGACCCTCCTATTTCCTTGATCCCGATAGCCCCGTAAACATTAACCCTGTGGTTATGGGCGATCTAATACCAGGTGTTGATGGCTCTCTATGGCCAGATTACATGAGTATACGACGAAAGATGCAAAAGGCCCATGAGAAAGCTCTAGATGTTATAGTTGAGGCAGGAAAGGCCTTTGGAGAACTCTTCGGGAGAGATTACGATTGGGTTCTTAGGCGTTATAGAACGGAAGATGCTACGGTTTTGTTCCTTACAATGGGTTCCCTTACTAGTGAAACAATGGAAGCAGTGGACTTACTACGTAGAGAAGGTATTAAAATTGGAGTTATAGGTCTTAGGGTTTTTAGACCCTTCCCTGCAAAAGAACTTGTTGAGACTTTATCCGTAGCTGAAAGAGTCATTGTGGTGGAAAAGGCCATAAGTTATGGTTACGAAACACCCCTTGCTACCGAAACCAAGGCTGCCCTCTATAGCCTGGGACTGTCTCTTATACACATCTCCGAGCCCACGAGACC
>JAOACS010000027.1 GCA_026417655.1 Syntrophobacterales bacterium
CCGCCGAAGTGCTAAGGAGAATCGATCCTTCGGGGATAGCTTCCACAACGTTTTTGGTGGTCTTAATTCTGGAATCATAGATCTTCTTTTTTATATTGTCGTTCCAACGTTGGAAAATAGAAGCCCCTGCAAGGTTTATAACAATGTCTTGCTTAGCCAAAGCCTCCTGCCAGGGACCCTTTAAGGTGGTATCGCCCACCATATAAATAGCCTCTTTTGGGGTATAAGGCCTAGGAGAAGGTGAATGGTCTACTAGTGTAACACCATGGCCTTTAGAAATAAAATACCGAGCGGCCTGAGTCCCTACAAAGCCAAGTCCTCCGGTAATTAGTATTCGAGCCATTTCTCTTTCCCCTTTAAATATTTATCCAATAATTTCCGAGACTTTGGTAATTTCCCTGAAAAACCTCTACATCCCGTCCGCTAGCTTTCTTCAATATAGAATCAACCATTTGGGGAAAAACCAAGAGATCCGTCGAAGGAAGAAGCCATTTTACAGGATATTGAAACATGGTCTCTAACCACTTGTCCGAAAAACCCTCGGCTCCAGAAAGGCATAGAATACCAAACCGATCTTTTATAGTCTTCAGAAACCTTAATATATTTTCTTCTAACGGATCCTTCCACATTAAGCTCTGAATTTCTTGTCCAAGAACTGAAGCTTTATATTCCCCATCTTCCGTCTCTTCAATAGAATAGCTAGAATAGGCGTGGAAAATATTGAAAGTTCCTATTTCTAACTTTTGATCTCCCTTTTCTTCAATAAAAGTTTTCACACCAAAACCCTTGTAGTTGACCAGCAACTCAGAAAAAACAGGAAGAAATTCCCTGTCCATCCTCGAAAATCCTCCCACATACCCAGTGGACAGGAGGTTACCTAGAGGCAATCTAAACCAATCCATGTAAGAGCCCTCCATGCCAACAATCACGAGGAAATCCCTCCTGCCAGATACTTCCACGAACCGAGAGACCTGTTTTATCGATTCTGGTTTCCACAGACGGAAATTTTCCATCTTCGCCTTTGAAGCTTTTTTAAGAATCGAACGCAACACGCGTCCATACTCTTCCTGATCACCCCGGCGATTTTTCGGTTTGGGTAAGACCTCAACGGCTCCAAGACGAAGGAAATCGAACAACAGGTCGGAGGATCCTTCTAAGAATGCACTGATTACTACAACGGGAACACTATAACGTATCATGAGATGTTTCAAAGTGGTATCACCAGGCATGGTAGGCATAAAGGCATCTAGAGTTACTACATCAACCACCTCATCTTCCATGTAACCTATCGCTTCTTCACCATTACTTGCTATGCCTACAACAACAAACTCGGGATCCTCTTCTATAAGTTTCTTAAGCTGCTTGGCAAAAAAGGCTGAATCATCGACTATTAAGACATGTATAAGCTTTCCCTTCGAGCTTTCGTCTTTAACTCGAGCACTTTCTAGCGCTAGATATTCCCATGGCTTAAATATAGTGCGGGGAACATTATTAACTTGACAAGGTATAATCTCAAACACAACATTATCCCATAGGGCTATCTCAAAAAAGGCGGCTTCTCCATCCTTTTGGTTCGTAGCAGCATGGAGGACATGACCATCCTTTACAAAAAATACTCCCTCTCCGTTTTCAGACACGGCTTTAACCTTAAGAGGTGTGTTGCCAACACAAATCATTTGCAATAGTTGGAAAATCTCAACATTAGAAATAACTCCTTTAATCCCCTTCGGAGTAAGATCCGAGCGTTTATTGTCCACCATAAATTAATCACCCCTCATTTATGGAGGAGAAGTTTTTGTTAGCTAGTAGTCCTTTACGCCACAAAACTTTTCGGCAAAATCTATCATATAGGGGACGTCTATAATAAGAGATATTGTCCCATCCCCAAGGATTGTAGCCCCCGCATAACCCTGAATAACATCCATCACATCCTCTATAGGCTTTATTACTACCTCCTGCTGTCCTAAAAATTGATCCACCAATAGCCCCACCTCCTTAACGGGGGTTCTCAGAATAACAATGTAATCCCCTCTTTCTGATGATCTACCCTTTCCGCCCCTCCTTGGAAACAGATATTCGGGGAATAGAAGGGGAATGGTCCTATCCTCTAAAATCAGGAAATAGGTATTCCGCATCTTCTTTATCCTTCTCTCATCAAAGGCGTGGACTTCTCCGACGGAGGCAAGAGGCAGAGTGTAAATATCTCCACGAATCTTAACAAGGAGAGCTGGAATAATGGCCAGTGTAAGGGGTATCTGGATAACGAATTGAGTCCCCTGGCCCGGCCATGATTTAACCGTAACATGTCCGTTAATCTTTCTGCACTCATCCCTTACTACATCAAGGCCAATACCTCTTCCGGAAGTCTCATCCACTTCAGAAGATGTTGAAACACCAGGAAGAAAGATGGTCTCAAATAGCTCCTCCTGGCCCATTTTTTCTACTTCTTCTACTTTGTAAATCCCCTTTTCCACAAGAACGTTTCTAAGTCGCTCCAATGCAATCCCTGACCCATCATCGGTAATCTCTATTATTACATATTGTCCTCTATAATAAGCACTTATGGTTATAGTGCCCTCTTCAGGTTTACCTAGATTCCTTCTAGCCTCGGGGACTTCAATACCATGGGCAACAGCATTTCTAAGGATATGGACCATCGGTTCATACAGTTGCTCCAGGATTCTTCTATCAATCTCAGTCTCACCACCTTTAATTACCATTCTTACCGATTTGCCATATTGAGCCGCATGGTCTCTAACCACTCTAGGAAATCTCTGAAAAAGCTGAATCAGAGGTAACATACGGATCTTCATAACAGCATCCTGGAGATCGGCCGTTATACGGCCAAGAAGAGAAACAGCTTCACGGTGCTCCTGCCATAGTTTTTCCAATACCTTCTTATGGTCGATATCAATAAGGCCCCTATTAAACCAGTCCTCCGCAAGTCTTTTAAGTTCAGAGTTGAGCATAACGAAATGAGAACGCCTTATAACCAACTCACCTACCTGGTTCAAGAGATGATCAACCTTTGCTGGATCAACTCGGAGCATCTCGGCAGGCCTATGGGGGATCTCCTTAGGAAGGACCACCTCATCCCTATAGACTGGGGCAAAAACCTCTTCTTCCTCTTCAACTATCTCCCTAGGTAATTCCTCTTCTACTGCCTCCTCTATAACATATTCTAACCTTTCGGGTATCCTCTCCTCTTGTTGTTCTATTTCTTCCCTCTCCTCTACCCTTTCCTCCGGCGCTTCCTCCAACCAGTTAGAAAAGGCCGCTTCAATCTCCTCTTCTAACAGTTCTACTTCTGTAAAAGGGCGCGCCTCTTCAGGCACCTCATCACCTTTCGCCTCAAAAACCTTTATCAGAACATCGACATCTACTACCGGTAAAACCTTGCCAAGATAGACCAGGCATTGACTTGAAACCCCAATTAACTCGTCCCTTGATGATCCCTTGCTGATTAAGTCGCTTAAAAGATTCTGCCACCCATTAAAAAATCTGACGAGAACCTCATAATCCATATAGCGACTGGAGCCTAAGATGCGATGAAATGCTTTGTCTAACTGATTCTGCCAATCTCTTTGCTCAAAGAGTTTGCCAGATGCTACTATCTCACAAATTATTTTAAGTTGCTCCCGAAGTGTATCTATAAATATCGAAAACAGCTCGGGATCCGCATCTTCACCCATTATTGGTTGAACATCCGACGGCATAAAATCAAAGGTTTCAGAAGGCGGTGCCTCCTCAATGTCAGAAAAGGCTCTTTCAACCTCTTGCTCCAGCTCCTGGGGAACAGGTGGATCCTCTCCAGTCTCTTTGATCACATCAAGACTTTGTTTGACAAAGTCTAGAACCAAAAAGAGGGCATCAATATAACGCTTTTCTACCTCACTACCGCCCTTTGCGATTGGTTCCAGCAAACTTTCCACCCTATGGACAAAACGGCCTAGGTATTGAAAGCCGGTATAGTAGGAAGCACCTTTAATACTGTGAATCGCCCGAAAAAGCGAAGAAAGGGATGATCTATCTTTAGGATCTTGATCTAATTTAAGAAGTGAGCTTTCAAAACGATCAGCCTGATCCTTTGCATCTTCCAAAAAGTCCAACACAATTTCCGAAATTGGCATAAAAAACTCCTTTTTTCCACCTTAAACCCTCTAGAGAGCCAGCAGGAAAAAGGGAATCTTTTTTACTCTCCCTTCAAAGCCCTAAGGACCTCCTCACCATTGACCTTAAACTGTGCAAGTAAGTCGGCAAATTCCCTCATGACACTTACAAGTTTTTCATTCAAGTCGTAGGAGTTCCTAGCTCCCGAGGCATTTATATTGGCAAGCTCTGCGACCTGTTTTATGACATTTTCTAACCTCTGGGCATATTCCTGTTGTTGAGTTGTAAGTTCAGCAATACGGGCTGCTCGTTCGTTGGCCTTCGCAATTTCGCGACTAACCTGATCTGTTCCCTTCGCTTGCTCTTTCGTAGCGGCATCTACTTCCTGAGAGAGTTGCTGAATCTCTTGAATCATTTCAGCTACACGGTCTCGCCTTATAATCTGATCGCTAGTAAGATTCGTAATCTCTTCGGCCAAAGCACTTAATCTATCCATAGCTTCAACAATTCTTTCTACTTCACGGCTCTGATCTTGGGTTGCAAGATTAATTTCGTGGGTTAAGGCATTAGCCTTATCCGAAGCCGTAACAACATTTTGCAAAACAGTCTGGCTGGCAGTAGCAAGATTTCTTCCCTCCTGGACCTTTTCGTAACTTTCCTTAGAAAGGATCGCTATTTCTCTAGCTGCTTCGCTAGTTCTTTCCGCAAGCTTTCTAACCTCCTCGGCAACAACTGCAAAACCCCGTCCGTGTTCCCCCGCTCTCGCAGCTTCAATAGCAGCGTTTAGAGCTAGCAAGTTGGTTTGGTCGGCAATATCAGAAATTACTTCTACAATTTCCGTAACTCTTGCAGCACCTTCCTCAATAACCCTCATCCTCTCAACCATCTGCTCAATCGTTTTCTGACCAGAGTAGGCTGTCTCAAGAGCTTCCTGAGAACGTTGAGCTGTTTCCTGCGTTCTTTCTGCTATCCTCTGAATGGCAGCCCGAACCTGAGTGACAGCCTGGGAGGTATCTTCTACCGCTTCTAGCTGGCTCGCCGTGCGGATAGATACCTTTTCGTCCGTCTCGCTCATTTGATGAATATAGTCCAGAGCTTCCACAACCTTTTCGACCTGCTTAGAGGCAGAAATGGAGATTTCCTTAATGTTAGCGGACATTTCCATAAGAGCGGTAGCGATACCCTCGTAGTAGGACTGACTTCCCAAGGCATTCTGCTGGCTTTCCTCCGCCATCTTTCTTAGCTTGTGAACCTGGGAAAGAACATCCTGAATTTGCGCCGCCTGCTGTTCAGCATTCTCAACTATATGAGATGTGATACCCTTGACCTGTTCTACCGCCTCAGAAACATGCTGTTGTCCCCTAAGGACCCCTAGAAATGTTTGTTGAAGTCTTCCAAGTAGCCCATTGAAGGCTATGGCCATCTGACCTAATTCATCTCTAGATTTGACAGCCATCCTTTGGGTTAAATCAAGATTATGAGTTATCTCTACCACTGTTTTCAACATATCGGAAATGGGACGGCTTACAAAAACATTCAAAAGCAGGGCCACCAACATTACGAAGACAAGATATATGATTGTTACTAGATAAAACTGATTCCTCACCTTCGGAAGAGCAGCATATACCTCAGAGATATCGGCTCCCGCAGCAACCATCCAGTTAAAACCCTTAAATAATCCGTAACCTTTGCTAACCGAGACGCCAGCAATTTTCTCAATCTCTTCACCGGTCTTCGGATCTTTCCATATATAGCGAGATGAAGTTTTTCCTTTTTTCACATCCTCCACAAGACTTGGAACCCCAAGATCATGACCAGTCTTTCCTAAAAGAGCCTCTACAGGATGGGCTATAACCTGATATTCCGGTTGACGAACAACATAGGAATAGCCAGTGTTTCCAATTTTGGAAGCTTTTATAAGATTTCCAATAATTCCCCAATTAACAAACCCCGCAAGGCCTCCAAGAGGCTTCCCACCAGAAATAACCGGTTCAGCAAAAAGCACAGTATATCCCCTTGAGGCGGGAACAACCTTTTCTAACATTTCATATTTTTGCCAGTTTAAAGCCATACTCTTGCCGGCCATAACTTCGCTAAACCAGGGCAATTCCTTAACGCTTAATCCTACTACTTCCGACATGTTTGATGAGATAACCCGCCCACCTGAATCAAAAACAATAAGCAAATAAAAGGTTCCATAATTTTCAACTATCGTCTTAAGAAGGTCGTCACTTCCCGCCTGACCTCCGCCTATTTCCAGAGCAGTTCTAATAGCATCAAGCTGTGCCCAGGATTTGATATCGGCAATACGTTCATGCATTAGGAGGTCAATGGTGTTAGCCATTCTGGAGGCTTCGGATATCAACCTAGTTTCAACGTCCTTATCTATTTGAGTCTTAAATGTTTGATAGTTGAGTATCTGAAGTAACACGAGGGGAATAATGGTTAGAAAAAAAAGTCCCATCAATTTGGTTCTGACACTGAGACCACCTTCTGACATCCTCTGTGCCCCTGCCATTTGCCCACTCCTTTTCACATCTTCCATTCGTTACAATCTTAAATCACATCAACCAAGGCCTTTTTCAGCTCTTCCATATTTAAAGACTGTAATTTGTCCCGCTCTTCGGAAGATAAGATCCTATGAAGATTAAGTAGCATTATAAGCCTTTCCTCCATTTGGATAACACCGTCAAAATATTCCCCCCCTATTTGGCTTTTCAATACACCGGGAACGGGCTTTAGATAATCCTGGGGAACCCTAATAATACCCCTTACACTATCGACTATGAAACCAATCCACCTTCCTTCAAGCGTAATTATTAGAACTCTAGTGAAACGATCTAAGGGCTTATACTCTCGGCCAGCTATTTTGAGCCGCTTTCTCAAATCAATGACTGGAACTATACGTCCCCTAAAATGGATAATTCCCTCCACAAACTCCGGGGCATTAGGAACTAAAGTCATAGCGGGAAGTCTTATAACTTCCCGAACCCTCATTATATCAACGGCAAACTCCTCTTCCGATACGACAAAACTTACAAAACTTTTTAGGTTTACCACCACCTGTTTACCGTAACCTGTCGGCTTCAGCATCTCTAAGACTCCTTTAACTAACTATTTGCAATTCTTTTCCACGATTCGATAAGCTGTTCAAGACTCTCTACTTCCTCACCAACTCCGATCTCCCGAAGTCTAATAGATAAACCTGGGTATAGGCATCTGGAAGGGTTCAAATAAAGTAACGTTATGTCTTTACGTGCCCATTCTTCAAATATCCCTGCATCTTCCTCTTCCCCAGAAATACAGGAAATTGTTATGTTATCAGAAAATAGGTTCCAAAGGGAGCTCACAACACTTGAGATACCATCTCCACCACTACTAGGTGGTTGTAAAGATATCATTACCTTGCCATCCAAAGAATAGACAGTAGTTAAAAGATCCTGGGGACAAAGATAAAACCACCCCTTATACATAGGAACAGGAACCTGAGTAACAATCTCTACAGGTTTTTCGCAATCTAGTCGGACATATTTTATTAGCTCCTGAAGGGGGCTAAATCTTACTGAAGTAAGGAAAATCATAGTAGCATCCCAATCAGCAGAATCGAGCATAAATAGGATCTTAATCAGATGGGAAAAACTACCAACACCTAAAATATTTAGAAAAATCTTTTCCTTTGGGGTAACAGTGGAGGAGAAAACCACCTGAGAATAACCTTCCGTCCTGGATTTTCTTAAATATCTTATCTCCTCAAGTTGCACATTACCAGCTCTATATAGCCTATCGAGTATCACCTTAGTGTTCCGTTCCATATCCTCTAGGGTAAAATTTTTAGGCTTTTCGATAACATCTACTGCTCCCAATTTGAAGGCATCATAGGTCATTTTAGAGCTTTCCCCTGCAAAAGCGCTTAAGACTACAACCGGTTTCGGATTTTGAATCATAATCCTTTTGAGAGTACTCAAACCATCGAGTCTTGGCATTTCAAGGTCTAGGGTAATTATATCAGGGTCATATTTTTCCAAAGCCTCAAGACACTCAATACCATCCTTTGCTGTGGCGATAACTTCAAATCGATTATCCCTTTCTAGAATTCTTGTAATAACCTTAATAAAAAATGGAGCATCATCAACGACAAGAACCTTATGTTGTTTAAAGGGAGACACCTCAGGGGTAGCCTCAATCTTTGCAACATAGGCATGCTCTAGTTCCTTCGGGATTGCATCCCCGAGGGATATGATTCTATTTAGGAAAAGGATCGTCCGCAAAGGACTTATTGTAGAAAGTCTTAACAGAGAATCGATAGACATTTGTTGTCTAGAAAGCATTTCGCATATTTTACTATAGTGGCTAAAGAAGGGGTCTGCGGGATCATCTAAAGCACTATGGGAAGGTTTAAGCTCTATTAACGTTTTGAAGGAGCTTATTATTTTAAAGATATAAATGTTATCCTTCAAGAGCGCATAGTAGTCATTAATAAGGCGAGACAAAGGGACGGGGGGATCGAGTTCCGAGATTCCCCCAAAAAGACCCGCTTCCCAGATATAAATACCCTCATTCCAGGAGATGAAATCATATACAGCATCCACGCCGGTAATTTCCCTGGAATAGGCCCTTTGCAAAAGCCCCTTCACAATCCTAAAGCTAGCATTAGACCCGTCCGATCTGGCAACGGAAAGAGTCCCGGAGCCCTTACAAAAATCTATTGCCATCAAAAGTTCGTAGGAGCTTATATCTACCCCCAATCGTCCTTCGCTAGGTCGGTTTAGATTAGGATAGCCCGAGAAAGATCCACTCCAGACCTTCTCAATCCAGTCACTACAGGCCCCAGAATCCCAGGTTGACAAGATACTATCTTTTGGACTTTTAGGCCATAGAAAGGAGGTAAAGGGTTCCGTCCAATCTCCCCATATCCAGCAAGGAATCCTATAACCTTCGGGAGAAAATCTCCATTGAAGAAGATTTTCGAAGATTTTTATTCCATTCTTTGGGATCTTGGCAAATATTCCCTTGATCTCCCTACCGCTATACTCTGGAAGGTGTAGCTCAAAGAAGGATTTCTCTTCCTCAGAAAAGAATTCTTCTCCGATCAAAATCCAGCTTCCGCTCATTAAGACCCCCTGATCCCCTTATTTTGAAAGCTTATTGTATGTTCTTACAATCGCATCGAAAAATTGAGCGTTAGCGCTTAACATTTCTGTAGGATCCTTGAAACCGGCTAATCCAGTTTTCATGAGTACTTCACTAGAGGGATCCAAATGGAGAATGCTTTTTTTCAGCTGTTCTATTTCCTGTTGGGTAAAATCTGACGACCGCAATGAGAGAATCCACTCAGGCCATAGGGGTGTAGAATGAACAAAGGGGAAATTGTCTTCAACTTTACGGATGACCCTCAAGTCATTTCTGTTTATTTTATTTTCCGATGAAAGCTTTTCTATTATCCCTGTCCTGACTATTCCGACATCTGCGGTTTTATTAAGAACAGAAAATACCACATTATCCTGTGTCTTAAGCTCCCTTAGCGTTACCTGTTCTATCTTTACCCCTTCCTGCTCAAGTAGAGCAAGCCCTCCTATCCCACCCCCTAAGGAAAAACGACTCGCAATGCCTATAGTCTTTCCCCCAATATCCTGAAGGGATTTAATATTGCTGTCGGATCTAACTATAATTACTCCCCCATATTTATCGCCGTTTCCCTTAATTTTTTGCACAATAACACCAATAGGGACAAGCTGAGCCTTATCCCTAGTGACGAGAAAAGCGAGGGGATTAGTGAGAATTAGTTGAACCTTTGCAGCTTCTATCCACTGAATAGTTGCACTGAAATCTAGGGGAACGGTTTTTACATTGGCATTTAATATCTTTGAAAAATATGCCCCTAGAGGCTCCCACCTTTTAAAGGTGGATACAGGCTCATCCACATAGGTAACCCCAAAGGAAAGTTCCCTTGTCTCGCTCCATAAACTTCTCACCCCTAATAGGCAAAGCCATATTATAATAAAAGTGAAACCACCAACCCATAATTTAGCCTTCCCCCATCCGCTCATGAACCTCCCCCTTTTTTCGGAATATTATCTCACGGATACGAGATGTTCCCCCTAACATCTTTTCAATTGAAAGAAGAATTTGGGTTGTGCTTCTCCATCTTTTCGATGGGAAAACATTGAGACAATTCATAACAAGTTCACCGATCTCCTCTGGAAGATCGGGTTTCGCTACCTGAGGAGGTATCGGTTTTTGATCGCAATGAAGCATTTCTATCTCCTCCACCGACTCACCTAAGAAAGGATTAATTCCCGTAAGCATCTCATAGAGTATAACGCCAAACTGGTATATATCAGTACACACTAGAGGTTTTTTTGGATTCCACAAATAAGGTCTAAATTGTTCTGGTGCTCGGTAAGCTAGAAAAGCTAATGGTAATGCCCGATAACTGGTAAGATGGGGGCATAACTCCGAAAGCATCCGCCATAGCCCACCGTAAGCAATTTTTACCCTAATACCATTGGTTAGAAATATTCGTGACGGTCTTAAGTCAAGATGATAAATTCTTCTTTTTTGTTTATCCTTTGCAAAGTGAAGGTGTAAGTAACCTAATCCCTCTAAGATTTGATAACTTATTACCAAAACCTCCTCAATATCTACCCGATCACGATTTTTAGCCATATACTCGGCAAGGGAATACTCATAGTAGGGACGCACAACAAATAGGGTCCCATCTGATGCAACGGCGAGATCTTCAGGGATAGAAATATATTCAGAATCTAACATCATATTTACGTAGACCCATTCAATAAAGGCATTCCTATCGACACACTTTTTCCAATTGGGAATTAGGGTGATAGCAATAAAGGATTTTCCATCTCTTCTTCTAGAAACATCAAAGACCGCCCATGTAGTCCCTAGCTGTAATAGTTCCTTTATGTCGTATGAATGGTGAACCGGTTGCCATGGCAATTCTATATTCCACTTCCAGGACCTCAAAACATCTCCTACATACCTGGAAAGATCTTCCAGATGAGAAGCAAGAAAGGATGAGTGTTCATCGTAGGCGACCCTTCTCTGGGTTACTTTATTCGAGGCGATTTTATCTATAAACTTTCTCTGCCTACACTTGGTGATCTTATCAAAGATCCTCCTTCTAGTTTCTTCACTAAGCTCTGGAATATTATACACTATCTCGTAATACTCTAACGCCTCATTGTAGCGTCCAGCCCTGTAGGCACAATCGCCGCATAACTCATAACACTCTTCATACCTATAACCTGTTGCCGCTACGAGTTTTAAAACCGATATGGCCTCATCCCACTGGTGAATATTCATAAGATTTTTGGCATATACAAACTGCTCCGAAGGGTTTTTAGCTAGTGCCTCCGAAATACCATTTCCTAAGCTATGGTCACCTACAACATAATCCGTTTCTTCTTTTCGGTATTTGCCATTAACATCGGTTAGGTAGGGGCTTAAGTCTCCTATATAGTCTTCAATTAAAAAATAGAGATCCTTTCTCTCCTCCTCTCTCAGAGTGGACGCTCTGTTGATCCTGTCCATTAACTCCTTTACAAGATCCCTAACAATGTCATCCATCCCCTGTTCGTAGTAAAATCTGATCTCCTTGGATTTCTCCCTGATAGCCTGAGAAAGCTCCGAAAAGCTTTCCTCATCCAGGGAGACCTCCTTTTTGATATACTTTCCAATGGATCCCACTTCCCTTTCAATATCAGATAAGAGCTTGGCTTTCTCTTCCTCTGAAAGTGGACTTGAGAGGATTTCCCTATGTAAACTCTCTATAGCATCTTTTAGGATATCATCTAATCCTTGGAGCTTATATAGCCTTATCTCCTCAATACTATTGGCTAATCTAGCTTTTATGTCATCAAAATTCCTATCCATCGCGAACTAGCTCTCTTGCATAGTTAGAACAGACTAAGAAGGCATTATACCAAAGCTTCGATGTTAATTATCTCTATATTTCTATACTTATTTAGATCAGCAATCCCAAGGGCTTTAGGCGAATCAGAAGGTCTCAAGTTAATAATAGAAAAAGGCGCATCACTAATTATAGAATCCACTATAAAGACAACATTTTTAATACCGTTCGATGCAAATATTACCATCCCCCCATATTCGCCCTTGATTTGTGGTAAGTTAAGTTTCTTTTTTATATCCACATACTCAAAAACCATCTTTTTTAATTCTCTACTGGACTTATTTCGCCAAAAACCATGAACTCCGTGCTTTATGCTCTTAAAAAATGGTTTTATATCCTTAAGAGTCCCATATCCCTTAGAACTCAAAGTATGAGCCTTTTCTGAGGAAATATTATCATATTTTATTAACTGATCGAAGGGAATAGCAAAGTATTTTCCTTGGGATAAGAAGAGATAAACCTCTTGAACCACCAAAGATTCTAAAGGGGAACCGCTTTCCTTAGGGGTCGGCTCTATAGCTTCAGACACAACCTCCTCAGGAGCGTATTGGGAAGAAACCTTTTCAGTTATTTCTAAGGGAGTCACTAATTCCTTCTCAATAGTAGATATCGCCCTATGGGGTTCCTTACTATAGAAAGCAAGGAAAGTTTCTATAGAACCCATCCGATCAAGATAACCTTCGTAATGATTAACGATTTTCATCAATCGATCGGCTACGGGTTTTAATTTGGGTCTAGCATCTAAGATACTGATAACCTTACGTAATCTTAGATTTGCCCTTTCAAGATCCATCTTTAAGTTTCTAATTTCCTTCTCAACATCTTCAATGGAAGAAATACTAGGCGCTTTAGGTTTAGTCACGTCAGGTGTTTCTACCAATTCAGCAACTTTCGCCTTAGGAGAGGGTGGTTCTAAATCAGGTTCCTTTACCTCGTATTGTGTTCTTAAAATATTAAATCTCTTTTCCAGCTGTTCTACGATCTCTCGATCCTTTTCATCTACCTTTTGATCCTTTTGTAAGATCTTGTTTAAGAACTGAAGGGTCTCTTTAAACAGAGTTAAAGATATCATAGAGACCGTCTGTTCATAAGATAAAAACCAATTAAGTAATTTCTTAAGAATCTCAAAAAGATGGCGAGTCTCTTCGGTGGGACTAATCTTAGCCTCTACTGCTAAGATGGAAGCCTTCATAGCTTCAAGGTTTTCCTGAGAAAATTCCCAATCTAGGCTGAGATAATTTACCATAATCTGTTCTAGCAATTCCGACAAGGTAGGTTCTTTTTTGGTTTCGAGGGAGATACTCTTTTCCTCGCCGGAATCAATAATCTCCGATATTATAGATGCCCCATCTCTACTCTGTCCAAAGTCGAAGGAGATGTCGGCCTCAGGTCTAAAGAGCTCATCTATTCTTTCCTCAATACCTCTAGTAAGTTCTTCGACACTAATATCCAATTCAGCGATCGTAGAGGAACCATCAGATGTATTACCTTGGTTTTGTTCATCTTCCAGCAAATTATTAATCTTTTCATTCTCTTCTACCTTAGATTCCATAAAAAATCCCTCTTCACTGGTAATTTACTTAACTATAACAATTTTCGTGCAACACTTCTTATAGTAATTTTTGTAATCTCCTTTAGAGTCTCAAAAACCCCGAAACCAACCACAGCGCTAGCCTCAAAGGCTGGAGCATGAAACCTTGCATTAAGGTCTTCCTCGAGTTCTTGGACTGAAAGAAGAGGGAAATTAGATTTTATAAGATCTCGTTTGTTATACTGAAGCACTAGGGGAATTTCGTCTATATTTAAACCATATTCTTGCAAATTCTCCTCTAAGTTTCTGAAGCTTTCTACATTCTTTTGACGTTGCACCCTAAGGGAATCGGCCACAAAGACAATCCCGTCGGTACCCTTTAATACAAGCTTTCTGGTGGCGTTATAAATTACCTGTCCAGGCACAGTATAGAGCTGAATACGGACGCTAAGATTCTTTATTTTGCCTATATTTAGAGGCAAAAAGTCGAAAAAGAGAGTCCGATCCCCCTTTGTGTCTATCGTTACCATCTTCCCCGCCACATTCTTACTCATTGTCCTATATAGATATTGAAGATTAGTTGTTTTACCACTTCTCGCGGGTCCATAATAGACTATCTTTACCTGAATCTCCTTCTTGGCAAGATCTATAAAAGCCATATCTTTTTCTAACCTGATAAAATTTTTAGTAATTCATCAGACATCCGGCTAGTTTTATAGCGGATTAACCCTAAAGATACACTCTTATCAAATAGAATGACTAGAATAAAATGATTACCTATTTTATTAAAATGAATATTATATCTTTCACCCTTATGAAACAGCAGAGTAAAATCCTCTTCCCCAACAAGTCTAGCTATCTCAGCTGTGGCTCCAAAGTTAGCGGCAGAGAGGGCAGCAAGGGGCAAGACATCTCCCAAAGGGTAATTGCCCTTCTCAACGATTAGGGTTCCCGCCATATCAACGAGTAAGACATGCTCCACACCGTTTTTTATTAGCTCCCGATCTATTAACTCAATTAGTCTTGATTGTTTTTCCTCCGTGAGGATCAAATCCATTGTGTATTACTCCCAACTTACTATATCTTTATTTTCTCCTTCTCCCCCTTCTTTGCCATCGGCACCCAAAGAATAGAGGTCGTAGGCTCCATGGTCTCCTGGAGATTTGTAAATATAGTCATTCCCCCATGGATCTTTAGGAATGTCTTTAGGAAGGTAGGGACCATCCCATTTAGGAAGCCCTGGGTTCTTTCTAAGAGCCTGAAGGCCTTCCTCCGTTGTAGGATATCTTCCAACATCCAGTCTAAAAGCATCAAGGGCAGACTCAATCATAGTTATTTGAGCCTTTGCTGCCTTTTGCTTTGAGCTTCCAACTTTTTGGAATAGCTTAGGCGCAACCAAAGCGGCAAGAAGTCCAAGGATGATCATCACTATGAGAAGCTCAACGAGAGTAAATCCCAAACATCTAGATCTCACCATAGACATAGCCGAATACCCCTCCGAGCTGTAAAATTTTTTAAACTCTATTTTGAAAGCCCCAGGAAGTCAAACACTTTCCCTCCTTTTCCCGATCTCTTGAGAAATCCTACGAGCCTCCTTCAGCATCTCTTCAAGATTTAATGACACCAACCTCCCATCCCTTACAATCGGTTTACCATCGATCCATACATACTTCACATCGGATGCCTTTGCTGAATAGACGATATGGGAAATGGGGTTATAGAGGGGGATAGCATGGGGCTCTGAAATAGAAAGGGCTATGCAGTCGGCCCTTTTTCCTACTTCAAGGCTTCCTATCTCTTCCCCCAATCCTATGGCCCTTGCACCAAGGATAGTCCCGAGCTTAAGAACTTCCCAGGCAGAGCACAGAGTTGGATCCCTTCGAAATCCCTTATGGAGTTTCGCAACCATGCCCATCTCACCAAGGACGTCCAAATTGTTATTACTTGCAGGGCCATCGGTTCCGATCCCTACCTTAAGTCCCCTCTCGAGCCACAAAGGTAGATTTGCAACTCCCGAGGCAAGCTTAAGATTACTTTCAAGACAGTGGACAAGCCCCGTCCCTCTATCATTCAGAATATTTAAGTCCTCATCGCTAAGCCATACTCCATGGACACAAAGGGTATTTTCATCCAAAAGAGCTAAATCTTCAAGAAACTCGACAGGACTTTTTCCCGTAAGTTCTAAAACCTTACTTCGCTCCCATTCAGTCTCGGCAAGGTGAATTTGAAAAAGGGCGCCATAGGCTTGGCACAGCTCCTTTGTTCGTTTTACGGTAGCAGCAGAACAGGTATAGAGGGCATGACAAAAAAGAGAGGGTCGAACCATTTCCGAATGGGTGCTGGATAAAAACCTTTCAGCCCTTTCAAACATCCTATCTGAAGATGGAGCATCGGGGGTTGGAAAATCCAGGATCCCCTGCCCTGCTATACCCCGAATACCTACTTCTACCGCCGCCCTTACCACTTCCTCTTCGAAGAAATAGCCGTCACAGAAGCAGGTCACACCAGAAAGAATCATCTCACAAAAGGAGAGAAGGCTCCCCAAATAAACTGTCTCTTTTTTTACCCATTTTGACTCTGTAGGAAAGATCACCTCAGAAAGCCATACCTCCAAGGGGAGATCGTCTGCAAGTCCCCTAAAAAGACTCATAGGTGCATGGACATGGGCGTTAATAAGTCCTGGCATTAGAATGTAGCCTTTAAGGGAAAGGGTTTCCCGAGCTCTGTATCGAGCCTTTATCTCTTCGGAATCTCCTAGGTCATAGATACGTCCTTTCAAGATAGCTACCGCACCATTTTGTATTATGGCTAAATCATTAGAGCACGTTATAAGATAGTCAACATCACACAATATAAGATCCAATATGTCATGAACTCCGAAATCTTTTGGAAATTTTTGTGACATAAAATTTTACCTCATCGAAATCTATCGTAATAAGACCTCTATTCTTCATAAGCCACCGTCCATGAACCATCACATCGCGAACATCACTCCCTCGGGCTGAATAAACAATGTGGCTTATAGGGTCGTAACAGGGAACAAGATGAGGTTTGTTGAAGTCCAGGACAATAATATCGCCAAGCATCCCCACCTCAATTTTACCTACAAAACCATCTAGTCCCAAAGTTTTTGCTCCCTCTGTAGTTGCCATTTTCAGAACAGTTCTGGCGGGAAGAACGGTCGGATCTCTAACAGTGCCCTTATGTAACTTTGCGCAGGTATCCATTTCAGAAAACATATCCAGGTCGTTGTTACTTGCACACCCGTCGGTTCCCAAAGAGATGGTAATCCCTCGCCTCAAAAGCTCTACAACCGGCGAGATACCGGAGGCGAGCTTCAAGTTACTTTCGGGATTATGGACAACCTTCACATCCCCTTTGGCAAGCAAGTCCCTGTCCTCTTCCGATAGCCATACGCAGTGGTCAGCGATTACTCTACCGGTAAGAATGCCAAGATCGGCAAGATGTTTTACGGGGCTCTTTAGGTAACGCCTAAAACTTTCCCGAACCTCCTCTTCAGTCTCGGCGAGATGAATCACGATAGGGACATCGTATTGCTCTGCAATGGAGAAGCTCTCTAATAAAACCTCCGGCGAACAGGTATAGACCGTGTGGGGATCGACTGAGATCTTGATCCGCTCATGACCCTTCCATTCTTCTATAAATCTTTTCGTAAAGGCAAAACCATTCTTAAGTTCCCCATAATGGGGTGAGGGGAAATCGTAGATCACTTCCCCAACAACCGCCCTAAGACCAGCCCTATCAACGGCCTCAGCGACTTTATGTTCAAAGAGATACATGTCGCAGAAGGTTGTAGTACCTGAAGTGATCATTTCTGCACAGGCAAGCATCGTGCCCCAAAAGACCATATCTTCTGTAAGATGTTTCTCTGCAGGGAAAATATGATTCTCAAGCCACTCCTTCAAGGGGAGATCGTCTGCAAGCCCTCGAAATATGGTCATGGGAGCGTGGGTATGGGCATTCACAAGCCCCGGCATCACAACACACCCACTTGCATCTACAAATTCCATAGTAGGGTATACCTTGGACAAACGCTCTAACGACTCCTGATCCCACTCTGATACCTCGACGATCCTTTCACCCTCGACAATCACCACCCCGGGGCTCAACACATCGCCACGGTTGTTCAATGTCAAAACCGTCCCATTAGCAATGACCTTTACTTCCACGGCTTTACTCTCCCCTATAGTCTTCTCAAAATCATGGAAACTAGTCTAAGAAGAGTCGGAGCGGTGCTGCTTGCCCGAGCAATAACCTTCTCTAGCGGCACCGGCTCATAACAATCGGGCCTGTTAACATTGGTAATTATCGAAAAACCGAGCACCTCCATGCCAAGGTGCACGGCAGCGATAACCTCCACAACGGTTGACATACCAATGGCATCAGCTCCAAGGAGGCGAAACATTCTTGTTTCGGCTGCGGTTTCCATGCTCGGACCCGTCACCCCAATGTATACCCCTTCTTTGAGAGGAATCCTATTCTCCCTCGCCACGGTCTTTGCTATAGCTCTTAGCCTCTTACTGTAGGGTTCCGTCATATCTGGAAAGCGGGGACCCCAGGTTTCAAGATTTGGACCTATTAGGGGATTTTCTCCCGTAAAGTTAATATGATCTACGATAAGCATTATATCGCCGGGTTCAAAGAGGGGGTTCAACCCTCCTGCAGCGTTGGAAATAATCAAAAGATTTACCCCAAGACTTTTTATTACACGGATAGGAAAAGCTATATCCTTAGAGGAATACCCCTCATAGAGATGAAAACGTCCCTGAAGAGCAATAACCGGCCTTTCTTCAAAACGTCCCACAATAAACTTTCCCTGATGTCCTTCAACGGTGGATACTGGGAAATGGGGGATTCTTTCGTAGGGTATTATAATCTCCCGTTCCATCGCTTCGGCAACTTCTCCAAGCCCTGTACCAAGAATAATTGCTATCTCGGGCAAATAGGGTATCTTCTTTGAAATGAAGGCCTTCGCCTCTTCTACCTTTTTGTATGCCTCAAACACCGTCTCTTCTCCGTCTTGTCATTGATGATATTTATAAAACCATGATGGTTTTATTTTAATGAGGGAAGCTTTGTCAACAATGAGAGACCCTAAAAATACCGATACCAAACCTTAACAGGATGAAACGTTAGAAACACTTGACTTTTCAAGCTCCTTTCTGATATTAAGCATAAGTAAGAGTTGGGGGATCGTCTAACGGCAGGACGGCGGACTCTGGATCCGCTAGTCTAGGTTCGAATCCTAGTCCCCCAGCCATTCCTTATTAAGGTGGTCCCATCGTCTAGCGGTCTAGGATACTGGCCTCTCACGCCAGAGACACGGGTTCGAGTCCCGTTGGGACTACCAATTGGTCCTAAACTCTTTGAGCTGGCGTAGCTCAATGGTAGAGCAGCTGATTTGTAATCAGCAGGTTGCGGGTTCGAATCCCACCGCCAGCTCCATATCGTTAATTTAGCCACCCTAAAAAAAATCCCCCTTAGAAGTTGTCTCACCTATTAAGTCGAAATTTAGGCTATCTATTTAATTATTGGTGGGCCGTCAGGGACTCGAACCCCGAACCAACTGATTAAGAGTCAGCTGCTCTACCTGTTGAGCTAACGGCCCATTTTAGAGATCCAGAGGTGGTACGCCCGGCAGGATTCGAACCTGCGGCCTGCGGATTCGAAGTCCGACGCTCTGTCCAGCTGAGCTACGGGCGCTCATAAGGTTGGCTTTTTTATACGAACTCCTTCAAGAAAGTCAATCATTTTGAAGAAGAATAGCGGAAAAAAAATTGAATTTATTCTTGAATGCCGGTCTCTTATTGGCCAAAATAGAGACTCTACCCAAGAAAGCAACCAATTTAAGGGAGAAAGGGTATCTTGAGATTTGTTATTGTTGGAGCCGGTGAAGTAGGATTTCACATCGCCCAGAAACTTTCGTCAGAAAATAAAGACGTAACCTTAATTGACAAAAATGCTGAAGCTCTTCGACGTATCACAGAACACCTTGACGTTCAAGCGATTGAAGGATCGGGTTGTGATCCCCACATATTAAAGGAGGCCGGTCTGGGAGAGGCCGAAACCTTTCTCGCCGTCACCGATAGTGACGAGACGAATCTTATAGCCTGTTTCTTCGCTAATTTGATAGCCCCAAATGTTAAAAAACTTGCCAGAATAAGAAATGAAGCCTACACCCACTTTCAACCTGGTCTACTGGAGCGCCACCTAAAGATTGATAAAATAATAAACCCCGATAGAGAGCTAGTGGCAACTATAGAACGTTTTATCATGCTTCCAGATGCGGAAGATGTGAGTGAGTTTGCCGACGGTAGAATTCAACTTATAGGTTTTAGATTGAGTGAAGGCTCCGAAGTTACGGGGATGAGTCTTGCTGAGATTCGTCAAAGACATGAGGGACTAAGATTCGTCGTGGGCGCCATCTTTAGAAACGAGACTCTCATTGTCCCAAAGGGGGATAATAGAATAGAGGCAGGCGATTTCATATACGTGGTCTGCGAGCGCAAATTGGTCAAGCAGATCCTTAGACTGTTCGGATGTTATAGCGATATGCCAAGAAACATTCTGATCATCGGAGGTGGTAAGATAGGACTTCTTACCGCCAAGCTCCTGGAGACTAGGGATCTTCATATTCGAATTCTTGAAAAGGACAGGAAACGCTGCGACCACCTTTCAGAACTTCTCAACAGAACCCTAGTAATACACGGGGATGGCACCGACCAGCAGATACTTGAAGAAGAGAACATTTCTCGGATGGAGCTCGTCCTTACCCTAACGGGAGACGAAGAGACAAATATCCTTTGTTCACTCCTTGCCAAAAGGCTTGGTGCCCAAAGGATTATTACTAGAATCAGCAAGTTTTCCTATATGCCCATTGTTTATGCCATAGGTCTTACCCACGTAGTTAACCCCCGTCTATCGGCTATAAACAGTATTCTCCATTATATACGTCGAGGAAAAATCCTTTCGGCCGTAACCCTTAGAGGAGAAGAGGCAGAGGTTCTTGAGGTGGAGGCCATGAAGGATTCCGACCTTGTGGGACGTCCCCTTAGAGATCTTAAATTCCCAAGGGGTGCACTGGTTCTTGCGGTTATTAGGGCAAAGGAGATAATTATACCTACGGGGGAAACTGCCATCCATCCCTCCGACCGCGTTATAATACTTGCAGAGAGAAAGGCGATACCCAGGTTGGAAAATCAACTTTCGGTTCGGGTGAGGTCATTTTGAGATGCAATGGAGCTACGTGTTAAAATTTACCGGTCTGTTATTATGGTGTATCTCCCTATTTATGATCGGATCCTTAATAACCTCGCTAATTCTAAAGGATGGAGGGAGTAAGGCCCTTTCTCTGTCAACCCTTATATCCTTTTTTACGGGAAGCATCCTCTTTTTCCCTTTCAGGAAGGAATCCCCCCGGGTAATAGGGCACCGAGAAGGTGTTGCAATTGTGACGCTTGGGTGGTTTGGAGCTACCCTTATGGGCTCCTTGCCATTTTTCCTAGGAGGGGTATTGCCTAGCTTTACCGATGCCTTTTTCGAGTCCATGTCGGGTTTTACCACTACAGGGGCATCGGTTCTCGTCGATATAGAGTCGGTTCCCAAAAGCATTCTCCTTTGGCGAAGCACTACCCATTGGTTGGGTGGAATGGGCATCATTGTGCTATCCCTTGCCATACTTCCCTTTTTAGGGGTAGGGGGAATGCAGCTTTACAAAGCGGAGGTCCCTTCACCTGTTCCTGATAAACTAAAACCTCGCATTCGAGATACAGCTATGGCTCTTTGGAAGATCTATCTACTTTTTACCATTCTGGAGGTTGCTTTACTTACCGCTTCGGATATGACCTTTCTGGACGCCCTATGCCACACCTTTGGAACTCTTGCTACAGGGGGATTCTCTACCAAAAATGCCTCTATAGGGCACTATCAAAGCCTTTATGTTGAGATCATTGTAATGCTCTTTATGCTCATCGCAGGCATTAACTTTTCTCTCCATTATCAGTTTGTTAGAGGGAGGATGGGGACCTTCATAAGGGATTCGGAATGTAAGCTGTTTCTCTTAACAGTCCTAATCTTCATCATACTATGTACTCTATCGTTATGGAAAAGCTCCTATTCATCCTTTGGAGAGGCTTTTAGGTATGCCTCCTTTCAGGTTATATCCATCATAACCACAACAGGTTATGCTACAGCCGATTATGAACTGTGGCCTGGTCTTCCTCAGGCTATTCTTTTATTTTCAATGTTTATTGGGGCCTCTGCCGGATCGACCGGAGGAGGCATAAAATTTATACGCCTTATGATCCTACTTAGACATGCCTACAAGGAACTGGAGCGAATTATCCATCCCCATGTGGTCACTCAGGTAAAGCTTGGAGGAAAGGTTATCCCCCAAGATGTAATCTCTAGCATGTGGGGATTTTTTGTGCTTTATCTAGGAATCTTTGTTGTAGCTTCATGGCTTGTTGCAGCCTCTGGAGTTGATATGATCACGGCCTTTAGTTCCGTTGCAGCTACCTTAGGAAATATTGGACCAGGCTTCGGATCGGTTGGTCCCGCCGAAAATTACGCATCCCTTCCGGAGGTAGCCAAATGGGTTCTCTCCTTTTGTATGCTTTTGGGAAGACTTGAAATCTACACTGTTATAGTGCTTCTTATGCCGGAGTTTTGGAAGAAATGATAGAGGAGAAGCATCCTAAGATTAGGAATCGACGCCTTCATCTTGCCAACGAGCGTACATTTCTTGCTTGGATTCGCACTAGCATCTCCATCATGGCCTTTGGTTTTGTAATGGAGCGATTTTCCCTATTTCTCGATCAGTTTTCCCTTCTCCTTGGAAAGGGTAACTTGGGCTCTTCGTCCCTTTCCCACCACTCGAATGTATCTTCCATTGCAGGAATAGCTCTTATAGCCTTCGGGGCTATTATAGGCCTTCTTTCCCTTATAAGATACAAGAAGATAGAGAGGCAGATTGATGAGGACACCTATCACCCCTCCTTTGTTCTCGATTTTCTATTGGCCCTTTGCGTAGTGGCGGTAGGACTCTTTTTTGTTACGTATTTTTTACAATCCTTTAATTTTTTCTCTAATCCCTAAACTTCATCCTCCCATAAATAACCATTTTGTTTGAAGCCCCTACGCTCTTATGCTAAATTTACATGTTACTTAGACAATAAAAAATGTTTTCATTTTCAAGGGAGGGGGGAGAAATGTTTAAAAAGCTTCTTGTTGCCAATAGAGGAGAGATTGCCATTCGGATTATTAGGGCAGCCGAAGAGTTAGGCATAAAGACCGTAGCCATTTATGAAGAGACCGATCGCTTTGCCATGCACATCATGCGAGCCGATGAAGCGATCTGTATAGGACCTGGTCCCAGGAAGGACTATCTCAATATTGACAAGATCATACAGGCTGCGAAGAAGACTGGAGCAGAAGCGATCCATCCAGGCTATGGCTTTCTTTCGGAAAACCCGGAATTTCCAAAAAAATGTAGAGAAGCTGGCCTAATCTTTGTAGGCCCTCCCTCCGATGTCATTTGGAATATGAGCAGTAAGGTCATCGCCCGAAACATAGCAGAATCGGTAGGAATCCCGTTAATTCCAGGAAGTGGTGTTCTTCCCGACGGAGAAGAGGGTGACGAGAGGGCTTTAGACTTTGCCCGTCAACATGGGTTTCCCATCATGGTTAAAGCCGTATCGGGAGGAGGAGGACGGGGTATAAGGGCGGTCTACTCTGAGAATGAGCTCCTCAAGTCACTTAAGGTGGCGCGATCGGAAGCGAAACTTGCCTTTGGAAATCCTGAAATATATCTTGAAAAGGGGCTCCTGAAGCCTCGCCATGTAGAGGTTCAAATCCTTGCCGATGCCTATGGTTCGATTATCCATCTTGGCACTCGAAACTGCTCTATCCAAAGAAGGCATCAAAAACTTATAGAGATTGCCCCTGCAATGCTTCCACCTCTTATAGAGGAGCGAGTTTGTGAGGCAGCCGTCAGAGCGGCTAGAGCAGCCAAATATGTTAATGCAGGCACCGTAGAGTTTCTTGTTGATGCGGAAAACCAATACTATTTTTTGGAAGTAAATACGAGAATTCAGGTTGAACATACCGTTACGGAAATGGTCACCGGCTTTGACATAGTAAGGGAGCAGATAAGGATCGCTGCGGGAGAGCGCCTTTCCATAAAGCAGGAGGATGTCGTAATTCGGGGTTGCGCCATTGAATTGAGAATTAACGCCGAGGATCCCCAAGCAGGCTTTATCCCCCAACCTGGAGTTATCGAGGTTTACCAATCTCCTGGAGGACACGGAATTCGATTAGATGGGGCAGCCTATCAGGGGTATGAAATTCCCCGTTTCTACGATTCCCTTATCGTTAAACTAACCGTTTATGGCTTTACTTGGGAGGAGGCCGTTGATCGGCTTAAAAGGGCCCTTGATGGGTTTAACATAGTGGGTGTAAAGACGACAATACCCTTCTACCGGGCGATAGTTGACGAACCCGATTTTAGGTCGAGAAATTTCGACACCTCATATATCGATTCTCATCCGGAGCTATTGAATTATCGGGTAGAAGAAAACCCGATCGATAAGTTAGCAAGACTTATCGCCGAAATTAACGCCCACGGTTATAATCCCTATGCCGATATCCCATGAGGATATTAATTTTTTGCCGGCATAAAAAATGATTGAGTGTTAAGGAGAAGACCATGAGCAGGCCTTTACTAAAAGATCTTCCACTCCACGATAGAATCGCCTTTGTTCGGGAGTATGAAGGTTATTTATTGACAAACAACGAAAGAGACGTCTCCCAATCTGACTTTAAGGGTCGCATAATGCCCTGGACAACCCTAAGAGTGGCCTCCCTTCGAGACGAGGTAGGATATTTTGCCTTCGAGATATCGGGTGGAGCCTCCGTTCATGTAGATCTCATGAGGAAGCAGATAAACCCCTTTGAAAAGCTTCGGCTTGTAAGAGAAGCCATGCCTAAGACTCTTATCCAGGCTGTGTGCAGGGGGCACAGTCTCTTCGGTTATAGACCCTATCCGGAGAAGGTAATCCGCTTTGCGGTGAAATTATTTGCCCAATACATAGATGTCTGGAGATGTTACGACTTTTTAAACCACATAGACAATCTTGCCGTGGTGGGAGAGGAGGTAATAAAGGCTGGAAAGATTTTTATTCCATCTCTTTGTTTTGGGATTGGTCCCGAGCATACGAACGAATTTTATCTTTCTAAGGTGCAGGAGATTGTGAACCGGTTTGGGAAGGAAGATATCATACTGGGGATCAAGAACCATTCCGCCCTTGGAACACCTGAGCGGATCGCCGATCTCGTAAGAGCCATAAGGAGCGATTTTCCGGAACTTGTTATCGCCTATCATGGGCATAACACCGATGGAAACGATCTTGCCAGGATGATGTCGGCAGTTAGAGCGGGAGCTAAAATAGTTGAGGTATCGGATCATGGTTTTGGAGCCTGGTACAGTCAAGCCCCTGCCCTCTCCTTCGTCCAGACTATGGAAGATTACGGTTACGAACCGAAGGGTCTTAATCTTGATGCCATGATCCAAACCTCCGACATACTCCGCCAGGAGCGTCGATACTATGAACGGTTTGAAAGTCCCTTCAAGGGTGTTGATCCCCTTGTCCGTCGCCATAAGCTCACTGGTGGAGCGGTAAGCATGGCCTATGAGCAGGCTGAGCAGATAGGGCTTCTTCCAAGAATTCATGAAGTCTTTCAGGAACTTGCTCAGGTTATAAGGGAACTTGGAAATATCTGGCCTGTGACACCCGGAAGCCAAATTCTATGGTCCACCGCTCTAAGTAATGTTCTCTATGGCCGCTATGAACAGCCCTCCGACGATTTAAAGCGGCTTCTCCTGGGGCATTACGGTCCCTTCCCCTTTTATGATCCTCCCGAGTGGATCTACGAAAAGGTTTTGGAAAAGGGAAGAACCGATGGGAAGAAGTGGCATAAAATCTTAGCGGAGGAAGGCAGTGGTGCTTTGAAAACCCGGCGTCCTCCCGAAGAGGATTTTGAAGCCCGCAAGCAGGAGCTAGAAAAGGAGCTAGGGCGCACCGTAACGGACGAGGAACTCTGCCTTTACCTCATGTTTCCAAGAGATGCGGTAAATTATCTTCGCTTTGAAAGGCAGTTTGGTAAGACGTGGCTTCTCCCACCCAACGTGTGGTATCATAGAGGGCGCTTCCAGGATGGGACCAGAATCACCTTTGTTGATGACAAGGGGAAAAGTCACTACATTGACATAGTTTCAACCCAGGAAGCGGCAGGTATATGTAAGACATCGTGCATAGTGGACTATCATTTTAAGACCTTTTCGGTTCCACTTCCAGTCAAGGCAAGCTAGAGATAGGAGAGTATGCAGGGATTTTATGAATGGATCGATATGTTTCTTAGACATCTTCACCTTGAGAGGGGTTACAGCTACAACACTATTACGTCCTACGGCACAGATCTCAGAATTGTTGCGGAATTTCTAGAGGGTCGGGGCATCTCTTCCTGGAAGGAGGTCTCCCGAGGGGATCTAGAGATGTTTTTACAGGAGCTTTCTACGGGTTTTTCCAAAAGGACCCAGGCGAGGCGTCTTTCTGTCCTTAGAAGTTTTTTCAAATTCCTAAGTCGTGAGAAGGTTATTAGCTACAATCCTGCAAAGATAGTAAAATTTCCAAAACTCGATAAGACCCTTCCCAAGGTTCTTTCCATAGAGGAACTGAGACGGCTCTTTAACGTCTATAGTAAAACTAGCAATAATGCCGATGAGGAATCGGCGAAACTTTTAACCCTTAGGGACATGGCTATTCTTGAATGCCTCTACGGAACTGGTATAAGAGCCAGTGAGCTTACGGGGCTCAGGATAGAGGGTCTTCATCTCGAAACAGGCTATGTTCTTATAAGAGGCAAGGGATCGAAGGAGAGAATAGTGCCCCTTGGGGAATACGCCATAGAAGCGCTGAAAAGGTATCTTGAAGAGTCGAGGCCTAAGCTTTTAAGGAAAAACCGAAATGAGAGATCCGAGAGTGCCTTTGTGTTTCTTAATAATCGTGGTGAAACTCTAAGCCGTCAGGGGTTGTGGAAGATCATAAGAGAGCTTGCTAAAAAAGCTGGCATAAAAAAGCGTATTACTCCCCACACCCTCCGACATACCTTTGCAACTCATATGCTTGAGCGAGGTGCAGACCTAAGATCCATTCAAATACTTTTAGGGCATTCAAGCATTTCTTCCACCCAGGTGTATACTCATCTTGTCCTTGCCTACCTGAAAGACATCCATGAAACCTACCACCCTCGTCCCTGAGCTAACGGTTATTACGACCCATGTAAATGCAGACTTTGACGGCATGGCTTCAATGATAGCCGTCTCTAAGCTCTATCCCGATGGGATTTTGGTATTTTCTGGTTCCCAGGAAAAGCTGATAAGGGATTTTTTCGTCCAAACGACCTCATACCTCTACGGCTTCAAAAAACTAAAGGAGGTTGATTTAAGTCGCCTAAAACGTCTCGTCCTAGTAGATACGCGCCAGAGCAGCAGAATAGGCAAATTTTCTGAACTCCTTACCAGGGAGGATCTGGAGGTTCACATCTACGATCACCATCCGGACTCCGAGGATGATATTGTGATCTTTAATGGCCAAGGGTATGTACCTGCGGAGGGCTTCTGTTTTAAGACGGGCGAGGTCCTAATAAGGTCCCTGGGTTCAACCACCGCTATCCTTACGGGGCTTATCAGAGAAAGGGGGATCGCCATAACGCCTGAGGAAGCAACCATCATGGCTCTCGGACTCTATGAGGATACCGGCTCCTTTACTTTTTCTTCAACCAGACCAGAGGATCTTGAGGCTGCCGCCTATCTCCTTAGATGTGGCGCCGATCTTAATATGGTTTCCGACATGATAACGAAGGATCTATCATCGGAGCAGATCGCCATCCTTTATGAACTTATCCAGTCTGCGAGAGTATATACAATTCACGGCATAGATATCTGTGTCACCTCTGTATCGCTCGATCGTTACGTGGGCGACTTTGCCGTGGTAGTCCACAAGTTTAGGGACATAGAAAACCTCAATGTGGTCTTCGCTCTCGCTCGAATGGAAGACAAGGTCTATATGGTAGCGAGAAGTCGCATTCCAGAGGTTAATGTGGGAGAGATTGCAGCCTACTTTGGCGGTGGAGGTCATGCCAGTGCAGCATCGGCTACAATTCGCGACAAAACCATAATTGAGGTGGAAAACCGGCTCTGGGAGATTCTAAAGAGCAACATAAAACCGGCGCCTCAGGCAAGGGATCTAATGACGAGTCCACCAATCTGTATAGATGCCGAGGCCACTGTAAAAGAGGCCGAGGAATTGATGCTTCACTACAGCATAAACGCCGTTCCCGTTCTAAAGGATGGGGAGGTTGTGGGTATCCTTTCGCGCCAGACGGCGGAAAAAGCGGTCTATCATGGTTTTGGGGCTTCTCCCGTTCATACCTATATGCACCGAGACATTGCTACAGTTTCCCCTGACCAGAGCATATTAGATATTCAAAAACCCCTTATAGAACAGCATCAAAGGATCCTTCCCGTCGTGGAAGAGGATCGCATTGTAGGGGTGATAACGCGAAGGGATCTATTGAAGTATCTCGTGGAGGAGCGGTCGACGGAACCTACAACCCTAAATGGGGTTCCCGTGGGAGAAAAGAGAAAACAGAAGAACATCCTTTCTATGATGAGGGAAAGGCTTCCAGAATACATTATTGAACTTCTCGGAAGATTAGGAGAGGTTGGGAAGGAATTGAATTATGGCATCTACGCCGTAGGTGGTTTTGTTCGGGATATCCTCCTCAAGCAACACAATCTCGACATTGACATAGTGGTAGAGGGTGATGGGATAGCCTTCGCCCAGATCTTTGCATCCCGTTATGGCCTTAGGCTACGCTCCCACAGAAAATTTAATACTGCCGTTCTTATCTTTCCCGATGGTCTGAAGGTAGATGTAGCCTCTGCCCGTATGGAATATTACCGATATCCCGCAGCACTTCCCGTGGTGGAGTTTAGTTCTCTTAAGATGGATCTTTATCGTCGAGACTTTACCATAAACACCCTTGCCATAGATATTCATCCGGAACGGTTTGGCCAATTGATTGATTACTTTGGTGGTCAACGGGACATAAAAGAAAAGGTTATACGGGTTCTTCATAGTCTTAGTTTTGTGGAGGATCCCACACGAATCCTAAGGGCCATACGATTTGAGCAACGTTTCGGTTTTCAGATCAACCGTCAGACCGAAAGGCTAATGAGAAACGCTGTTCAGATGGGGCTCCTAGAGCGATTAGGTGGATACCGCCTTTTCCACGAGTTTCAACACATCCTCTCTGAAGAGAACCCAGTTGGTGCTTTAAGAAGGATGGCCGAGTTCAGAATATTTTCAATCTTTTCTCCCAACATGGTTTGGAACGAAAGGAAGGAGCGAATTTTTAAGAACCTAAAGGATGTTATTTCCTGGTATGAGTTGAGCTTCTTTAATGAAAGGCTAGAAAGGTGGTGGGTATATTTTTTTGGACTCCTCTATGGGCTAAGTAGAGAAGAGATTGAGATGATAGGGAAGAAGTTAGACTTTAATCCTAGGAGGCAGGAAAGGCTACTGGAGGCCTATGAAAGGATTAACGAGGTTTTAAGGGGGGTTAGAGCCCTTAAAAATCCACCTCCAAGTATCGTTTACAAACACTTTCAGGATTGCGAGACGGAGGAACTTCTTCTAGTTATGGCTCTTGTAGAGGACGAACAGGTTAAGAGGATGGTTAACCAGTATATGACCCACTACCGCTATGAGCAAACCAAGCTTCGAGGACAGGATTTGAAGGAGATGGGAATTCCCCCAGGTCCCTTCTATCGAAAGATCCTTACGGAGCTTCTCTATGCTCGGCTGGATGGGGTAGTGAGAACGAGAGAGGACGAGATTTCCTACATATTTCGTCATTATCCTCAATCCATAACGGAAGAGAGGGGAGCCGATGAATCTTAGCTTTAACCTAGATCTCTCACAGATGTTTATCATGATTCTACCCCTCATGGTGGGGGTTGTACTTCACGAGGTAGCCCATGGCTGGGTAGCGGAGAAACTGGGCGATCCGACGGCGAGACTCATGGGAAGGATAAGTCTAAACCCCCTTGTGCATGTAGATATCTTTGGAACCCTAATCTTACCTCTTCTTCTATTTCTCGTAAACTCTCCCTTTCTTTTTGGCTGGGCAAAACCGGTCCCTGTCAGGATGGAGCTTCTGAGGGGAGGAAGGCTCGGGATGGCGAAGGTTGCCATAGCGGGTCCCCTCACAAATCTTATGCTCGCAGCACTCGGAAGCTGTGTTTACCATGGTCTCCTTTGGATGTTAAGGGGTGGAATCCTATCTCCCAATCAGGCCACCCTATGGTTTGTCAAGCCTCTCCTTATGATGGCTGGAGCGGCTGTAACGATCAATTTAGCCTTGATGCTTATAAACCTCATTCCCGTTCCTCCCTTGGATGGAGGAAGATTCGTTATGGGGATTGTCCCAGAGTCACTCGCCATATGGATGGCGAAGGTAGAACGATATGGGATGTTAATTATACTCATCCTTATTGTTACCGACCTATGGTCTATTGTTATGAGCCCAATACTTAGGCGGATGGTTAGGTTTTTTCTATGGTAAGGATCCTAGCATTCCCTCTACCCATTCAATCTGTCGTGGAAGGCATACCGATCTAAGGTCATAGTTGATCTTCGCAACGTGGCGAGCCTTCACTCCAAGTTGGTTTCTCATTGGGGGATCATCTAGTAATTTACAAACCTCCTCTACTAAACCCTGCACATCAAAGAAATTTACCAATCGTCCAGTCTCATCATGGGTTATTACCTCATGGAGGGGTTGTGTATCGCTAGCGACAATTGCGCAGCCCGCGCTCATAGCCTCCAGTAGGCTCCAGGAAAGAACAAAAGGATAGGTGAGGTAGACATGGACTGTAGAAAGCTGCAACAATGTAATAAAATGGTGGTAAGGGATATTTCCTAGGAAATGGACCCTAGCCCAGTCGGAGTCAGGAATAAGGGGTCTTACCTCAGCAGTAAAGATGTCTCGCCAAGTCCTTAATCCCCCATACCGGCGGGGATCAGGTGCCCCTCCATAGCTTACTCCATTTCCGCCTACAATTAGTATTCTAACATTTGGCTGGCGGCGGAGGATTTCCGGAAGAGCCCGCATAAAGATGTGGAAACCCCGGTAAGGTTCCAGGTTACGATTTACAAAGGTGACAATCTGGTTAGCACGAGTTAGGGTTAACAAGGGGCCTTCTGTAGAGGTTTTAATCGCAAGGGAAGCCGTTGGATTTGGTGCTACTACTTCAGTATTTATCCCGTCGTGGATCACGGTAATTTTTTTGCGAAAGGGCTCTGGAAAAGTGCTCGCCTGCCAGTAGGTTGGTGAAATTCCCGCATCTGCTATCTGGAAGTGCAATATATTGTTAAGGTTCTTTAGGCGGATACGGCATCTTTCTAATTCTATATCGTTAGGAGCAAACTCAGGATCGAATCCCACATCAGCTCCTTCGGCATGGTAATAGAACTCACAGTAGATAGCAAGCTTAGTCCTTGGCCAAACATCCTTTACGAATAGACTCTCACCCCAACCAGGGTGGGCAATTACAAGGTCGGGATAAAATCCCCTTTCTCTAAGCT
Organism: Syntrophobacterales bacterium; assembly: GCA_026417655.1. Classification (GTDB taxonomy): domain Bacteria; phylum Desulfobacterota; class Syntrophobacteria; order Syntrophobacterales; family Thermodesulforhabdaceae; genus JAOACS01. Next base: position 31,301 of record JAOACS010000027.1, read on the forward strand.
GGCGCATTGCGTGGAAGGCGGCTTCACCTCTGATGGTCTTCGTTTCTAGATCAACTATCCAGGGATGGATATTCTTTGTACTGCCACGACTTACAGTATAGGGCACCAATGTGACGCCCTCCCATTGAAGCTCCTCAACCCTTTGCATTGTCATAGCGACAACATGATGACCACGCTGTGCTAGAGCTGGGGCTAGGTGCCTAAATTGACCTGGAAAGTTTTGGTGAATGAAAAGAATCTTCATAGTCTCTATAGGATACCCAACTTACCCCATCTAGGAAGGGTCCTAGTTAGGAAACCCCTAGCGATTTCGGCAGCCCATGGAAGCATCTCATCGGGACTCCTCAGAGTTTTTCCATCCTTTACAAGCCCCCTTCCTAACCCTAAAAGATGCTCAACCCAAATTTTACCAAGTTCCTCCGACTCTATCTTGGGTTTTGTCTGATAGATAGCCCCGAGCATTAACTCACTATCGCTCCAGGACACAACCCAGGGTATAGTGGAAGCCACAACAAACCGATAGGGTGCACCATTTAACACAGATCTCATTATTACCCTATTTAAGGCCTTTGCTGGCTTTTCATTCCTTATCTCTCTTGCGATCGCTATATGACCCGCATGGAGCATAAAGCCTACCGCCTGAAGAGTATCCCCAAGGGATCTTGAATTTTGAGAAGGGCTACCAACCTGCGACATATTCCCGGAAGGATTTAGAATTGGAACCCTAATAAGCTCACCCAGTGTCTTTTTCCCCTTCGAAAGGGCCTCGTAGAGGGGGCCATAAACTTCAGGTTTTCCTGTGACCTCCCCTAAGGAGGTGGAAAACTTATAGGGATTTTCTCCCTCCTTAGCCTCTGGCTGTTCCAGAAGTATAAAACTTTGGGACAGGAGAGCCTCCTTTTGATCCTGGGGCCAAATAGGGACTTTTCCTTTTACCCAAAGATCCCTTCTGAAGGACTGATTAACAAGGACATCGAACATGAGTTCCCTTTCTACCGGATCCGTGTACTGCTTTAAGATTACCTTCCACTCCTCAGGCAGCATAGCGGGAAGGAACCAATCCCCCGCCGTAGTGGTTCCCAGGTATACAAGTTTTGAGTTTTGAACCTCCGAGGCTATCTCATCAAACCAAAAGACGGTCCATTCATCGTGAAGGTATTCGTTTATGAGGTAGTTTAGGTCGTGCTTCACAAGATGCTCAACCCTTTTTATTAACAGAGGCAATTGACTATTTAACGCGATCTTTTCCCGGGTAAGGTTAAAGAGTCTTTCCCTTCCAACCTCTATTGCCCTTACTGAGGAAAGTCCTTCTCTTTTTTGCCATGTCCTAAGAAGATGCTGAACGACCAGGCCAGACAACCACCCAGGGAAGGTATTATAGGATAAATAAACGAGCCCACCAGGCAACAGGGCCGATTCAATACACCGATAGAGCCCCTCACGGACCTCTTTAGAAATCCAGCTTAATACACCGTGGGCGCTTACATAATGAAACCTTCCCAATTCTGCAGGCCAATCTCTTCCGAGCTCCAGAAAATTTCCCTCGATAAATTTAATATTTCCTAACCCTGCCGCCTTAGCCAAACTCTGGGCGTGGGCGACGTGTTGGGGATTAAAGTCTATACCTAGGAATTCCATATCTGGATAGCAGGCGGCGATCAAGCACAGGTTGAGACCCTGGCCACAACCAAGCTCAAGATACCTCAGTTTCCCGCTGTAGAGAATTGAGGGAGGCGTAGCCCCACTGACCAACGCACAAAGCTCAAGCCATGAGGGGTTAAGTTCCCGGTAGTAACCGTAGGTGTAGCCCACCTCTACGTTATAGCCATAGTTCCAAGTCATAAGGGTAACTCCATGGTTCGGTTAAATAACCAACAAAAAGACCAGTCTCATTAAATAACACAAGTTTTGGATTTTAGAAACCCCCAGGAAGCATCCAACCAATAGATTAGTGATGAAGGCCCTTTGGAAGAGGAAGAAGGAGCTAGGTGGTGGGAGTGACTAGATCGATGTCGAGGCGTAGCTCCTTCCACTCGGGGTAGCAAAGCCCCGGGTGGTCTCCTCATTCTTCTTGCGAAACGGAATCGACGTGCATCTTTGGACATGGGGGCTTACGACTACTTGCCGCCGAGTACCGCCAGACGCTGCAGACGCTTGCCGAGCTTGATCTGCCCAAGGAGGTGGTGCGCGACACGCTGGAGGGTTTGAAGGGGGGAGATGGAGGTCAAGGCAACGGATGTTTCGGCGCTTGTGAGAAATCTCGAGGCCACCACCCAGGCGATCAAGAAGGCCAAGGAGAAGATAGCGGCGCGCCGCATGGCGCTTGAGGCCCGCGTAGAGCGCATCAGGAAGTATCTCCTGGAAAACCTCACTGCCTGCGGCATCCAGCGCATCGAGTCGCCGTGGTTTGTGATAGCGCTACGCAATAACCCCCCAAGCGTCGAGGTTTTCGATGAGGCATAGCTTCCGGCGGAATTCCTGGTCTGCCCCCCACCCGACCCCAAGCCCGACAAGCGCGCGATTCTGGCGGCACTGAAGGCCGGGCACGAGGTGCCGGGGGCGAGGATCGTCAGGGGGCAGAGGGTGGAGATCCGCTAAAAGACGCCGGGCCGGTGCCCGGTGGGTCCCAGGTTTAGAAGACGCCGAGCCGCTGCCAGGTGGGCCAGGTCTTGGCAAGGAAGACTTCGGCGAGTTCCGTTGCGCGCGCCTCTAGCGCTTCGGGGGTGGTAAGCGGCTGGCCGTCTTTGGCGAGTCCCCGCCCCAGCGCGCGCAGCTGCTCGGCCCAGAGCTTGCCCAGCTGCCCTGCGTCGGCTTTGGGCTGGGCGAGTTTGGCATAAGCCAGCATCAGGTCGCCGTCGCTGACGTGGAGCACCCAGGGGTAGGCTGCCGCCACCACGTTACGGTAGGGGGCGCCGGCCCAGACCGCCTGTAGGATCGCGCGGTTGAGGGCCTGCGAGCCTTTGAGGAGCTTGTCGCTTGGCGTGCGCACAAGCGCCACGTGCCCGGCCGAGAGCATGAGACCGAGGGCTTGGAGCGTATCGGGGAGTTGGCGTGCCGCAGGGGGCTGTGCAATGGTGGCGGTCTGTGCCACTTCCTGCGGTGGCTGCGCCAGCGGCAGCCGCAGCAGTTCGGCCACCGTCTTGGGGCCGGCGGCCAGCGCGTCGTAGAGGGGGGCATACACTTCGGGCTTGCCGGTAACTTCGCCGAGGCTCGTCGTGTATTTGTAAGGGTTGTCGTCGCCGTCTTTGGGCTGAGGAGGCGCAAGGAGCGCCAGGCGGGTTTGGAGGAGCAGTTCACGCTGGCGGTCGGGCCAGAGGGGGATTTGCCCGCGCACCCACACATCGCGGCGAAAGCTCTGGTTGATCAGCACATCCAGCATCACCTCGCGCACGATCGGGTCGTCGTGCTCGGCAAGCAGCGTCTTCCACGCTGGCGGCAGCAGCGCCGGCAAGAACCAGTCGCTGGCGGTGGCGGTGGTCAGATACACGAGCTTGGCCGGGCCGACTTCGGCGGCCAGTTCGTCAAACCAGAGGCAGCGCCAGTTGTCGTGGAGATACTCCTGGATCAGGTAGGCACGATCAAGCGTTGGAAACTTCTCCAGCCGCACCTTCATCGCCGGCCGCGCGCGGCTCATCGCGGCGTTGGCCTCGATGAGCTTGAGC
>JAOACS010000020.1 GCA_026417655.1 Syntrophobacterales bacterium
CTTTAGAGGAGGGATCCGGGCTTGAGAAAGTGTAAGTGCCCATTCAGCCTGAGCCACATCAAGTTCCGAAACAAGCCCTGCCTCAAAGCGAGCTTTTACAATCTCAAGTATCTCCCTCTGGGATTCCATATTTTTCTCAACTGCCCTTAATTGATCCTGGGTAGATCTTAGCAAAAAATAGTTTCTTGCCGTTTCAGCACAGGCACTAATGAGCACTCCTCTATAGTCCTCATTAGCAGCATCAAGGTTTGCTTTGGCCGCTTCAGTAGATCTTCTTATTCTTCCAAAAAGGTCAATCTCCCATGAAGCTCCAATAGTAGTCCGGTAGTCGGTCTTAACTCTAGCCTGGGGATTTACAGATTCGCTCTGTTTACCCCTTGTGACCGATCCTGAGGCATCAATTGAAGGGTACAAGGTTCCCGTAACATACCCCAACTGCGCTCTTGCTTCCTCTATTCGAGCAACGGCCTTTCTGACATCTCGGTTATCGGCGATAACATTACCAATGAGTTTAGATAGAATAGGATCGTTAAAAAGGTTCCACCAATTATCCAACGGTTCTTTACCGGAATCAAAAAGCCCTTCGGATGAGCTACTCCATGCTTTAGGAATAGGGGGTTTTGGTGGAGAATATTCTGGTCCTACGGCACTACAGGCCATAAGGATATAGGTGGCAAGTATCAATAAAAGCTTGGCTCGGAGAACCTTCATTGTTTTTCCCCGATGTAAACGTCCACAAGCTGCCCAGGAAAGATATTCACACCTTCAGGTTTTTGGAATCTAAATATAACCGGAAGCACTCGAACATCCACTCTTTCTCTGCGGCCATTTGAGAGTTGTATTTTGGGGATAATGTAGGGTTCAAGGCGAACATATTCTAGGGGAACCCTCCTATCCGAGCCTCGAATATACATTGTTGCCGTGATCTGGTCTGGATGGGGAAGCTTAGGCACAAGAAGCTCATCCACATAACATCTTACCTGAAGTTGCTCTATGGAACTATTCATCATAATAATGACAGGGCCATAGCTTCCAGTATAAAGATCGTAGGAACCTTGGGGAGAGACATAACTACCCAACGAGGCCTGAATTCGTGCAACAATACCATCTGAGGGAGCTCTAACAACATACTTTTCAAGAAGCTTTGCTGCGGCCTCGTAGGCCTTGTTAGCAGCTAGATACTGGGCCTCAAGGGTTTTGATATCGTATTCCCAGGTTCCAGCCTTGGTTAAACGGTATTGCCTGACGGCTATATCGTACGATCTTTGAGCAATTTCGTAGGCGTTCTTGGCCTTGTCAAAGTCATCCCGGCTTATTGATTTAGGATTTAGTTGATAGGCCCTTTGAATTTTTTCAAATTGGGCTCTCTTATCATCAAGGGCTACTTTGGCGTAATCCATCTGAGCTTGAACAACCTCAAGCTCCTCTTTTCTCGGGGCAGCCCTTGCTCGCTGTAGAGCTCTCATGGCCGCATCAGACTGGGCTCTGAGCTGTTCAACCGTCTGACGCTGAATCGTATCATCAATCGCTATCAAGGGATCGCCCCTATTGACTCTTTGACCCTCCTCGACAAAGATCCGAACCACTATGCCAGAAACCTCAGGCACAATGGTTATGTTAGCCCCATGGGACTGGTGACTTTCCACAATACCCGTTGAATAAATGCCATTTTCGTAAGGATTTGTAGCAGCCTTCAGGGGTTCCTGAGGTATAACCCTTTTACTATAGACCTTGGCACTTATAACACTTCCTATGATACCAAGGATAGCAATTCCAACCATAAGCCTAGGACGCATGATTTACCTCATTTTTTATAAGTCCATCCTCCATGTGAAGGATTCGATGGGCAAAATCAAATATTCTTGTATCGTGGGTAACCACAATAATAGCCCTTTTGTCATTAAGAATATTGTGCCTTACAAAAGAAATAATATTTTTCCCAGTCTCACCATCTAAGGATGCTGTAGGTTCATCGAAGACGAGAAGATCTGGTTCAGAAACTATAGCCCTTGCAATAGCTACCCTCTGTTGTTCACCACCACTCAATTTATAAGGTGGAAGAGTTGCTCTATTTTTTAACCCAACTATATCGAGATAATGAAGAGCCCTTTCTTGAGCTACTTCCCAGGGAATATTTTTAAGAACCAGCGGAATAATAACATTTTCTAGAGCGGTTAATTTGGGAAATAAATGGTAGTCCTGAAAAACGAACCCTATGTTATTAAGCCTAAACTTTGCAAGCTCACTAGAGTTAAGTTTCCATATTTCCACGTTTTTAATTCTAACCCATCCCTCATTTGGTCTCAAGATGCCCGAAATGACACTAAGAAGTGTCGTTTTACCCGATCCGGAGGGACCAACCACGTATAACATCTCTCCGTAAGATACCCAAAGGTCCACACCTCGAAGAGCAAAGGTCCTCGCCGCCTCCTCACCAAACCATTTAACCAATCCGCTCGCTTCCACAATCAAGTTCATCACCTAACCGCGGAACACCTCAAAGGGTTCAATCCTAATTACTCGTCTTATACCAATATAACTAGAAAGAGTCGTTATCAGAACAACGACTAGAAGCGTTAAGAAAATGTTTTTGTAAGTGATAATAGCGGCGTAATTTGGGATTCTCATCTTAGCAAAGGCTATGTAGGAGGAACATATAAGATTTCCAAAACCAAAACCGAGAAAGCTTACAAAGCTTGACTGGAGAATTATAGTCTTTACAAGATCTCCATTGGTAGCCCCAATCGCCTTAAGGGCTCCGAATTTTTCCAAATTTTCAAGAACAAAGGCGTAGAATGTCTGACCAGCAATGGAAGTTCCGACAACAAAACTGACAAGGGTCATCATGAGAATATTCATTCCCATGCCAGTCTTAAACATATAATATTTTTTGATCATTTCAACGAACTCACTTTCCGACATAGCCCGGTAACCAATTTTTGATACTTCCCGTTTTACCTGTTCGAGGAAGGAAGGTTCCTTAAGGGTAACCAGGATGTATGAAATAGTAAATCTAGTGGTTGGAAGGTATTGAATCGCCCTAGTGTAGGTTGTATAAAGCGTAGGGTTTCCAAAAAGTCCCGGAATAACGGATCTTGCTATCCCCACAATAACACCCCGATGGTCGTTAATTTCAAATGTTGCCCCTATCTTGGGACTTCCAAGCTTTTTATATTCCGCATCCTTTACGACAATAAAGGCATCTTCACTGTAAATATCATAAATGTTTCCTTCAAGAATTATCGGCCTTCCAAAGAGGCTTGTATCATCTAATCCCACAATATTTACGCCCTGGTACGCCCCATTGGGAAGTTTAACTAAACCACTTCCCTGGTAAATCGGAAAGGCATAAAGCACTCCAGGAATACTCCTTACGGCATTCAATAGATAATCTGGAAGCGGAACAATTGTTCTATCAGATTCAACTGTAGGATCCATGATCCAAACTTGAGCTCCCACATTGAGCACATTGGAGGTGCTTCTTGTAAGGATACCTATAAAAAGAGAGGTCATTTGTAAAATGAGAAATACGGCGAAGGTAACACCTAAAACGAGAGTAAAAAACTTTGCCTTGTCGCTTATAAGGAGCTTTATCGCTATTCGAGCGATACCAACATTCATCGAAAAACCTCCTAAGGGATCAAAGAAATTGGTATCCTCACTAAATATCTAAGTCAAGCGTTTAACTGATAGGAGTCCAAAAAACTTTTAGGTACTAACCTATTCAAAGCTTTGAACCGGCTATCCCACCTAGTATATAGGCCTTTTTCCGGTATATCCATCAGTAGCGGTTTTAATTATAATCAACGCCAAAATCTCGCTTAAGGAGGGAAGGAAAGGTGTCCAGATTGCTTCATATTCTATCCCATGGTGTAAGTAATTCTTTCGAGATGTTTCCTTGTCTTTTTGGGCTCCTTAATGGAGGTCTCGAATCTTTTTCCTTCTGGAAGGTCTTTCTCCGGCCTTCATTTGAACCTGAGCAAATGTTGTTGTTACACTCAAAGTAAGTTCATGAACCGCCTCTTAAGTCCCTAAATTATCAAAAGAAGGACTTCCCTTGTCTCGGGATCACCTCCATCTCAAGAGCTGTTCTCTCAAGATGGAGGCCTATATCCTAGCCGTAACTAAGCGAGGTAAGATTTTTCCCTCGCTCCGTTTTTACTATATCAAAGGCCCTATCCTAGAATCGCCTTCAGATCCTCTTCAGGTGTCGAGATAGGCTTGATATTATAGTTTTCCACCAAGAAATTTAAAACATTCGGAGTAAGAAAGGCTGGAAGAGACGGACCTAGTCTAATATTTTTAATACCGAGGGACAACAAAGTGAGAAGAATAGCCACAGCTTTTTGTTCATACCAGGAGAGAATAAGCGAGAGAGGAAGCTTGTTGACATCAAGGCCAAAAATTCCCGAGAGAGCAAGAGCGATCTGGATAGCTGAATAAGCATCATTACATTGTCCCATGTCAAGGAGGCGAGGAATATCACCTATGGTCCCGAGATCCTTATCGAAAAATCTAAATTTTCCACAGGCAAGAGTAAGAACTATACAGTCATTTGGCACAAGCTCTACAAAGCGGCTATAGTAGTTTCGCCCTGGTTTAGCCCCGTCACACCCTGCAACGAGGAAAAAGTGTCTAATCCTCCCAGTTTTTACTGCCTCAACTATCTTATCGACTACACTAGAGATAGCATTTCGCGCAAATCCAACCATCACATATTTACCTTCTTCATCGCCTTCATAGCCTGGTAGCTCTAATGCTCTTCTTATTAGGGGCTCGAAGTTCCTGTCAGAAATATGAGTAACCCCGGGCCATCCTACAAGTCCTGAAGTGAAAATATTTTTATCATACACATCCCGGGGCTTCTGAATGCAGTTTGTGGTCATAAGAATGGCGCCAGGAAACTCGGCAAATTCTTTCTGTTGGTTTTGCCAAGCGGTTCCGTAGTGACCGTAGAAATGGGGATATTTCTTTAGAGCAGGGTAACCATGAGCAGGAAGCATCTCACCGTGGGTATAAACGTAAATGCCTCTATTTTCTGTCTGTTCAAGAAGTTCCTCAAGATCTTTCAAATCATGGCCTGACACCAGTATGGCTTTACCTTTCTTATGACCGAGAGGAACCTTTGTGGGGACAGGATGGCCATAAGTGCTCGTATGGGCGTCATCAAGAATTTCCATGGTTCGAAGATTAGTTTTTCCGCATTGCATAACCCAATTGATAGCTTCCTCTAGAGAAAGATCCCTTCTCAATGTTATAGCAAGGGCTTCATGAATGAATCGATAGATAGCATCATCTTTTTTCCCTAGGATTTGGGCGTGATCAGCGTAGGCGGCAATACCTCTACAACCAAATATAAGAGTGTGCTTTAAAGATCTTATATCGGGATCTTCATCGCCGTTAGTTAAAAAACCTACCCCTTCGCCCTGAGCCACCATCTCTTCCTTCGTAGCACCAGGAGTAAAGGTAGCCGGTCCTTCTATGAAATCCACTTTACCTCCCGAAGCTTTGACCCTCTCCTTCAGCCTCTCCCTAAGGTCAACAATCCTTCTTATAAGGGGTGGAAATCTATCGGCATCGAAATTCACATTGGTAAGAGTGGAAAAGAGGGCTTTGCAGGTAAACTCATTTACCTCATCGTCTTTTATACCGACTTTCCAACCCTCAGCAGCTACCTGACTAAGCCCCTTTACCACATAAAGCAAGAGATCCTGTAGGGATGCCACATCAGGTTGCTTTCCGCAAACCCCAACCTTTGTGCAACCTTCACCCTTTGCCGTTTGTTCACATTGATAGCAAAACATGCCTCCCTCCCTAACTTCGGTAAATACCTATCTTACCTTAACCCTCAGCTCTAACTTTAATGAGGATACAAATTAAAAACCTTGACCTAGATCAAATAATTCCAAAAAATTTGAAATATCTTAAAGGGGGATAGGGCTTAAAAATCATTTTCTCCACTTAGGCGTTTTTCATAAAAGGATCTTCGCCAGAGAGAAAAATTACCCTCCTCTATGGCCTGTCGAATCTCTTTCATCATAGAAAGGTAAAAATGGAGATTATGAATGGTATTCAAACGGTAGGAAAGAAGCTCTCGAGCCACGTAAAGATGCCTCAAATAGGCTCGTGAGAAATGGCGACATGTGTAACAGGAACATGTTGGATCAACAGGTCTCTCATCATCGGCATACCATTGGTTCTTTATGTTAATTTTACCCCAGGATGTAAAAAGTGTTCCATTTCTAGCATTTCTTGTAGGAAGGACGCAATCGAACATATCAACTCCAAGAGCTACTCCCTCGACGATATCCTCTGGGGTTCCAACACCCATAAGATACCTAGGAGCATTCTCAGGGAAAAGAGGTAGTATCCCCTCGAGAACCTCCAACATGACCTCCTTTGGCTCTCCAACTGAGAGACTTCCGACAGCGTAGCCATCAAAACCAATTTCCATAAGTCTCTCAAGACATTCTTTACGAAGGTTCAAAAACACACTGCCCTGAACTATCCCAAATAGTGCCTGATCATCTCGAGTATGGGATACTTTACACCTTAGAGCCCATTTCAATGAAAGATCAACGGATGACCTAGCATATTCATAACTTACCGGATAGGGGGTGCACTCATCAAGGACCATAGCGATATCGGATCCAAGGTCATGTTGAATCTCCATAACCCTTTCTGGGGTCAACCTATGCCTGGATCCGTCAATGTGAGACTGAAACTCTACTCCCTCCTCCTCTATACGCCTTATTTTTGCGAGACTGAAAACCTGATACCCACCGCTATCTGTAAGGATAGATCGATCCCAAGCCATAAATCTATGAAGGCCTCCAAGACGGGCTATACGCTCATGACCAGGACGTAGATAAAGATGATAGGTATTGCCGAGAATAATTTGGCAATCCTCCTTGAAAAGATCATGGGGGGTAAGGCTCTTTACAGACCCCTGAGTACCTACTGGCATAAATACAGGAGTTTCCACTATACCGTGAGAGGTCCTTATTCTGCCACGCCTAGCCAGAGTTTGAGTATCCTTCGACAAAAGCTCGAAAACCATCCTATCCACCATCAAATAATAAACATAGCATCACCATAGCTGTAGAATTTATACCTTCTAGCTATCGCCTCCCTATAGGCTGTCAATATGAGCTTCCGCCCGGCAAAGGCGGAAACCAGAAGCACCAAGGTTGATTTTGGAAGATGAAAGTTAGTAATCATAGCATCCACTATCTTGAATTCGTAACCTGGCACGATATAACAATCGCAAAATCCCTGATAGGGAAAACTTTTGCACTGAGACACAATACCTTCCAGCACTCTAACAACGGTGGTTCCAACGGCTATAACCCGTCCACCAAGCCTTTTTGTTTCCTCGACGGATCGAGCGGTATCCTCGCTAACTTCACACCATTCGCTATGCATTTTGTGTTCACGAACATCTTCAACCTTCATAGGCTCAAAGGTTCCATAACCCACATGTAGAGTCACAAAGACTACCCTTACCCCCAGCTGTTTTAATCTATCTAATATTTCTTCAGTAAAATGAAAGCCAGCCGTCGGTGCCGCAATCGCTCCAGGGTGTCTGGCATAAACCGTCTGATAGCGATCTCTGTCGTATAACCCTGGGATTTTACTACGACGAATGTAGGGAGGAAGAGGAACTTCGCCATATTTTTCCAAAAGTTCCATTATATTCCACGTAGTATTGGGAAGTTTTATCCTAACTCTCCCTTCCATCGAAAGTTGAACAATGACCTCTTGATTGGTAGGATTTCCTTTGATGGGTTCTAAAAGCTTTATGACCATACCGGGCTTTAAGGGCTTCGACGTCTTCACGAGGCATTCATATCCTCGTTCCTTAGCAATCTCAGGGCTTATGAAGGGATCTAATAGGAGAAGCTCTACTCGCCCACCCGTTTCTTTCTGTCCATAAAGACGGGCAGGAACCACCTTAGTATCATTCAAAACCAAAAGATCTCCTGGACGGAAGTATCTAACGACCTCCTTAAAAACCGTATGCTCCATCCCGCCGGTCGACCTATGCAGAACAAGAAGGCGTGATTCGTCCCGGTGTTCGGAGGGCTCAAGCGCTATAAGCTCTTCCGGAAGTTCGTAGTCGTAATCCTGAATGTCATATGTGATCTCCTCTTCTCCTCTCATGTTGCTTTCCCCTTAACTATCCTCCCGTCTCTTTTAGTAAGTTCCTCCTTTATACGACAAACCCCACAGATATTACGGTAAGAAATCGCGCCACAGATGGAACACCTCTCTCCTGGGGTCTCATCCGATGTGGGAGGTCTTTTGGTTTCTAGGTATCCAAAGAGAAAATCTCGTTTTGTTCCTGGCATCTTGGATTCAAGAAATTCCAATGACTCAAGAAAAATATGACTTGTGGCACCCTTCGAGAAGGGGCACCTATCTTTAACATAGGAAATATTTTGTATTTGGCAGTAAATACGAATCTCTTCCGATTCCAAACGAAAAAGGGGCTTAATGCGGGAGGCTACCCCTGGCATGGCGGGAAGATAGGGGTAGGCCTTAGCAAGGTATGACTCTCTGTGTCTTAGAATATTTCCCATAAGGCGACTTGCTTCATCATCTAGATTGTGTCCCGTAGCGACAATAGAAAATCCTTCTTGAATAGCCAACCGATTAAGAAATTGTCGTTTCAACATCCCGCATACAGAGCAGATCATACGATGGGTGCGACTTCTGATATCAAGGAGGCTAAAGCCAAAAAGATCTTTCAGGCTATAGAAAGAGAGTTCAAGGTTTCGAGACCTTGCAAACTGCTTACTGGCTTCCCGAGAAGCTTCCGAAAAACCAGGGATACCAAGGTCAATATGGAGTCCCTTAGTGTAATAGCCAAGTTCGGTAAGTACCGACCAAAGGGCGAGGGAATCCTTTCCACCCGATACAGCAACCATTATTGGATCACGAGGTCTTAGCGGAAATAGTTTCATGGCTCTCTTCACAGCATTACGAAAAAACACAAGAAAGCACTCATTGCAAAAATTGGCATGATGGCTTGGAAGGTGAACCAAGGCTTTTCCTTTACATCGGGTACATTTGGCATAAGTCGGGAGTCGTCCATAGGATGTAACGTTAAGCTTCATTTCTACCCCACCTCATTTTCAAACATTTCATATCACTTAAACGGTCTCACCTTTTAGCAGACATCTAGGTTTTATGGCAATAAAAGCCTTGTCTCATTCGAAACCCAATTGACCAGCTCAAGTATTGCATGTAGAAAAGGCGAGTATAAAATAATGCCAATAGGCCCCTCATACACCCAAGGGGAGGATGAATCATAATGAGAGACGTGAAAAAGGGTGCCCTTTCTTTCGTAATCCTTATGGGGATTGTAAGTCTTTTTTCAGACGCAACTTATGAAGGGGCCCGTAGCATCACAGGACCTTTTTTGGAAGGTCTAGGGGCCTCTGCCTTAGTGGTAGGAACAGTTGCAGGATTTGGTGAATTTGCAGGATATTCGCTAAGACTGATATTTGGATATGTCGCCGATAAGACCAGGAAATATTGGACCCTTGCAATTGTAGGATACTGCGTCAATTTGTTATCCATCCCAGCTCTTTCTCTAGTCAATCAGTGGGGAATGGCTTCCTCTTTGGTAATAGCAGAACGGTTAGGAAAGGCCATTCGAACACCATCAAGAGATGCTATGTTATCTTATGCCAGTTGCGAAGTAAGTCGAGGATTAACTTTTGGACTTCACGAGGCCCTCGATCAGATAGGAGCAGTGGCGGGTCCTCTTTTAGTAACCTGGATTCTTGCTAAGGGTGGAAACTATAACTCCTCCTTTGGCTTCCTTATTATACCGGCCATGATAGCTCTTGCAGTCCTATTTATAGCGCGACTTATATACCCAAACCCTCAACACTTTGAGATGTCCCTTGCACCAGAGTTGAAATCAAAAGGCCTTCCCAGAGCCTATAAACTTTACCTTATAGCAACAGCTATGGTAGCCATGGGGTATGTTGACTTTCCCCTTATAGCCTACCATATTGAACACACTTCAATGGTAAAACCGACATGGATACCCATACTTTACGCCATCGCCATGGGGGTTGACGCAGTAGCAGCCCTTATTTTTGGAAGGTGGTTTGACAAGGGAGGTCTAAAGGTTCTCTTTTTGGCTATAGCAGTTTCAGCATTCTTTCCTATTTTTGCCTTTTTTGGTTCCTTCCATCTTGTAATCCTTTCGATGATACTATGGGGAATAGGTATGGGAGTTCAAGAATCAATAATGAAAGCGACAATAGCGAATATGGTTTCTTCTGAAAGGCGTGCCACCGCCTATGGAATATTTAATACAGCCTTTGGTATATGTTGGTTTTTAGGAAGTGCTCTTATGGGATTTCTTTACGAAATCTCGATCCAAGCCCTTGTAGCTTTTTCACTTCTCACTCAGATCAGTGCTCTCTTTGTGTTGTGGGTTATTAGGAAAAGCACTGTTTTCCCCTCTTTATCTACCTGATCTACCCGAACCTTCGGGAAACAAAATGGTTATACTGATTCTACGGTTTCTTGGATCATTCGGATTTTCCGGAAACAAAGGTTGAGTGGCGGCGTAACCCGATACTCTAGAAATGCGGTCCGGATCTAAACCGTTACGTTCCATCTCTTGTCTTGCAGCGGAGGCTCGGGCTGTTGCTAACTCCCAATTTGTATATCTTCCAGCGGAATAACCTGTGGCATCCGTATGTCCATCTATGGTTATTTTATTATCGAGCCCATTAATAGCATCAGTTATTACCTTAAGGATCTTTTTAGCTTCAGGGCTTAACTGGGCACTACCCGGAGCAAACATTGATCTTCCTTCCTGATCCACTACCTGAATCCTTACCCCTTCGGGGACAGTGTCTATCATGACTTGATCCTTCACTTCCATGAGACTATACTGGACGAGAAATTTTAATTTCTCTACAAGCTCAGCCTTTCTTAATTTAGGGACTCCTCCTATCTCCGAACCGACGTCAAAGTGATCAGGGGGCTTTTCTTCCTTTTTGGATTCCGATTCCTTAATTTGTTCCATTAAAGGTGCTCCCGGATAGGGTGTAACACCGGTTTGTCCATCGAGTATTGAGGAACCACTCTTTTCAAAGATACTGAAATATTTAAAATAATGAGCTAAGCGGGCTCTCTTCTCAGGAGAAGTCATTGTAATAAGCCAAAGTAACAAGAAGAAGGCCATCATGGCGGTTACAAAATCAGCATAGGCCACCTTCCAACTACCCCCGTGATGTCCTCCTCCCGAAACCTTTTTTACCTTCTTTATAATCGGTTTCTGCTCTTTCATAATCTAATTCTACTTAGCAGCCTTTAGATATTCCTCAAGCTCGCTAAATGAAGGGCGAAAATCACCAGGAACCGTCCTTCGCCCTATTTCGATCGCTACCTGGGGGGCAGCACCATCAACATAGGCTACAAGTGCCGCCTTAATCACTTCTAAATACTCCTTCTCATCCCTTGCCATGTGCTCCATAGTAGCCGCCATAGGTCCCACAAAGCCGTAACAGGCTAAAACTCCCAAAAACGTTCCAACTAAGGCAACACCAATGCTATGACCTAATACAGTAGGAGGTTGATCAATCTTACCCATAGTAATAATAACACCCAAAACCGCTGCGACAATACCCAACCCAGGGAGGGAATCAGCGATACGGGCAATGCTATGGGCCGGAAGGAGCGCTTCGTGATGAAGGATTTCAATATCTCTTTCCAATATGGTTTCTAGCTCGTGTCCAGGCATGTTGCTTGTGATGACTATACGGATACTGTCGCAAATAAAATTCATAGCATGATGATTTTTCATCACCTGAGGATGGGCTGAGAAAATTTTGCTTTTTTGAGGGTTATCTATCTCCTCCTCTACCGAGATGAGGCCTTCCTTTCTCATCTTCTGAAATAGCTTGAAAAGTAACACAAGAAGATCCATGTATTCTTCCTTAGAAGCTCCTTTGTAGGAAAAGATCTTTGGAAATGTTCTCACAATGGCCTTGAAGATCGGCCCAGGAGAGGAGATTAAAAGGGCTCCAGCCGCTGCTCCAAAGATTATCAAAACTTCAACAGGCTGAAAGAGAACGTGAATATTGCCGTGCTCCAATAAGTACCCACCAACGACAGCAACTACAACAACGACGCATCCAATTATAACGAACAAAAGTTACCTCCTAATATCCTGACGCTGTCTTTGGAGAACATACCTTACTATAAGCGATCTTATATCCTCACCAATATTTACAAATTCAATGGCAATTTCTTTTCGGTTTGCACATTCCGAGCACCTCTTTACCTTACCATAACAGATGAGATATAGAGGGGGAGCCGTAGGAAGAATAAGCCTTATCTCCAGAGTATCACCCTCTTCAAAATCTTCCGATACCTTGACCCGCATTCCCCCAGCACTTATGTCAACCTCATGGTATTGGAGATTCGTAAACCCCGATTTGTCCAAGTAAAGATACTCCAAGATGGCATCCAGTTTTTGATGTATGGTCTGTAATTGTCGAGCTATAAAGGGATCTACCGTTTCTGGAGCTGTACCCATATCGGGAGGGAAAGAGCTAAAATACCCAACTACCCGAGCCATAGGCATAACCTCGAAGTTGGGAAGTCTCCTAAGACTTAGCTGTAAGACATCCTTGACTCTAAAATATTCTCTTCTTTCTATCCTCTCTTCCACAGATTATCTTTCCCTTTTTGCTAATTGCGATTAGGTCTTTGGTTTCACAAACTGGTAGTTATATTAGCTTTGTTGGTTCGTCAATTATAAACTCTCATGTCTTGATATTAGAAAAGCTACATGATATAGAGCCAAAGGGCGATTATAAAAGAGCTCTTTGAGAGCCGATATTAGTGGGAGGAGTAAACTAATGCCACTTTCTACAATACCTGAGGTGATTGAAGATTTTCAGCAGGGTAAAATGATAATCCTTGTAGATGATGAGGATCGGGAAAACGAGGGGGATCTATGCATCGCCGCGGAAAAGGTAACGCCGGAGTCTATAAATTTCATGGCTAAGTATGGGCGAGGTCTTATATGTCTCGCCCTTGCTCCGGAAATTGTTGATCAACTTCGTCTCCCAATGATGGTCCGAGACAATACATCCCGTTTTGGAACGGCCTTTACCGTTTCGATAGAAGCTCGCCATGGAGTAACAACGGGTATTAGTGCCTATGATAGGGCCCACACTATCCTTACAGCAGTCCATCCAAATGCTAGGCCAGAAGATCTTGTAACACCAGGGCACGTATTCCCCCTGAAAGCCCGAGAGGGCGGGGTCCTCGTGCGAGCAGGACAGACAGAAGGCTCTGTAGATCTTGCTCGCCTTGCAGGGCTTAGACCTGCCGCCGTTATCTGTGAAATAATGAAAGACGATGGAACTATGGCCCGAATGCCAGATCTAGAAATATTTGCCCAGGAACACGGCCTAAAAATCGCCGCTGTGGCCGACATAATAAAATACAGAATGAGAACTGAGCGACTTGTAAAAAGGGAAGCCGAAGCAAAACTTCCTACCTCCTTTGCTGGAGAATTTAAACTTATTGCCTACTCAAACCTTGTTGATGATTACACCCATATCGCCCTAGTAAAGGGAGAATTTACCCCCGATGATGAAGTTTTAGTCCGAGTCCACTCTGAATGCCTCACGGGTGACGTATTCAGCTCTCTTAGATGCGACTGTGGAGAACAGCTAAGGACGGCTATGAAAAAAATAGATAGAGAGGGTAAAGGTGTTATCCTCTATATGAGAAACCACGAAGGTCGTGGTATTGGATTGATAAACAAAATCAAAGCCTACAAGCTTCAAGAAAATGGCTACGATACTGTGGAGGCTAATAGAGCCCTTGGATTTAAGGAGGACCTTAGAGACTATGGCATAGGAGCCCAAATTCTTGTAGATCTTGGTGTAAGGAAAATGCGACTTATGACTAATAATCCAAAGAAGATCGTGGGACTTCAGGGATATGGTATAACGATTACAGAGCGGGTTCCTTTAGAAATCCCTCCTAATGAGTGTAATCTCAATTATCTCAAAGCTAAATGTAGCAAGATGGGACATCTCATAGGAATAAGAGAAGTAGAAAGGAAAAGATAAAGATGAGAGTCTTCGAAGGTAAACTCATTGCAGAAGGATTGCGATTCGCTATCGTAGTTAGTCGATTCAATGACTTCATTGGGGAAAGGCTCTTAGGAGGAGCTATTGATGCTCTGGTAAGAAGTGGAGCCGATGAACAGCATATAGAAATCTTCAAAGTGCCTGGAGCATTTGAAATCCCCTTGGTAGCAAAAAAACTTGCAGCTTCAAAGCGCTACCATGCAGTAATTTGCCTTGGGGCGGTAATACGCGGAGCTACTCCACATTTTGACTACGTTGCAAATGAGGTTTCCAAAGGTATCGCTACCGTAAGCCTAGAAACAGGAGTTCCCGTTACCTTCGGTGTGCTAACAACCGATAATCTGGAACAGGCCATAGAGAGAGCGGGATCAAAGGCTGGTAACAAGGGATGGGATGCGGCAATAGCGGCAATTGAAATGGCAAATCTAATGAGACAAATTGAGGGATCTTCTTAAGATGCTCCAAAGGGGAAAATTTGTGTTGAAAGGGCGCCGCGGTGCCAGAGCCGTGGCTTTGAAAATACTTTATTCCATGGACATTAGAAACATTTCGCCCGATGAGGCTATCCCTGCTTTCTGGGAAAATTTTATAGAAAGAGCGAAGATAATTTCCGATGAAGAATCGGAGCTCAGTTTGGACCCCACTAGTTGGGATAGGCCCTTTATGGAATTTTTAGTAAGGGGTGTATGGTCACATAGTAAAAAATTGGATAAAATTATAGAAACTGTTTCAGAAAATTGGAAAATTTACAGAATGTCGATCATTGACCGTAACATAATTAGAATGGCAGTCTTCGAAATGCTCTACTGCTCGGAAATTCCACCAAAAGTTTCCATTAACGAAGCGATTGAGCTTGGAAAAATCTTTGGAGACAAAGACTCGGCAGCCTTTATAAACGGCATCCTTGACAAAATCTACCAATCTAAAGAACCGGTAGGTAGTGTTCTCTAGTCTTTCCTCCCATAATTTACTTGCTTTCTACTTCATCTATCCACCTTTTGACCCTTTCCCTCCCATAAACCCTTTCCCAGGCATCGATTATTTCATCTATAGGAACATCGAACCTACTACCGTGAAAGGTTACATATTCCATAAAACGTCTAGGCTCTCCGCCTTTATTTCGATAGGCTGAGCCTTCTTCATCTAAGGGAAGAGCATAAGCCTGGAATACGGCATCATGAATTCCATCAAATTCTAGTGGAGGCACACCGAATCTATAACATAACTCCCTGTTAAAGGTCGGCGAAGCTTTAACCCATCTTCCATCGAGATAAAGTTCTACATAGCCGTGATATACAAAAAGATCTGACCCAAGACGCTCCAAGAAACGTTTTGTAGCAAGATGATTTCTAACATCGGCAAAGGCAAGTCGGCATGGAATGGCTTGAGCTCTGGCAAGAGCACACATGAGCGAAGCCTTGGGAATGCAAAAGCCTCTACCTCGCTTCAGCACTTCGCTTGCCTGGTAGTCTTTAGGTCTGTGGAAAGGGCTATAGGGGTCGTATATAATTTTGTCCCGAACCCAATAATAAATCCTCACAGCCTTTTCTTTAGGCGTAGAGAATCGGCCTGCTATGTTAGAGGCCAGTTCCATAATAGAGGGGCTGTCGCTATCAATTATAGCGGTTGGCTTTAGATATAATTCTATCGGTTCCTGCTCTATCGGCATCTCATCTCCCAGAGTTTTTGTTGTCCCCTTGACGTACTTATCCATAGTCTCTAGTATAATGCCGTCTAAATTGCAACTATAAACCCTCTAAAATTATTTCAGAGATAATGGCAAAAAAGAAGAATGTTATCCGGTGGGTTCTTGAAAAAACTTTGGACTACCTGATCCCCCGTCGATGTCCTTCGTGTGGAGACATAGTTTTATCTGAAAAACCACAGTTTTGGTGCCCATCATGCTGGAAAGAAGAACTTTCTTGGATTAAAGAACCCTTTTGTAAAGTATGCGGTGTGCCCTTTAAAACAATTCATGATGAATTCGCTCATAAAGAAGGCCTCTGTGGTGAATGCCTGTTGGAACCTCCAGACTATGATATGATTCGATCCGTCTGCACCTATGAGGGAGTCATAGAAGAAATGATCAGGACTCTGAAGTATGGAAAACATCTCTTCCACGTTCCACCTTTAGTAGAAATTTTGGAGGAGGGTTTTCTAAAATGGCTAAAAGACGAAGGGATTGAGCTTATACTCCCAGTTCCACTCCACATAGAAAGGCTTAAAGAGCGAGGATTCAATCAATCACTTCTTCTAGCAAAGGAATTGGGAAAAAGAACTAAAATACAATTTAGCCATTCGATACTTATAAAGGTGAAAAACACTACTCCACAGGTAAAGCTTCATAAAACTGAGAGAAAGAAAAACCTACGACGGGCCTTTGCTATTTCAGAATCTGCCAATGTCCATCTGGCTAACATCTCATCGGCTCTCATCGTGGACGATGTAGTTACAACAGGGACAACAATTCTAGAATGCGCAAGGGTTTTGAAAAAGGCGGGTGTACTCAAGGTCATAGGGCTCTCAGTTGCAAGAACATTTTTAAAGTAATAGGGACTAAGCAAAACATGAATAGCCTTTCTATCATAGCTTTTCAGTATTCCATAGCAGAGGGTAACATAGAGACCAACATAGAGAAGGTGGATACCTTAGGAAAATGCCTCAACCCTTCTGATCCCAAAGTTGTTATTCTTCCTGAAATGTGGGCCTCCGGTTTTGACTACAAAAGACTAAGGGAGCACGCTCTTAATGGATGGAAGATTCGGGATCAAATGGCAAGATGGGCCTCCGAATGGAACGCGATTATTATAGGATCCATTGCGGACTTAACAGAAACTAGTCATATTGTAAATAGAGCTTATGTCATTGATCCCTCCGGAAACATCCTGGGCTATTATGATAAGATTCACCTCTTCTCTCCTCACGGGGAGCATCTTCATTTCGCAAGAGGGTCCCGCCTGCTTATCGCTGAAACCCCCTTGGGTCGAGTAGGAGTGATTATCTGTTATGATCTTCGTTTCCCAGAGATTTGCCGAATTATGGCCATTGAGGGAGCTGAGCTACTGTGCGTTCCTGCCCTGTGGCCGTCGGTAAGAGTTGACCATTGGCGCTTACTTCTTAGAGCAAGAGCTGTTGAGAACCAAATGTTCGTGGTAGGATGTAACGGCTGTGGAGAAATAGGAAATATCTCGTACCCTGGAGCATCTTCAATAATAAGTCCTTGGGGAGAAATCCTAAAGGAGGGAAAAGAAACTGAGGAAATAATCGCCACTAGGATCAATATGGGAGATGTTGAAAGGGTTCGATCGACTATACCCTGTTTGGCCGATCGCATTGATCCATCCACGCTGAAAGTTGTTCGATGTATGTGTGAAAAGTTTTGCTAAAATCCATCTACAGAGCTTTCCCTTTAAGAGGGAACCAAAAAATTTTACTTTAGCGTTAGAGATATAGAATGCCTTCTATTCTTATTTGTGCTTGCATTATCAAGCTGCGCATGATAAAGGTCAATGGGTCTATTGTTAAGTATCACACGAGGATAGAGGAGGAACGAAGATGAAGGTGTTTATTGGAGGGCTGGTATCAGCATTTCTGGGTATTATTGGTATTCTTATGTTCTTTAAGGATTTTCTTCATCTTTTAGCCGGTGCGTTACCCCTTGCCCTGCTTGTAGGTGGTGCAATGGCTGCGTACTTAGGATACGATGAAGTAAAGGATCAGATAAACATACCCTTTCTAAAGAAGAAAGGTTGCGGAGCACCGTCGGAATCATCAACAGGAAGTGACGACATAAGCAAATATAAAGAGGAGCTTCAGAAGTACAAAGAAGAGGTTGAAAAATTAAAGGCTCAATTAGAGCAAAAATAAGAAGAGCTGAAGGCCCCTTCTTTGTGATAACAGAAGAAGGGGCATTTTTTTAGAAGAAGAAAAACTCCCTCTTAACCTTTCTAGGCGAAATCCGAAGGGTATTTTTCAGTTCCTCTAGGACAAACCTTTGCATGGGGGGAGGGCCACACAGAAAAAACTGGGTATTATTTAGGTCGGTAATGTATTTTTCTAATATACCACCTCTAACAAACCCTTCTTCCCAAAAAAAGCCGTCATTTTCTACATCCTTCCAAAATTCTTCTGTAATACGCTGGGCACTAAGGATATGAACCACCTTAAGCCACGAAGAGGTCTTAGCCAAATGTGAGAGCTCCTCATAGGCGATTATATCCTCTTTTGTCTTATTGCCCCATATAAGGGTAACTCTTACTGGCACATTGTTTTTAGCCACATGGCGAATCATGCTTAAAAAAGGGGTTATCCCCACTCCTCCAGCTATAAAAATAAGATGTGCCCCCTCTTTAAATCTCGGAGTAAAAATGCCATAGGGACCTTCGCATAAAAAAGGCGTCCCAGGAGCTATAGTTTGAAGACGCCTTGTAAAGGATCCTACCGCCTTTACCGTACACGAAATCTTTCCCTCTCCAGGAGCACAAGAAAGTGTAAAAGGATGAGGTTCGCTCCATCCAATAAAACCCGTATTATATCTAAAGATTGCGAATTGACCTGGATACCAACTACAAAACCTTCCTGGCCCTTCATGACGAACAAAGGTATAAGTGTGGGTATCATGGGTTTCCTGACGCACAGATTCTAAAAACCATCGACATTCATGGCTCCTTCCGGCGATGTATGAAAACCTGTATCCTGCCAATATAAGCCAGAGAACACCTAACCCCCCCCATCCGATAATCATAGGAAAGATCCTTATATCACTACCTATCAAAAACGAGTGTAGGATCGCAGCAGGTGTAACCAGATAGACTAAGCCATGGAAGGGCTTCCATAACTTGAAGGGAACAACATACTGCCCTGCCTTTGCAAAAAAAACAGCTATTATTAAAATTAGGAGAGCCCATCTAGCGATTACCAGAGCATTGTCCGTGAGATTCCAGGTATAAGGTGAAAATTGGGCAATGAAGTCCCAGACATCCTCTGTTCTACCTCCTACTACCTGAGAATATTTAAAAACCTTCGACGCAACATGGGCCATTACGAATAGGATAACCACAATACCAAACTTTTTGTGAAACCTAATAAGACGATCTAACCCAAAGGGTTTTTCAAGAATAGGAAAGCGAATACCAACGGCTGTCATCAAAACCATCAAGTAAAGGGCGATGATTCCGCATAAATTTCCTAAATCAGCTATCTTATCTATCCAGCTTTCAGCAATAAAACGATCTTTTACCACACTTCCCCATAAAAAACAAAAAAATCCGAAAAGGCAGATCCAAACCAGGACCCATAACCACCGAAGCAGCCTATTACCTACCATTCACCTCTCCTCATCTATTCCCGTGGCCCTGTGGGGAACCCATTCTTCATACCTGGTGAATCTAGGCCTGTTGGTACTTTTCTTCAAAAATCTCAACTGCTCTTCTAAAAGCCTCTGGGACTCTCACAGTCTTTTTAGAACGGGGGTCTATCATAACATTCACGATATGTCCATCGGCTATTAACACATCACCTCTAAATAGAGCGAGCTTAAAGGTAAAACTTGAATTACCAATAGCAGAAATTTTGGCTCCAACCTGCAGCTCCTCATCAAAAAACGCTTCTCCACGATATCGACAAAGAGCTTCTACTGTAAAGAAGTCGTAACCTTCCTCCAAGAGTCTATCATAGCTATAACCAATAGCCTTCATATAATCGGTTGTTCCAATATCAAAATAGATCAAATAATTGGCAAAATAAACATGCCCTTGAGCGTCCGTATCCGCATACCGAACCCTTACTGAAGTTTTAAACTTAAATACCTCTTCCATTTAGTTAATCCTTTTACTCCATAGGTTTATCCCCGCCATTTACAAGACGCTGAAGATCCTTTCCCACCTTGAAGAAGGGCAAGCGCTTAGGTTCAACCTCTATAAGAGCCCCTGTTCTGGGATTTCTACCCTTATACCCATCGTAGGACTTTACCTTAAAACTTCCAAAACCTCTTATCTCTATTCGATCTCCCTTTATCATGGCTTCTTCCAAAACCTTGAAGGTTGTATCAACTATAATTTCGGCAACTCTAACAGAGATTCCCTCTGTTTTGGCAAGCATAGTAATAAGTTGGCTCTTGGTCATACTTTCCTCCTTTACTTGAAGGATACAATTCTATCCCGACCCTTCATATATGGTCTTAAAGCCTCTGGGATAATTACGCTTCCGTCTTCTTGCTGATAGTTTTCAAGAATTGCCACCACAGTTCTACCCACGGCCAATCCAGAACCGTTTAAAGTATGAACAAATTCCGTCTTTTTCTTTCCCTTTCGTCTAAACCTAATATCTGCTCGTCTCGCCTGGAAGTCTTCAAAATTACTACAGGAGGAAATCTCCCTATAGGCATTCTGCCCAGGAAGCCATACTTCAATATCATAGGTTTTGGATGCTGCGAATCCTAGATCTCCAGTGCATAAACTTACAACTCTATAATGCAACCCTAGAGCCTGTAGGATATGTTCAGCATGGGCAAGGAGTGACTCCAGTTCATCGTAAGAATTTTCCGGCTTTACTATTTTGACAAGCTCCACCTTGTTAAACTGATGCTGTCGTATAAGCCCTCTAGTATCCTTCCCATAGGATCCAGCTTCTGATCTAAAACAAGGTGTATAGGCAGTGTAATACTTCGGTAGCTCCTCTTCTTCTAGGACCTCTCCAGCATGGATGTTTGTAACTGGCACTTCCGCAGTAGGAACCAAGTAATAATCCCAACCCTCTAGCTTAAACAAATCACCCTTAAATTTAGGGAGCTGACCTGTTCCAACAAGACTTGAGCTATTAACTATAAAAGGTGGAAGAACTTCCACATAGCCATGATGGGTAGTATGAATGTCGAGCATAAAATTTATAAGGGCTCTTTCAAGCTCAGCTCCCAGTCCCCAATAAAGGGTAAATCTTGCCCCTGTCATCTTTGCAGCTCTTTCAAAATCTAAGATTCCTAGGTGCTCCCCAATATCCCAGTGAGGTTTTGGCTCAAAGTCAAAGGAGGGTTTTTCTCCCCATAGCTTCACTACGGGGTTATCCCTGTCGTCCTTTCCAACGGCCACAGTTTCATGAGGCATGTTAGGTATAAATAATAGAATATTGCGGAATTCGTCTTCAATCTTTCCTAGTTCATCATCGAGTTCGCTAATACGTTGGGAAAGGCGCCGAGATTCTTCAACAAAATCTGAAATATCCTTCCCTTCCTTCTTCAGTCTTGCAATCTCTTCAGAAACTTTATTCTTTTCATACTTCAGACCTTCAACTTCTTGAAGAAGTTTCCTCCTTTGCTCATCAAGCCTCTTAAAGGTGGAAAGATCCAAATCAAGCTGACGGTTTTTTAACATCGTCTCAACTTTATCAAGGTGATCTCGAACAAATTTTATATCCAGCATATATTAATCCCCTTTTGGAAAATCGGTTAAATATTCCTATTGTGATCGACCCTTTGTAACACCCTCTTGGGCAATTGGTGATTTTTCAACTTCCGCACTTACAAACTCGATAGTGTAGTCGGACATATCGTCAATGGGTGGTAGATTATAAAAAACGACCATAAAGGGCACCTTGTCGCCAGGCTTGACCCTTACATTGGAAAGATTGTTACCCTCCCTTCGCATCATGCGCTCTTGAATTTTATCGATTGTTAACTGAGCAAGCTCTTCCTTTGTCATAATGTTTCCAGCATAGAACCGTTGACTTAGAAGAGGCTTGCCATTGGTTCCTATGATTTTTCCCTCAAGAAGGATAAAGCTTATATTAGAATTTGAAGAATTATTAACCTCCCCCTGCACAACGAGAATCTGTCCTACCTGGACATTTTCAATGAAGAACGCCTGAGTCTGAGGATTAATTCTCGCCGTAGCTACCTCGACACGGGTTGTCTGTTCTGAAGGAGTAGTTTTAGGTTGCCTTGGAAAATATTTATATATCAAGAGGCCAACAACAATAAGGACTATTGTCCCAATAACTACCAACTTATTTATAGCAAAAGGGGAGGCCTTCTTAGTTGGTGGTTTATCTCTTTTAGACACTTCTTCAGTATGGGTTTCCAAACTATCGTCGACTTCTTGCTCTTCCATTTGATAGGATGACGTCGTTGGCTTTCCTGCAACCTTTTCGATCTCCTCCTCAAAGGAATCATCAAGAACTATGACTTTTTCACTCTTCTTTGCCTCCTCTTCCGGAGATGGCCCTAAACTTACATTAAAAACATGACGACATCTAGAACACCTGACCTTAACCTTATCCTTTTTTACCTTCGAAGGATCGACTTTAAATTTAGTGCCACAGGATCCACACGTAACTATCATAAAAATCTCCCATTCAATCGTCGCTAAAACACACTTCGTATATGCCTTCTAGATTACGGTAGCATTCTGAGTAGTCTAAACCATACCCCACAAGAAAGCCTTTCTCAACTTTAAAACCATAGTAATCTATTCTTACATCACATTCTCGCCGTTCGGCCTTATCTATCAGTACACATACTTTCAAAGATTTAGGGTTACGTCTCATCAGATATCTCACAACCCAATCGAGGCTTAGCCCCGTATCCACAATATCTTCGATTACTAAAACATCTTTACTCTCAATAGGGAGCTCCACATCTTTTGTAATCTGGATATTTCCACTAGTTTCCGATTGGGAGCCGTAACTTGAGATTCTCATAAAGTCTATCTTCATTGGGATAGATATGAACCTAACAAGATCTGCCATGAAAATAAATGCTCCCTTCAGTATACCTATCACAATGAGCTCATCTTTACCCGAGTAGTCCCTGTTAATTTCTTGGGCAAGACTCTGAATCCTCGATTTAAGGACTTGACCATTAAAAATACACTTTAGAGTGTGAGGTTTCATCATACTATCTCCGCCGCTTTCTATTAAACAACTCGCTTCTACGATGCCACATTGGAAGAAAATCGTTCAAAAGTCAATAATGCAAGGAGTTGAACTCAGGACGTTGGCCTTTCATTTCTTATCTTGCCTTATATCGAAGGGTTTTCTATAAATGTTTTGATGGAGGAAGGCCCACCAAACAATGGATAAACCTTAAAAGAGGGAAAAGAGGAATGCGAGTAAAACCTTGGTGGTTAGCGCTCTGGACTTGTTTATTGCTTGTTTTGGGGTTTAACAGGATAGCAGAGGCTGCTACTGAAAGCTTTGTAACCGATCGTGTGGAGATACAGTTTCGTGCAGGTCCTGGTATAAATCATAAACTCATTGGGACGCTTACAGCCGGTATCCAAGTGGAAGTTAAAAAAGAACAGAGTGGATGGTGCCTGATAGTTCCCAAGGAAGGTCCCTTCCAGGGTAAAGAAGGCTGGGTTCATAAAAGGCATATAACCGACACACCTCCAATCGCAAAGGACATGGTTACCTTATTGGAGGAAAATAAAAACCTCAAAACTACCCTAAGCCAATATGAGAGTGAAATAGCAACCCTTAAACAAACCATAACATCTCTAGAGAAAGCGCTAAATGAATCAAAGAATCAATATTCCAAGCTTCAGGAGGAAGCTTCAGAGTTTTTAACACTTAAGCAGACTCAGGAAACTCTTAAAAAAAACATAGCCGTATTGCGGGAAGAGAGGGATAAACTACAGGAAGAAAGCAAAAAGGCCATAACCTCTGAACGTATCCGGTGGTTTCTTGCGGGAGCTGGGGTACTCTTTTTTGGATGGATTCTCGGTATGATCATGGGAAGAAGGCAGCGAAAAAGGGACTATGTTATTTCATATTGGAAGTAAATTACTTGACTTGATGACGTCAAGAGGGTAATTAAAAAACTGGATTTTCAAGGCGGGCATAGCTCAGTTGGTAGAGCACAAGCTTCCCAAGCTTGGGGTCGCGGGTTCGAGACCCGTTGCCCGCTCCAAAGGTGTAAGTAATGTTGCTAGGAACTGCGAGGGTGTTTTAGGTTTCCGCTCGCTGTTTCCTAATGTCCCTTATTGAGGGGGTACTTCTAAAGGATTTAGGAGTGCCTACTTCGATTGGTGGACGGATCAATAATGGGGGAAACGGTGTGGTAATTCCATAGCCTATCGGTTGAACCTGTAAATGATCTTGTTCTACTGAAAAGAAGTGGGCGCTTTGCCCACTTCTTTTTTTGGGTGAGGTAAAGGTGGCCGATAAAAGAGATTTCCTAAATGAGTTATGGTCAATGATAGAGCCGGTAGTAAATTCTGAAGGAGTGGAGCTCCTTGAGCTGGAATTTCGTAGAGAACGGCAGGGTTATGTCCTGAGAATTTTCATAGATCACGAAGAAGGTATAACAATAGAGGACTGTTCCCGAGTGAGTGCTACTGTAAGCGATTTTCTCGATGTTACCGATCCTATTCACCACACTTACCACTTAGAAGTATCATCGCCGGGACTCGATAGACCTCTTCGCAAACCAGAGCATTTCACTCGACATCTGGGAAGCATAATCGTTGTAAAAACATCCTCTCCAATACTTAACAGAAAGAATTTTAAGGGTCTTCTAAAGGAAGCTTCAGAAGAGGAAATAGTTATAGAATGTGACGGAATGAATTTCACTATACCTTTGAAGGATATTGATAGAGCAAATCTTTCATATTTCGACACAGAAAAAGCAAAAAGTAAAAACAAGGGAAGGAAAAGACATTCCTTTTCCTGACAGAGGAGATTAGAAGGGTATGACAACCGAGCTAGCAAGGCTTATTGACCAAGTCAGCAGAGAAAAGGGCATAGAAAGGGGAGTTCTTATTGAAGCTCTTGAGGAGGCCATAACGACGACAATTAGAAAAAAGTTGGGATCAAAAGCCGACATAATGGTCAAGTGGGACGAGGAAAGAGGTGAAATAGAAGCGATTAAGTTTTACAAAGTAGTTGAGGAGGTTAAAGATCCCGAATGGGAAATCTCTCTGGAGGAAGCTTCCCGTTATGATCCTGCTGCAGAAGTGGGGGACGAAGTTGGTGTCTTACTTGACCCGGAAAAACTTGGGCGCATTGCAGCTCAGACAGCTAAACAGATTATACTCCAGAGGCTTCGAGATGCTGAAAGGGATGCCGTATATGAAGAATTCAAGCACCGCCGGGGAGAAATAGTCCATGGGGTTGTCCAACGAGTTGACAAAACTGGAATAACTATAAACCTTGGGAAGGTTGAGGCCTTTTTGCCCATCAAAGAACAGATTCCCCAGGATAATTATAGACCCGGTGATAGGATTAGGGCCTACATTGTGGAGGTTAAAAAATCCGGAAAGGGTCCCCAAATTGTTGTGAGCCGAACCCACCCGTCCTTTCTTATTCAACTCTTCGCTCTTGAAGTGCCAGAGATTCAGGAAGGTATTGTGAGTATTATCGCGGCGGCGAGAGAACCGGGATCGAGAGCCAAGATTGCGGTAGTTTCCAAGGATCCATCCGTAGATCCCATAGGAGCTTGTGTTGGAGTCAAGGGAAATCGCGTTCAAAAGGTTGTTCAAGAACTTCGAGGAGAAAGAATTGACATAGTCCAATGGAATGCAGATCCTGCTAAGTTTGTTGTAAATGCCCTCGCCCCAGCAGTGATAAGTAAGGTTGTTATAGATCAGACCAACCAAGCGGTTGAAGTTATCGTCCCAGATGACCAGCTCTCCCTAGCCATAGGAAAGCGAGGGCAAAACGTCCGGCTTGCCGCAAAACTTACCAACTGGAGAATAGATGTTACCAGTGAAACTCGGTATGAGCGACGAAAGGATAGTCGTTACAAGACCTTTTTAAGTCTTACGAGTATGACGGAAGATCTTGTAGATGCTCTATTCGACGAGGGTATTACAACCCTTGAGGAATTCATAAACACAGACACAAGCTATCTCGAATCAATAATGGGACTCTCTCGATCCACTATAGAAGGATTAAAGGCAGAGGCTAAAAAAACCCGAGGAAATCCAAGCAGGTAACTATGTCGAAAGAGAAAAAAAGCCCCCATATCCCCATAAGAACCTGCATTGCCTGCGGAATCAAAAGACCCAAGAAGGAGCTTCTAAGGCTCGCCCTCAATGTCGATAAACTTATAGTAATTGACTATTCACAGAGGATGAGCGGGCGAGGGGCCTACGTATGCCACAGCTGTATACATAGACTTAAACCGAACAAAAGACTCGAAAGAGCCTTCCGAGGACAAGCCAAAGCACTTAGTATTTCAAATATTCAGTTTGTATAGTTTCAAGGGAGCATAGTATGGCACGGTTAAGAGTTCACGAACTTGCAAAGGAATTAAATGTATCACCGAAAGAGCTTGTAGACAAAATGAACGAACTTGGCATCCCCTGTAAAAATCACATGAGTATACTGAGCACCGAGGATGCTAACTATCTCCGGCGCTTCTTCAAAAAATTCGCTAAACCGTCTGGCCGTCCCGTTGATGATATGTTAGCAAGCACCAAAAGGGTTATTGTAAGAAAGAGAACTAGGAAAGAAGATGTAGAAGTGGAGGAGGAAGAAGAACAACCGGAAGTGGAACAGGAATCCGTGCCTGTGGAAGTGCTTCAAGTAGCTCCCGAAGAAACAATAGAAGATGAGAAGGTTACAGGGAAAACAGAGGAAGTAGTAACGTCCAAGGTATTAATAGAGGAAAGGGATATGGGGCCCTTGCAGGAAGCAACGGAAATCTTGACCAGTAAGTCTACCGATAAGGAAAAAACCGAACCACAGCTAGAAGTTAGGTCTGAGATCAAAGATATCAAAGAAGAAGTGACTCATGGGCGAGAGAGGGAAGAACCCTCCCTTGAGGTATCTTCTATCGAAGAAGTCGTAGTAAGACCCTCTGAGACCCCTATATTAGAGGAGGAAGCCGAATTAGACGTAGCGGAAGATCAAGGCATACCGACCATACCAACCTCTGAAGAAGCTTTAGAGGTTTCAGAAGATACAGAAGAGAAACGCCAAAGACCTAAAAGGCATAGACGCCGACGTCGAAGAAAGCCAAAAAAGGAAGAACCTGCAAAGATTATCCAGCTTCCAGAGTTTATCCCTTCTACCGAAGAGGATCATGAAGAAGCTTTAGAAGCAAAGGTAAGAGGTCGTATAATCGTTGACGACGAAGCTCCGAAAAAACCTGTAAGGCCTCCTAAGAAATTCCGTACAAGAGAAGATGCTAAAATAGACAGAGAAGAAAGAGAAATAGAAGCTCCTCCGAAGTTTCTAAAACCTAAGCGTGAAGAAAAAGAGGCCCTCAAAGAAGTCAGTGAAACCTCAACCATCTCCATAGCCAAGGTTGAGTCTCCCGTTCCTGGCACTCTTCCTCCTAAAACAGCCAAGCGAAAAATTCGTATAGAAGAAGCCATAATCGTTTCTGAACTTGCCCATCAGATGGGAGTAAAGGCCACAGAGGTCATAAAGAAACTTCTTCTTCTAGGTCTTCCCGTTACAGTTAACCAGGCCATTGATTTTGAAACGGCCTCTCTTGTGGCATCGGAATTCGGTTATGAAGTTGAGAAAAAAGGTATTGAGGAGGAAGCGATTCTTGCATCACAGGAGGATCGTCCAGAAGACTTAAGGCCACGTCCTCCTGTTGTTACCGTAATGGGGCACGTGGACCACGGTAAAACATCGCTTCTTGACGCTATACGTCACACCAATGTAACATCTGCTGAAGCAGGGGGAATCACTCAACATATTGGTGCATACCATGTGCATTTAGAAAAGGGCGATATCGTATTCCTTGACACTCCTGGTCATGAGGCCTTCACCGCCATGAGGGCAAGGGGTGCAAAGGTCACCGATATAGTGATCCTTGTTGTGGCCGCAGACGATGGCGTGATGCAGCAAACAGTTGAGGCGATAAATCATGCAAAGGCAGCCAATGTCCCCATAATTGTTGCTATTAACAAGATAGACAAACCCAATGCAAATCCCGAACGGGTAAAGCGTGAACTCTCCGAGCTCGGCCTAATACCGGAAGAATGGGGTGGAAGCACCATAATGGTTGAGGTATCGGCAAAGAAAAAGATTGGTATCGAGGATCTCTTGGAGATGGTGCTTCTTCAGGCAGAGATTATGGAACTTAAAGCAAATCCTAACAAGGCAGCTCGAGGCCGTGTTATTGAAGCCAAGCTAGAAAAGGGAAGAGGTTCTGTCGCTACGGTGTTAATTCAGGAAGGCACCTTGAGGGTTGGAGATGCCTTTGTGTGCGGTGTCCATTACGGTAAAGTCCGAAATATCTTCGATGACAGAGGAGAGAGAATAGAGTCGGCTGGTCCTTCTATGCCGGTAGAAGTAATTGGTCTTTCAGGCGTGCCCCAAGCAGGCGATGATTTCGCGGTTGTTGCTGACGAAAAACAGGCTCGAACCATCGCAGAGCATCGCTTGAGAAAACAGCGAGAAAGAGAAATCTCTCTCTCCACAAAGGTTACCCTCGAAAAGCTTTATGAGCAGATACGGGAGGGTCAGCTTAAAGAACTCAATCTTATTCTTAAAACCGATGTCCAAGGCTCCTTAGAAGCTCTTACCGAGGCTATCAGGAAGCTCTCACATCCGGAGATAAAAATTAACATAATTCACTCTGCAACGGGAGCAATTAACGAAACCGATATAATGCTAGCCTCGGCATCTAATGCTATCGTTATTGGTTTCAATGTACGGCCCGATGCTAAGGTTGAAGAACTTGCCCAGAGGGAAAAGATTGATGTGAGGTTTTACAATGTTATCTACCAGCTAATCGACGATATTAAGGCGGCGATGGTCGGTCTGCTGGAGCCTGAATATCAGGAAAAGGTGCTTGGACGTGCAGAGGTTCGACAAACATTTCATATCTCCAAGGTAGGGACAGTAGCTGGTTGCTACGTTTTAAATGGTGTGGTCCAACGAAGTGCAAAGGTAAGGGTGCTAAGAGATCAAGTAGTGGTTTACGACGGAAGGATCGCATCTCTTAAACGATTTAAAGAAGATGCTCGAGAAGTTAAAGCTGGCTTTGAATGTGGTATACTTATTGAAAACTTTAATGACATCAAGGTCGGCGACATTCTAGAAGTCTACGTTATGGAGGCAACCAAACCATCCATTGAAGGGATCTCAGCTCAGGAAACTAGGGAAGATTCACAGGATAAAAGGTAACAATGGCCATGACGGTGGGTATCTCTCGCATCACATTAATTATCCCAGAGGGAATGTCCCTTAAGGCAAAAAGAAAGATTGTAAAAAGCCTTGTAGAAAAATGCCGCAATCGTTTCAACGCCTCAGTTGCAGAGGTTGACGATCATGAGCTCTATCAAAAGACAACCCTTGCCATAGCTGTGGTCGGAAAGGATGGAAGGACAGTTAATGCTGTTCTTGATAAGATTACTGAATACATGGATTCCCTTAAGTTGGCGGAAATTATCGAGCAGGATATTGAACTGATCCGTTATTAAACATTACGGGCCGAAAGGAATAAAATGAGGAAGTATCCTCGAAAGCTTAGAGTAGCAGATCTCATCAAAGAGGAAATAGCCGATATTATTCATCGTAAGATTAAGGATCCCAGGATTCAGGGAGTAACAATAACGGCTGTTCGAATGACTGACGACCTTAAGGAAGCGACTATATTCTATTGCGGAACATTTCATAAAAGCGACCGAACCGAATTGGCCGAAGCTATGACCAGTGCCGCAGGATTTATACGCCGAGAACTGTCGGAACGAGTTCGCCTTAAAGCAATCCCCAGGCTTTCCTTCGTTTATGACAACTCCTTCGATTACGGCGAACGGATAGAGCAGATTATTGAATTGATCAGATCAAAAGGTGATGAACAGGACTTGTAGAGATGGAATCGAGCTTTAAACTCAAACTAGTTTCTGAACTTACACAGGATGAAGAGTTAACCTTAGGAAAGATTGCTAACGCCCTGATAGAGAATAGATCATACCTTCTTGTAACTCATATTAACCCTGATGGGGACGCTGTGGGATCCCTTTTGGCTTTGCAGGCGGTACTCAGAGGAATGGGAAAGGCGGTTACAAGTTTCTGTGAAAGCACTATCCCTTCGGTATTTCACTTCCTAGAGGGAGCAAAGGATATCTTAAACGACGTAAAATATGCTAAGGTCCCTGATGTTGTTGTCTTCCTCGACTGTGGCTCCATTGAAAGGGGAGGAAGATCGATTCTGAGCGCCATCGATCCGTCAAGTTTCGTTATAAATATAGACCATCATGTTCAGGAAAAACCTTTTGGCGAGATCTCCTGGGTAAAAACTTTAGCCAGTAGCACCTGTGAAATGCTCTTTGATTTGTTTCTTTTTATGGGTCTTCCCATAACCCCTGCGGTCTCTACATGCCTATATACGGGTATCCTTACAGACACCGGATCATTTCAGTTCTCCAATACCTCCCAGAGGGTCTTGGAAATCGCAGCCCTATTGACATCCTACGGAGCTGATCCCCATAGGATCGCTCAGCGCATCTTTGAATCCTCTTCACCTCAAAAGTTACTCCTGCTTGGAAAGGTTCTTGAAACCCTCCGATATTTTAGAAATTATACCATTGCAACCGCTAGACTCACAAAGAGGATGCTTAAGGAAACGGGAGCAAATGTCCATGACGGAGAAGGCTTTGTGAACATGCTCAGACAGGTCGAATCGGTCAAGGTGTCGGTGATGTTTCGTGAAGACGACAACGGCATTATTCACGTAGGCCTTAGATCGAAGGGAGCCTTCGATGTTGCCCGTTTTGCTCGCCAATTCGGTGGAGGGGGACACATTAACGCTTCAGCCTGTAGAATTGAAGGCTCCATCGAAGCCGTTGAAGATATAATCATTTCTTCACTTATCACCTATTTAGATTCGCAAGAGATAGACAAAATCGGACGTGACCTATGACTCCTAGGAATCTTTTTCAATCAGATGGTATCATGGTTGTCTACAAGCCGGTCGATATGACGTCCTTTGATGTTGTCCGCCAGGTTAAACAATGGCTCAAACCAAAAAAAATTGGGCACGGTGGAACCTTAGACCCCTTTGCTGAGGGATTATTAATTCTTCTTATAAATCGTGGAACTAAAATCGCCGATCAATTTCTCGATGAAGATAAGACCTATGAGTTTACTGTAATATTTGGCTATGAAACGGATACTCTCGATCGAACAGGGAAAATTGTCCACCATTGTAGCGGATGCCATATCGAAAGAGCAACAATAGAGGAGATTCTCCCTAAGTTTATAGGTGAGATCTCCCAGCGTGTTCCCGCCTATGCAGCAGCCCGGTTTCAGGGAGAGCGAATGTATAAACTGGCCAGGAGGGGAATTCTCGTTGAACAACTCCTAAAAAGGGTGATTGTGCACGAACTGGAAATAATAGACTACAGATGGCCAAGGGTTACTTTTAAAGCTAGATGTTCAAAAGGAACTTATGTGCGACAGTTGGGAGCTGATATAGCAAGAGCGGTTGGCTGTTTTGGAACACTCGAACACCTTATTAGAATTCAAAGTGGTCCCTTCTCCATAAATGATGCCTGGAGCCTTGAAGAAATAAAAAAGGCTATAAATGCGGGTCAGGTGGAAAAGCTTATTATCCCCCTCGTTGATGCTCTAAGCCACCTACCAGCCATATCAGCAAATGAAGAGGAAATAGGAAGGCTAAAGTATGGACACATCCAGAGTTCACTTAAACAAAAAGCGGAGGACCTTACAATAGCCGACTCTACGCCTGTGAGGATTTTAAATAGCTCGCAAGATACCCTGCTGGCCCTTTGGTGGCCAAGTCAGGGTGAAACCAAAAGACGTCAACTTAAGCTGTTAATTTGATGTAAAACCCGTGTGAAAGGAGGAAAAAAGCCGTGGCCCTTACTCCAGAAAGAAAACGAGAAATCATTGAAACCTTTAAGATTCATCCTAGTGATACAGGATCTCCAGAGGTTCAAATCGCTCTTCTTACCGAAAGAATTCGGTATCTTACGGAACATTTTAAGATTCACAAGAAAGATCATCATTCGAGAAGAGGACTTTTGAAGCTTGTAGGACAAAGAAGAAAGCTTTTAAATTACTTAAAATCAAGAGATATGAATCGCTACATAAGCCTCATAGATCGTCTAGGATTGAGGGGCTAAGAGAAATCTACCAAAGTTAAAAGGAGTTTACATAGGATATGAACACAGCATGCATTGCTGTATCTTCAAACATTGGAGATCGAACCATAACTATTGAGACTAACCATATTGCCCGACAGGCGAGCGGGGCGGTATGGGTTAGATATGGCGATACAGTAGTTTTGGTCGCCGTGGTGCAGGATGAGAAGACCAGAGAAAATGTAGACTTTGTGCCCCTAATGGTCGATTATCAGGAGATGAGCTACGCAGCTGGAAGAATTCCTGGAGGATTCTTTCGCCGAGAAATTGGCCGTCCTAGTGAAAAGGAAGTGCTCACTTCACGGTTGATCGATCGTCCCATACGTCCGCTTTTTCCAAAGGGCTATAATCACGAGGTTCAGATTATAGCCACAGTCCTTTCCGTTGATCAGGAAAATGAGCCCGATGTGCTGGCGATTACCGGCGCCTCGGCAGCCCTTCATATTTCCGAGATCCCCTTTGGGGGTCCCGTAGCGGCAGTAAGGATAGGTCGGGTTGATGGAAATTTTGTTATTAACCCCAGTTCAGAACAGCTTTCGAAAAGCGATATTAACCTAGTGGTTGCAGGGACAAAGGAAGCAATAGTGATGGTAGAAGGGGGAGCTATCTTCGTCCCAGAGGAAGATCTTCTGGAGGCTTTAGAGATCGCCCATAGGGCTATTCAACCTATAATAGAGATGCAGGAAGAGCTTCGGGAAAAGATTGGTCGTCCCAAAAAACATATTGTTTTACCAGAGAGGAGGCTGGAGCTTGTTGAAGCAGTGAAAAATATTGCGATGGAATCTCTTCGTGATGTGATGACGACAGCCGAAAAAGTTCTGAGGAAGGAAAGGAAGAAGGCGCTCCATGAGCATGTTATCTCTACTTTGATTGAAGAGTATCCCGATTCTCAGAAGGAAATAGAGGAAATTCTTTATGAGTTGGAACGAGAGATAGTTCGTAAGATGATGATAGAAGAAGGAAGGCGAATAGATGGACGCGGGATGAGTGACATTCGCCCAATCGAAATAGCCGTTGGTGTGCTTCCAAGAACTCATGGATCGGCTATCTTCCGCCGAGGAGAAACTCAGGTTCTCGCTGTAACAACCTTAGGTTCATCCTCAGACGAACAAAAGATTGAGGCTCTTACGGGGGAAACCTTCAAGTCTTTTATGTTGCATTACAACTTTCCCCCCTTCTGTGTCGGTGAAGTAAAACCTCTAAGGGGACCAAGCCGTCGAGAGATTGGACATGGGGCTCTTGCTGAAAGAGCTGTCCAACCTATTCTTCCCGATTCCGAATCCTTCCCCTATACCGTTAGGGTAGTATCTGAAGTGCTTGAATCCAATGGCTCAAGCTCAATGGCGACCGTTTGTGGAGCAACTCTGGCTCTCATGGATGCTGGTGTTCCTGTAAAGGACATGGTAGCAGGTATAGCCATGGGGCTTGTCAAAGAGGGAGATCGCATCGCGATTCTTACTGACATAATTGGCGATGAAGATCATCTTGGCGATATGGACTTTAAGGTAACCGGGAATGATAAGGGTGTAACAGCTCTACAGATGGACATTAAAATCTCCGGAATTACTAGAGAAATCATGCGAGAGGCTTTGGAGGAAGCTAAAAGGGCTCGTTTAAAAATCCTAGAAAAGATGCGCTCTGTTATTAGCGCTCCTCGTCCAGAACTTTCACCCTACGCTCCTAGGGTGATTACAACCCAGATCTCCCCCGATAAGATAAGAGACGTAATAGGGCCGGGGGGAAAGGTGATTAAACAGATTCTCTCTGAAACAGGAACAAAAATAGATATTGAAGAAAATGGGCGAATTTTAATTATGGGACCCTATTTGGAAGCCTGCCAAAAGGCGCTGGAAAAAATAAAATTAATAACTACGGAACCAGAGGTTGGACAGATTTACGTGGCAAAGATTACAAAAATTACCGATTTCGGAGCCTTTGCCGAAATTCGTCCTAACCTAGAGGGTCTTATCCATATCTCCCAGTTAGATACTAAAAGAGTCAAGAAGGTAACCGATGTGGTGAAGGAAGGTGATGAAGTGCTTGTAAAGGTTATAGAAATAGACAAGGATGGTAGATTCAAGTTGAGTCGAAAGGCGGTTATGGAAATGCAAGAAATCCATCATAAACGGGATCGTCACCCGAAAAAAAGCTAGGGCTCGTATGGTTGAAAAAACAGTCCTCCCAAATGGTATTAGGATTATTACTGAAAAAATCCCCTTTTCCCACGTGGTGTCTGTAGGATTCTGGATCAACGCCGGCTCCAGGGACGAGGAAAAATCCCGTGCAGGGATTACTCATCTTCTCGAACACATGTTGTTTAAAGGAACGAGCCGGCGATCAACAAAGGAAATAGCCAAAGAACTGGACGCCCTTGGAGGATACTCTAATGCTTTCACAACCAAGGAGAATCTATGTCTTTACGGAAAAGTGTTAGATAAGCACCTTCCTAAGCTTATAGATATATTCATGGATATTTTGCTAGAGTCTAAATTTGACCATGAAGAACTTTTAAAAGAACAACAGGTTATTCTCCAAGAAATAAGTATGGTGGAAGATTCTCCAGAAGAATATATCCATACCCTGTTTTCCGAAAAATTCTGGTCAGAGCATCCCCTTGGTCATCCTATCTGCGGTTATCGATCTTCGGTTCTCTCTATAACAAGGGAAGAACTTTTGCGATTCAAAGATAAAGTAATCCATCCTAAAAAACTTCTCATAACCGCTGCAGGTAATATAGAACATAAAGAATTTGTTGCATTGCTGGAATCCACTCTTAAAACGCTTCCCTGGAATGATCAATGCTGGGATCAAAGAGTGCAGCCTGAGCGAAACATATTCCAACAAGCGATCGTCAAAGACCTTGAGCAGGTGCATATCTGCATAGGAACTCAGGGAGTTTCTCTGAGGGATCCCTCTAGGTTTTTTTGGCATATCTTCAACATGATTCTAGGAAACAGCATGAGTAGTAGACTATTCCAGGAAGTTAGAGAAAAGAGAGGTCTCGCCTATTCAATCTACTCCTTTCTGAACAGTTATGAAGATACGGGGCTTTTCGGTATCTACGCTGCCGTCGATCCATCCAACACCGAAGAGCTACTCCGAGTAGTAAAGGGTGAAATAGAAAAAATACTGGATGACGGTATAAGCGAAAGTGAACTTCTTCGAGCAAAGGACTGTCTTGTGGGGAGTCTTTATCTTAATATGGATGGCACAGAAGCTTATATGAATAGACTTGCAAAGAACGAAATAATTCATGGAAGAGATGTTTCTCCCGAGGAGGTAGAGGCTAAGATTCTTTCGATAAGTTGCGAAGACATGAAAGGTTGGCTTAAATCATCTCCCCTTCTAAAGGATCTTTCTATCCTTTTCCTTGGTCCTTTGAAAGACAGAAATATTGATAGGTTGATCGGTCTAATCATTTGACGAGACGCAGGATATATGGGAAGGCTACGGTTTCAAATCCTTGCTAGTGGTTCGTCGGGGAATTCTTGCCTTGTATGGACCGATAATACCTGCATTCTCATCGACGCTGGTCTTCCCGTAAGAACCCTAAGAGAACGGATGAAGACCTCCTCAATTGACATTTCCATGGTCGATGCCGTGGTAGTCTCCCATGAACATTTAGATCATGTCAAAGGTATTGGTCCGTTAAATCGTATGTATGGAACCGAGGTTTATATTTCACCAGAAACCTTTGACGCACTTTCCGCTCGTACAGGAGACATTCCAAGGAAGAGATTTTTTTATCGAGGTAAGCCATTTAGTATTGGAGATCTAGACATTATCCCCTTTTCTTTACCTCACGACGCATCGAATCCTACCGGATTTGTTATCTCCTATGGCTCCACAAAGCTCGCCATGTGCACTGATCTAGGAACTCCTACAAATCTTGTCAAATCTTTCTTGAGCTCTTGCCAGGCTATAATTCTAGAATCCAACCACGACGTAGAGATGCTAATAAATGGCCCCTACCCTATCAAACTCAAACAGCGCATCCGTAGCCGTTTAGGTCACCTCTCAAACGATCAGGCCCTAGCATTATGTCAAGAAATCCTCCACTCCGATCTTCATGTGCTGTGTTTTGCTCACCTTAGCAAAACCAACAATTCAAAGGAACTCGTTATGAAAAACATATCAACCCTTAGAAGGGATTCAAAATGGCACTACGTAAACTTTCTCATAGCGGATCAGGATGAGCCTTCACTACCGGTGGAGCTATAATAATTTTTTCAAGAGGTTCTTGACCAAGGTTGTTGTCAGGTGTTATTGAAACAAGGTCTTTACTAAAGCTCAATCTCATAGCGAAGGAGACCTAAAGGCACCCGTGGAAAGAGTAAATTTTCCTTTCACGGCAATAGTGGGTCAGGAATTGATGAAGAGGGCTCTTCTACTTAATGTTGTAGATTCTTCAGTAGGGGGAGTCCTTATAAGAGGAGAAAGAGGAACAGCAAAGTCAACAGGGGTAAGGGCCTTAGCCAATCTCCTCCCACCCATAAGAGTGGTTGAGAGTTGTCCCTTTCAGTGCGATCCTGACGATCTAGCCCATCTTTGTCTATTTTGTAAAGAACGGGTAGAAAGAGGCGAATCCCTTCCTGTAACAGAAAGACCTATACGGTTGGTAAACCTTCCCATTGGTATCACAGAAGATAGACTTCTTGGAACCATAAACATCGAAGAGGCCCTAAAGAAAGGTAAAAGGGCCTTCGAACCAGGTCTTCTAGCGGAGGCCCATAGGGGCATCCTATATGTTGATGAAGTAAATCTTCTCAATGACCAAATTGTGGATCTTCTTCTCGATGTAGCCGCTTCAGGTGTTAATGTGGTCGAGAGAGAAGGGATAAGTTTTTCCCATTTCAGCCGTTTCGTTCTTGTAGGAACGATGAACCCAGAAGAGGGAGATTTACGTCCCCAGCTTCTTGACCGATTCGGTCTATGTGTAACGGTAAAGAGGCTATCCTCAGTCGAAGAAAGGATGGAGGTAGTAAGGAGAAGACTTGCTTTCGAACGTGATCCAGAAACCTTTCGCAAGGCCTGGAATGATAAGGAAGCCAATCTAAGAGAAGTCGTATCGAAGGCAAGAGATTTGATCGATAAGGTAATACTTACTGATGAGGTGGTAAGCCTTGCCACGAAAATATCTGTAGCGATGGAGACAGACGGCCATCGAGCTGAAATAACTATGATAAAGGCTGCAAGGGCTAATGCTGCCTTCGAAGGAAGGATTTCAATCTTACCAGAAGATATTCAAATGGCAGCAAAATTGAGTTTAGCCCATAGAGTGAAGAAAAATCCCCTAGAGAAGAAGGAGCTTGATGAAAGCAAAATTCAGAAGATTCTAGAGGAGCACAGTGAAAAGATTGAAAAACAGGTCTCTGAAGAATGGAATCCAACCTATGAAAATCCTCGTCCAAGGGAGGTTAAAGAAAAGAGCTCCTACAATTCTCCCCTTTCCTGTGTAACTCATATTTGTAAGGGACGCTTACCCACTCTAAACCCGGTCTTTCCTTTTCACAGACTTGCAATCGGAACTCATCCAGGAAGAAGGTTTCCATTCCCCTCTCGGGGAAGTTACGGTTTTTCTCTGGGAACGAGAATCCCCTCATCTCATGAACTACTCAAGGACATATCCATTATAGGCACATTAAGGGCGGCCGCTCCCTATCAGAAAACTAGATCCGACAATGGACAAATTGTGATAAAATTCGAAGATTTTCGGTTAAAGAAACGCTTTCGCAAAACCGGTCTTACGGTTATGCTAATTGTTGATTCGAGTGCTTCAATGCGAACTAATGATCGTATGACCATAACTAAAGGAATTATCCAAGCTCTTCTAAGAGATCTTTATCTCAAGCGAGATAAGATCGGCATTATCACCTTTAGGCATATTAACGCAGAAGTCATACTTCCTATTACAAACAATATGCATGATGCCTGTTCAAGGATTGAGGAGATCCCTGTAGGAGGTCGCACACCCTTGGCTCTAGGTATGGATCTAGCGTTGAGACTACTGACACAGGAGAAATACAAAAATCCAGAAGCTACACCTGTAATTATCCTCTTTTCAGATGGCCGACCCAATGTAAGTAGCTTTGGAAAGGATCCAATCGATGAAGCACTTGAGTTTGCAAAGGAAATAAACAGACAAAATATTCAGGCTATTTTTGTAGACACAGAACAAAATCCTATGGCCATGGGTTACGGTTACCTTATTGCCGAAAGAATGGGGGCAATTTACCTTCCAATCGATAGACTTACTAAGTGATCCTTTTCTATATCATCCTATTTTTAATATAATAGAAATCTCAAATTTCTATTCTGAATTCCAACAATTATCTTGACAATATCAATGTCTGGATGAATATTATCAATCGAATCAATTATTTTCAAGTTTTTGATCTCTCAAGAGGTAAAGAGTTTTATAATTTGAAATAAAGTTAATTCAATTCAAGTGTCTAATTTATTCAACCTTCAACCATTCTATGGCTTCAATCCACTATAGTGAGCTTTCTTAGCTCAAAAAAGCCTATTTCCCTGCTCCAGAATATCCTCTTGAGAGAATCTAGTGACACTAGTTTTAACTAACTTTGTGGAGAGGAAAAATGGGGCAGGTCATTGCAGATACGGTAAGAACTTTTATTGAAGCCGTACCAGATCCAGTCATATGCTACGACACTTCTTGCCATATTATAGCAACAAACAGTAAGGGAAGAGAAGAAATACTAAAAACCTTTAATGATGTAAGACATATTAAGGGATGTGAGATTTTTGGAGATTACTCATCCTCAAGATCTTGTTCCTCCTGTGTCTACGAAAAGGTGAAACATGGTTGCCATGACTATAATGTTGAAGGAGAGGTGGCTCTTCCCGATGGTCAGCGTAAGCTATTTAGCCGCCGTATTTCACTATGGCAATTAAATGATGGGAAGATCCTAGTTGAGATTTGGAAAGACTTATCCAGAGAACACATACTTTCTAGAGAAGTTGAGAACAAAAATCTCATTATCGATGGTTTTCTAGAATTATTTGATATTCCGGTTTTTATCACAGACGCCCATTTTCGACTCGTAGGACTTAATAGATTTCTCGAAAAATTTGTAAAAATACCCTTTTCTCATCTCCTTGGTCGATCATTGTGGGATGTTATACAGCTAGGAGAACAGGATACTCATGGCCTTGCTAAAACAGGTCAAAGAGTTCTCCTCCGAGCAAGACTTAGTCGCCATCCAGAAGAGGAATGTAACGTAAGATTTTACTCTGTGGGTCATAATGGAAAAGTAATAGGTCATGTTGGATTCATCCTTAAAAAATGGCAATCGGGTATTCCAACCCGTTATCCTCATTATGAAATGGAATATTTCTTCGAAATATGTAGAGAAGCCTCCCACAAGGAAACTCTTCGTGAATACATTAGCTTCGTAGAAAAGCTTGCAAAAGAAAGATTTCCTGTCCCTTTTGATATTTCAATAACTCTATTTGATGAAGATCGTAAAAGTTTTATCTGGGTAGATTTCGAAGAAGGATCTAACCACCTCCAACAACAGCTAAAAACTTTCCTTGCCGGCTCTGAAAAGTTTACCCTCTTTCAAGCTTCACTCCATGGAGCCGAGTCTCAAATGCGTCTAGCCCATTCAGGAGATCCTTCCTTCCTTCCAAGTTTGATTATACCATTTGCTACCAATTATCCCGAATGGTTCGGATTTCCCATTGCCACCCATAGGAGGGTGTTAGGTTACTTCTTTATGGGATTTTCAGATATTGTTCCACAGCTTAGAGAAGGAATGTATTTTTTCTATGGCTTTATGACCCAAATGGCAGGACATATACGTCAGCTCGTTCTCAGAGAGCAGACAGAGCGAAAAATTGTTTCAGAACAGCCAGCACCCGATCGCTTTGGACGCCTAATAGGAAGAAGTGAAAAGATGCAGGCAGTTTACGAACTCATCGAGCTCGTAGCCCCATCGGAGGCCACTGTTTTGATTACTGGAGAAAATGGGACGGGTAAGGAGCTCGTTGCTCTCGAAATTCACCATAGAAGTCCAAGAGC
Source organism: Syntrophobacterales bacterium (assembly GCA_026417655.1). GTDB lineage: Bacteria > Desulfobacterota > Syntrophobacteria > Syntrophobacterales > Thermodesulforhabdaceae > JAOACS01. Next base: position 40,251 of record JAOACS010000020.1, read on the forward strand.
AACTGGACCCTTTGTAGTGGCCCACTGCTCAGCCTACTCCCCTACTTTACTCGAGAGCGAACTCTTTGGTCACGAACGAGGAGCCTTTACAGGAGCGATTAAACAAAAAAAGGGTCGAATAGAACGAGCCCAGGGAGGAACCCTTTTCTTGGACGAGATTGGAGACATCGCTCCAGCAACTCAAGTCCTGCTACTTCGCTTTCTGCAGGATAAACGCTTTGAACGGGTAGGAGGAGAAAAGACCCTAGAAGCTGACGTCAGAATAATTGCGGCAACCAACCGAGATCTCTATGAAGAGGTTCAGAATGGTCGTTTTAGAGATGATCTTTTCTATAGACTCAATGTAATCTCCATACATCTTCCACCCCTTAGAGAAAGGAAGGAAGACATTCCCCTTCTTGTCAGGCATTTTCTAGAAAAATACAGTGAAAGAGAAAAAAAACCAGTAAATAGCATAGCGCCCGATGCCATGAAGCTACTCTTAGAATACGACTGGCCTGGAAATGTGAGGCAACTTGAAAATGCCATAAGTCACGCGGTGGTTCTAGTCCAACCAGAGGAGACCATCACAGCATCCCATCTCCCTGGCTTTCTGAAAAACCAGAAAATAAGTGATGACCAAATCTCTCTATATGAACACGAAAAGATGCTAATAAAAAAGACCCTTCAGGAATGTAAAGGTAACAAACATGAAGCTGCCAAAAAGCTCCGTATAAGCCGAAGCACATTATATAGCAAACTAAGGAAATATGGCCTAGCGAGTTAGGCACTATAAATACTGTAGTAGAGATAGACCCGTTATTCTGGCTGTCGATTGGTAGACCGCCTGAAGAGCTGTTGTTGTGAGTTGATATTCCGTTATAAGCTTTGCCATATCGGTCTCTTCCAAATCTCCCAATCGATCCTGTTGAGTAATCGTTATAGCCTCTAGAGCATCATTTCTTGCTTCAAGGCGGTTAAGGGTTGTTCCCACCGTGGTAAGGGCCTCCAAGACTCGGGATTGGTCTCTTTCGATATGTTCCATCGCATCACCTATCTGATTTGTGTTTCCTGAACTGATAGCATTTCTGAGATTTAAAAGATTTTGAAGTATGCTATTGCCCTCTTCATCGAAGAAAAGTCTTTGCCCGTCTACGTTGATCTGAACGGGTGTAGTTTCCCCTACAGAGATGTAAAGGGGCTCTGCCATATCAAGGGGATCGGCTGGATTAATGATTGAGGCTACCTGACCATTTACTTCGGTGTAACCAAACAAGGGACTTCCCGTATCGGAATTAACCGAAAAGACATAGCGATTTTGGTACTTAGCATTGGCTATTGTTATGACCTCCCTCAAAATTTGATCGAGCTCCTTAGCTCGAGCTAAAACAGTCTCAGGAGAATTAATCTTGATGGCCCCAATGGCAATCTCTCTTGCTCTAGTCAAAAGGTCGTTTAGATGATTGAGATGGCCCTCGGTGATGTTATTCCAGTTAGCTCCAAAGTTTATGTTTTCCTTCCACTGCTCGGCCTTAGCCATAGCGGTCTTAAGATTCATGGCGTTAGACCAGCTCAAGGGATTGTCGGAGGGTTCCAAAAGTCCCTTGCCTTGCGATATAGCCTCCTGAAGACGGCTAATCTCCTTCTGTTTTGAGAAAATATGTCTCAGCGGGTTTTCGTAGGTCAGAGCAAAACTTACCTTCATTTTAGCATCCCCCCTTCTTTACACCATTCTAACTACCGTATCTAGAAGTTCAGATGTGGTCTGAATCACTTTAGCCGCGGCTTGAAATAGATGTTGAAGCTTCACTAGATCAACAAGTTCTTCATCGATAGATACACCAGAGACGTTTTGCTGTTTCTGTTCCATGGTGTTCTTAAGGGTCGAGTAAAAATCCTGTCGATCCTCTGCGGACTGCTTTGCTGTTCCAATGGAGTTTTGAATATCCGAAAGATACTCAGCAAAAGTTCTACCTCCAAGCCCAGGTATGGAGGTATTTTGAAGTTGAGAGATTTGATATGCCTGAGATGGGGTTGTGCTTGAATTTGAGCCTAAAGAAAGATCAGCGGTAGTAATATTGACATCAAAAAATTCCGCAAGCGGCGAGGAGAATACATTTATTCCATTGTATATAACGTTATTAAACAGCTCACTGGCAAAGGTATCTAAGTTATTCATAGCGTCTGCTACATGCCTTTTAGACTGAGCGAGACCAATTAGCCTACCTCCTTGAGTATTAGAAAAGCTGATTGTTCCTGAGACACTGCTTATAGTAAGGGTACCTGCATTATCCGCACTTACAGTAATAGCGTTCCAGTTACTTCCATCCACAAGATCCATAGAAGTTCCCGAGATGGGATCTTCTACCCTTATATCTATAGTTTTCCAATCGTCATCGGAAGAGATGCTAAGAGGCATGTATTGGGATAGTTCCTGAATGAGGGCATATCGGCCATCCCGAAGATCATTAGCATGGGCTCCGCTCGCCTCCGCAAAGCCTATCCTAAAATTGTAATCGGCAATCTGTTGAAGAAGATTGTTTACGCGGCCCTCTACCTGAGAAAGGTCGTTATCAATATCTTCGGACAACTTAGAAAGTTCTCTATAGCTTTCTCGAACCATAGAAGCTAATGCCTTCGCTGTTTCGACAACGTTTTGTCTTTCCGGTGCACCATCGGGATTAGCATCAAAGACGTCCCAACTGTTCCAGAAAGCTTTCAGGGCGCCAGAAATCCCCCCTTCTCCATCATCCCTCATGTAGCTAGAAACAAGGTCTAGATAATAGGCTCTAGCTTCGTAATCCTTCTCAAGGGATATGCTGCTTAGAAACTTTTTCTCCAAAAGTGGATCCCAGTTCTGAATTATATTGTGAATTCTAGCCCCAATTCCTACAAGGAACTTCCCATCCCTCAAAGGCGGATTGGTTACAAGTTTAACCATCTGACGATGATATGTTTTGTCATTAGCTTTGGAAATATTATGATTGACTGTCTGAATTTGAGTCTGAGTATTGAGAAGAGTTAATTTTCCTGTTTCCAAAGCCTGAATAAGCCCTGCCATGTCTTTATGCCTCCACCTTAAGTGTTACTCCTTTAAGGGGAACTGGGGCCGTCTCTGTTTTGCCATCGTTTCGATAATGCTTGGGAAGAATTGCCGATAGGAGATCATTCCATAGAGAAAGGGCCTCCTCAGTAAATATTCGGTTGGTATCGTTAAGAAATTTAATCTCGGATATGATTCTTTTTAGCTCTATGGCATGACTAGAAGACTTAAGATCCTTAAGATAGATACTCATCTTTTCAAGCTGTTCCACAAGAAAAAGTTTCCTTGGAAGAAGAGCGATAAGCCCACCGCGATCCATCCTTTTTAGCAACCGAGTTTCCTCTTCTAGCACTAACTTTAGTTCCCCTAGGAGGGAAAAAATTTCCTCCGATAAGTTCTTCATGATGTATCCCCCTTTGGCCGTTCAGCCCTAGACTCTGCCTCCAGGAGAGGCTCAAGTTGTTTATAGAGCATATCACCGAGCCCCAGAACTCCCGAAAGACTTATCTCCCTAGAAACCGCCTCGTCGAACATCGCCTCATATATTTCCCTCGCATGTTCAGGAGCTTCAGCTCGGTGTATTGTCGATCTCATGTTTTTCAAAATGTATGCCGTAAAAAGGCTCTCAAACTCTCTACAAGCCCTTTTTAGCTCCTCTTTCTTAGCACTCAATATTTTTTCCTGAGAAACGGCTCCTATAACGGAATTGTTTTTTACCGGTTCCATGTTTAACTACTCCTCTCTTCTTGCCTAAAAGGTTTTAGGGTTATTTCCACTCTTCTATTAAGGGCTCTTCCAGATGGAGTAGAATTATCACCAAGGGGCATTCTATCCCCATAGGCTCCAATAGCTAACTTTTCTGGAGGAACCTTCTCTCGACTGACTAGATAATCGAGCACAGATTTGGCCCGTGCGAAAGAGAGATCATCGTTTGATGGGTAAATCCCCTTAGCAGCCGGTGGGGTGTTATCGGTATGTCCGTCAATGAAGGCCATATATTTAGATTGCTTAAGAAAGGTTCCAATAGCACTTAGGAGAGGAAAAAGGGAGGGGTTAATATGGGTGCTCCCACGTTCAAAGATAATGTCGTTATTAAGAATAAGGGTAAGCCCCTTCGATTTGTCGTCTATCTTGTAAAGCATAAACTTCCCAGAGCCGATCAACTGTGAAAGCTCTTCTTCAGAGATATTCTGAAGCTCTTCAATCCTTTTAAGCTCAATAGATTGATCCCCTTCAAGTCTCTTCATAATCTTTCTGAGGACCACCATAGGGGATTGAGAAATGTCCTCGAGTTTTTGAAAAAAAAGAAGTCCCCCCTTTTCTCCAAAATTCTCAAGAGCCTTTTTAATTGTTTGACTATCAAGAGAGGACATGGATACGAGAAGCACAAAGAAGGTAAGAAGCAGGGTACAGAAGTCGGCGAAGGTGATCGTCCAGGCTGTCCTATAAGAATAGGGCGTGGTTAATTTAGTGTTATCTTTCGGTCTTTCTCTTCTCATTTTCCGACTCTTTTTCAAACAGTGGGAAGAAAAAGTGTTTATATTGAAAAATTGCTCTTCTTTCAGATCGTAGGGAATATAGATTAGCTGGTATTGAAGGATTGTCACCAAGGAGTATCTCTACACGACGGTTTTTATGTCTAAAGGAAGGATATTGGCTTCCATCTACTATTGGATGAAAGAAACTCATACCATGGGCACTCATCCTTTGAGGTTCTATTCCAAGGCTTATAAAGAGCCGGTAAACTGTAAGAGCTCTCTCTGTAGAAAGCTTCCATGAGAAAGCTTCTGAGTCGGGAGATGCCAACACTTCGAACCGATCCGTGTGGCCCCGTATTTCTATTTGTTGGGGATCGTTTTTCAAGTAAGAACCGAGAGTGGATAAAAATCTTTCACCTGAAGGAAGAAGTTTTGACGATCCCTCGTCAAAAAGACTATCAGTGACTCTAACCATAACTCTATCTTCCTTTCTAAGAATATCGACTTCAGATCCAAAGAGGCCACTGGCCGCTAGTTGTTTAAGATATCCCTCGGTAATAGAAAGCGGTTTATCCATAGGGATTGAGGGTTTTGGAATATTTTCCGGTTCCCGATCTCCAACCAGACTTCGACCTTCCGGAAGAAATTTAAATGCGCCTATCAAAGAGTTTAGAACCTCCTTTTCCCGTTCTACATCTATCACCGCCATGGAAAAGATGAGAACAAAGAAAGTGAGCAAAAGAGTAAAGAGATCAGCATAGGTTATGAGCCAAGGATTTTTTCCACTAGGGGATGTTACGTCGTGTCTCTTTCTATGCATTCCTAATTCCTAGTCCTTCTACATAATTTCCAACTCTGCCTGTAGAGCTCCCGCTGCCTTTATCGCCTGTAATATATTTATAAGATCTCTGGGCGTTGCTCCTAAAGCATTAAGACCCTCTACCACTTGGCTTATGGTCACCCCTCCACCAACAATCGCAATAGGAACCTTCTGTTCCTTAACCTCTACCTGAGTCTGGGGAACTACAACTGTTTGGCCGGGACTAAAAGGAAGAGGTTGTGAGACGTAAGGCCGTTCTGTAATGGTAACGGTCAGATTACCGTGAGCCAACGCTACGGGAGAGATGCGAACATTTTCTCCCATTACAATAGTTCCGGTTCTCTCGTTTATAACAATCTTGGCAACACTGTCAGGTATAATTTCAAGTCCTTCAACGGTGGCTATAAAATCTATAGGATTTTTACGTTGTCCTTCCGGAATTTGCAATTTTATAGTGGCTGAATCCTCAGGACTAGCAATACTAGTTCCGAAACTCCTGTTTATAGTATCAGCCACCTTTTTGGCAGAGGTGAAATCCGGCTGGTTTAACGTAAGATACAGATGATCAACACCATCGTAGGAAAATGGTATTTCCCGCTCTATAAGTGCCCCGTTAGGAATATAGCCAACGGTTGGATGATTTTGTTGAACTGTTCCCCCTCCCCCTCCAAAGACGAATCCACCTACCGATATAGGTCCCTGGGCTACCCCATAAACCTGTCCATCTGGTCCCTGAAGGGGTGTCATAAGGAGAGTGCCACCAACGATACTTTTAGCATCCCCAATAGAGGATACTTGGACATCAACCCTCATTCCTTGCCTGGCAAAGGGCGGTAATTTCGCTGTGACCATGACGGCTGCAACATTTTTAATCTTTATCTGGGCAGGATCCACCTTGATCCCCATGTTATCGAGGAAATTAGCAAGAGTGCTTACGGTAAACTGAGTTTTCTCCTTGTCGCCAGTTCCATTTAGTCCCACTACAAGGCCATAACCAACAAGCATGTTGGAACGATCTCCTGAAAAACGGGCTATATCCTTTATACGAGCTGCGGAAGTAAGCCCTAGGAATATAAAAAGGTTAAGAAAAGTTAGCGTAAAGAAAACCTTAAAGACCTTCCTTTTCATTTTTAATACCCCCATTAGTCACTAAAATGGAAACAGAAGGTCTATTATCTGCCCAAGCCATCCTGGGCGTTGCTGCCTTGATACAGGACCCTTTCCAACAATAAAGATTTTGGCATCAGCAATATTTTGAGACATAACCGTATTGTTACGAGTAATATCAGTTGGACGAATGACACCTTCTAGTACGATTTGATGGAGCTCGTCATTTACCTTTACCCACCTAGAACCCCTTATAACCAAGTTTCCATTAGGAAGAACCTCCACAACCGTTGCTGTCATATAGGCTTTCACCGTATTAGTTCTAGTCGTCTTCCCAGAACCTTTAAGTCCCCTTCCAAATTCGGCTCCGTAGTCCATAGAGGTTGATCCACCTAAAAGGTTCTTACCCGCCACAGCCGGATTAGAAGCACTAAGCTTCCCTCCCCAGTTGTGGGATCTATTGACCTCAGTAGTCGCTTCCCCAGAGGCATCGGAAGATTCACTGACTGTTATGGTAACAATATCCCCTACAGTTTTAGCCTTAATATCCCGATATAGGGACCCAACCTGACTATTCCACAGGGAGGCCGAAGGTAAAGTCAACGATTGAGAAGAAGCTGAAGTCCCAGGACTCTCCGAAGGAGTCGGAGGGGTGGGATAAGAAGAGACAGAAGGAGGATAGGGAGGCTCGAGCTTTGTATTATCCACTTTCCCTTCAAAGGTAGCGCAACCGTAAGATCCCATTACAATCAATACAATCAAAAATATCTTTATTAATCGATTATAGTCTAAAACCTTCATTGAAGCTACTCCGCTACAATAACGGTTTCCTTATCTTTTACCCATCCTTGGATAATCCTCTTAGACGATATGTTCATTACTTTGACACGGTCACCTATCCTTCCGTCACTCTTTGCCTCTCCCTTAGCAGTAAGAACCAAGCCTGGTTTACTGACAACAAGCTTAACAATATCTCCCTTGTTTATAACTACAGGATTATCTAGATAAGAGAGGCGTAACGGCTCACCGGCTGAAAAGTCTTTAAGAACCTTTTTACCCAGGGCATCCAGTTCTCTTTTAGCATAGCCTTTAGGATCATCTGTAACTTTCGCTCGCTTTATTACAATATCCTGGGGCTGAAGTATTGAGCCTCTCGTTATATCCTTCACCACATGAAAAACATTATCATAGAGATCCACTAGGCCAGTTACGTTAAAGGACTGAACAGGGCGACCATCTACAGTAATCTGAAAGTTCAAGGTAACATTTCCACCTGTTAGTTCCTGAGATTCGGAGGTTACCTTAATTACCCTTTCCCCAACCGGAACAACAGGAAGTCCCGATAGCTTAATGTTTTTTATCTCTATGTTTTCAGAATTCCAGGAGATATGTTTTATCACATAATCTCTGAAGGCCTGCTCAATTTCCTCCTTCGGAATGTTAGTGGACTTTCTTGTAACCACAATCTCAGAGGGAATTATCACTTCGACCCGGTCAAAACTTTGCCCATTTCCTTCGACAATTTTCTTAAGATAACTTCTAAGAAGCTCTACCTGAACATATTTGACTTCTCCTACCTGCGGGGCTTCGCCAATGTAAATAGAGGAAAAATGATCTACCCAGTCGGATGGAATGGATGCCGGATTAATAATGTCGCTTAAATAAACTCCACCCCTCGACACCTCAACGTAATCCTTAACATGGAGTGTAGTAAGAGACGAGAGGGCAAAGGCAAGAGGTGCTAAAAAGGTCCCTCCTATAATAGAAAGGACAAGACAGTAAAATTTTAGCGTTTTTCTTACCTTCATGTATATCCGCCCCCCTTAGGCCTTTACTGTATTTGCTATATGAAGCATTTCATCAACGGTTTTTATAACCTTAGAGTTAGCCTCATAGGCTCTCTGTCCTGCAATCATATTAACCATCTCTTCTACAACGTTAACATTAGAATTTTCCAAAAAACCTTGCAAAATTGTGCCAAGACCGTCTGTACCAGGGGCTCCTTCAGTGGCTTCACCTGATGCATCGGAAGGCTTGAAGTAATTCTTCCCTACATTGATAAGCCCACCTGGATTGGGAAAATCATAAAGGGTTATGGTCTGGGTCACCAAGGCAGTGCCATTTTGATCTAGAGCGGTAAGTTTTCCGCCGGCGTCAATATTTATAGTAACCGCCTCTCGAGGAATACTTACCTCGGGCTGAAGCCTGTTTCCTTCAGCGTCACATAGGTATCCATCGGCATCGAGTTTGAAGGACCCACTCCTTGTATAAACCTCCTCTGTCCCCCTAAGAACTTTGAAAAAGCCCTTACCCTCAATGGCAAGATCTAAAGGATTTTCGGTCTGAACAAAATTCCCCTGAGAAAAGAGCTTTTGGACGGAAACAGCCTTTACCCCTGTACCTATCTGAATACCGGAGGCTGTTTTTGTGTCCGTTGCCGTCTCAGCTCCAGGTGGAATTAAGCTCTGATAGATAAGATCCTCAAAATTGGCCCGGCTTTTTTTGAAGCCAGTTGTTTGAGCATTAGCAAGATTGTGAGCTATTACATCCATATTTAGGGATTGAGCAGCCATTCCTGTTGCGGCTGTCCATAAACTTCTAACCATGGCCTATACCCTCCTACCTAGTAGTATTATATCATCTACTTACAACCCTTCTAATTAACTGCCGATCCTCTTCATGGCCTACTTGATAGACCTTTGTGTAAGCCTCGAAAGCTCGCATGGTATCAATCATTTTGGTCATTTCTTCCACCACGTTAAAATTAGCCTCTTCAAGACTTCCCTGTTTAACAACTACCTCCTTCGCATCCTGCTCCTTAGCGTCCTTATCGGACGGTTTGAAAAGATTATACCCAACCCTTTCCATCTTCACCGACTTATCAAAGCTCACAACGGCCAATTGATCGACAACTTTTCCGCCTTCAAAGATTCTTCCCCCCTCATCGATAATAACGTCGTAGCTTTTCAAGGTTATAGGACTTCCATTCTTCCCAAGAACCAAAGATCCATCGGGAAGAATCAACTGCCCAGAGGCGTCCAACATAAAATTCCCAGCTCTTGTGTAAAAAATGCCCTCCTTCTTTTGGACCTTAAAAAAACCATTGCCCACCAAGGCAACATCGAGAGATTGTGAGGTGGTTTTGATATTACCTTGGGTCATGTCAGTGTGGGTTTCAGCATAGACAAAGTCTATAAACCTTACATCCTCCTTCTTGAACCCTGGTGTAGATGCATTGGCTAGATTATTTCCTATTACCTCTATTTTCTTCGTCTGATTGATCGAACCAACTGTTACGGCGTAGGATCCGATACGCATGGCTATCACCTCCAATAAGGTGATAAGCAATAAGAGTGCCATAATAATTAGAGGGGTTATTTTCTTTTGTTGAGAGTGGCTTTATAAAGATTAATTATTAATTCCACTTCCCCAACGGGTTTATTTACCTGATGGGCTATAGACTGGACAGTAAACCCCTTACGGGCTAGACTAAGAATTCTTTCATGTTCAGGGTTGGTCACGCTGGAGGATGTTTCAATCTCTTTGGCTTCTTCTATAATCCTTTCTAATCGAGAAATAACCTCAGCTGCCCTATTTATTAACTGATCCAGCTGAGCCGTTAATTCAAGGATAAGGGATCTTTTAGTCTCAAGATTAGCCTCAAACTGTTTTGATATTACTTCGTGTTCCTTGGCTATTTTCACCAATGATTCAACTATTGTTTCAACCTTATCGTAGGTCTCTTTATGTAAAGAGTTTTTTTCCGCCCTTTGTCTGAGGATTAAAAATAATAAGAGAGTAACCAGTAACCCGTTAAGGGCTAGTTGGGCATACTCAAACCAGGACCCTAAAAAAGTTGTTGACATCTACTAGAACCTTTGAACCGATTCTACAACTATATCCGAAATCTTACACCGACCTAATTTTGACGTAAGTTCTCCCATGACCTTTTCTTTTATAAGAGTATTCCATTCCTTCACAGTATTTTTTGAAGGACTTTGATTTCTTAGTAATCGATACATAACATCTCTAAAAACCTTATCATTTCTTTCAAAACATTCTTGCTGATTTAATCCCGTGAATTTAAAGACCACGTCCAATCTCAAAAACTCCTCCTTCTTTTCGCTAGTGCTTACTAACAGGTAAAAAGATCTATTGGATGCATAGAGGGTCCTAGGAATGGAAGCTTTTACAATAGATCCCTCCTTGGCCTTGGAACTACTATCCGAAAGGCCTAAAACAACAGTAGGCCCTATTGATACAAGGCATAGGATCACTAAAAATCCCCTATGGATAAACCTTTTCATCCATAGCTTCTCCCACAGCTGTTTTTAAGGAACATTGGCTTTATATAGCCTCCTTTTAAGTCTAGTTCTTAATTTTAGAAGGATCTGTGTATGGAGCTGAGATACCCTAGATTCGGTGTACCCTAGGATCTGCCCTATTTCCTTCATCGTTAGTTCTTCATAATAGTATAGCGATAGAATCAATTGTTCTCTCTCAGGCAACTGAGAAATAAGTTCCGAAAGAATTGCTGACAACTCCTCCTGCTGTAAACTTCTAAGAGGTTCTTCACCAGACTCTATAAGCTCATCAGGGTAAACACCCCCCTCAAGCATTTCATCAAGGGACTGAGAAAACAGGGACACACTCCTTACTTCGTCAAGCATTTGACGAAACTCGTCATTACTCACACCAATCTCTTTAGCTATTTCTCCCTCTTCGGGCATTCTACCCAGTTTTTTTTCTAATCGGTCTATAGCGCGTTCTAATCTAGAGATCATAGCCCTAACGGTTCGAGGAACGGGATCATTCAATCTTATCTCATCCAGCATAGCTCCCTTGATTCTTATGGATGCGTATTTCTCAAAGGGGATCCCAAGTTCAGGGTTAAACTTTTCAGCCGCATCAATAAGCCCCATCACCCCAGCACTGTAGAGATCATTGAAGTCAATACTATCCTGAGGAACACGACTAAGTAGACGTAGAGCACAGTATTTAACAAGATAAAGATGGTCCATCACTAACTGATTTCGCTCTATTTGTTTGGCCTTATTTTTGTCCACCCAGGTGTCCTTTTCATATCATACGGAAACACCCAAAAGTTTTTTCCAGAAAAGCTTTACACTTCCATGATCGAGCTGAGGAGAACTGCTTAAAAGGCGTTTAGCAATTTGCATAAAGGCCTGAGAGGAAGGGGCCTTTGGAAAAAGCTCTATAACAGCCTTCTGATGCATAATGGCCTTGGGTATATGGGGGTCCTTCGGGACAGAACCTATATAGTCAAGTGAAATGCCGTCCAGAAAATGATCGGCCACTTTACTTATTTGTTTGTAGATTGACTTGGCCTGATTTTCACCTTCAGCATTATTTACAAGAATACGAAAATATCGCTCTCCGTGTCTTTGAAAGAGCACTTTAATCAGCGCATATCCGTCTGTAAGAGATGTTGGCTCTGGAGTCAGAACAATTATTTTTTCCTGGGCCATTAGGTTGAAATAGAGCACCATATCGGATATACCTGCTCCCGTGTCTATTAGAAAAACATCGAAGCTTACCGGAAGAGATTCCAGGAGATCGAGAAACATAATCTTTTGCTCAACACTTAGATGCGTCAGCTCCTGAACTCCGGAGCTGGCTGGCATTATAGTTATGCCCGCCGGACCCTGAACGAGAATATCGGAAATCTTTTTCTGTCCCCTTAACACATGGCTTATATTGTATTGGGGACTCAAACCAAGAAGAACATCAACATTGGCAAGTCCTAGATCAGCATCTAGTATGAGAACTCGCTTTCCCAATTTACTCATAGCGATAGCAAGGTTTATAACGACATTACTCTTACCAACGCCACCTTTTCCACTACTTACAGAAAAAACTCGCACCATATCTTCAGCCGTTGAATTACCTCCTGATTTCACCATTTAGCCTTCTCCTCAACTTCTATTCAAAGATTTGTTTTAAAACCCAAGCTTATTTTACCCTAACTCCCTCTTCCCTGGAAATATGAGATTTATAAGCCTCTTCTTCGAGGCCTCTTCAATATCTTCTGGAACCCTTTGGCCGGTGCTTAAATAGGCCAAAGGATGGGGAAAACGCAAAAGTTGGTTAATAAGACTACCACAAGAAAGGGTTTCATCTACTTTGGTAAAGATTAGAGCGTAGATGCCTATTGGATCTAGCTGTTGAATGGTCTTTGTGAGATCCTTATCTTTAGCCGTTGCGCTTAAAACCAGAAAATGGTAGACTTCGGATAAGGATGAAAATACCTCAGTCAGTTCAATAACATACTGAGAGAGCAAGAAGTTTCTTCCCGTCGTATCAACAAATACAGCAAAACAGTCTTTCATCTGTTTTCTTGCAAATTCTAGCTCCTCCCTACTCTGAACAGTAGCGAAGGGAGCGTCCAAAACTCGAGCGTAGGTGGCGATCTGTTCGCAAGCACCGATTCTATAACTATCGAAGCTAATAATACCTACCTTAAGGCCCTTTGTGATCTTAAGATTAGCTGCGATCTTAGCAAGAGTTGTGGTTTTACCAACCCCCGTTGGACCTATAAAGGTATAAATCGGCGGAAGGAGATACGACCTCTTAGCCTTCATCTGAGATATAATCTCATCACTGAAGGGTTTTATGGTAGATACAACTTTCATAAGTTCACGGCAAAAGGCGGAAACAATGCTAGTGTGGGATTTATTATCTTTTACTAGTTTCAAAGCCCTAGTCAGTAGGAGATAGACCTTCTTTTCATCTAGTTCTTGCATAAGAAGATAGTGATAGATTTTGGATAGAACTTCATCGCCGTAAATTCCAGTAAATTGATCCTTCGTTGACACAAGTAGAGACAAGAAACTAGTGATTTCTTCAATTTTACCCTCCAATTGCTTGAGCTGATTCGAAGAATCTCGAAAAGATGGAAGAATTACCTCCTGTTGGTTGTCCACGGCAACTTGAACTTCAAAGACTGGTTCTCCGGAAGGATCCACTACCTTCCCACTCTTAAGGATAACAGCATCGGGGCCTAGCTCTTTTTTTATCATATCCATGGCTTCCGCCATTGTAGGGGCTCTGAAGGTTCTAATCTTCATCGCTGAACCGTATTATTCCTATAGACTTTACTTCTACTGGTCCATAAAGTTCATTGTGGCTTATTACCACAATGTCAGGAATAAATCTTTCTAGAATTCTTCTAACATGTCTTCTAATTGTCGAAGAACATAGAATCACCGGATGGAACCCCTGTTGAATCGCCTTCCTGGCTTCGTTATTTACCATTTGGATAAATTTATGTAAGAAGCCAGCTTCCAAGCTCAAGAAAGTTCCCTGTTCTGTTTTCTGTATCCCCTTCTTTAACCTGTCTTCAAGCAATGGATGTAAGGTAATGACATGTAATTTACCATCTTCAGTTTCGTAAGGTTGAGTTATTGCTCGGCCAAGGGCCTGCCTGACATATTCCGTAAGGCTCTCAGGATCCTTGGTAACCGTGGCGTAATCCGCAAGAGTTTCACAAATAGTTTGAAGATCTCTTATAGAGACCTGCTCTTTTACAAGGTTCTGTAATACCCTCTGGATCGCTCCAACACTGAGTAAATTAGGAACCAGCTCCTCAATTAGCCTGGGCTGACTCTCTGCAAGGTTATCGAGTAGCTGCTGCACTATCTGCCGCGTAAGAAGTTGATCAGCGTACTTCTTAAAAAGCTCGGTAAGATGGGTGGCCATAATTGTAGAATGATCTATCAATGTATAACCAGCCTTTAGAGCCTCGTCTCGTTTACCCTCTGGAATCCACAAGGCAGATATACCGAAAGCAGGATCGACGGTGGGAATGCCCTTGATATCCTTCGTTTCTTCATCAGGGCTAAGAGCTAAGAGATGTCCTGCCACCAGTTCATAACGTCCAACCACAGCTCCCTTAAGAAGAAGCTGATATTCCATCGGTTTAAGTTGCAAATTGTCCTTAATATGGAGAGGTGGAACCACAACACCCCGTTCTAGAGCCAGCTGTTTTCTTATAGCTTTAATCCTCTGTAGCATATCTCCACCCTGAGATTCATCGATTAAAGGAATAAGGCCATAACCAACCTCAAGTTGAAGAAGTTCTACAGGGGGAGGAAGTTCCTGAAATTCCCTTTGAGGTCCTACTGGTTGGGGCTCAGAGGGAGTTGGTTCCTCTGGTTTTTCTTTCAACCTCTCCATCCGCCTCATCAGACTCCAGCCAATCCCAATGAGAACAGAACCTACCATAAAGAGGGGAAAAGCAGGAAAACCGGGCACCAAAGCGAGTCCGTATAGCATCAAACCGGCAAGGGCAACGGGTCTTGGCTGAAAACGAAATTGCTTTACAAAGGACTTACCAAGTCCCATCTCAGTTTCCGCGCGACTTACCAAAATACCGGCCGATGTTGAAATCACCAAAGCAGGAATTTGAGAGACTAAACCGTCTCCTACGGTGAGAATAGTGTAGGTTTGAAGGGCCTCACGAATGGGCATCCCCTTCATGATTACCCCAATCGCGATCCCGCCGAAGATGTTTATAAAAGTTATAATTATTCCCGCTATAGCGTCGCCCCGAACAAATTTGCTAGCTCCATCCATAGTCCCGTAGAAGTCGGCTTCTCTGGCAATGAGTTCCCTACGCCTCCTTGCCTCAGCCTCATTTATAAGACCAGCGTTGAGATCAGCATCAATACTCATCTGCTTCCCAGGCATGGCATCTAGAGTAAAACGGGCTGCCACTTCAGAGATTCTTTCAGTTCCCTTTGTTATGACCACAAAGTTTACAATAACCAAAATACAAAATATCACCAATCCTACAACGTAATTTCCCCCTACCACAAACTGCCCAAAGGCTTGAATGATATGTCCCGCCGCCGCTGTTCCCTCATGACCATGCAGTAGAACTAGCCTTGTACTTGCCACATTAAGGGCTAAACGAAAGAGGGTTGTAACCAGAAGAAGGGATGGGTAAATAATGAAATCAAGGGGCTTTAAGGTGTAAATAGCCGTCAAAAGTATTACTATCGCGAAGGATATGTTAATACTTAGTAATATGTCAAGAAGTGAACCTGGTAACGGCAATAACATGACGGAGAGGATTGCCACGACGGCTGTCCCCATTACAGCGTCACTATCAGAAATATTCTTTAACCGTTGATTTAACATTCCCCATAAGGTCAATTGAGCAGCTTCGGCCATGGCTTTATACCTCTAAGGTAGTTCATTCCTTTATAAGACCCTACAGTCGTTTCTTCTTCTGTTGATAAACATAAGCAATTACCTTAGCTACAGCTTTATAAAGAGCTACCGGTATGAAGCTCTCCAATGGGACGTATTTATACAAAGCGCGTGCCAAGGGAGGATTGTAAACTATAGGCACCCCATAATGCCTCGCTATCTTTATGATTTTCAAAGCCATGTGGTCAATTCCCTTAGCTACCACCTTGGGAGCCTCCATCTTACCAGGCTTATATAGGAGCGCTACAGCGAAATGGGTAGGGTTAGTCACTACAACTGTGGACTTGGGAACTTGAGCCAGCATGCGACGTCGAGCAAGTTCCATTTGTTTAGATCTTATGCGAGCTTTAATTTTAGGATCTCCCTCCGCCTGACGATGTTCTTCTTTAACCTCCTGTTTTGTCATCATAAGATCCTTCGTGTACTGCCATTTCTGATATCTCATATCGAAATAAGAGAGCACAAGCATAACAAGGATAACCCTTGTAAACATAAGAACACTCGCGTCTCCCACAGTTCTTGCGATCTCTATAGGCTCCTCCATCACGGTGGGTAAAAAGAGATGGTATTCAGCACAAAAGACCGAATAGAGGGCATAGGAGACGGCACCAAACTTTATAAAGGATTTCAAAAGTTCAACAAAAGACCTTAAACTAAAAAGCCTTTTGAAACCGTTTATAAAATCTATTTGGCTAAGATCGAATTTGAAAAGGTTCTTCCAAACGAAGATAAGACCTTTATTCTGATAGTAGTTAGCGGCAAAGGCAAATACCAGGGAGAAAAACATCGACGGAGCTACCATTAGGCCAAAGTGTTTCACCACTGTTATAAGAACAAAATGTGAAATGTCATCCTTTAAAGCCACGGAAAACCCGTTAGACCATAGAGTCTCCATCATCACCTTGGTAGAGTGATAGATAATAACAATTCCTATCCACAGACCTATGGCGCCCCCCACAAGGGAAGCGAGATTGACAATTTCGCGACTTTTATCGAGTCGCCCCTCGGCCCTAGCCTTTTGTATCCTCTTAGGGGTTGGCTTTTCGGTTCTTTCTTGAGATCCTGAAGCCATAAGAGCCTCACTTGACCTAGTTTATTTAGGGCACTACCTAGGGCATCGAGTGGTCAAATTACTGACGGACATAAAGAATGTCCATTATGATCGAAAAGGCTTCTTTAAAAGCCTTTAAAACCACCGTTCCCCAGTTTCCAATTGAAAGTGAGGCAAAAAGTGTTCCAACTAAAATTGTCACGGCAAATCCCACTACCAGTATGTTAATTTGAGGAGCAAACTTAACAATAAGTCCCATACCTAGTTCGGTGAGAAATAATACAACTATGATTGGGGCACTAATCTTTATGGCCAAGGTGAAACATGAGGCCGATAGGGCTATAAACCTAGGGGCAATATTTTCGATTTTAACATTTACAAGAAAACCTACGGGGAAGGATTCGAAGCTTTTGTAAACGGCAGTAATAATCAAATGGTGACCATCTACAGCAAAAAAAAGAAGGGTTGCGAAAAATTGTAAAAAGCGGCTTATAAGGGTAATTTGAACACCTGTTAATGGATCGGCTACTTGGGTAAAACCAAAACCCATCTGAAAACTTATTATCTCACCAGCGAGTTCAAAGGCTCCCAGTATGATGAGGAGAGCAAAAGAAAGAAGGATACCAAAGATCAGTTCCCCCAAAATAAGGCTTCCAAGAAGGATTGGGTCGGTAGGGATTGGGACAACTCTGCCCGAAAGGGGAAGGTAAAAAACAAGACTTACAAAAAAAGCCATCAGAGCCTTAAAAGTGGTTGGAATTTCGGTAGCCCTTAAAAAAGGAAAGGTAACAACTGCAATACCAATTCTAAGAAACACCGCAAGAAATATCAAAACATCCTGCAAGACAACAGTAAATTTCATTGAGAGTTAGCGTATCCAAAAGGGAATGTTTTGAAATATCTCTCTAGCAAAGCCACTTATCCGTTCCATCATCCAACTTCCAAAGAATAGAAGAGAAAGAAAGGTTACTATTATTTTAGGCACAAAGGTAATAGTCGCCTCCTGGATCTGGGTAACAGCCTGAAATATGCTTATAAGAACCCCCACCAGAAGGCTCACTGTCAACACGGGAAGACTCACCATTAACATTGTTTCCAAGGCCTGTCTTCCAAGACCAATTACAAACTCGGAAGTCATAAGATCTCCCTAAGAGTTTAAGAGAAGCTTTTTATAAGAGACTCAATTAAAAGTCCCCATCCATCCACCAAGATAAAAAGCATAATTTTAAAGGGGAGAGAGATCATTACAGGCGGAAGCATCATCATTCCCATAGAAAGAAGAATGCTTGCCACAACCATGTCGAGGATAAGAAAAGGAACATATATCAAAAAGCCTATCTCAAAGGCCGTCTTCATTTCACTTATAGCAAAGGCAGGGATGATAGTCGTTAAGGGAAGCTCCTCAGGAGACCCAGGTTTCTGACCACCGGTGGCCAGAGAAGCGAAGAGAGCCAGATCCTTTTTGCGGGTATTTTTCAGCATAAAATCCTTAAAGGGCTTTACAAAATTATCAAGGAACTCCTCATCACTTATTTCTCCCTCTCTGTATGGAATATAGGCATTTTCATAGGCCTGATTCCACACTGGCTTCATTATGAAGAAGGTAAGAAACAGAGCAAGGGATACTAGAACCTGGTTCGGCGGAGCCTGTTGTGTTCCAAGGGCATGACGCAAGAAGGAAAACACTACCACTATTCGTGTAAAAGAGGTCATCAAAAGAAGTATTGCTGGAGCAACAGATATGACCGTTATTACAAGAGCGATTCTCATAACCGTTGAAAGTTGCTCAGGACCTTTGGAGGATTTAAGATCTATAATAAAGGGGGGAATTCTTAATTCTTCAGCTAATACCCCGCTGAAAATGGAGGAGAAGGAGAGGATCAAAATAGAAATCGCTGTAATGCAAATTAACCTTTTCATGACCTAACTTCAGTATCTTCTTCATCTTGAAAGATATTTGAATCTAGCGAAGCCCTTTCTAAGAAAACTATATTCTGGGGGCTAAGTCCCACGATAAACCTTATTCCATCGACTTCAACAAGAACTATAGAATGCTTAGGTGAGAGGATGCGTCTCTCAATCACCTTTATACGATTTCCTCCACCATGTGCCCTAACGATACCAGGAAGGTATTTTCTAAGAAAGAATACCACCCCTACCATCAAGCCAATCAGGACTATTAAAATTCCCGTGGTCTTAAGAATTAGATAACCAAGGGAAGGTTGTTCCATCAGTCAGATCCCAGCTGTTTAACCCGTTCAATGGGGCTTATAATGTCCGTTATACGAACCCCGAATTTTTCATTGACTACTACAGGTTCACCCCTAGCTATGAGTTTTCCGTTAACAAGAATCTCAAGAGGCTCTCCTGCGAGCTTAGTAAGCTCTATAACGGATCCCTGGCCAAGCTGAAGAAGATCGTTTATGAGAATTGTTGCTCTTCCTAACTCAACAGACACCTCAAGGGGGATATCTAGAAGAAAGTCTAGATCCCGACGCTTCGTCTCAACAGAGGAATCCTGTAAGTCAGGAAACTTAACACTTTTATTTTCTGTAGCGGCAGTAGTCATAATAACCTATACCTCCTTTATTACATCAGACGAAATATTCATTCTGCCTCTGGATAGATCAGGTCCGTGATCTTTATAGCCTTACTTCCATGATAGGTTCCAGGAATTCCAAGAAATTTCTTAACCCCCTGAACCCTTATAACTATAGGTTTTCCAACATCTTGATTTAAAACAAGGATATCACCCTTTTCAAGATTTAGAAGATCCTTAGATCTAATCTGGGTCCTCCCAAGTTCCGCCACCACTTGAACACTAATTTCGCTTATGCGTTTTTTGAGGCGCCGAATCCACGTCTCATCAATCTCCAATTGATCACTTTGGTAACTTGCGTGAAGTCTTTGTCTTATAGGCTCTATGGTTGAATAGGGAAGACACAGAATCATTTTTCCTATAGATTGATCTAGCTCAAACTCAAAATGAATTACTATAACGAGATCACTTGGAGGGACAATGGCAGCAAACTGAGGATTTACTTCCGATCTAACATACTGAAATTGGACAGGTACAACGGGCCTCCAGGCATTTTCAAGTTCCGTGATTACCGAGTAAACCAATCTAAGTATGACTCTATTTTCTACTGATGTAAAATCTCGTCCCTCAATCTTGAATCGACTTCTACCCGTTCCACCAAAAAAACAATCTAGAAGATTGAAAATGAGCCTACTCTCTATAACTAGAAGAATATGCCCCCTTAGAGGATCCATCTTTATAATGTGAAGACTGGTAGGAACAGGAAGGGTCTTTAGAAACTCTCCAAACTTTAACATTTCAGTTGTTGTCGCTGAAACATCGACCACACGCCTTAAGGCACTGGATATACTCACTCGATAAAGACGGGCAAAACGTTCGTTAATTATCTCTAAGGTTGGCATCCTACCTCGTATGATACGATCCTGGGCGGTGAGATCGTAAGGTCTTATCCCGCTATCATCGTAGGTGGTCTTAGCGGCATCCGACGTTTCAATTTCACCGTCGCTAAGTCCCTTAAGAAGAGCATCTACTTCTTCCTGTGAAAGAATCTTATCCATACAGATCCTACTGAACCAAAAATTCTGTAAAATAGATGTTAAGAACCCTACCGGTTCTTAATGAGGCATTAAGTTTTGTTACAAGCTCCCTTTTAAGGGCATTTTTACCAGGCAAGGTAGAAATATCATCAAATTCTTTACTGGACAATATAGTCAAAATAATGTCACGAATTCTTGGAGTTTCCTTTGAGATTTCTTCCAATACCTTCTGATTATCCAATTCAAGCTGCATCGTTACCTTAAGATAACGTTTACCTCCCGGATCAGCAAGATTAACAATAAATGTTTCCATACTGTGGAGAATCACCTTATCGGCGGGTTTCTTTTCCGGCTCAGGCTTAGCTCCACTCTCCTCGGTTTGCTTCTTTTTGAAAAACTTCGTGTAAGCGAAAAAGCCTCCCCCTCCTAAAGCGATTAACCCAACCAAAAGTATAATTATTAGTTTTACCTTCGACGACTTTTTCGGCTGTTCCTTTTTCTCTTCAGGTTCTGCCATTAGTTCCTTCCTCCTTTGTCACCTATTTAAAGCGACTAAACCTCTTACTAGTTGGAGCAAAAACATGGAGTTTTTGCTCAAGGATCCTAGGATTTTCACCCATTGCAATAGAAATTACTCCCACTATAATCATTTCCTTTATAAGTGTTTCCTCTTTACTTCTGGCCCTCAACTTTCCCGCTATAGGAAGACATATAAGGTTTGCACCAACCGCTCCATAGAAGGTTGTAATTAGCGCTACCGCCATTGCTGGGCCTATTGTAGAGGGATCAGAAATAGTCCTTAACATCTGCACAAGTCCTATAAGGGTTCCAATCATTCCCATAGCTGGGAAGAAGGTGCCCATGGTTTCAAGTATTTCAGCACCCGCCTGATGTCTTTCGTGAAGATAGTCTATTTCTTTTTCGAGAATTTCTTTAATCGAATCTGGTTCCATTCCGTCAATAGCCATTTGAAGAGCCTTAGCTAAAAACTCGTCCTTTAGATCGTATAAATCCTCCTCTAAAGCTAGAATACCTTCCTTCCTAGCCTTATTGGAAAAATCTATAAGGAGATTAAATACATGTTCGTAACTCCATGCCTTCACGAAAAAGGCATTCTTAACCACCTTAGCCATACCTATAAACTCACTCAGAGAATGACGAATGAGAGTTATACCAAGAGTTCCTCCAAGCACTATCATTGCAGCAGGGATGTTAAAAAAGATGCCAATTCCTCCTCCAAAAGCAATCGCTGCAATAACAAGGGAAAACCCTACGATAATTCCAATAAAAGTTGCCACATCCATAAGAAATCCGCCCTAGAACTGAGAGGAAGAAAATCTATCGTTTCCAAAAAAATTTTTAAATCTTTAGTAGGCTATATGCAAGAGAAATAAAGGAATGCTTCGACACGATAATATAAGCACCAGACAATATGAAAAGGGGGTCCAATCTCTTAGACCCCCTTTTTTTACCCCGAATCTAGTTAGCTAAATTAGAACTTCCAAAGAAGCTGGGCACCAATTTCGTAAATATTATCGTCCGTTGAAGATTTACTCAAGGCATCATCAGCTATTAAATAGGCGCCAACAAGTCTGAGCTCGAAACCTTTCGCAATCTGCTGGTCAATGTAGAGGTTAAGTTCATGTCCAATAGAGTCATCCTTGGTACCCTTTTCGTCAGCTATAACCTTCTTATATGTGCCAAGGTAGTAGTAATTCAGCGTAACCTTTGTGGTATCAAGGGCCTGCCATGTCCCGCCTACCCAGATAGTCCAAAGGTTCCTTGGAGCATCACCCATGTCATAGTCACCGCGGTTGGAAACACCGCCACCCATCGCATAGGAACTTCCTTCATTCCAATAAGGCTGTCTCGCACCACCTACGTTATCATCGAGAGTTCCTATGCCTGCAATTTCAGACCAATAATGGGATCGTCCCACTGGATAAGCGAACTTATCACTTGCCACAAAGCCACCAAGATTTAAGGTAAAGGGCTTCATAAAGTAGCTAATATTTCCTTCAATCAGCCATCCCTTGTAATCTTCATCACCTATCTTGTTATTCCTACTATCGGCTATATCGTAGCCTCCGAAGTTCTTAACGAAATTCAAGTAGGCAGCGAGCCAATCTAGTTTGTAATTGAGAGAAAATCCAAGATCCACAAGCTGATTGTCCTTTTTGTTAACTAAAGGCGTTCCGGAAATTGACTGATTGCCAGCATAGGTTATGTAGTTGGGATATCCAAAGTCTGTATCATGACCATATTGATAGAACAAAACGCCCGCCAGTTTAAGTGGTCCTTCAGCATAGGAAAGCTCTATAAAGAAATCATCCATGTCGTTGAAATCATTTATTACATCCTGATTTAGAGCAGCAATGTAACCAAGACGGACTTTAACTGGATCAAGGGGGAAATTAAAAAGAGCCGCCGAAGCATCATCTTCAAAGATCCAGCCACTCAAAAGACTGAACCCCTGAACTCCTATCTGGGTTCTAACAGGGGTATTTGGGATTACGAAATCAATGTAAACGTTTTTCATCTCCAAATTAACAGCATCAGCGCCAACATCACCACTTCCATGACGACCAGCCATCCCAGAATAGGTCCTTTCAAAACCCCACATGGTATCAGCTTCCCACTTGGTTACGAGCTTGAGATTTTCACTACCGATGAAGTCGAAGAACATACGGATTCTCTGATCTATCCAGTTTGCAGTATCATCCTTATCGCTATTAGCATCTAGCATATTTTCCTTCGCCTGAATACGCCAACGATACATACCGCCGTATTTGAATTCTACGGCAAAACTTGGCGCTACCAAAGCCACCACTGCTAAGATAGCTATTAAGCTAACCAAATACCTACGCATCTCCCTTTCCTCCTCTTTTTACCGTTCAGCCCTTTCGCTTCTTGCGAAACCTCCCTATTTACTTTACAAAATTTAGAAAAAACCTCAGTACTTCGCCCCTTTCACCCCCTTTCAACCCTATTAAAAAGACTTCTACTCTCTGAAAAACCAATCTTTTATATCTTGTAGCAACTTGGCCTGTCAATAAAATTTTTCCGGCTAGGAATTTTGAAAGATCTAGCATAATCTCAATAAATGTGGCACCCATAGGGCTGAATTCTTTAACAAGATTGAGAGGCTAATTCTATGGCAAGTAGCGAAGTTTTGCTAAGGGTGAAGCAATTGAAAACATTCTTTTTTTCTGAGTTTGGAACCCTTAAGGCAGTAGATAACGTAAGTTTTGTACTACCAAAACAGAAAGTCTTAGCCCTAGTTGGGGAATCAGGCTGTGGAAAAAGTGTTACAGCCCTTTCCCTATTACGGCTTATTCCAAGTCCACCCGGTAAGATCGTTTCAGGAGAAGCTTGGTTTGAGGGCCTTGATATATTTGTTTTGTCAGAATCCCAGCTTAACAACCTTCGTGGAAACAAAATAAGCATGGTATTTCAAGACCCTATGACCGCTTTGAACCCTGTCTTTACAATAGGAGATCAGATCGCCGAAGTTTTGTTAAAACACGGTAAAGCCAATAAGCGACAGGTCAAAACATGCGTTCTTGAGCTCCTAGAACAGGTAGGCATATCTTCTCCAGAACGAGTTTATGAAAGCTACCCCCACCAGCTAAGCGGAGGAATGAGGCAAAGAGCCCTCATAGCTATGGCAATCTCTTGTCGTCCCCAAATCCTTATTGCCGATGAACCTACTACGGCTCTAGATGTGACCATACAGGCTCTTATATTGCACCTCTTAAAGGAACTTCAGGAAAGAACAGGACTTTCCATTATTTTCATAACTCACGATCTTAGAGTGGTTGCAGAAATCGCCGATGAAGTTGCAGTAATGTATGCAGGAAAAATCGTGGAACATACCTCAGTAAAAGGCATCTTCGACAATCCCCTTCATCCCTATACCAAGGCCCTAATGGACTCCATTCCAGGAATTACTCAGGCATCATCTAAAAAACTAAAGGCTATTCCTGGGTCTGTTCCCAGTCTTATTGACTTACCAAGGGGATGCGCCTTTTCTCCTCGGTGTTCATATGCGTTGAAAAGATGCCCCTTCGAAGGACCTCCCCTTTTCCAGCTTTTAGATCATGAGGTGCGGTGTTGGCTGTACGAAAAAGATGCCCTCGCCTCGAACCCGTAAGGAGGAAGCATTGGTGAATCAAGACATTATAACAACTTATAGGCTATCAAAATCTTACGAACTTTCAAAGGGGATCTTTTCAAAAAGAAGCTTTATACAGGCCGTAAATGACGTAAGTATTCGTATCAGGAAAGGAGAAATATGTGGTGTTGTAGGAGAGAGCGGATGCGGGAAATCGACTTTAGGACGCTTATTGCTTAGATTGGAGGAACCAACTTCCGGAAAAGTATTTTTCAATGGGGAGGACATTAGCACTTTCTCTAACACCTCCTTGAGGGCTTTTCGTAGAAAGACTCAAATTATCTTCCAAGATCCATATGCCTCTCTAAATCCGAGACAACCCGTAGGAAATGCCATCGAGGAGGGTCTCCTCATCCACAACATTGGTACCCCCGTTGAACGGAAAGAGCTAGTTGACGAGATTTCGGAAATTGTTGGACTTAGCAAAGAGCAGCTTCAACTCTATCCTCATGAGCTCAGTGGAGGCCAGCGTCAGAGAGTATGTATTGCAAGAGCTTTGATTCTAAGGCCAGAGTTTGTTGTATGTGACGAACCACTCTCAGCTCTTGACGTTTCAATCCAGGCACAGATTATAAATCTTCTTTTGGATCTTCAAGAACGGTATCAGCTCACTTACCTATTCATAAGCCATGATCTTTCCATTGTAAGGCACCTAGCGGACAGGATTATGGTAATGTATCTTGGATACGTTGTGGAGGAAGCTCCTAAAGAGGAGCTATTTTCAAACCCCCTTCACCCATACACCCAAGTGCTTCTTAGCTCCATTCCCGTTCACCATCCCTCCCTTAGAAAGGGGGTTAAGTTTGTCTCTAAAGAACTACTCCGACATGGAGAAATAGAACCTTCTAGGGGTTGCGTATTTGAACCCCGATGTCCCATTAAACAACAAAGATGCAAAAAAGATATTCCTGAACCTAGGGAGGTTTTCCCTTACCACTATGTAAGATGCATAGCCATCTAGGGTGGTGCGCCTGGGAGGATTCGAACCCCCGACCCGCGGATTAGAAGTCCGCTGCTCTGTCCACCTGAGCTACAGGCGCTTTATGAGTAAAACTAATCGTAGGAAAAATCTAGAGTAAAGTCAAGTATAGAAGTTAAGCCAATCCCTTCCTAAAGACCCTGTTAGGTGGAAGTGATGAAACCCTCTTTAAATCTTACTCCTTCCATCCCCACTTTCCTATTAGATCAACAAATCGGACCCCTCCTAGAAAGGACTTTTTTATCCCTTGAGGAACCCTTTCAACAAGGACCAGATCCTGGGTTAGTTTGTCACCAACAGGTATAATGAGTCGGCCACCCATGGCGAGTTGATCAACAAGGGGTTGCGGTATGGAAGGAGCTGCAGCAGAAACGAGAATACCCTCAAAGGGAGCCTCTTCTGGCCATCCCAGAGTCCCATCCCCAATGCGGTAAAAGATGTTTTTATAACCGAGAGAATCAAGGCGTGCTCTAGCTTTTTCTGCTAGAAGAGGCAATCTCTCAATGGTAAAAACCTCTCTCACAATCTCCGCTAGAATAGCTGTCTGGTATCCAGACCCCGTTCCTATCTCGAGAACCCTCTCTGGACCCTTTAATCTTAGGGACTCTGTCATGAGAGCCACAATATAGGGCTGAGATATGGTCTGTTTTTCTTCTATAGCCAAAGGATGATCCTCATAGGCCTGAGACCTTAAAGGTTCGGGAACAAAAAGATGGCGAGGAACTCTTCTCATAGCCTCAAGAACAAGAGGATCCTTTATCCCCCGGCGAACTATTTGAAGCTCCACCATCCTTTCTCTAGCTTTTTCAAACTCATCCCCTTGCATTGCAGGTCCTTACCTGAGTGAGAACTATTTAACCTTTATCCATAGAAGCTGTGCAGTCCCCTGCCCTACATTCTTCCACTGTGACGGTATTTCCGACGATAAAAATATAGTGTCCCCTCGAGACACTATTTGAACCCTTCCGCGCACCGTCATTTGGAGTTTTCCCCTCAAAACATAGCCAAGCTCTTCACCCTTGTGTATAAAAAAATGGGTATTTATAACCTTACCCTGAGGAATTTCAATAAGATAAGGCTCCGCCTTTGCACTTACGTCGAGAGGAATTAAACTATAGGCCTCAATGGATTCTTCTAAAAATTCACCAAGTTGAATCTTTATACGCGACCTTTCTGGAAGGACGATCACATCCTGATCTGTCAAGGCTTTTCCAAAGAAGTAGCCTACACTCACACCTAGGATCTCCGCAATCTTAATAAGAGCCGGAATGGAAGGGTAGATACGGTTACTTTCAAGCTGTGAAATAGTACTGGGCGTGACACCAATCATCTGAGCAAGCTCCTTTTGGCTAATCCCTCGCCTTTTCCTAATCTCGCTTATCCTTGTGCCAAGGTCTATTTTTTGGGTGCCGAGAGTCTTTGTGAGACGAACATACCCATTTTCTATCATAAAATAGATTGGCCTATTGAGAAGCTCAGGGGATCTATCTTCGGCCTTTAAAACCGTAAGAATCATCTTATCGCTTTTAGATGTAAGCTCAATGGCAACCTGAGTGATATGATTAAGCCTAGATTTAAGCCTTTCCGAATGGGCTAATTTATCAACAATCCAATAGGCAACAGTATTAAGCTCATAGAGTCTCGGACAGGCATGGCCGTAGAACTTTAAAACCTTTTCTTCGTCCCCCCAGAGATCTTGCATCCCTGTAAGGGAATCAAAAACGAAGCGAGTATCGGTTAAGAAATCCTTCTGAAGAGACGTTATCACCTGAAAAAGCTCTTCTATCGACCAGGGATTTTCCAACTTAATTATGCGACAGGAGTGGTTGTTATCCTCTTCGTAAAAATGTTCAAAAATCTCCGCCCTTTCCCCCTTTCCATTGGTAAAGCAATCGACAACAATAAAACCTTCACTTTCTACATAATGCCTCAAGCGGGTTATTAAATTCCGGGGAGAGCGATCAAAGCTAATATATACAATGGGTTTATTCATTTCGAGGGATGTCTGAAGAAAATTTTCAACAAACACCCCCGCAAGCATCCCCACTTCATCATACCATATTACATTGTCTCCAATGTAGAGCCCCCCAAGGAGTCGATCAAGATCACCCACTCCTGAGGATACCTTTCGCCTTTCCATTAAAAAAACCCCGATCGTCAGATTAAAAGTAGGGAGATATCCTCCCTACTTTAGCATTATTTAAAAATTAAATAGAGTATCAAGCTCCTCGTCGGAGACTCTAAATACAGTGTTATGAGGGGGAAGGGGCTCGGTTTTGAAAAATCTTGGTAGTCTATCACTTTGGGGACAGAAACCAGCTCTTGTATTGAAATCTCTTTCCCACTTTAAGATTTTCTTTCCATATTCTACAAAGTCATCCCTTGTCCATGTCCATCCACAAAAGGCATTAATCATATCTATCACAGCCTGAAAAGCCTCAGGTTTATCGAGCATTGCGAAGGCAACAAAGAGGCAGAGCCCAAGAGAATCGATAGTCGCTGTGGCGATCTGAAGATTTCTCGAAAGTTCTACCTGGCCTTCAGGTTTCAGGGGATCGACAAAGCCTCCAGATTTAAGAATATTGGAAGCGATAGCATAGCCTGCCGTGTGATCGGCCCCCATTGTGCTCGTGGCGTAGGTAACACCAATCCCCTGAGCAGCCCTTGGATCGTAGGCCGGAAAAGCTTGTCCCTTTACGACAGGGACACGGTCCACTCCGAAGACCTTCGCCGTAACAGCCGCTCCGTTTCCTAAAATTCTTCCTAAAGGTGTGCCCTTTCCAATCTCATGTATAAGATTTATGGCACCTTGAGCATCTCCGAATTTAATCAGTCCAGCCTCCATAGCTATACCGAGAGTAACGCCCGTTTCAATAGTGTCAAGACCATAGTTATCCTCAAGAAAATCCATCATGGCGATCGCATCTAGATCATCTATCCCACAATGGCCTCCATGGGCCCACACAGTTTCGTATTCGGGTTGTTTAGTTAGATAACGGCCATCCTTATCATTGTAAATGCCAGAGCATCTTATAACACATCCCCGATGACATCCATGAGTGGGATTTCCACCTCTTTCCTTTTCTCGCTTCGCCAATTCTTCGCCGCTTATTTTGGCCGCTCCCTGAAAACGTCCCTGTCGGAAATTATAGGTAGGGTAGGCTCCTGCCTCATCAACAATGGTTGTTAAAACATTGGTTCCGTAGGCTGCAAGTCCCTTACCCGTTACGGGATGAGCTCTTAGGGCCTCTACCCAACGCTTGTTCGCCTCTTTAAAAGCTTCCGGATTCGCTGGCTCTCGCATCTTCATACCGGCGTCGTCAAGGATTATAACCTTTACACCCTTTGCCCCCATTACTGCTCCAACACCACCCCTTCCGCAGTGTCTAGTGGGTCTCATATCTGGATCTGTGCAGGCAACGGAGGCTGCACTCATTTTCATTTCCCCAGCAGTTCCTATAGATATACATGCGACCTTATCACCGTATTGTTCCTTAACCTTTTCAATAAGGTCATAATTTGGAAGCCCTCGAAACTCATTTGCCGTCTCTACTTTGACCCCATCCTTATTGATGAGGATCTTGTAGAAGTTATCAGACGATGGCTTTCCCTCCAAAACTATAGCTGCATACCCAAGTCTAGCCAAAACCTGAGCAGGCTGTCCCCCGGCATTTGACTCCTTGATGCCTCCCGTAAGGGGGCTTTTACAACCAACAGATATGCGACCAGTCATAGCCCCAGCACTTCCACTTAAAAGCCCTGGGGCGATAACAAGCTTATTTTCTGTTCCCAGAGGATGACAATCCGGTGGCACCTCCTTGCTAACAATTGCCGAGGTAAGGGCCCTACCACCCAGGCCTTCATACTCTCCAAGGTTAGTAATACTTACTTCAGGCCCCTCTTTTCCCCCCATGTTCACTCTGAGTATCTTCATAACTTTTCCTCCCCTTCTACAAAACCCTACTTTTAAGCAAGCTATCAAGTGTCCTAGCAGCTCCTTCAAAAACCCTCTTTCGCCTAAGGCGCTCCTCTTCCTTAAGACTCATCATTTCTATAATCTTTCGAAAATCGACAACAGACGTCTCAGTCCTAAGCCTTACTTCCCTTACAAGCCAACTTAGACCATCTTCAATAAGAGGTATGAGATACTCCCTAATGTATCTATCTTTATACCATTCAAAAATATCCTCAACTTCCGCCTTGACCTCGTTTTTTACTAGTCGTGCCGTCTCATCCCAGAAATTTCCAGAGCGACGCCCCCTCGGTCTTTTACCACTACGGCGCCCCAGAGCATCTTTAAATTGTGAAAGGGTCTCTATCGCTTTGCCTAGCCCTAACTTTACAAGGAAAGTAGCCCTTCCAACGGTCTGTTCCCGAGCAAAGGAGGCGATGGAGGGTGGATAAAGATCCTTAGAAGGCTTCCAAGGTATAGATGGATTGTAAAGAGCCGATTCCATCTCTAAGGATATTATCTCCGAGAGCATTCTTCGATAACCTTCGAAGGTTATTTTAAAAATAGATATAAAGGACCGGAAAGCCTTCTCCAGTTCTTCCGAAATGTATTGCTCCTGCTTCTTAGAAAATTCAATGATTTTACTACTTACTTTTTCTGCTATCAATCTGGTAATCTCTTCCCTTACACTAATGTAGAACCCGTAAAGCTCCCGGATCAACTGCCTTAAATCACCAAAATTATTGCCCCCCCTATAACGATAATTTTCTATAGCCCCAACGATCTCCGACATCAAAAGGCTACTGGCCGTATCAAAAAACTCCGACACCATCCCTTTTGAACTTTCGAAAAGGAAGGTGTGGAGCTCCGATAGAGTCTTCTCAAAGGTATTTAACGTAGACTTCATCATCTCTTCACTCATGAGGAGATCTTTCGTAACGGAGGAGATTTCCCTAATGTCCAAGTCCAGCATTTCCTGGTAGGTTCGAAGGTTTCTCCAAATCTCGCCCGCAATGAAGAGGACTCGCCGGTAGCATCTTTCAAGAAAATCCCCTGTCTTTGAATCTACAATGTTTATTCTAAGGTGTTCCTTTAGGGAGGCAAATTCATTCTCAGATTGAAAATAAAGTTCCGGAGCTGAATGCTTCCACAAGGCTACTCGCTCTAATTCGCTTTTCTTTGCTTCTCCTTGGATGGCCTTTACCATCTCAGCCAAGGCAGAGAGAGAAAAAATGGGAACATCATATCCTAACCATAAAAGTTCTCTTTTTGTGCGATCTAGCAATCGGTTAAAGTCACTAAGATCCTCATGTTCACCTATATCAATATTCATTACGATAACAGTCACCGGCATAAGCCCAAAATCTTTGATGATCTCTAGCATTCGAAGGTCCGCTTCCCTAAGGCCTACTCTGCTCTGGACTACGTAAATAATGCCATGACATCTTGTAAGGTAGTCCTGGAGCATAGCGAAATGCAGGGGATTGGAAGAATCGGTTCCTTGGCAATCGGCTATTTCAACCCCTTCTCTAATCCAAGGAATGGGAAAAAGGATTTCCACATCCTTAGTAAAGGCCCAAAGGTTCCAGGATCCGGTGTAAATGTGATGCTCAAGTAAACTGGGCTCATCGAAAAGGCGTCTTACCGGGGAATCTAGCTCAATAGTGTCCGAAAAGAAATCGTAGCCACTAAGGTAAGCATCAAGTAACAAGATCTGGGCATCAAGAAGAGAACGGTTAGGTAGCTGTAATGTTTTAACTTTGTCTAGGAGCATCTTGATAAGCCTTCGATCCTCTATATCCCTTATGTCGATTCGATCCCTATAGGTAAAACTATCATCTCTTAAATGGTAAAACTCCTTGTAGACCCTAGTAATGTCATTATTTATTTCGCTCCAGGATTTAAGTTCAACCCATCCCCTCTTTTCTCCCCTACTTGATTGAACCCTTGTTATGCAGAATGTTACAAGCCCTGGACCCCGCTTTAATAGGTCCTTACCTAGAAAGGCATTTACAAGGGTGCTTTTTCCAGATTTTACAGCCCCAACAACGGCTATTCGAACCCTATGTTCAGAAACCGCATCGGATACAGCCTCTAGGTGTTGTTTCCATAACAACAATTCCTTATCGGGCAGCAAACCGTCGTTAGAAAGATAGGAGAGAACGGATTTTACCTCATTAGCACAGATAAGAACCTCACGAGAAAGATCCTTCATCATAGAGAACGACCTCTAGCTCCAAGTATTTCCCCCTTATCTAAATCCTCCTCTGATTTATCTGTTAAACTAACAACCCTGTTTTTGCCAGATTTTTTAGCCATGTAAAGGGCCCTGTCCGCTCTAGAAAGCAAACTATCTAGGTTTTCTCCTAAAGAGTATTCAGTAACTCCAAAGGATGCTGTAACCCGATAACCTTCGGGAAGACCTGGAAATTCTTCCATCTCGACGGCTACTCTACATCTGTTAAGGCAGATCTTGGCAAATTCCAAAGGTGTTTCCGTAAGAACTATTATGAACTCTTCCCCGCCATATCGTCCTATGATATCGGTTTTTCTAGAGCAGGAGGAAAGTATCTCTACAAAGGTCTTTAACACCTGATCGCCTACAGCATGGCCGAAGTTATCGTTTATACGCTTGAAGTAGTCAATATCTGTAATGCATATTGAAAAGGAGTTTTTATAGCGATTGCTTCTCTCAATTTCTAACTCAAGAAATTCCATAATCCCCATGCGGTTAAGAACACCCGTAAGGTAGTCCCTTCTTGCGAGCTGTTCCATTTTTTTGTAGGCGTTAGAAAGTTGAGCGTAACTCCTAGCCATCCTTTTTCTTAGGTTACTTATATAGTCTCCTATGAAAGCAAACCATATAGACGTAAAAAAGAATACAAGTAACTGAAGGATTTCAAACTTTAACTCTATAACCTCTGGATGATACCGCCATAGAGCTAAAATTACCAAACCATACCCTAAAACACTGCAACACACCGTTACGATAAACTGTCTTCTCCCAAATCGAAAAATCCCAAATATTAGGGCTATGAAGTATAGGATTAATAGGATACCACGGTAGGCATTGGATAGGTAAATAACAACTGTAGCAAAAATAATGCCTGCCCCTATTTGAGGAAGTGTAAGGCTTGGATCCTTGAAACGCCTATTGATACCCGATTTAAGCATAATATAAAATGTAGTATTTATCACCACACTCAAAAGGATGAGAAGAATAGTTTTTTCAAGAGAAAGCCTAAAAACACCCCAAAACCAGAAGCAAATTACAACTATCCACACCACTACATAGGATAAGACTCCCAACAGGAATCGCTTTATTCTAAGTTTTTGGGCACTTTCCTGGTCGTAGTATGTCTTATCTATTTCGTTTTTTCTCATTTTTAGTCTTCTACCAGAAGTAAAAAAAGTCTTATTTAAGCTTTTCTTTAAGAGATGCGAGATGTTCTTTGGCAAACTCTAATGTGGGATCGAGTTCTAAGGCCATTTGATAAAGAGCGATCGCTTCCCTTTCGTGCCCTAGTTTTCTTAGGCTTGATGCTATGTTTGCATAATCTATTGCTGAACCTGGATCGATCTCTATAACTCGCTCGAAATGTTCTATAGCTTCTTCATATCTCTCAAGATAGTAATAGCAAGCTCCCCTGAGATGGTGAAACTCCTTAAGATTACCGGCTTCGCCTTCCACAGATTTAAGACATTTAAGAGCTTTATCATAACTTCCCATTTCCTTCCAGCAAAAAGCCATATTCATTACAATACTTATTTTCTCTGCCTCCGAGGGCACTCCTTCCGAAAGAGCCTCTTCATAGAGCCTCAGAGCCTCATAAAAATTACTCTTCTCCGATTCGGCATAACCCCGGAAAAACAAAAGATCATATCTTTTACCAAAATACCCCATAAGACGTTCGATCTGGGCCGAGGCTTCAGCGGGTTCAAGGGCTCTAAGAAGAGTTCTTGCCATATGTTGAGGGAAATCCGTTCCAATAGCACGATCGAGAAAATGAGCTCCTGGTATAATAGAATAAACCGTAGGGACATCCAATAGGGGATGGGTCACATTGACAACGAAAAGATCCCACCCCTTGCGTTCCCTGAGCACCTGTACCATCTGTTCTATTTCTCTTAAAAGATCATCGTTAGAAAGAGAGGGCATATCCTTAATAGAGATTATCGGAACGTTTACACTTGATATAAGGTAAGAGGCTTCCTCAAGGGAACCGTATTTAGGAAAAGTAGGTTTGTAGGAAGTTCTATTCTGGAAATCACCAGCAAGTTGAGCCACCTCTGTCAAAGCCCTACATAGGGATGTTTCAGGATCTGTTGTTGTTCCCACAGTAAATACGATCTCACTTTGTTGTGGAAAGGTTACTGGATCATAGGCGAGCACCCCAACGGATGGAATACCAGTGTCCAGAGAGAAATCTCTTAGAAACAGCGAAATGTTATGGGCTCTATATTTACGAAGAAGCTCCCTTCCTGCTTCAGAGCTAACCGTATTTGGATCTATTAAAGGCACCACGAGTTTTTCAGCACTTATGACACTTCCTACGTGTCGTTCTACAACTTCACAAAGACTTTGAACCACCGCTTCTTCTATAGTGTTTCCTGCGGCAGGACCATTGTATTCGTTTATTAAATAGAACCAATCAATAGGTACCCATCGATCAACCCCCTCCCATACACTAAGAGCAGGCACCCATCTTAGAGGAAGATCTTTTATAAACTCCCTAACCAAATCCTCAGGCGTCACTTCATCATGGATTGACATTAGAAGGTGGCGAAGAGCTATAGCATCATCCAGCACTTCACTCCCCAGGGCACGAAAATGCTTTCTAGTTTTCATATACGAAAAGAAGCTAAACCGCTCGGAAAGCTCCATAAGAGCACTCGCCTCAGATTGAGCTGGCGTAGCCCCCTTTCCCATTTGCTTTCTTGTTCCGATAATGACTTTAGCATCTTCTCCGCAACGGCTTATATAGACGGGGATACCGAGCCGTCCAGAATCGATCCTAACCGTTTGCATAAGTATATCATAACCGGAAAGACGAAACCTTTCCTTTACCCAAGCGATAGTCTCCTCCGGTGATCTCACCTTATCCTGATCATACCGATACCCCTTCTTCACACTTTGAAGCTTTATTCCCGAATTAGGTTTAACTCCTAACATTTGATAGCGTCTCCCACAATCTGAATAAGCCTTTCCCCTAAGTGTCCCCTTTGAAACTTAGCTGGAACTCCCTTAATATTTTCTAAATCCTCCAGAGTTAGAGGCTTTGTGATAGCTATTTTTAAAATGGTTTCATTATTTAGGACTCGAAAGGGTGCCCTATCCCACTGTTTTGCCACTTCGTCCCGGAACTTATAAATTCTTTTGACGATCTTTTTCTCGGCCTCACTCAGATTCCCATAGCCGCTTATGTTAGCATAGCCACGCTCGGGAAACCGGCGTTTCGGCACTATACGCAAAGCGACGGCCTGGGAAAGTTCATAGGCCCTCTCTAGCAACCCCCTATCGGAAAGCTCCCTTTTTATCCTTTCAGCAAGAGGTATTAGGTAAAAGACATCCATTGCTGCATAAATCAGGCGATCCTTGTCAATGGGGCGGTGGGACCAGTCATAGTGCTGTCCCCTTTTGTTAATAGTAACCCTTAAATATGAGCCGAGCAAAGAGGCTAATCCTAATCGTTTAATTCCCAGAATGCGACAGGCTACGTAGGTATCAAAAAGGCAGGAAAAGGTAAAACCGAAATCGTTTCTCAGGCCAGAGATGTCATTTACCGCATGATGTAATATTTTCTCTATACCCGAATCTGAAAAAAGCTCTCCTAAAACAGAACAATCTTTTATTGTCAACGGATCGATGATATAATTCTTTGTCCCATCGGAGAGTTGGATGAGGCAGGTCTTTTCATGGTAAGCGTAAAAACCGTTCGATTCGGTATCGACAGCCAGCTTATTCCTGCCTCGAAGATATTCTACAAGACGGTGTAAGGCATCATCGGTTGTTATGATCTCAATACAATCCATAGAGAAAGGACGAGCGGCCGATGAATCGACGAAAGACTGAAAACCGTTATGAGAATAACTCCTATCCATTTTTGAAATATCCCCTCTATACTCCCTTCGAAAAGCTAAAGGAAAAGGTTTTCTCAAGCAAAGCTAAACATCAACAAGTAGAGGCTTCTATTAAAACCACAACCACCCCTTTAAAGCAAGATTCCTTTAACATCTCCGATGAGGCACTTTTTGCTGAAGCCATGAAGGATGTAATCCCTTTGAAGTCAAAGAAGGATGAAGCCAATCGTGTTCCCCCTCCTCGCCCCACCGATAATACCCCTAGGTACTTCTCCATCTCCGAATTAGATGCCTACAATGAGCTGTATGAACTCACTTCTGGCAATATGAGTTTTGACCTCTTCTATTCGGATGAATATGTTGAGGGTGCCGTTCAGGGGATTTCTCCTCAATTACTTAGAAAACTACGGCGTGGGGAGTTTAGCTACCAAGATTATCTAGACTTACATGGTCTTACAAAAAGAGAGGCTCAGGAAAGAGTCATAACCTTCGTAAAGCGTGCCCACCTTAGGGGCAACAGATGCATTTTAATCATACCTGGTCGGGGGCTTAACTCTGCCGACAATAAGCCCATTCTTAAAGAGGGGCTAATCCGATGGCTCACCCACCATCCCCTTAAAAACATTGTCTTAGCCTTTTCATCCGCAAGGGCCCACGACGGTGGATTAGGTGCCTTCTATGTTCTACTTCGCCGAGTTAAAAAAAAGGGGCATTTTTCAGTAAGAAATTTTCCCCTTTAATCCACGAAGAGGGGAACAAAGGCAAATCTTTCAACATCCACGAGACCCCTATCGGTTAGTTTAAGGGATGGGATAACCGCGAGAGCTACAAAGGAAAGGGCCATAAAGGGATTTTCTAAAGAAGAGCCGAGAGATCGAGTTTTATCTTTGATTTCCTCAAGTCGCCGAGTAACAGTTTCCACTGAGGAATCGGTCATAAGCCCACCGACTTCGAGGGGAAGAACTACCCTACTACCCTTGGCATCAACCACTACAAGCCCTCCTCCCGTTTCCCTAAGAGTCTCGACAGCTACCGTCATGGACTCATCGGAAACACCTGCTACAATCAAATTATGGTTATCATGGGCTACAGTGGAAGCAATAGCCCCCTCCTTAAGTCCAAGCCCCTTGCAAAAACCAACAGCTGGAAGGACTCCTGACTCGTAACGATTCCATACGGCGATCTTTAAAATGTCCCGATCGGGATCACTTACTACCATCCCATTCTCTACCTTGGCTACCTCGACAAGGCTTTCCGTAAGGATAGAATGCTCCTTGATGCCAATTACTCTTATCAAGGTTCCTTTGGCCCTAACAGCAAAATGCGAAGGATTTACCTCGGCTATTTTCATTGGACTAATAGGTTTTGGAGCTCTCCCCTGGCAACTCTCAATCAGTTTCCCATTGCGAGCAACTTCTCGGCCCCCTTTAAATACCCTTTTTGCTACCCATGGTTTAAGAGAAGGGCTGATAGAAAAATCCGCCAAGGCTCCAGGAGCAAGAATCCCGCGGTCTCTCAAACCATAGGCTATAGAAGGGGTAAATGTTGCAAGGGCGATAGATCGGAAGGGAGAAAGCCCTAAGTCCATAGCACGATTTACTTGAACATTTAAGTGACCTTTCCGAAAAAGATC
The DNA here is from genome assembly GCA_026417655.1 of Syntrophobacterales bacterium. Lineage (GTDB taxonomy): Bacteria > Desulfobacterota > Syntrophobacteria > Syntrophobacterales > Thermodesulforhabdaceae > JAOACS01. The sequence continues at coordinate 77,358 of JAOACS010000020.1, forward strand.
ATCTGGATGACGATCATCACTTACCCATAAACATCTATGCCATGTATTGTCATCCACAAGACCGATAAGAGTTTCTAGATCCTTACTCTGACTACCCTCTCTTATCATTACCCACATACCACGAGAAAGCTTCTCCTTTGCCTCCTCAAGATTAGTAGATTCATGGTCAGACCTTACTCCAGAAAGAACATAGGCATTAAGATCCTTTCCAGTAAGAAGGGGTGAATGACCATCGATAGGGTGATCCCCAAAAAGAAAAATCTTTTCCCAGATAGATCTATCCGCCTCAAGGATTCCTGGAAAATTCATCAATTCTCCAAGTCCCAAAACCCGCTCGTGATTCTTAAGGGTAAATAGATCGACGGCGTTAAGTTTTGCTCCCGATGTTTCTAAAAAGGATGCGGGAACACAGCTTGGGAGCATCACAAAGATATCCACAAGATGAGACACCTCACGAGAGGCTTCAAGAATGTAGGAAATCCCCTCTATTCCACAGACATTAGCGATTTCATGGGGATCAGCAATAACGGTTGTAGTTCCCCATGGGACCACAGCCTCGGCGAACCTCTCTGGTATTAAAAGGGAGCTTTCGATATGGATGTGTCCCTCAATAAACCCTGGAGAAACATAGGAGCCGCGACAGTCTATGTTTTCATATCCGTCGTATTCCCCACAGCCAACAACTATACCATCATGGACAGCTAGGTCAGTCTCTTCGATCTGACCTGTCAGGACGTTAACAAGTCTAATGTTACGAAAGCACAATTGAGCCTTCTCAAGCCCTCTCGCCACACGAATAAATTGCCGCCACCTTTCGTAAGAGGTTTTCATAACTGTCGAGCTCCCTAGTTTTTATTATGAAAGTCCCAAGGCCTCCCTCCTTGCCCTAATGTGATCTATAATCAGCCGAGCGGCCTTCTGTGGATCTGGTTCAATGGCAAACCGGGCACCAACAATCCTTTCTATATCCTCTGTAAGTAATTTTACGATATTCTTACTACCTAAAACGGGAGGAGTCACCCCAAGCACGGTAAATATCCCCGAAGCAACAGCATAACAGGCGATGGAAACAGCCTTTTCAGAATACCACTCGGGAGCTGCTGCAGCAAGAGGAAGCATCGATATATCAACTCCTATATGATTTGCAAGAGCTGCAGCGAGGACAAGTATCCGCACGTTATCCACACAACTTCCTACATGAAGAACCGGTGGAATAGAAAGAGCCTGACAGATCTTTCTAAGACCTTCTCCTGCAAGATTTGCCGCCTCGAGCTGCTTAAGGCCAGCCTTCCCGTGGGCTACTGCTGCACATCCAGTATCGACAACTAAGATATCATTCTTTATGAGCTCTTTTGTCAAATTAACATGGCCAAAGTCATGTTTAATTTTAGGGTTGTTACACCCCACAACACCTACAGCTCCTTTAATAGCCCCACTCTTTATCGCATCCACAAGTGGATCAAGGCTCCCTCCAAGGGCTTCAAGAATAGCTTCAACGCTGAAACCAGTAAATACCTTCACAGGCCTTATTGGGATAAATACTTTGCCAGGGATACGGTTTTTAAAATTTTCCACAGCTTCCTTAACTATCTCTCTCGCCAATTCTTTGGCATTATCGGGGCGAAATTCCCTATGAACCATTCCAGGAAATTTTGCTTTATTCGATGTCGAGATCATCTTTGTATGGTAACAGTTAGCAACCGTAGCAAGGGAGGGCATAATGCATTGGTAATCCACTACCACCATCTCAACAGCACCGGTAGCAATAGTGAGCTCTGTCATTAGATGGTTTCCAGCCATGGGAATACCACGTCGCATAAGGACTTCATTGCCTGTGCAACATAACCCAGCGAGATTGATGCCAGAAGCTCCAACCTCTTTAGCCATGGCAACTATATCCGGATCCTGAGAGGCCTGAACAATCATCTCAGAAACAAGGGGATTATGACCGTGGAGAATAATATTTACGTGACTTTCCTTTAACACTCCTAAACTTACTTCCGATTGGATCGGTTTCGGCACTCCAAAGAGAATATCCGAAACCTCCGTTGCGATCATGGATCCACCCCATCCGTCTGCAAGGGCTGTTCGCAAGCCATGAAGGAGAAGATTTACCCAATCATTATCAACCCCCATGTGGGTCCGATGCATCATCTCAACCACTTCACGGTCTATGCCTCGAGGGGTTATGTTAAGCTTTTCCCATAGTTCACGTCTAGCCTTTGGGACTCTTGTAACAAAGGAGACCTCCCGTTTCTTGGTCCCAAAGTCCTCTTCAAGGACCTCAGAAACCCTTCTAGCTACCTCAGATACATCTAAGCCATCGATCCTAATACCCAACTCCTTAGCTACCCTTATGAGCTTTTCCTCATCAGAGATTCCGTAACCAGGAGCCTTCCCATCGGCAACGCTTCTAAGCACTTCAACAAGATCTCTTCCGTGATCAGAGTGGGAAGCGGAGCCTGAGGCGATCATACGTCCAAGATTTCTCGCAACAATAATGTCAACATCGGCCCCACATATACCCCTCTGGGGTCCCTCCCCAAAGGGATCGATCCTACAGGGCCCCATTACGCAGTTTCTACAACTGAGTCCGAGCTCACAAAATCCACACTGGGGAAGTTGGGCCTGGTAACGATCCCAAACGGTTTCGACCCCGTCTGCTACGGCTTTCTTCAGCATAAGCCGGCCATCCTCTGTAATAGTCAGGAAATCTGGGTGCATAGGTGTCCCTCCTTCATGGAGTTTTTTTAGGTATTCATTATACCAAATCTAAACCCTTAGCTTATTATTAAAAGCTACCACCAAATCGGCTTCATTTCCTAAAAGTGTTAAAGGAGGTTACCGTAGGGATTAATGGATCTCTCATCTCAGTAGGTGCACATTGCCTATTCTTACATTTTTCAACCCCGCCTTTAGTGCCACCTCTTGACATCTCAGAGCCGTATCCCTTTTAGTAAGAGGAAGATCGGCCATGTAAAAATGGGGGTAAAAGGCCAAAAGAGCATAAGGGATGTCCGGATTAAGATCGGCAATGAATCTTGCGATCCCCTCAACCTCCCTCTCGTCAACATAACCTGCCACCAAAAGGGTGCTTGCCACAAGAGGGGGAGGCTCAGGTCTTAACTCAATCTTTTTTGTAAGCCTAGCAAAATTTCTAAGGGTGACCCTATTACTTTGCCCCGTGAGGGCCCTATGAAGATCTTCGTTCCAAGCCTTAAGATCAAACTTTACGCATCCACCCGATTCGATAGAAAGCTCAAAGGCACTATCTAGGAGTTCCTCCTCCATGAATCCATTTGTCTCAAAGCATATCCTAAGAAGCCTACCTCTCCTATGTTTAATTGCAAGCTTGGAAAATTCTATAGCAAAGGGCATCTGCGAACCGGGGTCACCACCAAAGAAACAAACACAGGAGGTTGATTCGTCAACAAGATATAGTAACTCCTCCGGTGAAAAAGGCTTCCCATACCTCATGTCTTCCTTAAAACTCCAATTCTGGCAAAAAAGACAATTAAAGGAGCAGGTATGAAAAAATATCGCTAGATTCTTGTAGCCGGTCTCTGGACCCTTTTTATATGCATAAACTGGGTAACCTCTGCCCGTGCCTCCAGGACAGACCCAGTCAGCAACGCAGTTGGTAGGAAGTGGATCATGATAAAATGAAAGCTTTCCAAGCCTAGGATCCGGCAAAATATTGCCACCGGAGTTTTTTCTTAAACCACAATAACCCCTCTCCCCCTCTCCCATCTTGCATCTATTGGGGCACCCATTACAGACAACTCCTCCTTCGGTTCGTGGGGGTGCATCAGGAAGGCCGTATTTTCGCCTGGAAATTTGATGAACCCTCTCAGAGATCTTTAACACCTCCTGGGGTCTTTCCCTTATACAATTAGAGCAAAGCCCCAACTCAGATGAAACATAGGGATCTATCTTGCTACAAATGAAACACTTTCCCATTCTTCTCTTTCACTCGATGGTGTTAAGAGGTCAAAATTAAAAAAATCCCTCCCTAAAGGGTTCAAGATCCTTCCCTTCTAGACTACAATCCTCGTCCTCGACAGAAACATCCACCTTTCCATTTCTCCTTTAGGTTTTCCTAGAGTCTCCCACCTAGTATTCTTGATCCTAAAAAACTAACCTATCAAAGACAAGGGGTTTTAAAGAAGAAAACTATTCAAAAAACGTTTGATAAACATTAACTTTTTTGATAGATTCCCAGATGGAGTCCTTTAAAGGCACAAACTTATGGGGAGGGAGTATATCATGAAGAACTACGAAACACTCATTATCAAGAAAGAAGGGGCTATCGGTTGGATCAGCCTTAATAGGCCAGAACAGTTCAACACCTTCAGCTCAACTCTTGCTAAGGAGCTTAACGATGCTCTTAAGGCCCTTGACTCTGATGACGATGTTAGGGTTGTGATTGTAAAGGGTGAAGGGAAAGCCTTCTCTACCGGAATCGACATAAAGGAGTTTCCTGGCAAATCTGCCCTAGAATACCAAGCTTGGATAAGCCTTATGGATCAAATGCATTTTACTATAGCTTCCATGAAAAAACCTGTAATTGCCATGGTTCACGGCTATGCTGTTGCGAATGGAGCGGGGCTAATGTTTGCTGCTGACTTCTCCATAGTGGCTGATGGAACCAAAATAGGCACAACAGCCATAAATGTGGGGCTACTTTGCACAGGACCAATTATTCCTGTAAGTTATAAACTTGGAAAGCATAAATCCCTAGAGATGCTCCTTTCTGGTGACATGATCGATGCCAAAGAGGCCGAAAGACTCGGCATCGTAAACAGGGTTGTTCCTCCAGAAAAACTCGAAGAGGAGACTCGAGCCTTTGCCGAAAAACTCATTAGCAAAAGTCCCATAGCTCTCGCTCTCGGAAAACAGTTCTACTACAAAATGATAGACATGCCCTTTAGTCAGCGATTTGACTACAGCAGTGAAATCTTTTCTCGTCTTTGCACTACAGAGGACGCCAAAGAGGGCGTTAGCGCCTTTCTAGAAAAGAGAAAGCCCCAGTGGAAGGGTAGATAAGTTAGAATAATCCTTTGGGGACACTACTTCAGGTGTCCCTTCTTGACTTAGCATTTTACCCCTTGGAAATCCTTGCGAGTTTAGGATCAATGACTAAAATACTTGCGACAAATTCTAGAGTGTAATATCACTACTAAAGTAAAATCTTCTGAAAATATGTGAGAAAGGAGATTGGATGGGTTTTCCGTGGAAGCGCTCACCAGCGCTAATTGTACTAGAAGATGGAACGGTTTTTAAGGGAAGAGCCTTTGCAGGAAGCGGAAAGGCCTTGGGAGAAGTGGTTTTTAATACGGGCATGGCGGGGTATCAGGAAATCCTTACGGATCCATCCTACAAGGGACAAATGGTTGTCATGACCTACCCTCTTACGGGAAACTACGGCATAAATGCAGAAGATATGGAATCATCGGAAATTCAGGTGGAGGCTTTCATCATCAAGGAGTATCAGGATTTTCCTAGCAACTGGCGAAGCGAAAAAACTCTTTCGGAATTTCTTGAGGAACACGGAAAGATTGGGATTGAAGCGGTTGACACTAGAGCTATCACTCGCCATATCCGACTAGCGGGCGCCATGCGGGGTATTATCGCAACGGAGGTTGAGGATACTCCTGAGGTCCGCAAAAGACTTCTTGAAGAAGTGCTTGAGTTTCCAGGGCTTGTTGGGATTGATATGGTAAAGCGGGTTACCTGCAAAGAGCCATACCTTTGGGTCAACAATAGGCCAAACCCCGGAATACGTCACTGGCTAAGAGATCATCCGGGTTTTAGAATTGCTGCCTTCGATTTTGGTATAAAATACAACATACTGAGAAATCTTGAAAGACAGGGATGCCAAGTTCTTGTTTTTCCTGCCGAGACTACCGCCGAGGAAATACTTTCCTATGATCCAGACGGTATATTTCTCTCAAATGGTCCTGGAGACCCAGCCGCAGTTACCTACGCCATAAAAACGACCAGAGCCCTTTTGGGATCCCGTCCTATGTTTGGTATCTGCCTTGGGCATCAACTTATGGGACTTGCCTTAGGAGGCCGAACCTTTAAGCTAAAATTTGGTCATAGAGGGGTAAACCAACCCGTAAAGGATCTTACTACCGGAAAGATTGAGATTACTAGCCAGAATCATGGTTTCTGTGTAGATCCCGACTCCCTTTCTCATCTACCGGTAAAGTTCACCCACATAAACCTCAATGATGAAACCCTCGAGGGGCTCGAACATCGGGAAATACCGGCCTTTAGTGTTCAGTACCATCCCGAAGCTTCGCCAGGGCCTCATGATGCAACCTATCTTTTTGAACGATTCATAGGTGCTATCAAACACCACAGGAGGAGAAGGACGATCTGACATGCCAAAGCGAGCCGATCTCCGAAAAATCCTAATAATTGGATCAGGACCTATCATAATTGGGCAAGCCTGCGAATTCGACTATTCTGGAACTCAGGCCTGTAAAGCCCTACGAGAAGAAGGCTATGAAGTCATTCTTGTAAACAGTAACCCTGCCACCATCATGACAGATCCGGGCATGGCCGACCGAACTTATATTGAGCCGATAACAGTGGAGGCAGTGGCAAAAATAATTGAAAGGGAAAGACCCGACGCTATTCTACCCACCCTGGGTGGGCAGACCGGTTTAAACACAGCGATAAAGCTCTACGATGAAGGCATCTTAGATCGCTACAGTGTAGAGATGATCGGCGCAAAGCCAGAGGTAATTCGTAAGGCCGAAGATCGGAAACTCTTCCGGGAGGCCATGGAACGTATAGGCCTTAAAGTGCCCCAGAGTGGTATCGCCCATTCTTTGGAAGAAGCCGATATTATAGCCTCGGAAATCGGTTTCCCCATAATAATCCGTCCCTCTTTTACACTGGGAGGAACTGGAGGGGGGGTAGCCTATAATCGCGAGGAACTGCTAGAAATTGTCCAACGGGGACTCGAGGTGAGCTTAATTAATACCGTTATGCTCGAAGAATCGGTCTTGGGTTGGAAAGAGTTTGAGTTGGAAGTTATGCGTGATCGTATGGACAATGTTGTGATCATCTGTTCCATAGAGAATATGGATCCCATGGGTATTCACACCGGAGACTCCATCACTGTGGCTCCCGCCCAGACTCTAACCGATCAAGAATATCAACGAATGAGGGATGCTGCCATCGCTATAATGAGAGAAATTGGTGTTGAAACCGGGGGCTCTAATGTTCAATTCGCCATCAATCCCTCAAACGGTGATATGGTGGTAATAGAGATGAACCCAAGGGTCTCCCGTTCATCTGCCCTTGCTTCAAAGGCTACAGGCTTTCCTATCGCAAAGATCGCTGCAAAACTTGCTGTTGGATACACCCTAGACGAACTCCCAAACGACATTACGAAAGAAACAAGAGCTTCCTTTGAGCCTACCATAGACTATTGTGTAGTAAAAATCCCAAGATTTACGTTTGAGAAATTTCCAAGCACCGTAGATCTTCTCACCACCTCAATGAAATCCGTGGGAGAAACCATGGCGATAGGAAGAACCTTTAAGGAAGCTCTTCAAAAGGCCATACGCTCCCTAGAGATCGGTTGTTACGGCTTTACCGATCCTCCCGCCCATGCTTCAGAGGAATACATTGAAGAGATTCGAGAAAAACTTAACCGTCCTAACTCCAAACGTCTCTTTCAAATAGCCGAAGCCATAAAACTTGGTATATCAATTGATGAAATCTACGAAAGAACCAAAATAGATCGGTGGTTTCTCTACCACATCAAAGAAATTGTGGAATTGGAAGCGTATATTCGTCACAACCCCTCTTTTCTGAATAATCCAGACAATATGAAGATCGCCAAATCATGGGGATTTTCGGACATCCGTCTTGCCCAACTTACAGGAACCGATGAAGATACTATCCGTCAAAAACGCCTAGCCATGAATGTTCGACCCGTCTATAAATTGGTGGACACCTGTGCCGCCGAGTTTGAGGCCTATACCCCCTATTTCTATTCTACCTATGAAGAGGAAGACGAAGCCAGAGTATCTGATAGAGAAAAGGTAATCATACTTGGAGGAGGACCAAATAGGATTGGCCAGGGCATTGAGTTCGACTACTGTTGTGTCCACGCAGCCTTTGCGGTAAAGGAAGAAGGGGTTGAAGCCATTATGGTTAATTCGAACCCTGAAACTGTATCGACCGACTATGACACATCCGATAAGCTCTATTTCGAACCACTCACCCGTGAGGATGTTCTAAGTATAGTTGATGAGGAAAATCGGATTCTTCCCGGGGGGATTAGACTGCTTAAGGGATTAATTGTTCAATTTGGAGGACAAACGCCCCTTAATCTAGCCGTTCCCCTTGAGCGAGCTGGCGTCCCCATTCTTGGGACGTCTCCCGACGCAATTGATCGAGCTGAAGATAGAAAGCGTTTTCAGGAATTGCTTAAAAAATTGGGATTAAGACAACCTGAAAATGCCACCGCTACCAATGTCGAGGAGGCTCTCGAAGCCTCTAGAATCATTGGTTATCCTGTGGTTGTAAGGCCCTCCTATGTTCTTGGAGGAAGGGCCATGGAAATTGTTTATGACCCTGAATCTCTTCGAGAATTTATGAAACAGGCGATTCACGTAAGCCCAGGACATCCCATTCTTATAGATAAATTTCTAGAAGATGCTATCGAGGTAGATGTAGACGCCATAAGTGATGGCGAAATAACTGTGGTGGCTGGCATTATGGAACACATTGAGGCAGCGGGAATTCACTCGGGAGACAGTGCCTGTGTACTCCCTCCCATAAGTATCTCAGAAGAGCTTCAGCAGGAAATTATACGACAGACCAAGCTTATAGCGAAAGAGCTTGGTGTAGTAGGTCTTATGAACATTCAGTTCGCCATACAAAAAGGCACAATTTATATTCTTGAAGTAAATCCGCGAGCCTCGAGAACGGTGCCCTTCGTGAGCAAAGCGATTGGTGTTCCCCTGGCGAAACTCGCAACAAAAGTAATGCTTGGCAAGAGACTGAAAGAACTTGGTTTCACCAAGGAGGTTCATCCTTCTCATATTTCGGTGAAAGAATCAGTTTTCCCCTTTAACCGCTTTCCTGGGGTTGACATACTTCTTGGACCTGAGATGAAGTCAACAGGGGAAGTGATGGGTATAGACCACTCCTTCGGACTCGCCTTTGCCAAGTCCCAGATGGCAGCAGGCTTCAACCTGCCACTTAAAGGGACAGTCTTTATAAGTGTCCATGATCGAGATAAACCCAAAGCGGTTGATGTGGCAAGGGGCTTTCACAGTTTAGGCTTCAAGATAATCGCTACCAAGGGAACAGCGGATTATTTGAGCAATCATAACATCCCTGCGGAAAGGGTTTTTAAAATCAGAGAAGGAAGACCTCATGTGGTAGACTTTATAAAGAATGGTGCCGTGCAGCTGGTAATTAATACAAGCCTTGGTAAGAAAACCTATTCCGATTCCCTATCCATGCGTCGGGCTACTCTGTTATACAACATTCCCTATGCTACAACAATTTCTGGAGCCCTCGCCATGGTTAAAGCAATTTCTGCTCTTCAAAACAAGGACTGGACGGTTCGCTCCATTCAAGAATACCATTCCCAAATAGAGCTAACAAAAAAAGATGCGGTCTCCTTAAGATCCTTAGGGTAAAGAAAAATACTATGCTTTAGAAAAGAGGTTTGTTACAAAAATGAAATATCTTTCAAAGCTAAGTCCCTTTATCCCATCTAGACGTGAAGAATGTGGTATATTTGGAGTTTACGGTCACGAAGAGGCAGCGAAGCTTACCTACTTCGGTTTATACGCTCTTCAACACAGGGGACAGGAAAGCGCTGGTATAGCCGTATCAGATGGTGGATGCCTTCGAGATTATCGACACATGGGATTGGTTTCAGAGGTTTTCAAGGAGGAAACCCTTCGCCAGCTCCATGGGTACCTAGCTATAGGCCATGTTCGATATTCTACTACAGGTTCATCCCTTCTCTCCAATGCTCAACCCTTTACTATGTTCCACGGTCATGAATACTACGCCATCGCCCATAATGGTAATCTGGTGAACGCCTATGAGCTCAGACAGGAACTAGAGTCTAAAGGGGCTATCTTCCGGACCACTATGGATACAGAGGTCATTATGCACCTCATAGCAAGACATCTTCGCTACGGTCTTGAGGAAGCCCTTGTTAGGGCCCTTGAAAAAATCAAGGGGGCCTATTCTCTAGTAATGTGCACTCGTGATACGCTTATTGCCATTAGAGATCCCCGAGGGTTTCGACCCCTTTGCCTTGGACAGCTCAACAACGATACCTACGTTGTTGCCTCCGAAACCTGTGCCTTTGACTTAATAGAGGCAAGATACATTCGAGATATCGAGCCAGGTGAAATACTATTCATCAACCACCACGGCTGTAGATCAATAAAACCCTTCAAACCAGAAGAGTCAAAATACTGTATCTTTGAGTTCATCTATTTTGCTCGTCCCGATAGTTCAATTTTTGGTCAAAACGTCTACATGGTAAGGAAAAGGCTTGGGAGGTTGCTAGCGAAGGAAAATCACATTACAGGCGACATGGTTATGCCCTTTCCCGATTCTGGAAATTATGCCGCTCTTGGATTCTCAGAGGCCTCCGGTATCCCCTTCGAGATGGGAATCATTAGAAATCATTACGTGGGGCGGACCTTTATACAGCCGAGTCAGAGTATGAGAACCTTTGCAGTTAGGGTAAAACTTAACCCTGTAAAGGAGCTTATAAGGGGAAAACGCATCATTTTGGTTGAGGATTCAATCATTCGAGGCACAACTACGAAAACACGAATAAATACTCTTAAACAGGCTGGAGCAAAAGAGTTGAGCATGCTTGTGAGTTGTCCACCCCATCGCTTCCCATGTCCCTACGGTATCGACTTTTCTACTAAGGGGGAGCTCATAGCAGCCTCTTACAGTGTGGAAGAGATAAGAAGGTTTATAGGGCTTGATGCCCTAAGTTACCTTAGTCTCGAAGGTTTGTTAGAAGCCACTGGATATAATATAGAAGAGCATCCCTTCTGTATAGCCTGCTTTAACGGGGAATATGCGGTTAAATTCGAAAGGGAGTTACAAAAAGACTGCTTTGAGCGGTAGGTTGCAATGTATGAAAGGGTTATCGATTGGGCAAAAGAGGTGCTTTTAACTGAGGCGGAAGCTATTCTTTCGGTGAAAGATCGACTGGGGAAAGAATTTGCTCAGGCAGTTTTTATTATCGAAAAATGCTCAGGTAGAGTTATCACAGCAGGCATAGGAAAATCAGGCATAGTCGCTAGAAAGGTCGCCGCTACCTTAAGTAGTACTGGAACACCAGCCTTCTTTCTTCATCCTTCGGAGGCTCTTCACGGCGATCTTGGGATGGTTCGATCTGAAGACGTTCTTCTCATTATATCAAATAGCGGAGAAACGAATGAAATCTGTCAAGTAATACAAGTGCTAAAACCCCTCGGAGTTAAAATCATAACCCTCACCGGTAATAAACACTCCCGCATAGCTACGTTGAGCGACGTGGTGATCGATGTTTCTGTTCCAAGGGAGGCTTGCCCTCTAGGGCTTGCTCCCACATCAAGCACAACGGCATCCCTTGCAGTGGGGGATGCTATCGCCGTAACCCTTGCAAAGCTTAAAAATTTTAATTTCAGAGACTTTCACCGTTTCCACCCAGGGGGACATCTTGGTCAGCGCCTAAGAGTTCCACTTAGAGAGATCATGCGCCAGGGGGAGTCTATTCCTTGGGTTGCTTCCGAAGATCCTGTATCAAAAGCAATAGATGAGATGAACGCAAAGGGGCTTGGAGCCACTTTGGTCCACAATGGTGTAAATAGGCTATGTGGAATATTTACAGATGGTGATCTTCGACGAGCTATTACCAAATGGGGAAGATCTCTTTATGAGAGGAAAGTCTACGATGTGATGACCCATCGACCTAAGACTATTTTAAAGGATAGTTTCGTATCAGATGCCCTTGAAATGATGGAACGACATCTCATTACGGTTTTGCCCGTAGTGGACGAAAGGGGGATTGTGGAAGGTATTATCCATCTCCATGACCTTCTAGGAAAGGGAAAGATTCAATTTACGATGAATGATCCCTTTTAACTATACGAATGTATGGCCAAATAATCCGATTTCTTATCGTAATTTTTATCTATTCGGCTCAGCCGGAAGACGTAAAACCACCTGCTAATACTTGGGTTAATTTTTTTCTCTTTCTCGGGCAGTTCTTATTGTTCTATGGACTTTGCAAAATAACCTTCTCTCGTAAAGAGAAACTAAGGGAGATTTCACTAAAAGATTACGAAAGAACCGAAAATTTCTTAAGTCTTCTAATAATACCCTTCTATGCCTTTCTTATATACGGCATGAATATTAAATATCTATTATTTTCCACACTTTTCCTCCCACGCTCAGTTATGATCTCTAACCTCATTGGACTTACGCTCTATTTTGTATATCTTGGAATTGTCTGGCATAGCGGCTATCCCCTATTTTGCAGGGTCTCAAATAGCAGCATTCCCCTGAAAAGACACATAGAATCAAAGTTTCGTTTCTACACGGGAATGGTTCTTCCGTGGCTCATCCTATCCCTGTTTTCCGATGTTATAGACCTTGTATTCCCATGGAAGATCTTCAGAACTGAAGAGGGTCACTTAATAGTTATAATCGTAGGTTTTTTAATGTTTTCAATTTTCGGCATAGATTTTATTGTCAAAGTCTGGCAATGCAAGCCCTTTCTCAAGGGGCCAAGGAGGGAACTAATAGAAAGGTTTCTCGCCTTTTATCATTTCCCGATTAAAGATCTTCTCTTGTGGCCATCGCTTGGGGAAAGGGCCCTTACAGCTGGGATTATAGGTTTTCTACCAAGGACTCGATACATTCTAATTACTCCAGCTCTTAATGAAGCGCTAGATGATGATGAAATCCTTGCAGTAATTGCCCATGAGATGGGACACATAAGAAAATTCCACATGCCTCTCTATTTTCTCCTCTTTTTAGGCTATATCCTTATTGTTTACGCCTCAAGTGATTTAGTAATTCTATGGGTTCTAAGCAGGGAAAATCTCATAAAACTCTCATCAATGCCAGGCGTCTTTTCTACGACCATTCTTTCAATCTTAACCACCCTACCCTTCCTAATTTTCCTAATATTTTATTTTCGATTTCTTTTCGGATACTTCTCTAGAAACTGCGAACGTCAGGCAGATCTTTATGCACTGGAACTTCTCGGAACACCAGTTCCACTCGCTAGCTCTTTAAGGAAAATCGCTCTGCTGAGTGGTTACCCCCTGGATAGATCCAATTGGCACCACTATGGTATCCTCGAGAGGATAGAGTTTATCCACAGTGTAAGCTTCAATCCTTTAATCGGTAAGATGCATAATCGAAAGCTTGCAAGAAGTATAAAAGTCTGGTTCATTACGGTAACCTTACTGGTAATACTTGGTCTCTTTATCAAGAAAAGCTCCTGGTTCGAACGAGAAGTGTTCAACGTAAATCTTAAAATAGTCGCCGCCTCAGCCAACTATTCCCTTGATGATCCACTCTTTTACGCCGGATATGCTGGGTATCTTATGGAAAAAGGCTCCCATGAATACGCAGAAAGGATTCTTTTACATGGACTAGAACGTTTCAAAAACAATCCAGAGCTACTAAACGCCCTCGCCTGGCTATACGCAACAGTTCCACAACCTACTAGAAACCCCGATAAGGCGATTGAACTTGCGGAAAAGGCAATAAAACTAAGTCCCGAAAGTCCCCATATATGGGATACTCTAGCAGAAGCCTATTATTCGAAGGGGCTCTATGATAGAGCCCTACATGCCATAGATAGGGCTCTATCACTTAATCCCTCCCCTAAGGATTACTACCTCAGGCAAAAGGAAAAGATTGAAAGACGGCTTATGGAGTAATAAAGATGGTTCCCTACTTATTGACCCTAACAATATATACTCTCTTTGAAAACATAGTGGCGGGCTCATTAAAAAACCCTATAGATAGCTCCCTAAGGGCCCATTTTCTAACCCAAAACCTCATGTTAATCTGTTTAGGACCTAAACATTCGCTAAGAAATCTTTCAGGTATTTCAATTTTAACCCTTCCCTCCTGAGCCTCCATTTTCTCAAGTTCCCTATTCACCACCAAACGCCACCAATGAACCCTTGTAAGGTATCCAAAGGCCGGATGATAGGGACCTGCAAGAAATGATCTATTATCGAGAGCTCTATTAGACTGAAGTCCTATACGTATAACATCTACTCCAGCCTCTTCAAACATCATTAGAGCCTTTGCGCAACGAAGTATAGCCTCTTTGAGGGAGAGTGGTTGAAAACGAGCCTCTTCGTACCATTTACCTAAGATCGTATTAGGAAATACAATGAGAGGGTAGAGCCTCACCGCATTAGGGGAGAGGGCTATAGAGAGCTCTACAGTTTCAAAGAAGGTTTTTCTATCCTCATCGGGGATCCCTACCATGAGTTGTAGGCCTACCTTCCAGCCTAGAGCTTGAATTTTCTTAACCGCCTCTTCAACCGTTTTGGTCGTATAACCCCTATTGAGTATCTCAAGAAGACGATTGTTAAGAGTCTGAACGCCAAGCTCTACCATGCTTATTGGAAGGCCCCTTAAAACCTCCAACACCCCATTTGTAACCGCATCGGGTCTTGTTGAAAATCTGACTCCCGTAAAAATGCCCTTCAAACACAGAGGATGAAGAAGTTCTACAATTTTTTCGATAAAATTTAGGGGAAGAGCTGTAAAGGTGCCTCCGTAGAAAGCGATTTCACCAGGCCTTTTATTTTTCAAAACGATTTCCTTGAAGGCACCAATCCTGATCTTCACCTCCTCAAGGATTTTTTCATGCTCTACGGGATGTTCAAGGGTATTTATGCTCTGGTTACAATAGATACATCTTGATGGACAGCCCGAAAAAGGAAGAAAGATAGGATATATTACCATCTTTACTTTCTGATACCCCCAACTTTTGATTTTAATAAATAAGCACAAAGTTTTAAAAAACTTTTTCTGGTTTTGCTTGACAATCCTTTAACCTGTATTTTTACTAATTTTTGGAGAAAATCCCTAGTAAAAAAACGGAGGTATTGGTATGGGAAATCAGTTAAGAACGTTTTTCCTTCTTGGGCTTCTAACAGTTCTTATAGTGCTTATCGGTAAAGCCATAGGGGGTTCCCATGGAATGGTCATAGCCCTTGTAATCGCCGCCCTAATGAATCTAGGAAGCTACTGGTTCTCCGATAAGATTGTCCTTGCCATGTATGGAGCTCAACAGGTAAGCGAAGATGAAGCCCCCCAACTATATGCTATGGTAAGAGAACTTTCCCAGCGAGCAGGCCTTCCTATGCCTAAGGTTTGTATAATTCCTACTGAAAGTCCAAATGCCTTTGCTACAGGCCGAAACCCAGAACATGCGGTTGTGGCTGTTACGGAAGGGATCCTTCGATTATTGAAACCTCATGAACTCAAGGGTGTTCTAGCCCACGAAATCGCCCACATAAAGGATCGAGACATACTGATAGGATCCATAGCAGCCACCTTTGCAGGCGCCATAATGGTTCTTGCCGATATGGCTAGATGGTCAGCTATACTAGGTGGAGCTAAATCCGAAGACGAAGAAGGAGGAGGGGTATTAGGAATAGTTGGAACCATTGTGCTCTCAATCCTTGCTCCTCTGGCAGCCCTATTGATTCAGATGGCGATCTCCCGATCAAGAGAATATCTTGCCGATGAAGAGGGGGCAAAACTTTCTGGAAACCCAGAGTTTTTGGCAAGCGCACTGGAAAAATTGGCCTACGGGGCGGAGCGGATACCCATGGAAGAAGCAAAGCCAGCAACGGCTCACATGTTCATCGTAAACCCTCTCACTGGCGGTGGTATCCTGCAACTCTTCAGCACCCACCCACCTATAGAGGAAAGGATAAGAAGGCTAAGAAGTATGGCTTTTTAGAGGGTATTGTCCTCCCTATTATAAAGATCCCGAGGGATCCCTTCCCAAGGGATCTTTTTTGCTTATTTAACTCTTAACCTTGTTGACAAGAAAACCCCTTTTTGATTGTTTTATAGCGAAACGGGGAGGTCTTGGAGACAATAGTTCCAATTACAAAAAGGGGTCATTCCATGATAAATCAAAATAAAATGGGGCTAATTTGGATTGGTGTTATAGTTTTATGCGTAACGGTCAGTTGTGGACATAAATCATTAGAAACTATTTCGCCCGCTGTGCAACAATCTCCCTTTGGGGGGAATAACCAGATCGTAATTCTTCCATTTGCAGATTATACACCTAACGGGACGCCCTATGAGTATTGGCGACGTAATATTCTTATCATGGAGGCATTACAGGATGAATTTAAAAAATATGGTTTTGGAACTGCTGTAGAAGAGGATGTTATCAAGTATTTACTGGACAAAGGGATAATCCAAGAAGCCCCATCTAGTCAACCTGTTAATCCAGAAGTTGCAATTCTCCACGAGGAGCTAACAGCCAACTGGAGCGATATAATGAAGCAGGAGATCGCCTTGTCTATCTATAAAAACCTAAGTCAGACCAAAGATAGGGAGGAAAAATTCTGGAATCAACGACGGCTTGTATCTCTAAACAAGGAAATTCTTAGGGAGCTGGGGAAACAATTTAACGCTAGGTTTGTGGTCCGGGGACGTATAATTGATGTTTCAACAGGACAGGAAGACAGCTTCAATCCTGTTCAAACAGGTATCTTACCCTTCTTCTTCAAATTAGGCTCTAGAACAATCTTTGGAATAGCCCAATCAGAGACATACGAAATGATCGATAAGATGGCTCTTGGGGGACTAATGGGACTTACTATGGGAAGTAGCAAAGTTCCCATTGAGCCAAAGGAGGTTGTTGAGGGGCATCCTCGCTTTGGAGGGGGCGTTGTAGAGTCGAACAAGTGGGGGGCTGCAAACGTTGTTATATGGGGGCTTGTGGGCTCGGGAGCTTCCTATCTCGCCCATAAGGGCGGTCGAGTGGATAAAGCAGTTGTGCATATAAGAGCCATTGTTCAGGATGCAGAAACGGGAGAAATCCTCTGGGCGAATAGAGCTGAGGTAAAAACAACCCCAAGATCGGTTTATGGAGAACATAACCCAGAGGTTCTACTTGGAAGAGCCATCCAGGATGCGACAGCAAGTCTAGTAAAAAATTTTGTACTCTCTCAGGTGGAAGGCAAATACGTAACCTATGACAAATACGGCACTCTTATGGTAATACCTAAAAGCGCTACAAGGACAGTAGGCGAAAACGACTAAGTCATAGAAAGACCGTCGACTTTGGTTTATTTAAAGCCCTGGGGCTCCAGTTGGGAGTTTCCAGGGTTTTTAGCGAGTAAATCTCAGTTCACAATGAGAAAGGAGTCTGAAGGCTCATGGCAACAGTAGCAATAATTGGCACCCAATGGGGCGATGAAGGAAAAGGTAAGATTATCGATCTTCTCGCTGAAAAGGCTCAAGTAGTTGTAAGATTCCAGGGAGGAAATAATGCAGGCCATACCCTTGTTGTTAATGGAAAAAAACACATTTTTCACCTTATCCCTTCCGGGATTCTTCATGATTCAACCATTTGTATGATAGGGAATGGAGTGGTCATAGATCCGGCAGTACTCATTGAGGAAATCGAAAAACTTGAAGAAAATGGGATCCAGATTCATAAAGAAAAACTTGTAATAAGCCCCCGTGCCCATGTTATTATGCCCTATCATAGGGCCCTTGATGTGGCCCGGGAAGCCCGAAAAGGGAAAGGGAAGATTGGAACTACAGGTCGCGGTATTGGTCCTTGTTACGAGGATAAGATAGCAAGAAGTGGTATAAGAATGGAAGATCTTCTTGACGTAGAATTCCTACTGGAAAAACTTAAAAGTTTACTCGAGGAAAAGAATTTTTTGTTGGAACACTATTATCATCAGAGACCCTTCTCCCCCGAGAGGATAGCCGAAGAGTATGCTAGTTACGGACAAAGGCTCGCTCCCTTCATGGATGATGTGTCGATAAGACTTGAAGAGGCCAAAAATAAAGGTAAAAATATTCTTTTTGAAGGAGCCCAGGGAACCCATTTAGATGTGGATCATGGGACATATCCCTATGTGACCTCATCAAATACCATTTCTGGGAATATTTGTTGCGGATCGGGTATAGGACCTCTTGCTATTGAACAAATTATAGGAGTCGCTAAGGCATATACTACAAGAGTTGGGGGAGGACCTTTTCCTACCGAGCTTGAAGATCCTTTAGGGAGCTGGTTTAGGGAGAAAGGAGGAGAATTTGGGGCAACGACAGGAAGACCTAGAAGATGTGGATGGTTTGATGCTACGATGGTGCGTGTAGCAAAGCGGATAAACGGGTTAACCTCCCTTGCCATAACTAAGCTCGATGTTCTCACTGGACTTGAATCGATAAAAATTGCCAAAAACTACCAACACAACAATGAGAAGGTCTACAATAGAACACCCTCTAAAATAACTGATTTCGAGACCTGGGAACCAGAATACATAGAATTGCCTGGCTGGAAAGAGGATATTCGAAAGATTAGACGATACAGCGAGTTGCCGAAGGAAGCCAGAAATTACATTGAAACAATTGAGGAAATGATGGAAATTCCTGTATCAATAGTTTCTGTAGGTCCTGGTCGAGAGGAAACTATAGTGTTAAGAAAAATCTTCTAAAAAGCTTATGGAAAGGGGTAACAATGTCCTGGCAGACATACTATCGTGAACGAACAGTTAACCCGGAGACGGCCCTAAGGGCGGTATTATCGGACGGATGTCGTGTATATATTACCCCAGGATGTGCCGAGCCCCGTTTTCTCGTAAGAGCTCTCTTCAATGTGATACACCACTATACCGACATAGAACTTATCCAGAACCTCTCAATGGGAGAGCTTCCAGAGGATTGGACACCTTGGCAAAAAAATTGTCGCCTTAAAACCTTTTTCCTGGGACCTCGGTCACGACAGGCTGTAAACTGGGGGCTTGCCGATTATATACCGGCCTATTTCTCTTCTATACCAAACCTATTTAAACCCGGTGGTCCCCTTCCTCTGAATGTATGTCTAATACATGTAACTCCACCAGATGAACATGGATTCTGTTCTCTTGGCATATCGGTTGAAATCACTAAAACGGCAGCAGAACATGCCCAGTTTGTGGTGGCTCAGGTAAATGAAAAGATGCCTCGCACTATGGGTGATACATTTTTACATGTGACTCAAATCTCCTACTTTGTCGAACATACAGAGCCATTGATAGAAATTACCCAACACGAAAAAAGCGCTATTTACGATCGTATAGGCCACTATGTATCAAGATTAGTGGAGGATCAATCCACTATTCAAACAGGCATAGGAAGGATTACCGATTCAGTAGTAAGACATCTATCTTCTAAAAAGGACCTAGGGCTCCACTCTGATATGATAACCGATGCCCATATGGAGCTAATACAAAAGGGTGTCATAACAGGACGGCACAAAACGCTACATCCTCGAAAGGCTATCGCATCCTTCTGCCTAGGAACGGAAAGGTTATACCGTTTCGTCCACAATAATCCACAGGTAGAGCTTTATCCTACGGAATACGTAAACAATAGCATGATCATAAGTCAAAATAAAAGGATGGTCTCGATAAATGCTGCTCTAGAGATAGATATAACTGGTCAAGTCTGTGCAGACTCAATAGGACATAAGATATACAGCGGTATTGGGGGATATACGGATTTCATGCTGGGGGCCTCCAAAGCGGAGGAAGGTAAAACGATTATTCTCGTTCCCTCCACAAGCCCAGATGGTAGAAAGTCTCGTATAGTAACGCACCTCTCCAGTGGAGCCGGAGTGGTAAGTCCAAGGAGTACTGTCTGGTATGTGGCCAATGAGTTTGGGATTGCTAGTCTCTTCGGTAAGGCCATAAGAGAGAGAGCCTTGGCTCTAATTAACATTGCCCATCCCAAATTTAGAGAAAAGTTGCTATCCGAAGCCAAACGTATAAGGTATGTTTATCAAGATCAGATACTACCTCCAATTTACGAACCCCTTTATCCAGGTCAGTGGGAGGTTTACCAGATCTTTCCAGGCAATCTTAAGGTCTTCTTTAGACCTATCAAGCCAACAGACGAGCGAGCCCTTCAAGAATTCTTCTATTCCCTTCCAGACCAGGATATTTACTATCGCTTCCTTTCCGCAATGAGAGTCTTTCCCCACAGAGACATACAGGCGATGTGTAATATAGACTATGAACACGAAATGGCGATTGTAGGAATTCTTGGGGATATTGGAAATGAGACCATCATAGCTTTAGGTCGATACATTTTGGATCAACGGAGTAACATGGCAGAGGTAGATTTCGCTGTTCGGGCCGAATATCAGAGGCGGGGAATAGGTTCCTTTTTACTCCACTACCTATGTGAAATTGCCAGAAGTAAGGGGATAAGCGGTTTTTGTGCCTATGTGCTCGCATCTAATAGGAAAATGTTAAGTGTATTCCATAAGGTTGGGTATGTAATCCATAGTCACTTGGAGGAAGGCGTTTATGAAATATGGTTCCGCTTCGACGAACCTGCTCAGGTATGTATCACCGACGGATGAAAAAAATTTTAGAGACCCCCTTTCCTCCATTCTTCCATGGGAACTTGCCTTTGACGTGGATGGGGTAGTAGCTGATACAATGGCTGTTTTCGTGGAGGTAGTAAAAGAAAGGCTCGGAATGGATCATTTCTCCAAGGATCACATCCGTGAATATGACCTTTCGAGATGTCTTCCCAATGTAAAAAGGGAGGTTATTGATGAGCTCATTTGCCTTGTCCTAAGCGATGAATATACTCTGAAGATACCACCCTGTCCTGGAGCTTCGGAATTTCTGAGAAAGTTTAGTAATTACGCACCCCTTAGATTCGTTACAGCAAGGGTGTGGCCTGAATCAGTGACAAGGTGGCTTCATAATCTGCTACCGGATGTTCCAAAAGAAGCTATTCAGGTGATAGCTACAGGCGATCCGAACAAAAAGAGCTCTATCCTGAGAGATATGAAGGTTAAGGTATTTGTTGAAGATCGATGGGACACTTGCTTAAAATTACACACCGAAGGTTTCGGTGTCATTGTGTATGATCAACCCTGGAACCGTAAGGGCTCTGATTTTCCCAGGGTTTTTAACTGGTATGAACTTGAAGAGTTTATTTTGTGGCCATAACTTGGGGATACCTAAGTAGGAGAGACATGGATAATAGAGAGCCTACGGCGGTTGCTGTTCAGATACGAGCTCAGCGAGATGGTCAGTTTGTGTTTGTTCTAGATCCCTCTCTTCCCTTTCAGATGATCCTTCGCTACCTTGAAAAGCGCTGGGAAGAATCGAATAAATTTTTCAGATCGGCAAAGATAGTTATCGACTTAGGTCTTCGACCATTTCGCTTCGATGAGATTTTGGCTTTGAGGGATCTTTTAAAAAACAAATGGCACGCAACTATAACAGAGCTTCGGTTAGGCCATAGATTTGATTCATTCTTCGAATGGGCTTCTAGACAGATAGGTATTCCTATTCACCAAATTCCCATTCAAGAAAAGGAACCTGAACCGGTAATTATTAGGCAAACATGTCGATCAGGAACAAGGGTAGAGGCACCTCAGGATTGCATAGTGCTTGGAGATGTAAACCCAGGGGCCGAAGTAATTGCTGGAAGGGATATAATTGTCTTTGGAGTTTTGAGGGGAATGGCTCATGCTGGAGCCTACGGGAATACGGCAGCTAAGATATGGGCCCTTTCTATAGAACCTAGTCAAATAAGGATAGCAGACCTTGTAGCCATTCCACCCCGTCAAGATAAGTCCTCACTCCAGTCAAAGCGTTACGAAGTAGCTGAGGTAAGGGATGGTCAAATCCAGGTAATAAGTTTCTAGGGAAAGGAGTGCCTAAAGAATATGCCAGGTAAAACAATAGTTATAACTTCAGGAAAGGGTGGCGTAGGTAAAACTACGACGGTAGCGAATCTAGGCACCGCTTTGGCCATGCGGGGGCTTTCGGTTGTAATGATCGATGCCGATATTGGTCTTAGAAATCTCGATGTGGTAATGGGGCTAGAAAATAGAATTGTTTATAATGTCGTGGATGTGATTGAAGGTAGATGTCGCCTTGAACAGGCCATGATTCGAGATCGAAAGATAAATTCTCTTTACCTAATCCCTGCTGCTCAAACCCGTGATAAAGACTCCGTCATGCCAGAGGCCATGAAAAGACTCTGTGATCAACTGGCGGAAAATTTCGATTACGTTTTGATCGATTGTCCTGCAGGCATCGAACAGGGTTTTAGAAACGCTATTGCGGGAGCCCAAAAGGCTCTCATAGTTACAACCCCTGAGGTCTCCGCCATTCGTGATGCGGATCGAGTAATAGGGCTTTTGGAAGCAAATATGCTAAAAGATATCCATCTCATAATCAATCGGGTAAACCAAAAGATGATCAAAAGGGGTGACATGATGTCCACAGAAGATATTTGTTCTCTGCTTTCCATCCCTCTCATAGGCATCATACCCGAAAGTGAAGAAGTGGTTATCTCCACCAACCGTGGCGTTCCACTGGTTCACGACAGGAAGAGTCAAGTTGCTGCTGCCTTCAAGAGGATTGCAGGAAGACTAGAGGGCGAAAATATTCCGATCCCATTGGACAATCACGAAGGGAGCCTCCTTTCAAAGGTTAAGAAAATCTTCGGAGCCGGATAATCCTTGTTAAAACCTAGTGAAGGGAGAGATGGAAATGCTAGATTCTATAAAAAGGTTTTTTAGTGACAAAAAGAGCGGCAAAGTGGCAAGAGATAGGATGCAGATTGTCCTTCTTCACGATCGGCTAAGTATCGAACCGGAAATCATGGAGAACATTAAAAACGAAATCCTTGCGGTTCTCTCTAAGTATATGGAAATAGACCACCAGTCCATTAGTGTAAGGGTTGAGCAGGGTAAGGACTATGCAGCCATCGTTTCTAACGTCCATGTAAAGCGTGTATTTCGGCAAGCTCATACTCATACAACAAATACAGGTTAGAAATAACCATGCCCTTGAATGTCTTCTTAGCAGCAACGCTCAGACGCTTTATCCCAGACTACAACCCAGAAAAGGGGATCACGCTAGAAGTAGGTCCAGGGGTCTCAGTATCCCATGTTGCCGATATCCTTGGCATTCCTAAAGATGAGATCAAGATTGTCATGATCAACGGGATTCACGCCTCAATAGACCATATTTTAAAGGGTGACGAAAGGGTTGCCTTCTTTCCAGCGGTTGGTGGAGGGTAGGAATAATGAGGAAAGTATACCTAGTGCTTCTTATAGGGGTAGTATGTTTTTCAGGCTGTTATTTCCATGGGAAAACCTTTCATGGAGGTCCCTATCCCAAGGCCTACGTTTCCATCTTAACAAATATTAAACCCTTTGATTATCCCTGGCAAAATCCTCCATCCGATACCACCGGTGTTTATGTTATTTCGGTAGATGGAAGGGAGGTTCCTAGTTACATAAGGGGGGCTTCAATTCTTCAAGAGATTGAAGTGATGCCTGGAAAACATCGCATCGAACTTCTCTTCCATAGAACCCTGGGTTACAAAGGAGACATTACTTCACCTGATACTGCCGTTATAGAAGTAGAGACAAAACCCGATAGAACTTATCTTATTGATGCTAGAATAGACCCGATATTTCAGAGATGGTATCCTATTGTTGTCGATATGAAAGAGGCAGCCCTCACTAGTAGATCTTTCATAGGAATCCATGATGCGGGAATAAATGAATAGGGCCTCTTTTTTCAAAAACAGAGTTGTTGTAATATCAACATTCTCTACTCTTTTAATTCTGGGGGGTTCTCTAGGCTACATGCTTATAGAGGACTACACCTTCTTAGAAGGTCTCTACATGACCCTCATTACTCTAACGACAATAGGTTTCGGCGAAGTAAGGCCTCTTAGTGAAAAGGGTCGTCTTTTTACCATCCTTCTAATCTTTATTGGAATTGGTTTCGTGGCCTCTCAGATCGCTGCCCTTGGAAACTATATTGCCGACGGACAGTTTCTTCAGATGTATCGGAGGCGAAAGATGAAGAAAAGACTTTCACAAATTAGTAACCACTATATTATCTGTGGCTATGGCCAAATGGGAAAGGTGGTAACACGTGAGTTATTAAGGTATCAACTTCCCGTGGTGGTGATAGAGAAGGCAGAAGAAGAACTCATAAAGCTCGAAGAAGCAGGGATCCCTTACCTTCAGGGGGATGCGACCGAGGAAGAAGTGCTCATAGAAGCGGGAATTAATAAAGCTCAGGGTCTTGTCTCTGTGGTCACTAAAGACACGGACAACGTCTTTATTGTGCTTACGGCAAGAGATCTTAACAAGGATCTTCTTATCTGTGCTCGAGCAGGAAGTCCAGGAGCAGAAAAACGGTTGAAAAAGGCTGGAGCCGACAGGGTTGTATCTCCCTACGCAAGTGGAGCCCTCCGGATCGCCCACAATATTATTCGTCCAACGGTAACCGATTTTCTCGAGCTAGCTCTGTCTGGTGAAGGCATGGAACTCGGTATGGAAGAAATAAGACTTCCATCGGGTGCCCACATTGTGGGTAAGAACCTAGTAGATTCAAACATAAGAAGCTCATACAATTTAATCGTTGTAGCCATCAAAAAGTTTGATGGTTCTATGATTTATAACCCCACCCCCTATGAAACACTCCAGGAGGGGGACACATTGATAGCTATAGGACCAAAACAAAATCTGTCGCGTTTTGTAAAAGATATTGTTGTTTCCTCCTCCAACCCTAGTGAGAAAATCTGTTCCTGCGTTATAGGGGATCATTAAGGCGTCGCCTAGATGTACCCTTCTAGAAGAGCTATAAGATTTTCCATATCCTTTGGGAGTGATGCCTCAAAGTGTAGGCGCTTTCCCGAATAGGGATGATTAAAGGATATTGAGAGGGCGTGTAACATTTGATGAGTGATCTTAATTATTTCTAGTTTCAAAGTCTCATCTTTAATATTCTTACAGCGGTTTCGGGTATTACCATAAAGCTCATCACCTACAATCGGATGATCTATATAGCTTAGATGAACTCGGATCTGATGAGTTCTTCCCGTAATCGGTTTCGCCTCCACAAGAGAAACTTCTACCCAATCCCTTAATACCCTCCAGTAAGTAACAGCCTCACGCCCTTTGCTTTTAGATACTGCCATTTTCTTTCTATTTACAGGATGTCTATCTATAAGAGTTACAATAGGAGAGGGAACATTTCCCTTCTTACCAGGCACTCCACAGACTATAGCAAGATAGGTTTTTTCAACTTTATGAGACTTAAATTGTTCAATAAGATTAAGATAGGCCTCATTGGTTTTTGCCACCACCATAACACCTGAGGTCCCTTGATCAAGCCTATGGACTATCCCTGGTCGAAGAGGTGCTCCTATGGAGGCTAGACTATTACAATGATAAAGAAGGGCATGAACAAGGGTTGATCCCGTCTGCCCCGCTCCTGGATGAACGACGAGTCCCGGCGGTTTATTCAATACAATAATCCAGGGGTCCTCGTATAGTATGTCAAGTGGCATAGGAACAGGTTCAATAACCGAGAAAGGTAGTGGCTTAGGAGACACAATCCTACAGGCTACCAAATCCCCTAACCGAAGCCGATACCCTGGTTTCCGATAGAGTCCATTGACAGTAACATCACCAGCTTCGATCAGGCTCTGAATGCCCCCTCGAGAATACCCCTCTAAGACGCTCACAAGAAATAAGTCTAGCCTTTTACCAACTTGATCCTCATCCTTTATCTTAAATTCCCTTATCTCTTCCCCTTTAGTGTTGGCGACCATCATCTGAGGTTTTAAGAGCCGTAAAAACCATACGCCCTACGGGAGTCTGAAGCACACTTGTGACGGAAACCTCTACTTCCTTCCCGAGATATTTACTCGCATTTTCAACTACAACCATGGTTCCATCCTCTAGATAAGCAATACCTTGCCCCTGTTCTCTTCCTTCCCGAAGTATTTGTAACCTCAACACCTCACCCGGCATGACGACTGGTCTCATGGCGTGAGCAAGCCTATGCATATTGAGGACCTGGATACCGTTGACCTCGGCTACCTTGGCCAAGTTAGAGTCATTGGTAATAATTTTACCTTGAAGGCGAATAGCAAGAGCAACAAGTTTGGTGTCAACATCGGTTGAATCCTTAATGGGATGGCGTTCAATACGAGTTTCCACCTGTTTGCTCTCTTGAAGTCGCTTCATTATATCTAGCCCTCGGCGACCTTTCGCCCTGCGCAACTGATCTTGACTATCCGCAATATGTTGAAGCTCATGAATAACAAAGTCTGGCACGACCAAGGGACCTTCCAAAAACCCAGCCTCTACAACATCTACAACGCGGCCGTCTATAAGAACACTGGTATCAAGTATTTTGGGAATCCCCCCACCCTTAAAGGAGCTTTTCCCAAACCAGGGGAAACCTGTCATGAGCTCCGCAAACCTGGCACTTCCTAAAACCGTTCCTATATAGCCGAAGAGACAACAAAGGATGACATAAATACTGACCTGAACTGTGGGGTTCTGAAGCCCTGTAAAACTCCCGCCTATCAACCGGGCAATAAAAAGACCAAGAATAAGGCCTAACGTTCCACCAAGAATTCTCTTAAGGGGAAGCCTTCTAAAAATATTTTCAAGGGCGATGACAATTGTTGCAATAATACCACCCAATAGAGCTCCAACAAAGGGCGCCCAAGAAAAGGGTGAAAAATAGCTAACCTGTGCCGTAATAAAATAACCCCCAATTCCACATACGACTATGATAAATACTTTAAGTAGAACCCAGACCCATGAAATATCACCCATCCATCCTCCTTTTCAAAGATCTTTAACTATTTTTTTATACCTCAGAAAATACCACCCACAATACAAATAATAACTACTCAGCACTGCCTTCAACCATCAACCTATAAACCATCTCCTCAACCTCCGACTCAGAAATTCCAGCTACCAGAGCAATTTCTTTTACCATCAATGACTTAGCCATATCGAACATCTTCTTTTCACCAAAAGACAGATTTTTTTCCAACTGTATTAGGTAAAGATTTCTAAAGACTTCGGCCAGATCGTATATTGAGCCAGACCTGATTTTGTCCATATACTCTTTGTATCGCCTATTCCAGGTTGAAGCCACAACGGAGATTTCCCGTTTTTTTAGGACATCAAAGACCTGATGGATCTCTTCCTTATTTATGAGAGGTCTTATCCCTATGTTACTGGTATTGCCAAGGGGAAGCATTATTTTCATATCGTTTTCAATAATACGAACAACTAAAAACCGTTTTTCTTTGCCACCAACCAATTCGACCTGGACATCATCTATCCTTCCGATACCATGAGCAGGATAGACAACCAAGTCCCCTTTTCTAAACATTTTGTCACCTCCTTATCTTTCAAGTTTTGAATTATACCACAATGAAACTTTCGAGAAAACCATCGAAAAAAGGAGAGAAGGACTATTGTATGAAAAAGGTTTTTTCAGAGTGTAAAGGTATCGGACATGGAAGTTTGTTTATAGAAAAGAACGGATAGGGCTGTTACTAGTCCTTGTAGCTAGGGGTTTTTCAACGGATTATGGCATACTCATTGCTAAAGCCAAAACACGTCAATAGCAACATAAAAGGGAGACCCAACAAGGTGGGTGCAAGACTTCTGATATTCGATAGAAATAGGAATGTGAGAGCCCTGCTCCAACGGGAACTTTTACGAGAAGGATATGAGGTGGTGCTTGTAAAAAATCTTGCTGAATTAAAAGAGCAATTAAAAAGTGGTTCAGCATACGATCTGTTTATAATGGATCTTGATTGCTTCGATATCACCTTTCCTATGACCCTATCGTGGATTACTGATAACCGTATTCCAGTTGTGATTCACTCCTACCTTCCTGAAAATTGGATGGAAGAATATTTAGCCCGTAACATAGACAAGGAACTCCAGTCCAGAATTGTGGTAGTAGAAAAGGAAAACCTTGAGGAACTCAAAGACACTGTAAAAAAAATGATATCCCTTCCAGCGAAACAACTGGGAAGGGATAACGAAATAGTTAGGGAAACTAATTAAAAAGAGGTTAACCATGGAAGGAAACAAATGCAGGGTGCTTCTTGTAGACGACGAACCCGAATTTCTTGAAACACTTATAAAGAGGTTAAGGAAGCGTAATATGGCTGTAGAGGCTGTGCCAAGTGGAGAGGAAGCTCTTGCTCACCTTCAAAATCATCCTGTCGATGTTGTTGTTCTCGATGTTCGCATGCCTGGTATGGACGGTATACAAACGCTAAACGCAATTAAAACGACCCATCCTCTGGTAGAGGTTATTATGCTTACCGGTCATGCCAATGTTGAAGTGGCCGTGAGAGGAATGGATCTTGGAGCCTTCGACTATCTTATGAAACCCATGGACATAGATGATTTGGTTTACAAGATTGAGGATGCCTACAAGAGAAAAAAGCTCCACGAACGGATGGGACATAAAAGATGAATCTTATGAAAATCTATGGGATGAATTGGTAAAGAAACCTAGCTTTTTGAAACTTCAAAAGAGGGCTTAAAAGGGTGGGCTTAGAACCTACCTTAAAGGAGATTTGCGCTTGTGAAAGCGCTATCAATCACACAAAAAGGAGGAGAGCTTATGAAGGTCTTTCGAATGACAGCCCATGTCCTAGCAGAGGCATCAAGAGCCCACGCTAGGTGGGAACTCGATGTCTCAAGAACCATTTTAGGAAGCAAAAAGCGATTATTCATCCTATTTCTTTTAATGCTTCCTGCCATTTTATTCTCTATTGCTGTGGCGGCAGACGCTCTACCCTCTATCATTGGGGGAAAAGAAGCCTATGGTCCTGCCTTTTACAGTAACAAAGTATTTATTGTTTCCATGATAGTTGGACTATGTGCTGGACTTATTACAGGGTGTATAGGTGCTGGTGGCGGATTCATTATTGCTCCCGCATTGATGACCGTTGGAGTAAAGGGTATTCTTGCTGTAGGTACTGACCTATTCCACATATTTGCAAAAGCGATTATGGGAACAGCGGTCCATAAAAAGCTAGGTAATGTATCAATAGCTCTTGCTATCGCATTCCTTGTAGGATCCATATTCGGAGCAACAGCAGGTGGATTATTAAATCGCACCCTTTATGACATAAATCCTGTTTTGAGCGATGCATTCATAAGCATGGTCTATAC
>JAOACS010000018.1 GCA_026417655.1 Syntrophobacterales bacterium
AGAACCTATCCTGAGATGCCAAAGAACTCTCTTATTTATGATGATCCATCCCATTATGAGCTTGAGAGATTTGCAGAGATTTTAAAGCCAGACCTTA
Organism: Syntrophobacterales bacterium; assembly: GCA_026417655.1. Taxonomy (GTDB): domain Bacteria; phylum Desulfobacterota; class Syntrophobacteria; order Syntrophobacterales; family Thermodesulforhabdaceae; genus JAOACS01. The sequence continues at coordinate 98 of JAOACS010000018.1, forward strand.
TTGGCTCTGGGATAAAAGAAAAATATGTATATCACAAAATGGGATTACCTTTTAGGCAGATGCACTCATGGGATTACTCAGGACCCTATCATGGATTCGATGGTTTTCCTGTCTTTGCCCGAGACATGGATATGGCAGTAAACAATCCTACATGGAAACTTATAAGAAGGAGGAAAAGATGAAGATATTAGATCATGTTGAACTATACAAAAGAGAAGACTACAGAAGACTCTTTGAGGAAAAAAAAAATTTGAATGCCCTTACTCAGAGGAGGAAATAAAGGCTGTTGAGGAATACACAAGGACAGAGGAATATAAAGAAAAAAACTTTGCCCGTAAAGCATTGTCAATTAATCCAGCAAAGGCATGCCAGCCACTTGGTGCTGTGCTTTGCGCATTAGGATTTAGGGATACTCTTCCCTTTGTCCATGGCTCGCAGGGGTGTGTCGCCTATTTTAGAAGTCACCTAAGTAGACATTTCAAAGAGCCTGTTCCTGCTGTTTCAACCTCAATGACGGAGGATGCAGCTGTATTTGGAGGATTAAGCAATATGATTGAGGGGCTTGAGAATGCCTATGCCCTTTATAAGCCTAAGATGTTTGCAATATCAACAACATGCATGGCTGAGGTAATTGGAGATGACCTTAATGCCTTTATAAAAAAGGCAAAACAGCAGGGTGTAATTCCTGAAGAAATGCTAACTCCCTATGCAAATACTCCGAGTTTTGTCGGTTCACACATTGATGGATATGATGCGATGTTAAAAGGAATCTTAAGCTACATGACTGCAGGGCAAAAATCTACGAAGAATGACAAAATAAATATAATCATGGGCTTTGATACATACTCAGGAAACTACAGAGAAATAAGAAGAATTTTAAAAATTATGAATATACCCCATATATTACTTGCTGATATAAGTGATGTTTTTGATTCCCCTAATGAGGGGGAGTATGAGATGTATCCCGGGGGAACAAGCTTAGGAGAGGTTAAGTACTCAATTAATTCAATTGCAACAGTGGCACTCCAGAGATTTTCAACCAAAAAAACAGGTGAATTCATAAGGGATGAATGGAAGCAAACATTTATAAATGTTCCACCTCCCATAGGCATTAAGAATACAGACTATCTCCTTAATATTTTAAATGACATTACAGGAAAGCCTATTCCTGATGAGCTCCTAGAGGAAAGAGGAAGAGTAATAGATGCCATGGTTGACTCCTACGCTTACATTCATGGAAAGAGATTTGCTCTTGTAGGTGATCCAGATCTTTTGCTTGGACTTCTAAGCTTTATTCTTGAGCTTGGTGGAATTCCTGTTCATATAGTATGCACAAATGGAGATGAAGAGTTTGAAAGTAAGGCCTATGAGATTCTTAAAAGTGAACCTCTTTTTGGCTCAGAGGGAAAGGTCTATATTAAGAAAGATATGTGGCATCTAAGGTCTCTTCTTTTTACAGAACCGGTTGATTTACTTATTGGCAACTCTTACTGTAAGGCCTTATGGAGAGATACAGGAACGCCTCTTATTAGGGTCGGTTTTCCTATATTTGATAGACACCACATGCATAGATATCCAATTATAGGTTACCAGGGTGCTCTGAATTTACTTACCCTTATGGTTAATATTGTGCTTGATGAGATTGACAGAGAAACCATGGATTCACCAAGCTTTGATGTAATTAGATAGGGAGACTGAAAAATGATTGAGTCTACAATAGAAATAAAAAACTATGAAAAAGGGCAAAGGATATGCCGCTCAAGGGGTGGTGAATCCTGTGCCTTTGATGGTGCCTTGATTGTGCTACAGCCTATTGCAGATGCTGTCCATCTAATACATGGACCCATATCCTGCTCTGCAAACAGTTGGCAGGGAAGGGGCACAATCTCAGAAAGGGGATTATTTCACAAAATGGGCTTTACAACAGATCTTTCTGAGATTGATCTCATACTTGGTGCAGACAATAAGCTTATTAAAGCCCTTGAAAGTGTGTCAAAGAGATTTTCTCCTCAGGCTATTTATGTTTATTCAACCTGTGTAACGGGGTTACTTGGTGAGGACATTGAAAGAGTCTGTGCTTTAGCAAGGGAAAAGCTTGGAATAGACGTAATTCCTGTTAATGCACCTGGGTTTGTAGGCCCTAAAAACTTAGGTAACCGTATTGCTGGTGAGGTTTTACTTGAGCATGTAATAGGCAAAGAGGAACCTCCCTTTGTAACGGAAAGGGACATAAATATCATAGGAGAGTATAACATTGCAGGGGATCAGTTTCTAATTGAGCCATTGCTTGAGGAAGCAGGATTAAGGATCCTTTCAAGGATAACAGGGAATTCCACATACAAAGAGATAAAATGGGCACATAGGGCAAAACTAAACGTGCTCATATGTAGCCGTGCCCTCATAAATATTGGGATTGAGATGAAGAAGAGATATGGAATTCCCTTTGTTGAGGTATCCTTCTTCGGAAAAACTGAAACCTCTAACGCCTTACGGGAGATTGCCAGGGCCTTCAATGACCTCTCATTAAAAGACAGAGTTGAGAACTTGATAAAAAGGGAGGAGCTTAATTTAGAGTTAAAACTTAAGGAGTATGAAATCCTTAATGGGAAAAGGGCTGTTCTTTACACTGGAGGTGTAAAATCCTGGTCAATGATATCAGCCTTAAAGGACCTTGGAATTGAGGTTGTCGCAGTGGGAACAAAGAAGAGCACCTATGAAGATGAGGCAAAGATAAGGGAGCTTGTAAGCGATAATTGCTTTCTTTTTGAGGATACCTCCGCAAAAAATATTCTTAGAGTAATAGAGGAAAAGAATGCTCAGATTTTAATTGCAGGAGGGAGAAACCTTTATCTTGCCATAAAGGAGGGTATTCCCTTTGTTGATGTAAATCAGGAACGTCACAGAGCCTATGCAGGGTATAGAGGTCTCATAAATCTTGCCGAAGACATAAATAAAGCAATAAGTTTCTATGATAAAAGAAAAACTTCAATTCCTCTTATAAAAATACATAAAAAAGAGGTAACCGTTGACCCTCTTAAAAATTCTTCCTTCGTTGGTGCTATTGTAGCTCTTCAGGGGATTGATAAAGCAATGCCAGTACTTCATTCTCCACAAGGATGTAATTTTCTTGGAAAAGTCCTTCTAATTAAGCACTTCAGAGAGCCCATAGCTATGATAAGCACAAAACTTTTTACTGAGGAAGTTGTAATGGGTGGAGAGGAAAAACTAAGAAAAACCCTTGATGAACTTAAGAATGGGAAGGTTAGTTTAGTTGCCTTAGTTACGGGAGCTCTATCACACATGAGAGGAGAAAGCATAGACCATATATTAGAGCAATACAACGAAGAAGACTTTAGAGTTATTCACATAAAGATTCCTGACTATGAAGGAGGCTTTGAGTGGGGCTATGAAAGAGCATTAATGGAGATTATTAAGATTATTCCAAATGATAAGATAAACAGAAGAAAGGGTCAGGTAAATATAATTTCGGGAGGACACTTTACCCCAGCAGATTTTACTGAGTTAAAAAAAGTTTTTAAACTCTTTGGTCTAGGCTCGATTCTTCTTCCAGATCTTTCATCCCTTGAGGGCGCGAGAAGATTTTCGGCAATTACAGAAGGAGGAACAAAATTAGAAGATATATTTGAGATGAAAAACTCTGAGTTTACCTTCATATTGGGTAACAGCCTTGAAAGTATTGGTAAGGAGCTAAAGAGAAGATTTGGTATTGAATACAAAGTATTTGAGAGCCTCTATGGATTAAAAGCCTTTGATGAGTTTTTGGAGACTCTCTCTCTGTTAAGTGAAAGAGATATTCCCCAGGAGCTTTTAAGGGAAAGAAGAATTCTTATTGATGCAATGAGAGATGTCCAATTCTATGTCTCGGGAAAAAAAATTGCAATCGCCCTTGAGCCAGACCATGCATTAGGTCTTTCAAAATTGATAGGAGAGATGGATATGTCTTTACAGTTAGCAATAGTTCCAGAAAAGACAGAATATTTAAACAAGATAGAGGCAAAGGAGGTGTTAATTGGTGACTTAAGTGCTCTTTCTGGCGAATATAACTTAATAATCTCAAATAGTCATGCAGAGGAAAGGGCAAGAAAAATGGGGATACCCCTCTATGAGATGGGATTTCCCGTTTACAAAACTATCGGTTATCCACAGAAGGTAACTGTGGGTTACAGAGGTAGTTTAAATATTTTAAACGATATTGCAAATGTATTCCTTAGGGAGGCGCATTAATGAAAGTAGCCTTTGCATCCACAGATGGAGTAACTGTAAACGAGCATTTTGGAAGGTGTGGAAAGTTTTTTGTCTATGAGATTGATGAAGAAGGATACAGATTTCTCGAAGTAAGAAATTTCTCTGAGGGAAGAGACAGTAAAATCGAGGAAAGCAGAGATAATCCAGAGCTTCACAATGACCTTGTATGGGATAAAGTAAAGGCACTATCTGACTGTAAAATCATATACATGACTGAGATAGGACCACCTTCTGCAGCAAGGCTTTCTCAGAGGGGAATGATGCCACTTAAAGTAAAGGAAGGTGAGATGATTGAGGAATGTCTTGAAAGACTTCACCATACAGTAAAGACTTCGCCACCACCGTGGCTCAAGAAAATATTAAATAAGAAGGAGGAATAGCTATGAAAATGATTAGAGCCTTCATAAGACCAGAAAAGGAGCAAGAAGTAGTGCTTGCCCTTGAGGGAGCAGGATATCCCTCTTTAACAAAGATGCCAGTTTTTGGAAGGGGTAAGCAAAAGGGACTTCAGGTAGGGCCTGTTCATTATGATGAGCTTCCAAAGACACTAATTATGATGGTTGTGGAGGATGAGGATGTGGAAAGGGTTATTGATATAATTCAAAACAAAGCACGCACAGGATTTATTGGTGATGGAAAGATATTTATTAGTTCTGTTGAAAGGGCATTTACGATAAGAACAGGGGAGGAGGTTTTATGAAAGAAATTATTGCAATAATAAGAAGAGATAAAACACCAGAGACTAAAAGGGCTCTTGAAGAACTTGGTTTCCCATCAATGACACTTCAGGGAGTTGAAGGAAGGGGAAAACAAAGGGGTGATACCTGCACCGATGAGCTTGACTCAGATTTACCGAAAAGCTACTGCACGGCAGTAAAGCTAAAACCTACACCTTCAACCTATGCACTTGAGCATACTTTGCCAAAAGTCGCCATTTTTGTGCCAAAAAGGATGATTACAATGATTGTTCCAGATGAAATGGTAGATCCCATTGTAAATAGAATAATGGAGGTAAACAGAACAGGAAGGCACGGTGATGGAAAGATATTTGTATGTCCAATAGAGAAGGCAATAAGAATAAGAACAGGAGAGGAGGATGAAAGAGCAATTTCATAGAAGGGATGCCATAAAAAGGCATCCCTGTTTTTCTGAAGATGCCCATGGAAAATATGGAAGAATCCACCTTCCTGTAGCTCCTATTTGTAATATTAGTTGCAACTACTGTGACAGAAGGTTTGACTGTGTTAATGAATCGAGACCGGGAGTTTCAAGTAGGATATTAACGCCAAAGGAAGCTTTGGAGAGAACACTAATTGCTGTGGAAAGGCAGAATATCTCTGTTGTGGGAGTTGCAGGTCCGGGAGATCCCCTTGCCAATGAGACAACATATGAGTTTTTTAGTCTTGTAAGAAAAAATTTACCTAAAATAAACTTATGTCTTTCAACAAACGGACTTTATCTACCCGAGAAGTTGAAAATTCTTGAGGAATTGGGGGTTTGGACAGTTACAATTACAGTAAATGCCATTAGTGTTTCTGTTGCAGAGAAGATCTATTCATGGATTATATATGATGGAAGACTAATTAAAGGAAAAGAGGCAGTAGAGGTTTTACTTAGAAATCAATGGAAAGGAATTGAGGAGCTTAAAAAAAGAGGGTTTTATATAAAGATAAACTCTGTTCTTATTTCGGGAGTAAATGAGATTGAGTTGGAGTTAATTGCCCAAAGAGCTAAAAGGCTTAGAGTTGAGGCAATGAATATAATTCCTCTCATTCCAAATGGAAGGATGAGATACCTAAAAAAGCCTTCTTATGAACAGATTGATGAGATAAGACAGGGTTGTGGAAAATATATCCCTCAGATAAGGCACTGCAGACAGTGCCGTGCCGATGCTTTCGGAAGTCTTGAGGAAGACAGAGATATTGAGCTTGAATTAATAAATAGTGCCTTAGCTATTGATTACTGTGAAATAGTTTAATTTTTGTCAGGCATGATAAGGACAATCAAAAGGATCATTCCCTTAATCTCTTTGTCCTTAAATGCCTGGCTTCTTGTTTTACAAGAATGTAAATTTTATAAACTTGTTGTTACTACTTTTTATCTTGAGGCTATTTAAATAATTTTATCTATTCCTAAGGTGAAATGACAACTTTCAAAAAACTGTTTTTTTAATGGTGGCCATAGAAAATATTTACAAAATTGTAAAACTTTACATAATTGTCATCTCCTTACTTTTAAGAGATCTTCAGATTTCAAAGAGTTTTAATCTAGCATAGATTTTGCTAGCTATATGTTATGAGAGGGTTTGAAGTGCCAATCACTGTTGCTCTTGTTAGTGGAACATACACTATAGGTTGTAACATAGAAAAACCCACTGTTATTGGACTTGCATAAGGAGTGGCTGTGGAGTTTATTATCATAACTCAAAAAGCAGGTTTTGTAAAAATTTACTAGCACTTAGTGCCTTAGAACGACAAAAGTAAAAGGAAGTAAGTATGAATTTAAAGAAGTAAAAGAAGGGCCTGTCCTTGCTGGCATTCATGGAATTAAGGGTTTTGGTAGACATAAAGGTCATGGAGAGGGAGAGGTCTACAGGGAATCTGAATTTAAGTTGCTATTTATCACAAAAATAAGGGTTGAGGTTTTTGGATAGTCTCGTTGAAGTTGTTTAAACCATGGATAAATATGAAAACATAGAATTAAAGGCACTTTTTGAGGTAAGTAAAGTTTTAACCTCTTCCTTTGACCTTGGAAAAAATCTTTATTCTGTCCTTGAAATCCTCTCAAAAGCCCTTGACATGAGGAGGGGTAGTATTTTTGTATTTGACAAGAAAACAGAAGAAATCAGTATTGTTGCTGCCTATGGGCTTACTGAAGAGGAGATGAAAAGAGGAAGATACAGAATTGGTGAAGGAATCGTTGGTACAGTTATAGAGACAGGAATTCCGATGTTTATTCCAGATATAGAAAAGGAGCCCCAGTTTCTTAATAAAACAGGAAGTCGGCCAAACAAAAAGGGTATTTCCTTTCTGTGCGTCCCCATAAAAATAGAAGAAGAGATTCTTGGAGTTGTCTCTGTAGATAGAATTTATGCCGATGAAAAGACTGAGGTGGATGATGATCTAAGGGTGCTCTCAATCGTTGCCTCTTTAATAGGTCAGTTTTTAAAACTTTGGGAAACTTACAAAATAATGGAAGATGAGAACATAACTCTAAGAGCCCAACTAAAGGAAAGATATAATTTTCCTAATTTGATAGGGCAATCCCATTCTTTTCAAGCTGTATTAAAAACAGTAATGAAGGTAGCAGGCACAGATGCAACAGTGCTACTCTTTGGAGAGTCTGGCACAGGGAAAGAATTAATCGCAAAAACCATACACTTTCAAAGCAAAAGGGCAAAGGGACCCTTTGTGGCAATAAACTGTGCAGCCATTCCTGAGAATCTTCTTGAGGCAGAGCTATTTGGTTCTGAAAAGGGAGCTTTCACGGGTGCAGTAAAGAGGATTGGCGAATTTGAGCAGGCCCAAGGAGGAACTATATTTCTTGATGAGGTAGGAGAATTACCCCTTTCTCTTCAGCCAAAACTTCTAAGGGTTCTTCAGGAAAGAACGGTTGAACCCCTTGGATCATCAAAGACTATTCGGGTAGATGTAAGGCTTATATCAGCCACAAATAAAGACCTTGCAGAGGAAATAAGAAAGGGAAACTTTAGAGAGGACTTATTTTGGAGGCTTAATGTTATACCAATTTATATTCCGCCTCTTAGAGAAAGAAAGGAGGATATTCCCTTACTGGTTGAGTATTACCTAAAAAGCTTCTGTAATATTTATAAAAAATCTGTCACTATTGATGATGAAGTATTGAAGGTGTTTATGTCTTACGATTGGCCTGGCAATGTAAGAGAGCTTGCAAACACCATTGAAAGGCTTGTTGTAATGACTGAAATCAACAAAATAAAACTCTATGACCTTCCAGATACTGTAAAAGGGGTACTTCCCTTAAAACCCTCTTTTTCAGGCGAACTAAAACTTCCCAGGGAGGTTGAGGAACTTGAAAGAATTAGAATAATGGATGCTCTTCCAAAATACAATTTTAACATAAGGAAAACTGCACAGGCTTTAGGTTTAACAGAGAGACAGCTTAACTACAGAATAAAAAAATATGGAATAACAATAAGAAAAGGAATTAATCTTTATGATAGCGATAACTAAAAATGTAAAGACAGAAGGACCTGGAAGTATAGAACACTATTTTATTGAACAATCAATTCCCTATGAGATCTTTTAAGGAGAAGAAGGATAGATGCCATCATCTCTTGAAAATTACAAAAGCTTGATAGTTATGGGAGGACCTATGGGGGTTTATGAAATGGAAGATTATTCCCATTTAAAAGTAGTCTCAAGGCTCATAAGAGAAGCAATAAATAGAAACCTACGAGTGCTCGGCATGTGTTTAGGAGCCCAGTTAATTGACTATACGTTTGGAGCAAGAGTTTACAAGGGACATGGAGAAGAGGTTGGTTGGTTTGATAAAGTTCCCGGTGAGTTAAGAATTCCTTCCGAGGAAGTTTTTAAAACCACTGTGAAAAAAGGGATAAGAGAAGGAATGTCTGGATTAGGAAGGGTTGAAGAGGGTAAACCAAGTTGTATCTATTTCAAAAAGGAATGTGGAGTTAACTTAAGTGGAAATGAAATATTAATAAAGAAAGAGTTATGTGAAGAAAGAGAGCCAAAGGATATTGATATAAAACATGATAAGATAAAACCTTCATCTGTAATTGAAGCCTTTGGCGGAACGATTTCGAAGGAGGAGTCTGAAAACAAAATAAAAGAATCCTTTCGCCAATCTGAAATAGTTGTGGAGAGAGAAATTAAAATAAAATGGAGTCATAGATTTTAAAGTAGGTACGGTGATGATCAAATCTACCACCTCTTCTGCGTCAAGTAGGCGCTTGCCCACTAAAATAAATATCTTTCCTTTTCACTTTAGAGTAACTGCTAAGGAGTATAATCACTAATAGAATTTTTAGAGGGAGAGAGTTTCTGAGTAATATAGAGGATTTTCATATTAACATTTTTATCTTTCGATTAATTAACGGTTACAGAAATCCTATCTTTGATGTTTTTTTTCAACACTTTTATATCTTAGGCAAAGGTTGGATTGTGATCCTAATTGGTATGATATTGTTAAAGCTTAAAAAGCAGTATTTTTGGCGGTTACTTACGGCAGTAACTATTGAGACTTGTCTAGTTCATATTTTGAAGTTTGCTATTAAAGCTCCAAGACCTGCTAGTATGCTAGAGGATGTGCATCTTATTGAAGGTCTTTATCATGGTTCCTTTCCTTCAGGAGATACAGCTCTTACCTTTGTAGTAGCAACTTGCTTTTATTATGGTTCTACAAATTATATTAAAATTCTACTTTTTGTTTACGCTCTTTTGGTTGCTTATGGAAGAATGTATCTTGGAGTACATTTTCCTCTTGATATATTTGTTGGCGGCTGTATAGGTATATCTTCTGGCATGGTGGCTAATTTACTCGTGAAATTATATAAAAGTAAGAACAAAAAGTGGCAAAATTCATAATACTTTCTATTTCGTTTATATTCAGGAACTGGCTATTAAGCCTTACTTCCAAGATGAGGGAGAAAATATGACTGCTATCTTTAGTATATTGAAAACTGGTGATTATGTATTACCTGTGTATAACTACCATTCCCCAATCTAAAAAAACTTCTATGCTTTTATTAGCTAATAACTTTAGATCTATCCCTATTGGGCTTAATGAGTTTTTTGCAAGAATTATTTCGATGAATTCTGTTATTAAGAATTTTTTAGAAGACACAACAAAAAAGGGTTTTCTAATATTTGTCATTTTTACTCATCCTTTGGATTAAATCAAGAACAGTTGTGTTTGATAAGGGGTTTTTTATAAAAGACGCCTTCTTAACAATTTATTCAGAGAAACTAAGATGTGGGGATAGTTAGTAATGGAGAACCTAAAGGCAGGCTCGATCTCAGATAAGATGAATACTGAAGCCACCAAGTTGATTTTTCTTTAGGATATTGGTTATCTAAGAGCTCAAATACATGAAAAACATACACTATCCCCACTCGATTTTTATATTTTTTATTTAATCCCGAGCAAGAATTGTTGCCATCCCCATACCACCTCCGACACATAGCGTCGCAAGACCGACTTCGAGATCTCTACGGCGCATTTCGTAAAGAAGCGATATAATAATTCTTAGTCCTGTGCATCCCACTGGATGACCCAGGCTTATACCACTCCCATTGACGTTTGTTATTGAGCGGTCGAGTCCTAACCCTCTTTCGCAGGCGATATACTGAGCCGCAAAGGCCTCATTGAGCTCCACTAATTGGATGTCCTTTAGAGACATTTCGGCCTTTTTAAGAGCCTTTTCAGTAGCTGGCACAGGGCCATATCCCATAAGATGGGGTTCAACTCCAGCTACTGCTGTTGTTACAATCCGACCCATAGGTTCAAGACCAAGTTCTCGAGCTCTTTTTCTGGTCATAAGAAGTGCAGCTGCCGCTCCATCGTTGATTCCGGAAGAATTTCCAGCGGTGACGGTTCCATTTTTCTTGAAAACCGGTGGAAGCTTTGCAAGATCCTCCATCTTAAGCCCGAATCGAGGATGCTCATCCTGCTCGAAAATGACCTTTTCACCCTTTTTTTGTCCCGCCACTTCTATGGGAACTATTTCTTCTTTGAAACGGCCAGATTTTATAGCCGCTTCGGCCTTATGATGGCTCTCCAGGGCTACCTGATCCTGTTCCTCCCTAGAGATGCCATATTTTTCGGCAAGGTTTTCAGCCGTTTCTCCCATAATCATAGGAGTTCCAAGAAGGCGACTTCCAGAATGAAGAGCTTCCCATAGGGAGTCGGTTATTTCCTGATGCATAAGTCGAAGTCCCCATCTGGCTTTAGCTATGTAATAGGGGGCGGAACTCATAGATTCTACACCAACCACCATTATAACTTGAGCATCTCCTGCTCGAATAGCCTGGGCCGCTGAAGCGAGAGCCTGCATTGAAGAAGAACACTGACGTTGAATAGTATAAGCAGGCACATGAACAGGAAAACCTGCCATAAGAGCCGCGGTTCTTGCTGTATTTGCTTCGTCTGCACATTGAATACAATCTCCAGCTATAATGTCATCGAGAATGGCGGGATCGATCCCCGTTCGTTCTACCACAGCTTTCATAACATGAGCAGCAAGCTGAGACGCTCTTAGATCCTTAAGGGTTCCTCCAAATTTACCTATCGCCGTTCTCACTCCCCCAACGATCACTACATCTTGATCCTTTCCCATAAAATCTTCCTCCTTCGTAGGAAAGTTTAGAAAAAACAAAAATTATGGCGGTGGCAACCCCTCCATGTTTCCACCGCCTTTTTATCTCAAAAGCCCCCCCTGACCCTTTAGGCCCTATAGGGCTATTAAATGCATCGCGAAATTACGAGTCGTAGAATTTCATTAGTGCCCTCGTAAATTTGGGTAATCTTGGCATCTCGCATCATTCTTTCTACTGGATACTCTTTTATGTATCCATATCCGCCCAGCACTTGGACCGCCTCTGTTGTAACCCACATAGCTACATCGCCACAGAAGCACTTCGCCATAGCGCTCATTTTGATAAGTTCAGGACTGAGTCGACTCATGTCTTTGGGGAGATGGTCGTAGAGAGCACAGGCTTTGTAAAGAAGTTGGCGAGCTGCCTCAATCTTCATTGCCATGTCGGCAAGTTTGAAACCGATCCCCTCATGTTGAATAATTGGTTTTCCAAAGGCTATTCTTTCCTTCGCATAGGCTGTTGCGTATTCAAAGGCTCCCGTTGCTATGCCTAGGGCTTGAGCAGCCACACCAAGCCTCGAGAAATCAAGAGTCTTCATCATGATATGGAATCCATCTTCTCCATTTCCAAGTAGATTTTCAGCAGGAATGCGACAGTCTTCGAAGATAAGCTCCACAGTATCTGACCACCTGATGCCCATCTTATTCTCTTTCTTTCCAACGGAGAATCCTGGAGTTCCCTTCTCAACAATGAAAACTCCAGCATTTTTGTGGGAAGGTTTTTGAGGATCGGTTATGGCATAGACCGTGACTACATCAGCAACGCTGCCGTTTGTGATAAAGATTTTTGTCCCATTCAGAATGTAATGATCCCCATCCTTTACGGCGCGACACCTTAGAGATGCTACATCAGATCCGGCTGCTGGTTCGGTCAAGGCAAAGGCTGCAAGCCACTCACCCGTTGCCAATTTGGGAAGGTATTTTTTTCTCTGTTCCTCATTTGCTGCAAGGAGAATTGGAAGAGAGCCCAGCTCGTGATCGGCTATGAGTAGTCCACAGGCGGCATCAACCTTTGAAAGCTCTTCAACCGCTATGGCCATAGCAAGAACACCTGCCCCAGAGCCTCCATACTCTACAGGAAAATCGATCCCATAGAGGCCATTTTCCCTCAAAAGATTTACCATGTTCCAGTCAAATTCCCCAGTTTCGTCTCTGTGAGCGGCCCCCGGGGCGACCTGCTCCCTAGCAAGTCTTCTTACCATATCCCGGAGCATTTTGTGTTCTTCTGTAAGTTCATACAAATGGTGTGACATAGATGGTTCCCTCCTTAAGTTTTATTTAGTGTAGTTATAAAATCCTTTGCCCGTCTTTCGCCCCAGGTATCCTGCTCTTACCATCTTCCTGAGAAGAGGTGCAGGACGATACTTGTCTTCCCCAAGTTCTTTATGGAGCCCTTCCAAGACGTGAAGAAGCGTATCAAGTCCGACCATATCGGCTAGAGCGAGAGGACCTATAGGATGATTTGCACCAAGCATCATAGCCTTGTCAATGTCTTCCGCTGAAGCCAATCCCTCCGAATAAACAAAGATGGCTTCATTGATCATGGGGCAAAGAATTCTATTAACAACAAAACCAGGTGCTTCCTTAACTTCTACCGGAGTTTTACCGATTTTCTCGACCAGGGTCTTTACGATAGCAAAGGTTTCATCGGAGGTAGCAAACCCGCGAATGAGTTCTACAAGTTTCATCACTGGAACTGGGTTGAAGAAATGCATACCAATGAAGCGATCCGGTCGCTTCGTAACAGAAGCCATTTCGGTTATAGAAAGTCCCGAGGTGTTGGAGGCAAATATTGTAGTTTCAGGGCAGATTGAATCGAGTTCTTTAAAGACCTGTTTTTTTACATCCATTATTTCCACGACCGCTTCTACTACAAGTTGAGCATCCTGAGCAGCCTCTTTTATATCAAGGGTTCCCTTTATGCGTTTCATAATAGCTTCCGCTTCAGAGGCCTCCTTTTTTCCCTTTGAGACAGCTCGATCGAGATTTGCTTTAATCGTAGCAATGCCCTTTTCAACAAAGCTGGTTTCTATATCTCTCATTACCACTTCATAACCCGCTTCCGCTATAACCTGGGCAATACCGGAACCCATTATTCCGGCTCCCAACACACAAACTTTTTTGATTTCCATGTTTCCTCCTTTGATTTCCTTTGCTTAGGGTTGAAAATCTCACCAGGCTTCCAGCATAGATTCAAAACCTTCGGCTAGGGTTCTTATATTAAATTCCCTCTCCCTCATTATGGCCTGAATAGCTATACCCTGAACGGCTCCTATAAAAGCAATAGCGGCAGCGCGGGGATTCTTAACTTTAGGGTTAGTTGCCAGTATGGGAGTAAGAGCCTTAACAAAAACCTCATAGACTGAGCGGATTTGCTCTTCCATAGGGTGATGGGAACCAGAAAATTCCGTGGCAAGCATCGCCAAACATATGGTGGCCTCGGGATACTTTTCGTAGTGGCTACACATGAGTCGAATCATGTCGGATATGGTTGAAAAGGATGGATTTGTCTCCTTCTTTAGATGTTCACTGTAGGCGTGAATACCCCTTGCAAGCCATTCAACGACTGAGCTAAGAAGATCCTCTTTAGAATCAAAGTGGTGAAAGAGAGCCCCTGTTGTGACACCGGCTACCTGAGCTATTTCAGACACAGTGGTTTTGTGATAACCGAATCTAGCGAAGAGTCCCACTGCACTTTTTATTATACGCTGCCGCGTTTCGCTTGCCTGAAGTTCCCTTTTGTTCATAAAATTACTCTTCTTATGGTTTACGTATTACATAGTATGCAATATGTAACAGGGTAAGGTCTCCGAGTCAAGAAGTTTTTTAAAGGTGGAAAAAATATGGTTCATTCATGGAATCCCCCTACTGTCATTTTAATTGGAATAGGAATGGCTGAGGAGCTTAGTTGGATCTCCACCGAGATTAAAAATCTCGTAAGCCAGGCGGAACTAATTGTGTGTGCTGAGACCCTAATTTCAGCTCTTAACCATATTACGGAGGCTGAAAAGCTAACCATAAAGTCTCCACTAGCCCCTATTATCGAAAGAGTGGAAAGGGAATCTAAATATAAAAAGGTAATGGTTATCGCCTCAGGGGATCCTCTCTTTTATGGTATAGGACGACAGCTAGGGGATCTATTGGGGAGGGATCGTTTAATCGTATTTCCTAACATCACATCGGTTCAGTATCTATTCTCTAAACTGGCTATGCCATGGGATGATGTTATGTGCTTTAGCTTGCATTCGGAGGAGAGACGGGATTTTTTCTATTGGCTAAGACATGGTCGTAAAATCGCTATTCTAACGGGGCCTTCCTTTCCCCCTTCCTTTATTGCAGAGCTTATAGAGGACCACAACATGGGTGATATGGTGGATATGGTTATTGGGGAAAAGCTTGGAACAAAGGAAGAGAAAATTTCTAAGCTTACTCCCGCAAAGATTAGAAAAGAACAATGGAAAAATCCAAATATAGTGGCTTTATTTCCAAAGTATTCTGTAAAATTAACCGGTGGCTTTTTCCCAGAGGAGATGTTTTTACACGATAGGGGTATGATTACTAAGCTCGAAGTTAGAACTCTTGCTGTGTCAGCTCTACGGCTTAAGGTTGGAGATATTTTGTGGGACCTTGGGGCAGGGAGTGGCTCTATTTCTATCGAGGCCTCCTATCGGGTTCCCCTAAGGTCGGTGCATGCAGTTGAAAGGGATCCAAAACGTTATGAACAGCTTCTAACAAACGTTAAACGCTTCCACTGTGGGGAAATAATCTGCTACCTAGAAGATGCTACCAATCTGGTATCACGTCTTCCAAGGCCAGATAGTATCTTCATAGGTGGAGGAGGAAAAGAACTTGGCCTTATACTAAAGACCATTATTGACCGCTTCGGGAAAGATCATATGCCATCCATAGTAGTTTCTGCTGTGCTTTGGGATTCAGTAAACGAGGTTATTAGAACAGCAAGAAGCTGTGACCTTTCTTTTTCTGTAACCCATTTTCAAGTATCCAGAAGCGTTCCTCTTATTGATTCCTTTCGTTTCGAACCTCTAGCCCCTGTTTTTCTAGTAAGCTTTAACCAAAGAGTTAAACTTTAAAATATTGACAAAACTGGCAAAAGGAAGAGATTTTAGAAAGCTCCGATTCGGGACCCTTAAACTGGATGCCCATTTCTGTTTTCATTCTAAGTCGGTCGTATAAAACGTTTCGGACGATACCCTCAATATCTCTGACGATGCGGTTATCTGGTAGCATAAAGGAGAGCACAATACGTTGGTTTCGAGAAACAATGGTAATTGAGTCTACTACAAGTTTACAGCCGCTTTCGCTTATGTCTGAGATAGTTCCACGAAAGATTTGTTCCCTAAATCCTATTTTGAATTCCGTTTCAAGATTCACCTGAATTCTTATATGCCTTCTTAGAGATTCCACTTGGAAGTCAAGAGGGTATTCTAGAATGCAGAGCCTTTCTTCTAAGGATTTCCTTATTATACTTTCAAATCTGTAAACGTTTCCCTCATGTAAAAACCAGCATAAAACAGCTTCACCTACAGGAATAATAAGCCGATTACTAATTTTTATTGCGGGTTCGTCTATGATAATAAACTCTCCATGTCTTGCCCCTACAATCTGGGTCTTTGCTTTGTGAGGCATGTTTTCCCCAAGGGGTCTAATGAAAAGTTCTTGGCCGATTTCCAAAGGAAGTTTTTTCATAAGGGCTGTCCCTCGTTAGAGATTCTTTTTTTTAATTAACCTCTTGGTAATCTCCACCATATCTTT
Source organism: Syntrophobacterales bacterium (assembly GCA_026417655.1). Classification (GTDB taxonomy): domain Bacteria; phylum Desulfobacterota; class Syntrophobacteria; order Syntrophobacterales; family Thermodesulforhabdaceae; genus JAOACS01. Next base: position 16,512 of record JAOACS010000018.1, read on the forward strand.
TCTGAACAAAAGGCTGGCAAAACCAAGCCATACTATAAAGAAGAGGGTACCGGACATTAGTCCAAACCATAGGTAGCTCTCAAGGGAATGTTCGTTATAGGTGAAAAGCTTAGAGAGTAGTTTCCAATGGAGGAGATCGGTAGAAAACACAGAGAAAACTCCTCCCAAAACATAAAAGGAGATGCTTCGAAATAGCCCTTTAAAGGCTTGCTTCCCATCTAAGCGTTTTATCCACCATAGAGACATGGCCACGGAGTAGATCAAAAAACCAATAACACTTGCCCCCACAACTCCGACCGATCCTAGGTTTATAGCACCTAGCCAAAATATGGGCAACATAACAAATGTCACTACCGAGCCTACAATTACGGGCGACAGGGTATCACCTGTAGCGTAGAAACCTCTCCCCAGAATTTGCTGAAATGCCCACAGGGGAGCTGCTATAAGATATATCCTAAGTAATTTGGCTGTTTCCAGAGTATCAGAGGGTTCGAAGCGTCCCTGCTGAAAGATAAGCCCAACAATGGGTTCAGAGGCCGCGGCTATGGCACAAGAAATAAAAATTATAAGAAACATAGAATGCTTGATGGCGCTCTTTATGGTATTGAAAAATTCCTCCATCCTACGGCTTGAGAAAAGCTCTGACATAAAGGGGTAGGAAGCCACAGCCGCAGCTTGCCCTACAATGCCAACTGGAACCATCATAAGCCGTCTTGCATAGTTAATATGGCTAACTGCCCCTGTCCCAGCAAGGGATCCGAATATGCGAACCAACTGTTCGTCAAGAACAACTATAGATTGGCCAACCATAAGTGGAAGTGCTGTAGTGATGAAGCGTTTCATTTCGCTGTGCCAAAGTCGGAACTTCAAGGCCATACCACCACCATATTGAACAGCAAGAAGGGGTAACAAAAAATTTCCTATGAAGGATCCAACAAGGACCCCCCAGCAAAACCCTTCAATCCCCCGTCCCTTAAGGGCTAAACCCACAAGGATTATTCCGCCATTATAAATAATGGGAGATAGAGAGGGCACGATAAACTGCCTTCTCAAGTAGAGTATGGCAGAAAAACATGAACCTGTGAGGAAGAATACCTGAGCGGGCAATATAATACGAACAAATGATGTAAGTTTTTCAAGGGCCTCCAATGAAATACCGGGAGCTATGTAGGGAACTATCTCTTCTGTAAAGACTTCTCCACAGAGAGTAAGTAAAGAGATAGCGAAAAAGATCCATAATAGGGCTGTTGAAAAAAAGTTCCAGCCTTCATCTTCATTTCTCTGGAAGAGTTGGCCAAGAATGGGAATTAGGGTTATGGAAAAATATGCTCCTGCTAAGAGATAGTTGATAAAATCTGGAATTACAAAGGCGGCAAAGTAAAGATCTGACTCAAGTGAAGCACCAAACCAGTAGGAAATTGCTTTGTCTCGAATGAGTCCCATGAAGCGAGAAAGGAGTACGCTTAATCCCACAATTATCGCGGCAATGCCCATAGTTTGGCTTCTCTTCCAAAAATTCACTCCTTTATCTCCCCTTCTTAAATATAGAGTCTCTAAAATCTAATAAATTTGCCACAAGGAAGGTAATAAAGCAATTGGGGATTTTACAAATTTCAGGTTGAGTATTTTTGTTTATCCCTCACAAAAGGATTGACAGGATATGGTTTTATGGTTTTATCTAGTAACGTCTTCTCAGGTAGAATTGGGCCCATAGCTCAGTTGGTAGAGCCACCGGCTCATAACCGGTAGGTCCCTGGTTCGAGGCCAGGTGGGCCCACCAGCTATAATCTCTTTGAAAGCTTTTCATGATGGAGGTCTTAAAAGTTAATGCCCATTCTATGTGGCATGAAATCCATATTTATCCTTAGCAAAAGGGGTATTCGTAGGAATACCCCTTTATTTTTTGGTTAAGTAGTCCATGCGAGTAAAAGATCTTCTTTCATGGATAGATGCTATTGCACCCTTTGAATATGCTGAACCCTGGGATAATGTAGGACTTCAAGTGGGAGATCCTGAAGCTCCCGTCAGTCGGGTGCTTTGTGCCCTTGAACCTTCAACCTCTTCCATAGATGAAGCGAGAAGGCTTGGCTGTGAGTGTTTGATAGTTCATCATCCACTATTTCTTGAGGGTCTTCGGTCACTGAGAGTGGGTGAATATCCTCAAAACCATATCTTCGAGCTATTCCGGCGTGATATAAATCTAATTGTGGCCCATACTAATCTAGACGTTTCCAAAAATGGTGGCAATAAACACATTGCCGATCTACTTACTCTTCAGAATGTTGAACCTATTGAGTCTAACCAAAGGTTTTCCATGAGAGAAACTTATGTGGGTATGGGGCTCCTAGGAAGACTGAGGAGCTCCTGCTCTTTGATGGAACTTTCGGAAAGAATTGTAAGTTACTTAAGAGCCGAAGGGGCCAATTTAATAGGCGATCCCTATAAACCGATTCAGACTGTTGCTATATGCACCGGAAGTGGAAGCTCTCTTATCAAGAAGGTTATTTCTAAGGGGATTGATTGCTTCATAACTGGGGAGATAAAGTATCACGATGCTGTATGGGCAAAGGAGGCAAGGCTTTCTTTAATTCTTCTCGGGCATTTTACTTCAGAAAAGTTCATGATGGCCGAATTCTCTAAGAGGCTTAAGGCCTTGTCATCGGGAACATCTCTAGAGGTTTTATGGTTTGAGCAGGAAAGAGATCCCTCTTTATTTTAGGGGATGCAAAATCTTGGAAGGAGGAAGTGAAGTTGAACGATCAACTTAAGTATCTTATTCAGTTCCAGGCACTTGAAAACAAAAGAAAGGCCTTTCATGCTGAACTTGAAGATATTCCTAAGCGTAAAGCAAAACTTGAGAAGGAATTTAACGAATTTGAAAGTCAGTACCTTATGAAGAGGACTGAGCTGGATCATTTGCGGAAGTTGTATAGAGATCTTGAAAAACAGGTAGCCATGCTAGAGGAGCGGTTGAGGCGAGCTAGACAAAAGGAGAGCGAAGTCAAGACAAACAAGGAATATCGAGCTCTCCTTGCAGAGCAGGAAGAGATCAAAAGAGAGATTGCGGAAAAGGAAGATCAGATGCTTGAATGTATGGAGAAGACAGAACACCTTCAGAAGGAAGTTCGAGTCCTTGAAGGTCAAGTTGCCGAGAAGCGGGAAAAACTCCAAAAGGAGCTTTCAGAGCTCGATATATATCGGGAAGAAATAGGTAGGAAACTACTTCAACTTGATAAGATTCAGGAGGAACTAAAAAACAAGCTTGATGAACAGCTTAAGAGAAAGTGTGAATTCCTTATGGTAAAGAAGGGGGGAGTTGCTGTTGCCCCTGTTGAAAAGGGGGTATGTCGAGTGTGTCATGTTAGCCTTCCACCCCAAAAATTTATTGAACTCCAAAAAGACGAGTCTTTAATGCATTGTCCTCATTGTCAGCGATTCATTTATTGGCCTCAGCATGAAAGGTATGCGTCAGCAGAGAAAGAGATTTTGACGTTTATCTCTACTAGTTAGTTTTTTAGAGGAGGTATCATCTATTAAGAAGGTTTACGGCAATACAGCAGGCCTTAAGAGTTCTATTTTAAGGAAGATTCAGAACCTATATAGACGTAAGATCCCCTCTGAACATATCATTTCTCCTGAGACTGCTCGAGATATGGCAAGGTGGAGCTTTGAAACGGGTCGCCAGATTGGTCTTCTTATCTCTCGTGATGGTTCCATAGAAATGGTTATCGTGGGAGATGCGAAATCTCTTTACATCCCCGAGCTTCCCAAGAGTAGGGAAGGCAGAAAGAGGCTTAGGGGCTTACGACTTGTTCACACTCACCTTAAGGGCGAGCCTATTTCTCAAGATGATCTCATGGATCTTGCCTTTTTACGACTTGACTGTGTTGCTGCTGTGGGGGTTGATCGCCATGGGGGAGCGGAACGTCTATTTGTGGCTTACATTTTTCCAGGTGAAGTAAATTCCGAAGAGTCTTCTAAAGGATGGATAGTGCTACCTCCTACCCATTATTCTTCCTCGGATATAAATTTTCTAGAGCTAGTTAAATCACTTGAAGAAGAGCTAGAACGTCATCGGAGTTCTTCCCTTTCCTCGATAAGGAGTGAAGACCAGGCGATTCTTGTGGTAGTTTCGGACGGCGCGTCTGCTGATGTTAAGGAAACCATAGAGGAGATGAAGGAGCTTGCAAGGGCTAGCAGTATAGCGGTGGTTGATACGGTAGTTCAGAGGGTAAAAGAAATAAATCCCAAGTATTTTATAGGTAAAGGTAAACTCACCGAGATAATGCTTGCCGCCTTGAGACATGGGGTTGATCTTTTGATCTTTGATCGAGAACTCAACCCATCCCAGGTGAGAGCTCTTACCGATGCTACGGAATTGAGGGTTATAGACCGAACCCAACTTATCCTGGATATCTTTGCGAGGCGGGCTCAAAGTCGGGAAGGTAAAATACAGGTTGAAATGGCTCAATTGAGATACCTCATGCCTCGCCTTAACGTAAAGGACGATGCCCTTTCTAGACTTGCTGGTGGTATAGGCACTAGAGGACCTGGTGAAACCAAGCTGGAGATTGACAAGCGTCGTATTAAAAAGCGGCTTGACCATTTGGAACAGGAACTTTCTGAAATCAGAAAGAGCCGAGCGGAAAGGCGAAGAAAGCGAAAGGAGTTTGATTTTCCGGTAATTTCCCTTATAGGATACACTAATGCTGGCAAATCCACCCTTCTTAATGCTCTTACTAAAAGCGACGCTGTGGTAATGGATCAGTTCTTTGCGACGCTAGATCCCTTGAGCCGTAGATTACGGTTTCCTAGGGATTTTGAAGTCATCGTTACGGACACGGTAGGATTTATAAGTAATCTTCCAGATGAGCTTTTAGATGCCTTCGCTGCCACTTTAGAAGAATTAAACGACGCTGACATCCTTGTCCATGTGGTGGATGTAAGTAATCCTCGTTTCGAGGCTCATATGGCTTCCGTTGAAGAGATACTTAAAAAGCTTCAGATCGACAAAAAACCTCGACTCCTTGTGTTTAATAAGATAGACAAACTCCCATCCCATAAGGCTATAATGCTTTCTGAGCGATACGGAGCGATACCCATATCAGCTATTGAAAGATCAACCCTTTATCCCCTCATTGGGGCTCTCGAGAATTACGTAGAGGAGCTTCTGGTAAGACAGGAGACTGGAACTTGATTATTGTTGAGTGCTCCTCGGGAAGTTCCCGAGGAGCGGTAGATGCCTCTAATTAAGACCTCCTAGGCCTAAGTTACCACTAGTTCTTACTGCTGAGAATGACTCCCAGGAGGAGCTATTGCCCCTGTAGGAAAATCTCCATTTTCCCTTCATCTCCGAGGCCTTTAGAGAAGTTACTACATATTCGTAGGTTATGCCCTTTTCTACGAACTCAATCTTGTAAAGAGAGCTCTTCCCATCAGCTATGGAGGCCGTCACAGGAGTTACTCCCCAGGTTCCAGAATAGCTGAAGCCGTCGGGATTTGGTGTGAGTTTAAGCAATCTGTCAGAGCCATAGGTGTAACTTTTCCCTTTGTAATTTTCCGAGACGATCCATGTGCCTTCAAGGGTATTTATGTTGACCTGAATCTCCTGAATTTCTCTTGTGGAATTAAGATCTCTTCCTGCTCTTATGCTAATAAACATCTGTCCCTTTAGACCAGAGAGTGCCATAGGACCGAAACTCGCCTCAGGAATGGGCCCTACGCTAAAGGCAGGATCTGTACTGTCGTTGACCCTTAAACCATTTTGGTAAACCAAGATGAATCTTTCAGTAACCATTGGAGTGTAGGCATACACCTTATTTGGCTGTTTCTGTGGCGCAGTAAGGAGCACATAGACCTTTTCACTCTCACTGCAATAGGGAAGCCCTGTCACTCCCGAATAGGCCTGGCCTCTAAATGGATCAAGCCATATGCCACCAACAGCGGAACAAGCTTCGGGATTAGAATATACCGCGAGATTATCATCGACGTGTAGGAGCATGTGGAGGGAATGGGCATCGGTTGCATCTACCGTGATAAAACCAGGAGCCATCTGGGAAAACACTGGTTGGCTTACGGGAAGGGAAATGGGGTCTCCCGGTTTCCTAATTTCCACAATTACAGGCACTTCACGGTAGAAAGCACTACCTCGGTCTACAATGGTTATTACCCCTTCATGGCGACCAATTCCGTAGGATTTTAAGATGCTTGCTTGGGGAGTAACTCTGAAAATACCCTCTGCTTGAATTGTAGCAAGAGAGTTGCCGTTTTCCCCAGTAGCCGGGTTTAGAAATTCGATCTCAATCCATGACACATTGTAATTTAGCGAAAATCCATAACCACCGGCGTAGACATGAAGTATTTGGGGAGTAAGATCTGAGATTGTTCCATCTTCTGCTTGTTCTACACTCCAGAATAGATAGGATGGGAAAGCGGTAAGTTCGTTAACCTGGGAAACCCTAACAGTAATAGTAAGAGTTGCTTCCGCATCTTCTGGCCTTTGAGTTGGGAGATTGCTTCTGAACTTAACAGTTCCTGTATATTGAGTCCCCCCTATCAATAAAGCTGGATCAATTATTATCTGAATATTTGTTGATCCCTCCCCACTTGTTGGAGATATGCGTATCCACGGATCAACAACTTCCGCACTCCATCTGAAGTTGTTTCTCGTATAATTGGCATTTTTAATCTCCACCGTTCGCGTGATCTTCGAGAGATTTGCCCTGGTTATTGAGAATGTGAAGGCATTAGGGGTGACGACTAGTTTATCTGGGATCGCATGGATAATTTTTATTGAAACGGTTGCTCGGGCTGTGTTCCCTAGGCTATTTAGAACGATTATATGGCCTTCATAGGTGCCTTCCTCTGGAAAGAGGGCGAAGGAAAGCTGAATTTGGGCAGTAAGAATTCCTGGAACCGTTCCGGTGCCTCCCTGTTGAATCTGAAGCCATGGCGCATCAGAGGTAGCAGTATATTGAGATCTTGAGCCGGTAATACTGAATGTAAGAACATTGGACTGAGTTGATCCAGGCTGCATGTAGAGTGTAAGTGATACGGAGGATGGGGATATCACGAGAGCTTCTTCTCCTTCGTCTCTTCCAACAATTACCTGCACACTTACAGTCGCTTGGTTACCTACACTGTCTCTAACAGTGATTAACCCGTTGTAAGTTCCAGCTCCTGTAAAGAATTGGGTAGAAACGCTAATTGTAGCTGTGATCTTTCCCGGGATTTGTCCCGAAGTGGGGACTGAGATCCAGGGCTGATTGGAGTAGGCGATAAAGGTATTCCCGCTGCCACCAGAAACAGTAATATCGTAGGTGTATGATACTGGATTCTCATCAAGGGAATAGACCCTTACGGTTATATTTGAGGGGCTAACGGTGAAATCGAAAGAAGAAATAACCAGGTTTACATCAACCTCGTCGGTATTTCCCAAATTATTCCTCACCATTACCTTTCCTGTGTAAGTTCCTGGTCCGGAAAAGAACTGGGCTGAGACGGTAACGGTAATCGTAAGTTGCCCTGGGATGGCTCCGGAGACTGTATTTACCGAAATCCAAGGCTGGTTTGACGATGCGGTAAAAGTAGTGCCTGGTCCGGTAACGCTTATGGTGTAGCTATATTGCTTTTCGTCTATGGCAAAGGCTTTTACTTGAATAGAGGAGGGACTTGCTTGGAAACTCTGGGATGATCTCAAAAGGGTTAGAGTCACGGTAATAACTTGCTCCCCCATTCCATTCCTTTCACAAACCCTAACTTCTCCAGTAAAGGTACCTTGCATTTCAGGAAAAAATCTCTTTGAAACTTTAACTATTACCTTGAAGGTTCCTGCAGAATCTACTGTGGAAACCTGTTCCTTTGGTGATACTTCGATCCATGCCCTATTAGTTGATGAAATGTAACCGTTGCCACCGCCTGTAGCACCCCAATAGCTAATTGCATATTCATACTGCTGTTCCGACCCGTCCTCTGGGACCGACGCCGTAAAACTTATAGAATTAGTGGATACGCTAAGAGCAAAAGCCTTTCCTCCCCACCATAATGTTACTAGAAATATTAGTCCTGTAAGGCCTATTCGGAGATATCTATGGTTTTTCATTATATCCTCCCTGCTTTACAGAAAGAGACCTTAAATCTTGCCCCTTAACAGGCTATAGAAGTTTCTACTCAAAATGTAGTCTTTTGTAAAATAATTTCACGTACTACCTTCCTCCGTTAACATAGGGTTACCTATCAGCCACTTTGCCATTATTGAGCGGGGGTTAAGTTTTAACGCCATAAGTAGGTGACGGGTTCTTTCTTCATTGTCTTTGCTACATTCCGACAAATAGAGCCAGGGAAGATAATTTGAAGTGTCAATTTTAGAAGCCTCTATAAGGAACCTTTTTGCTTCCTCCTTTTTTCCTTCAGAAAGGGCTCTTAGGCCATTACGTAAAAGCCATTCAAAACCAGTAGGACGAAGCATTATATAGTCTCCGTGAATAGTAGCGTCTTCAAGGTTCTCTAGGTTTCTAAAAACCTTATAACTTTCACTTCCTATCGGGTCTTTTTTGAGAAGTTCCAGGTAGAATTTCTCCCGCTCCTTTACGTGTTGGAAAATCATTCTTTCGCGGAGAACATAACTTTGAGCTTCACGGGAGATTAGTCTTCTCCTTTCGGGCTGTTCTATTAGGGAGCGGAGGATTGATATACATTCTGTATCGTCAGAGAAGAGAAGACCTGTTTTTCCATGGATTACAACATCGGTGTACGGTTTAGTCTTTTGGAGCACCGGAACAACTCCGTGAATCGCATACTCTAAAAATTTAACATCCGATCTAGATCTATTAAAGGGTGTATCAGCTAGAGGGGCAAGACCTATATGGAGATTTCTAAGAAAGCGATAATATTCGAAAATAGATCCGGTGGGAAAACTTTTCACCCGATCAGATGGCGCAGAAGAAAATAGCTTCACTATGGGTTCGGCTGCCATAATGTTCAACCTAGCCCTTTTTTCTGAAGAAAGCCATAGAGAGAGTGTTTTAGCAATAGATGCGACATCGTATAGATGGCCTGCCGATCCTCCATAGCCTATTTCCACCACGTCACACCCTTGGTGAAGGAGAGGTTGGTTAGATAAGGGCAAAAGATGGTTGACAAAAACTACTCGCCTTTTGTTTAACCATCCGTAGGTTTTTTCTAGCACAGTAGAGCTGAACTGCACAGCATCGGAGAGCTTCGCAAGCCGTTCCATTGTTCGCCTGACACGGGGTTGAGAAAAGAAACGATACTGGGGATTCCATGGTGGAATGTTGTAAACATCGTCATTCCATTCATAGACCGTAATTAGTCCCTTTTTTCGACGTTCTTCCACAAAGGGAACTAAATCTACGTCAGCAACAAGACTTAGTATAACAATATCGGCGACCTTAAGGAGATCAAACTTAAGCCTATGTTCATTAGTAAGACTTACAGTATGGAAGTAGGCCGACCGATTACCCAGAGCAAAAAGAGGTACATATGTGCGGTAATAGTGATCTCCCGAAAATTCCTTCGTAGGAGGATCGATTTGGACTAGAAGAAAGGGTTTTCCTCCAGAAGCCATTTGATAAAACCGTCCCTTTTGGGGTTATCGGACTACATTTATAAATGTTTATTCCCCATGTTTCAAATAATCAACCCCTAATTAGGAAGGGATTCCTAGATAGAACGAATTTTTTTGAAAAGGTTCTTTGCCATGCTAGAATCTACTTTGTTCTAAGCCCAAAAATATTTCTGCATGAGGAGAAATATGAATGAAAGAGATAGCCTATAGGGGTTCCAAGTTGATACTCCTTAGTGGAGTCGTTCTTATTGTCTTGGTTATCTTATTGGGAGTTAACCTTTTTAGAAAACCTTCTCTTCCCGAAGGCCTTATTCAGGCAAATGGTCGTATTGAGGGGGATCGTTTCACAATATCGAGTAAAGTTCCGGGGAAGGTAGTTAGACTTTATGTTAGAGAGGGTGATGGGGTAGGGGAAGGTCAAGTTGTTGCTAAATTGGATGACGCTCAGATATCGGCGAAGGTTGATCAGGCTCGAGAGGCCGTATCTACCCTTGAGGCCCAATTTAGAGCTGCCAAGTTGAGTTTAGAGGTTCTAAAAAGGGATGTTCCTCTTACTGTTGAAACTGCTCGATCTACCCTTGCCCAGGCACGATCTCACTGGGCTTCTGCCCAAGTTAAGGCGAAGCAAGCGGAAAGGGATGCTTTACGTTTCCAGCATCTCTTTGGGGCTGGAGCCATTGACAAACACCGCTTTGAACAGATTGATCTTGCTCGTCAGGTGGCATTTTATCAACTTCGTGCTGCGGAGGAATCCATAAGGACAGCGGAGAAACAGCTTGCCCAGACTCTCCTTGGTTATGATCGCATTAAAGTGAAGGAGGCCGAAGTGGAAGCTTTATCAGCTCAACTTGCTCAAGCAAAGGCTACCTTAAGGGAGGCAGAATCTACTCTGGATGATCTTATAATAAAAGCTCCTACTTCAGGGATTATAACTAGCCGTATGGTAGACATTGGAGAGGTAATAACGGCGGGTGCACCGATTATGGACGTAGTCAATCTTGATCGGCTTTATTTGCAAGTCTACATTCCCGAGAAGGAGATTGGCAAGATTCGCCTTGGTCTCCCAGCTCGCATATATGTTGATGCCTTACCCGAAATATTTCTTACAGCAACTGTTCGTTATATCGCCTCTAGAGCTCAGTTTACTCCCAAAGAGGTCCAGACACCCGATGAGCGCGTAAAACTTGTTTTCGCCGTTCGACTCTACCTTGACGAAAATCCCGATCATCGCCTTACGCCAGGACTCCCAGCCGATGCGGTGATCAAATGGAAAGAAGAAGTGCCATGGACAAAACCTCGATGGTAAGTGCCTCATCTATTGTAGTAAAAGTATGGCAGCTTAGCAAAGCGTATCGAAATCACAGGGCAATAGAGAACGTAAGTCTTGAGATACGAAGGGGGGAAATCTTTGGTCTAATTGGTCCTGACGGGGCAGGAAAAAGCACCCTCATGAAAATCGTAGCGGGGGTGTTATCCTTCGATAAAGGCACTGTTAGGGTTTTCGATATAGACCTTAATTCAGAAACGTCGGCAGAACGTATAAAACAGCGCATCGGTTTCATGCCCCAGGGATTAGGGCTTAATCTCTATGCAGATTTATCTGTGGAGGAGAACATAGATTTTTTCGCAAGACTACGGGATGTTAGAGGAGGAGAACTGAAAAGGCGAAAGGAAAAACTCTTAGCTATGACTCGTCTTGATCGTTTCACCGATAGGCCTATGAAACATCTTTCAGGGGGGATGAAGCAAAAACTTGGTTTGATATGTACCCTTATACATGAACCGGAACTTATAATCCTGGACGAACCTACAACTGGCGTTGATCCTGTATCGAGGCGGGATTTTTGGGAAATTCTCACGGAACTTATCCATTATCAGAACATAACGGCGATTGTGTCGACGGCTTATTTAGACGAAGCCGAAAGATTTCACCGTTTGGCCTTTATGTATGGTGGGAAGGTTATAGGGGACGGAGATCCCGAAACTCTTAGGGCAAGTTTTCCAAAAGTGGTAATAGAGGTGGCGACCCAGGATCAGGTGGAAGTGTTAGAGAGATTACGCTCCGTATTTCCCCAGGTAAATGGCCTAGGAGGCCGAATCCGAGTCTTTGCAGACCGAACTATATCTAAGGGCTCCCTAGATCGGATTTTTGGAGAGATTGGGATTAATCATTTTGAGGAGGTTGAGCCATCCTTAGAAGATGTTTTTGCTATGCTAATAGAACCTGGGAGCTCGAACCCTCAATTAGATAGGACGAGGGGCAAGGTTGTAGCTCCTAGGCTAAACGAGGATTTACCATCGAAGGGTAAACATACCTTCAAAGAATCTATCCCTAATTGCCATGGAGAAACTGTAATTGAGGCCTATAATTTAACTCGAGACTTTGGTTCCTTCAGAGCGGTTGATAATGTAAGCTTTGAAGTAAGACGTGGAGAAATCTTTGGACTTCTGGGAGCCAACGGAGCTGGGAAAACTACTTTAATAAAAATGCTTACTGGCATTCTTTCTCCCACGAGTGGAGAAGGGAAAGTGGCTGGATCCGACATAAGACGTGCAGGAAGGGAAGTTAGGGAACGTATAGGATATGTGTCCCAGTCCTTTTCCCTCTATCAAGACCTTACTGTGGTGGAAAATATGAGACTTTTTGCTGGAATATACGGTATTAGCGGGAAGAGGGCTTCAGTCCGGATTGAGGAAGTTTCCGAAATGACCGGGCTAGGGGGTTACGAAAAGGAGCTTGCTAAGAGATTGCCTATGGGTATTCGACAGCGTCTTGCCCTCGCTTGTGCTATAATACATTTTCCCGAGATACTTTTTCTCGACGAACCCACTTCAGGAGTTGACCCTCTTGGAAGGCGACGCTTTTGGAGCATACTTTCAAATCTTGTTGGAAATGAAAAAGTGGCGATTCTCATTACAACTCATTACATGAGCGAGGCGGAACACTGCGATCGATTGGCTTTGATGCATGGAGGTCGCATTGTTGCAAACGATTCTCCCGTAGCTCTCAAGGCCCAACTCAGAGCCGATATTGGGGAACTTCTTGTTGTTAAGGCTAGAAATCTACAAAAGGTTCTTGGTCCTCTTCGTTCCATTTTCCCTAATGCATCATTTTTTGGAAACAAAGTCCATGTCTTCGCTTCGGATCCAGAGCGAGCAAAGGATAAAATACTGGAGACTGTGGGAAGGGATGAAATTGTTGAAATTACCTCTCAGGATCCTACCTTAGAAGATGTTTTTGTCTTCCGTATTACGCAACTTGAACGTATGGAGAGAACTTAATGAACATAAAACGGATAATAGCTATTTCCCATAAGGAATGGCGAGAAATTGTCCGAGATAGGTTTTTTCTTGCCCTGGCCTTTGTGGTTCCATCAACAATGCTTCTTGTTTTTGGATATGGTCTTATTCTAGATGTAGAAAATATTCCCTTCTGTGTTGTAGACTACGACAAGACTCCCACTAGTCGAGATTATATTTATCGTTTCATTGGCTCAAGATATTTTAATTTTAGAGGCACGGTAGAGCATGAAGAGCTCCTCCGACCTCTCTTCGAGGCAAGTAAGATACGGTTTGCTTTGATTATACCGGAACATTTTGAAAGGGATCTAAGGGCTGGACGATCGGTCACGGTCCAAAGTTTAATCGATGGTGTTTTCCCCTTTAGAGCAGCTACCAGTAAGGGTTATGTGTTGGCTATGAATAGGGACTTTAATGGGGAAATACTTGCCGACTATTTTTCAAAAAAATTCGGCATTCCCTTGGATAGGGCCTTTGAACTAGCCCAACCTGTGCGTATACAGCTCAGATATCTCTACAATCAAGAGCTTAGGAGTACTTGGTCCATAGCGTCGGCGATGATAATGTTTGTTCTCATGGTTTCTCCTCCCTTTCTAACGGCCATGGGGGTAGTAAGGGAGAAGGAAAGTGGTTCTATATATAATATCTACTGTTCCACGGTAACCCGAGGAGAATTCATAGTGGGGAAGCTTGTTCCCTATGTTTTCATTTCAGTTTTGAATAGTCTCATTTTATGGGCCTGGACGAAGTTTTTGTTTGGTGCTCCCTTCAAGGGAGATCCAGTATTTTTCTTTTTTGCCTCTGTTGTATATGTTATTTGCACTACAGGTATTGGGCTTCTAGTTTCCCTTATGGTAAGAACCCAGGTCGCAGCCATGATGGTAACGATTGTTCTTACTGTCGTTCCCTCCGTGCTTTATTCTGGTCTCTTCATCCCCATATCATCTATGGAGCCCATAGGCCAATTTCAATCGCATCTATTTCCTGCGATGTATTTTACCGATATTGTTCTTGGAAGTTTTTTGAAGGGTGTGGGAATAAAACACCTTTGGGATAGAGTGGTTGCTCTTGCTTTGTATGCTGGTCTATTGTGGGTGATAAGCTTTATGTTGTTTTCCAAAAGACCGAGATCGTAGGGGCTAGGATATTATGGGGTTTACTCTATGGTGGATAAGGCTGTGGTCGCTTACGGTAAAGGAACTTCTCCAGTTTTCTAGAGATGGTTTTCTAATTATTGCTATTACCTATATGTTCACACTCGATATATGGCTTAGTGGAAACATTCATATTGAGCTCCACAGGGCTTCCATGATTTTTAAAGATGCGGATCAGAGCGAGTTTTCCAGAGAACTTATCTCACGCTTCCGTTCACCCTATTTTCGTATGGAGGGAGAGGTCTTTAGTGAAAATGAAGCGGTATCTCTTCTTGATAGAGGCGAGGCTATTTTGCTTATTGATATACCAGAACATTTCCAGCAGGATTTATTATCTAGACGATCCGTTGACGTTCAGCTAATGATAGACGGTAGCAATACGATAATAGGCACTTTGACCTCAACCTACGGGAGTCAGATCATCGGGGAATATAGTCTGGATATAGGATTAGACCTTTTAAGGTTTCATCTAGATAGACTTGAGGCCATACCTAGGGTGGAGCTACGCCCAAGAGTCTGGTATAATCCGAATCAGGAAGATGAAAGGTTTCTACCAATTTCGGAGCTTCTTACTGTTATAACGATTTGTGGACTCATGCTTCCAGCCGCTGCGGCGGTGAGAGAAAAGGAAAGGGGGACGATTGAACAACTTCTGGTTTCTCCCCTTACTCCCGCTCAGATTATGATACCTAAGGTCTTCTCAATGACTCTAGTTGTGCTAATAGGGACTATGGTTTCAGTGTTTGGTGTAATAAAGGGCATCTTTGTTATTCCAATAAAGGGAAGCCTTATCTTTTTCTTTTCAACGGTGGTTCTCTACACTATAGCTGTCTCTGGCATGGGGCTTTTTATTTCAACATTTACGAAAAATCTTGCTCAAGTAGCTATGCTTGTTCTAGTTGTGGCAATGCCGGTAGTGTTACTTTCCGGTGCCTGGACCCCCCCTGAAGCTATGCCCCTTTGGCTCCGACGGGCTATTCATCTTTCCCCGCTATACTATTTCATTGAAATGAGCTATGGGATTTTACTTAGGGGCGCAGGCTTTGAGGTGCTTTGGCTCCATTTTCTAGGGCTTTTCCTCTTGGGATCCGGAGCGTTCATCTTCGGAGCCTACAGATTCAGACGCCAGTTTGGATAACTTTTCCAAAGGGTAGCCTCTGGGAGTAACCATTAGATTGTTCCAGACATAGGTTTGGCTATTCCCCACAATGATTACTGAATGCATGTCAACCTCTTCTATAGGAATTGAGGCTAGGGAGCAAACAAGAGACCTTTGTCCTTCTCTCGCTGCCCGCCATACGATCCCAACCGGAGTATCGGAAGATCTATGTTCTTTGATAATGGTTATAGCTTTTTCAAGAAGATGGGGCCTCGTAGCGCTTCTAGGATTGTAGAGGATAATAACAAAATCGCCCTGTGAAGCTAGATGGAGTCTTTTTGTTATAAGCTCCCAGGGAGTTAGGTGATCGCTTAAGCTCACAACAGCGAAGTCGTGCATTATGGGAGCCCCAAGAATGGATGCTGCTATGTTAAGGGCAGATACCCCTGGAATGATTCGAAGAGCGATGGAGTTTTCAACTTCAGATGTTTCGGTATCCTTAAACCTAACAGAAATGTCGGCTTGTTTACAAAGCTCTAGAGCAAGTCCCGCCATTCCATAGATGCCCGCATCTCCACTGGAGATCAAGGCAACGGTCTTTCCACTCAGGGCATGTTCTATCGCTATACGGCATCTTTCCGTCTCTTGGCGCATCCCTTTACTGACGAAGGTCTTCGATGGAAAGAGGTCCTTTATAAGATAGATGTAAGTCCTATACCCCACTATGATTTCCGCCTTCTGAAGAGCCTCAAATGCTTCAGGAATCATATAACGTGGAGAACCGGGTCCTATACTTACAATCGAAAGGGAACCCGAGCTACCGCTATGGTGGCATTTTGAGATTTGTTCTTCGGGATTATCAACCGAGCTAATGGATTCAGTGCTATTGGTGCTGCTTCGCATACTCCCTTTACTCCTATGTGTTTTTGGACGGTTAAGGATGGGTTTGGAACCGATATGGCATTAAGGCTATCACGGGAGACGAACAAAAGAGGCACACCAAGTCTTTCGGCAGCCTGCCTTAAGCCATCTTCTTCTCGCTTAATTTCGATAGAGACGAGAGCCTGAATAGAACCTAAGAATAATCTTTCTCTTTGAAAGACCCATTCTATAAGGAAAAGTATTTCCTCCTCCGGTGTTCCTCGGTTGCACCCAACTCCTACAAGAAGGTTTTTTGGGTGTAACCTAAGGCAATTGAGGTCTTCAGGAGGGAGGGTCTCCGAAACCCATATGCCCTGTAACTCAGCGTAACACTCATCGATGTCCCTAATAGTCACAAGAGAGGGATAGTCCCTTCTTAGTTCTGGGGCAATGAGTTCTTCGGGATCGAAGATCCACATGGGTTCGCCATCAAGAAGCCGCCTCATCGTTACTGCAAGGCTTGAGGAGGCATTATCAGAGGGCTCAACAACAAGTCCTCTATCTCTGGCCATAATATCTAGGGCGATTTTACCTCTTAGATCCGAAGCGGTTGTAATAACGGGTGTTGCTCCTAAAAGCTCTGCTATCCGTTTGGTCCAGTAATTAGCTCCCCCAATATGGCCGGAGAGGAGGCTTATTACGAATTGGCCCTTCTCGTCCAGGACAATAACGGCGGGATCGGTATGTTTTTTTCCGATAAGAGGGGCTATGGTTCTTACAACAATTCCTGTAGCCATTATACAGACTATGACATCACAGCTTTGCCAAAGGCTGGAAAGCAATGGAGCGAGTCTGTGAAAGGGGTGTGACTTAGTGGTTCTATGGGAGAGGTGGCTATAGGCGCTCCGTGATAGGTAGACCTTAGAGTTATCGAGAGTTTTTTCAAGTTGAACGGCCAACTTCCCAGCTTCCTTCGTAATCGCAACAATGGCTATATTACTTCCTAACCTTTCTGAAGCCATGGGAGAAATTACCATCGTAGAGTAAAGATCGCTTAGTTTCGTCCCGATCACCAAAGACCTTTCCAACAAGTATAAGGGCCTGCCTGTTGATACCTGCTTGTTTCACCTTTTCTCCTATATCCTCTATAGTCCCGTGAAGGAAGGTCTCATCGGGCCATCCGATCCGGTATGCGACAACCACAGGGGTATCAGAAGGATAGCTCTCGACAAGTTCTCTGGTAAGCCGTTCAATATGTTGAACACTTAAGTAAATTACGAGAGTGGTTCTATGGGCCGCAAGAGATCTTAGCGATTCATCATCTGGTACCGGTGTTCTTCCTGCAAATCTAGTTAAAATAAGGGTCTGGGATATACCGGGAACGGTCAGCTCTCGCTTAAGGCGAGCTGCTGCAGCAAAGACTGCTGAAATTCCAGGGACGACTTCGTAAGGTATTTTATCACGATCTAGTAGGACCATCTGTTCGTGTGTAGCCCCATATAGTGAGGGGTCCCCTGAATGGAGACGAACGATCAGTTCGCCGTTATGGTATCCTTCAACAATTATGGCATGGGTTTCTTCCAAAGTAAGGGATGAACTGTCAATAAGTTTTGCACTTGGCTTTGAAACCTTAAGAAGCTCCTCCGGAACAAGGGATCCGGCATAAATTATTCGGTCTGCCTCTTCTAATAATTTTTTCCCTTTTACAGTTATAAGTTCTGGATCCCCGGGACCTGCTCCCACAAAATATACGGGAAATGGCATCCTATTTACTCCTTTATTGCAAAAGTGTTTTAAAGAGTCACTCGACTGAAAACACCCAATCCCCTAAGCCATATTATCTATGGGTTTGAAAAATTACAAGCGATTATGGATAAATTCCATTAAGCATAGCATTTAGGGCTATTATGATAGGTTCTGGTACATAATTGCCTCTAGTAACTGCTATATCTTTCCACCTAAAAGAGGTCCTTGCATGGCCATATTTCCTAGCGATCTCCTTTGCTACTAAACGGGCAAGGTCTCGAAAGGCGCTTAAATTCCCTATGTTTTTACTTTCCATAGCGTCGGAAAGTAAGAGAGCTGTTTCCATAAAGGCTTTATATCGAGGTTCAAGAAGAAGTTTTTCTATCTTAGGAAGAGCTTCGGATCTAAGATTTTTAGGAATTAGTGAGTAGAGCTCAATTCGACGTTCTTGAAGCCGCCTGAAAATAGATCTTGTTTCGTAAAAGCCGTTTTGTTTTTGTAAAGCTTCCTTTACTCCGTCGTAAACCGCCTTTGCTATGACTTCTCCAAGGCGGGAATGGCCCCCTGTATTGTCCGAGGCTTTTCCCTTCCCACTTACAACTATGATTTCGTCGGTTCCAGTTCCTGTCGCCTGCCATCTAGGGCCGTTATAGGAGCTTCTAATGTCAAGATCTTGTAAGGCTGCTGTTTTGGCTTCTGTGGCGGTAATTATAGCTCTTGTCATGGCACGATGAGAAAGCTGACGGTTTGTCATAAGGATTATATTGATAGTGCCACTCTCTTCCCAAGAGCCCTCATCCTTGGATGTACGGAGAGCGTTAGATTCGGCCCCAGCCGTAATAAGAGCGTAAACCACTAAATCGCCATGGATTTTCACCTGAACCGAAAGATTATCCATATCTGCACCGGTAAAAAGAAGAGTTGTTTCCGATGGTATTAAACCTAGGGTTTCCTTAACGAGTTGTCGCCAGCTACTTAAACTTAATTGGTGGCCTATATTCCATAGGGGAGGTGGTGAAGAGTGATTTCCAATTGTTGTCTGTTTAGACCTTGGTCCGTCCAATGTGGACAAAACATCTAGCGGTTCATTAAAGCGGATAAGAAGTGTTTTATTCTGAAAATCCATCATAGTACTCTTTACTAACTCGGCGGATGCTACGTAGTTAAGATATATTGGAATAGGTTTTCTTTCTTTGATGCCTGAGCTTAAAACCCAATTTGACTTATCGCCGAAATATTGGCCGTAGAGTGTAGAGGCGAGCCATTGAATAAATTTTCCAGTATAGGGAGATATACGGCATGTAAGATCACAGGGGAAGAAAGCTATACGTCCCTCTCTTACAGCTGTTACTTCCTTCCAACCAGGAAGAGAAAAGAATTTTTCAGCGATCTGGCGGTCCTCTCCACAGCCATATATGAATTCTGGATCGAAGGTTTTCCACTCCTCCAAGGAGATGGACACCACTTCACCCTTTTTCCCTAAAAGGGATGGCATTCCACCTGAAAGCCTTATGATTTCGTTCTGGAAGGAATTGTCTCCTGGCACCATGATTGTTTCCGAATCGTAACGACCCATAAAACGCATTACTCTTAAGGGACGTAGGTTGGGAATCTTAGAAAGTTTTTCCTTAATAAGCTCAATTTCGAAATAAATTTTGGCGATAAGATCCTCTGCTTCCCTTTGTCTATTGAAAATATAGCCCAGAGTCCTAATGTTTTGAAAGAGCCTCTCGATAGAATCCATTTCCACCGTAATGGTGCGAATGTGAGGGAGATAGTTTTTAATCTCCCTTTGATGGACTGGGGCGATGATAATGGTATCAGGATTTAAGGATTTAATCACTGTTAGGATTGGACGGAAGAAACTACCTACAATTTTTCGATCCTCTGTCGTCGGTAACCGATCGTGAAGAGTAATCCCCACGATTTTTTCATCTTCTTTAAGGTGCTTAAGAATCTCTGTTGCTGAGGGGACGAGAGAGACAACACGGCAAGGTGTTGACTCTTTAGCATACACGGGTAGAGAACCACCTATAGCAAGGTGAGCCAGAAGAACCAAAATTAAGATATTAAGGCATCCAATAGGGTTCGACCTAGAATTCATCTCTTTACCTCCCCTTAAAAAAATACAACCTACTTTTTTCTTGAAAGGTTTCTAAATTTGCAACCCTTTTCTTGACCTTGGGATCTCGAATCCTGTAAAAGGACTGAAGTTAGGGTAGCTACTAATGGGAATAGTGGGTAGTAACTGTTGGTTTGTGTATTGGTGGGCTTGAATAAAAGGAGATTTGGTGAGCGGGGTTTTGGATATACTTTAAGGAGGAAAGGGTGGGGGATTCAATAATCCTAGAACATACCGTAGGTCGAAAGGTGGTTTATGAGGGAATTGGCTTACATACGGGAAGAAATATTTGTATTACTATCCATCCGGCCCCTCCTCTGACAGGGATTGTCTTCAAGAGATCGAGAAGGTTTATTAAAGAGTCGGTGAAAGCATCCTATGAGAATATTTCTCAGTCAGTTTTAGCTACGACGATAGGTTTTAACGGAACGGGGGTATCAACGGTTGAACACTTGCTTGCCGCTTTTATGGGATGCGGTATCGATAATGCTATTGTAGAAGTGAATGGTCCCGAGATACCTATAGCCGATGGGAGTGCTATTTCTTACGTTAAGCTAATTCTTGATGCTGGTATTGTCCCCCAGAGGAGCAGCAGGCGTTTTTTGGTGATCCACTCGACTGTAGAGGTTCGCGAAGGAGATGCCTATCTTGTGGCTAAGCCCTCCCCCGATAGGTCTCTCACTATAGATTACTCCATCGAATTTGACCATCCTCTTATAGGCTTTCAGAGCATTAGCTGGAGTTTTGATTCAAAGCGATTCGTGAGAGAGATAGCTCCTGCAAGAACCTTCGGTTTTTTGAAGGATGCGTCGATTCTTAGGACAAAAGGACTTGCTCTCGGTGGTTCCCTTGATAATGTCCTTGTTTTTGATAATCACTCTCTTCTTAATCCGGAGGGTTTTCGTTTTACCGATGAATGTGTCCGGCATAAGGTCTTAGATCTCATAGGCGATATCATGCTTCTTGGTAAGCCAGTTATTGGGCATTTCATTATTCACAAGGGAGGCCATAGGTTACATCATAAGTTACTTAGAAAGATCCTTACAGTTTTAGAGGAGGTCTATTGGGAAGATGTAAAGGATGTGGTGTGTAATTTTGCCCCTCCTTCGAATAGGGATTTGTTTGAGACAGGAGTCTCAGGTTATAGTAGCAGTTTAGAGTTTCCTGATTCGAATGGGTCGCTTCTCAAGTGAACCTTTTAATTTTCCTGAAAGAAGAGATTTAATGCTCGCCTTTGCAAGTCTTGCGTCCTCTTCTGAGTCATAATAGGGTTTAAGCCCTTCAAGTTGTGGATAAACTTTATCTATCCGTTCCCAGAGATTGGGAGCAATTTTTGCCTCAATTACGTAGAGTTTTTCAGCTTTTTCCACTGCAAGAAGGCAAAACCTATTCCCTAGTTTTTCTTCAAGACGCTGAATCGCTTCGATCTCTTCGGGCTTTAGTTTTGCAATTCTTGGTGGATTTCTCAACTTTTCTCCACCTCCTACTCAAAGGGGCGTCTCCCCAATATCGCCTGGGAAATTGTCATCTTATCAACATATTTTATATCGCCCCCCATCGGGATACCGAAACCGATTCTTGTGACTTTTACCTTTTCATTCTGGAGTAATTTCAGGATATAATGGGCCGTCACCTCGCCTTGGGCAGAAGGGTTTGTTGCTATTATTACCTCCCTTACCGGTTCCCTGTGAACACGTTCAACGAGTTCCCTAAGATGGATTTCGTCGGGGCCCACATTCTCAATAGGGTTAAGTGCTCCGTGAAGCACGTGGTAGAGCCCTTTGAAGATACCAGTCTGTTCAATAGCTATAAGGTCCGAAACGGTTTCTACAACACAGATCTCCTCTTTATTCCTCGATGGATCGGAGCAAATGGTGCATAAGTCCCCTTCAGCCAGGTGGAAACATCTTTGACATAGAGTAAGTTCACGTTTCACCTTTATAATGGCTTCGGCAAGAGATTCCGCCTCATAGGCTGGAGCGTTTATAAGGTAGAGCGTGAGTCTTTCAGCACTTTTCCCCCCAAGTCCAGGGAGTCGCTTTATTTTTTCGATGAGGTCCTTTACAATTGTGGGATAGGCTTTCATTGGGTCGGCTCCAAAAATACCTATAAAAGGCCGGGTACATTGAGCCCTGGTATATTAATCCCACCAGCAAGTTTTGAAATCTCCCTAGCCATAAGCTCTTGAGCACGCTTTAATCCATCATTTACTGCGGCAATAATGAGGTCCTCCAGCATATCCAAGTCCTGGGGATTTACAACCTGAGGGTCTATCGTTATATCCACAAGTTCGAGTTTTCCATTAATTACAACCGTCACCATGCCACCACCCGACGAGGCCTCGACAGTCTTTTGCTCCAGTTCTTCTTGAACCCTCTCCATTTTTTCCTGAAAAGCCTTTATGGGACCGATAAGATCTAAACCCTTTATCATAATGTCACCTCTTTTACATGTCTGAATCTAATTCGTCACTATTTTGTAAATAAGCACTCGGGCGAACATCTACAATAGATCCATTGAACAGCTCAAGAATTTCTCTCACTAAAGGATGGCTCAATGCCTCCTGTTTAATTCGATTGAGGTCATGAGAGTTTTGGTTCTTCTTTATACGTTTAGCTAATTCTTCATCATCTTCAATAGTCACGATGAGATCCTTTATTCCGAAAAAGCTCTTCAAGGTCAATACCAGACGATCGTGAGAAGGACCTTTTCTGAGATTTTCCCCATAGATAGGTATTACCGAAAGTATTAGTTCATTAGTCTTAGGGCCTACCCTGACGGTGCTCTTAGATATTTGGGTGTATAGCACGGGATCGTGAGAGGATACCCATTTTAGGAAGCCATCCCAATTGGTGACAATATCTTCAACTGTATTGGGGATCACCATATCGGAGGAAGTATTTTGGCCTTCGGAAACTTGATATTTTACAGGATCGTAGGGTGTCGTAACCTCTCTCGATACCAATTTTGATTTACCGATCAGCTCCTTTGTCTCTCTCAGCAGATCGGGCATATAAAACACATTTGGAGCATTAGCCATTTTCAGAAGGCTCATTTCAAGGACAAAGTGAGGTTGGGAAGAACGTTTTGCAAGTTCTATGGCCCTAAGTAGAATTTGGTAATAGATTTCTAATGTCTCCGTGGAAATTTTATTGGCAAGCTTTTCTAAAAAGGAACGTTCGTAGTCTGATACTCTTAGCTTTTCTCGAAGGGCAAGCAAGGAACTACCATCCATCATTTTTACAATGAGCAGCTTATGAATAAGATCTAGTAGCCTATGAAGGAACTTAACCTCATCACATCCACCTTCGTAAATCTCCTGAGCAAGCTTTATGCAACTTCTTCTGTCACCCTTTACTACTGCCTCAAGGACGTTGAAGAGGCTTGTGCGGTCAACCATTCCTAGGAGCCTCAACAACTCATCTTCTGCTATCTTTTCTCCCTGGAAGGCGATTACCTGTTCAAGAAGAGTCTGGGCATCTCTAAGGCTTCCTTCGGCTTCAATAGCTATGGCATCAAGAAGGGGAGAGGAAATAGAAACCTTTTCGGCCGAAACAATTCGTTCCAGGTGAGATGCGATCTCCTGAGTAGAAATACGCCGAAAGTCGAAGCGCTGGCAGCGACTAACAACGGTGCTAGGAACTCGATGAACCTCTGTTGTAGCAAAGATGAATCGGACATGTGATGGGGGCTCCTCTAGTGTCTTAAGGAGGGCATTGAAGGCTTCTGTGGTTAGCATATGGACCTCGTCTATGATGTAGACTTTGAACTGCCCCTTTATAGGTTTGTAACCTATCGATTCTTGAAGAGATCGAATACTGTCGATGCCTCGATGGGATGCTCCATCTATTTCCAACACGTCGGAGGACTTCCCTAGGGCTATCTCTACACATCTTAAACAGGTTCCGCATGGATTAGGAGTAGGTCCCTTTTCACAGTTTAGGGCCTTAGCCAGGATACGAGCGACAGAGGTCTTACCTACTCCACGAGGCCCACTGAAGAGGTAGGCATGGGCTATGCGCCCAAGTCTAATAGCATTTTGGAGGACTCGGGTTACGTGAACCTGTCCAACGACCTCTTCGAAGCTCTGAGGACGCCACTTTCTTGCAAGGACAAGGTATGACATATATAAGCTCTAAAGAAAAATGTGGCGGAGAGAGTGGGATTCGAACCCACGGTCCCGTTTTTAGCGGGACACACGATTTCCAGTCGTGCCCCTTCGGCCTCTCGGGCATCTCTCCGCGAAAATATGGGTTTTCTTAAAAGAAACTTTGCAAAAAAGCAACATTTTATTTTGGCGGAGAGGGTGGGATTCGAACCCACGTGCCCGGCTCTTCACCGGACAAGTCGATTTCGAGTCGACCCCGTTACGGCCACTTCGGTACCTCTCCCTAAAACAATTGTTTTTATACAGAAAAATTCGCCTAGAATCAACATCCATCATGAGATGCCTGTGAACTTTCTCGGTAGGACAGATGACGTCAAAAATCTTTCTTACTTAATGAGCTTGACAAAGGCCTCGCAAACTCTGTAAAAGGCTAAGGTTGAGTTTAGAGGGAATTTAATTTTATGGGAAAAAGGAGGTTAAACTCTTGTTACGTCATAAATCTGCTATAAAACGAGCGAGACAGAGCGAAAAGAGGCGACTTCGAAATCGCGCTAGAAAAACTAGGATGAAAACTGCCATTAAGGCTGTAGAAACTGCAATGTTTTCAAAAGATCCAGAGCTTGTTATGGAAAGGCTTAGGGAGGCTATGTCTATCATCGATAAAACGGCCTCTAAAGGAACGATTCATAAGAACAAAGCCGCTAGGAAGATTTCACGCCTACACAGAAAGGTTAATAAGTTCCTAGCATCTATAGCCTAATCAGCTTAAAATATATGGGCGCCTCAGGGAAGGCGCCTTTTCTGTTAAAAACCTTTAGAGGCCATTAATAGATCTTAAGCCGGTTTGATAACTCTAATATCTTCTACCACATCTATAAAGGGTTGCTTTCTTATCCGATGGGGAAGAACTAGTTCTGCAGCTTCTTCTATATCCTTCGGGAGGACCTCCATTCTACCTTCAAAGGCTGCAATAGTTTTAGCCGTCTTTAGCATGATAATGTCGGCCCGATGGCCGTCTACCCCCACATCTAAGCAGAAAGAGGCAATATCAAACAAAAGGTTTCTTGGGACGATCACTTCGGGATAAAGTTTCCTTGCTCTTTCTATCCGTTCCACTAAGGCCTTAGATTCCTCTTCCCAGGCTTTACAAAAACTTTCAGGATCCTCATCAAAGGCGATACGGCGCTCCATTACGGTGACGCGACTTTCTGCCTCTTTCAATCCTTCAACGTGAACACAGAGCCCAAAACGATCGAGAAGTTGGGGTCTAAGCTCTCCTTCTTCAGGGTTCATTGTGCCAACAAGAGTAAATCGGGCGGGGTGAGAGAAGCTTATTCCTTCCCGTTCGATGGTATTTACTCCCATAGCAGCCGAATCGAGTAACACATCTACTACGTGATCATCTAATAGGTTTACCTCATCAACATAAAGAATGCCTCTATGGGCAGAGGCAAGAAGACCAGGTTCAATGCGTTTTTCGCCCTTCTTTAGGGCATACTCCAGGTCAAGGGTCCCTACTACTCGATCTTCTGTTGCTCCCACAGGAAGCTCCACAACTCTAATTTCACGCCATACCTTCTCGGGTTTTATTCCGCCCATAACTTCTCTACTACACTCTGTTCGGGGACAGTCGGCACATACTCCTTGGGGATCACCATCGGGAAGATTGAAGGGACAGTCCTTTACTACCTCAATTTTTGGAAGAATATGAGCAAGAGCCCTCACCGCCGTCGATTTTCCCGTGCCCTTTTCACCACGTATAAGAACTCCCGAAAGGGTCGGGTTTATGATATTAAAGATGAGCGCTCGCTTCATCTTCTCCTGGCCAACTATCGCTACAAAGGGATATAGGCTTTCACAACTCATTGGGATGCCTCCTTTATAATTTTAACCAGGTTCTCGGCCCTGAGATCCTCAATGCGAAAGTAAGGAGCCTCCATAACCTCTGCCAGCTTACGGGCAAGCCCAAATTGAACAATACCTCTCTTTTCCGTATCAACAACTATTGGATAGATTCTTTCATCCAAGGTAAACCTTCGAGCAATAAAGATCGCTTCTTCTACCGGTTTTTTCGATCTATCAATAGAAACATTCGCCTTCCCGTCGGTGATAACAATAACAATAGGTTTTGAAGAGGGATCCTTTAAGAGGACGGTCCTTACAACTTCATAGGCCCTCATAAGACCTGCGGAGAGTGGGGTGCGACCTCCAATCGGAAGCTCTCGAAGTAGTCTTGCCGCAAGCTCCACAGAGGAAGTGGGAGGAAGCCTCACTTCTGCTTCATTTCGCCTAAAGGATACCATAGCCACACGATCTCTCTTTTGATACGCATCCAAAAGCAGGGACATAATCGCACCTTTTGCCGCAGCCATCCTTCCCTCAGCGCCCATTGAGCCACTGGCATCAACTACAAAAAGGAGAAAATTCCCTACCCGCTTTTCTCGAATCTTATGCCTAATGTCCTGAGATGTGAGATGGACCGCTAAAGTAGCTTCACCTCGACGCCTAATCTGATAGGGAGCAGCAGCTCGCAATGTCGCATCAATGGCTATATCGGATCCATCACCTTTTAGACTACTTCGGACATATCTTCCCTGCTTTTGAGCGGTTCTTGTTCGACTTCTCCTTCCCGAGCCTCGTCTGATAACTCTATCCTTAGGAGCGGATATTTTCCTTACCTTGAAGGTTTCCCCAATTTCGAATACTCGTTCAAGAACCTGTTCATAGGTGATTCTCTCCTGTTCGCTACCGGTTTCGTTATTTTCTGGTTCAGGCTGAGCTTCAGGTTTAGTGGAGGCCGTTTCGGGCTGATTATTAGGAGGTTGAAAGGGTTTTTCTTCATTTTCTCGCTGTAATTCGGGGGAAGATGGTTTTTCATTTCTATCATCTTCTGATGGACGAGGTGGGGGAGGTGATGGCGGGGCAGCTTCCCTTCTCCTATGTTTTAAAACCATTGGTGCTACTTCTCTAATATCCTCAATCGTTACATGAGAACGCCTGTTTAAGGCAGCAAGGGCTTTTGCCGCTTGCTCCATTACTATGTCGGCTCTATGGCCAGCTACATTGTTTTCAAGACACAGGTCAGCTATGAATTTTCTGATATAGTCAGCCACCTTTACTCGAGGGAGAAATTCTCTTGCAGCAAGTATACTCCATGCAAGAGATCGGCTCTCCTCTTCAAATCGCTTAAGAAAACCCTCTGGATCACTATCAAACTCTTCTCGAAGATTCATAAGTTCAACGCGTCGTTCTAAGTCTCTTTCTCCAGCTACCTCTACACATAGCCCAAATCTATCAAGAAGTTGAGGGCGAATATCGCCTTCTTCAGGGTTCATTGTTCCCACAAGAATAAATCTTGATGGATGAGAAAAAGAGATACCCTCCCGCTCCACTCTGTTTATACCCGATGCGGCAACATCCAAGATTAGGTCGGCAATATAATCGTCCAGGAGATTAACCTCATCTATGTAAAGTATTCCCCTGTGAGCCTTTGCCAATACCCCAGGATAAAAGAGACGTTCTCCCCTTTGAATAGCCTTCTCAAAATCGATACTTCCTACTACTCGGTCCTCCGTAGCATTTAATGGAAGGGTTACGACGGGGATGCGTTTAAAAACGACGGGTAGAGGCTGCCTTAGCGATCGACATCGACTACACCATTCTAAAGGATTCTGGGGATCGCAGGAAAAGGAACACCCCATCACTGAGGGGATTTCCGGGAGAAGCCCTGCAAGAGATCTCACCGCGGTCGATTTTGCTGTTCCCTTTTCGCCTCTTATAAGAACTCCGCCAATTGCTGGATTTATGACGTTAAGGATTAGCGCCTTCTTAAGCTTTTCCTGACCAACAATGGCTGAAAAGGGATAGATCTTTTGGAAAATCTGCATATTACACCTTCGCCCTTTCAAAGATTCATAAAAACTAAAAGCATTGTAGTCCTAACCATCATGACAAGTCCTACACTAATTAACCCCCGAATAAGCCCAAGTTTAAGTCCGAAAACGGAAACCCATTGGGGAAAGTAAAAGCGCATATAAAGAAGGGGTAACATAAAGATGCTTCCGAAAAGAAGTGCCCTGATGGCTTGATTATCATTTACGACATGGTCTCTCCGTAGGGAGCCCATCATGGAAATACCAATAATAGGAGAGGCTATATAAGTAGCGATTGCAGGAAGCACCACTCCAGGAAGCCTTATCTTCTCCGAAAGTGGCATAATGGAGTACTCAATCTTTGTCATAAGACCCGTCTCCATCAGAGTAAAAACGACAAGAGTTACCAATAAAAAGGTTCCACCAATTCTAGCAAAACGTTTTGTAAAGCGAAAAAGTGCTGATCTAAAGGATCGGGAGGTCTTATGAGGCACATTGTTTACCCTAACACCATGCCACTCGACCTTACGATCTCTTAACAAAATACGGCTAGCCACCATAACGAAGAAGAGAAGAGAGAAACTTCCAAGCCATAATGTGGCTATATAAATCGTTCCGGTATAAAGCCCTAAAGCTGGGAGAATAACTGGAAGGTGGTAAGTGAAGGTCTCCTTTACTGGAGCAACCACACCTGTAAGAAGTGATGCCAAAAGGGTTTCTCGATCTGTCAACACCTTGTTTTCTCTCATGCTTTGAAGCATAGTATTTGCGGCAAGAAACGATAGCATCGCTGTGGCAATTGCCACTCCACAAACCTCTGGAAGATTGGCAAAACGGCTAAGAGGACGGCCTAGCTTGCTTATCTTATAAAGTATTCCCGTTTCCATAAGGATTTCTGCAACAGCTAACCCTACGGCCATAATCAGAAGGGTAGGGACTGTAAAACTTAGAACCTTATTTAGAAGGATCAGAATGTCCATCTTTCTTTTACGTTCCTAAAACTTCCTGCATTTTCTTTTTCCAGAGTTCAACTTCGTCTTTTGTTACAACATCGATTGAACCACCCTGAAATTCACCTTGAACATCTCCCATTCTATCTTCAAGCCATCCTTCAATCTCCAGGTAAATCTCTTTAAGTACTTCCTTGACATCATCTGCAGGCTGCCATAGCCCTCGTTCCCAGGCTTCAATGAGACGTCGCCCGATCTCTTCTAGTGCCCATGGGTTATGTTCCTCAAAGAATTTCCTGTTTTCTTCATCTATAAGAAAGGTTCTTGCAATATCGTCAAAGATCCAGTCGTCAACTTCCTGAGTTGTGGCTTCCCAACCGTAAACTCTTCCAACTCTTTTTGAGATATCGCCTGCACCCTTATAACCGTGTCGCTTCATACCCTCAATCCATCGAGGATTAAAAAGTTTAGTTCTTACAACACGGCGTATTTCATCGGCAAGATCCCGCACCTCCACATGTTCGCCTTCTCTTGTATCACCGTAGTAGGTTTTTACCTCCTTTCCTGAAAGATAGCGAGCAGTAGCGGTCATGCCTCCATGAGTACCGAAGTAGCAACAGCATCCAAACAGATCGTATTCGTCGCTCACCACCTTGTTATAGGTCACATCAACGCTTCTTAAAACGTGGCTGAACTGCCTGTGCCTTTCTTTCCCCCATACTCCTTTGCCGTAGGCGTATCCGTTCCAGTATAAAAAGATTTCTGCGAGATCTTTCTCGTCCTTCCATGCGGAAGCGTAAACAGCAAGTTGAGTTCCAGCCTGATATGTGCCAGGCATGGAACAGAAGATCCGAAGGGTAGCATCCCTATAACTAGTTCCCTCCTGTCGCATCTGCTCGAGGGTATGCTTCCTTACAAAATTCATCTCTAGCGGTTCCTCTAGCGATGCGACGGTCTGCAATGCTTCATCTACAAGCTCTATAAGGTTTGGGAAGTTGTCTCGAGTGATGCCGGACACTCGAATTGTTACATCAATCCGAGGACGTTTCAACTCTTCCAGGGGGATTACCTCGAAGCCTTTAATTCTTCCGTTCGAAAGCCAAAGAGGTCTTACTCCGATAAGAGACATAATCTGAGCCATACCTTCACCATCTGCCCACATGATATCGCTGGACATCCAAAAGATGGCAACATTTTCTGGGTATCTCCCTTCGTCTCTTAAATGCTTATCAACAAGGGCATTAGCAAGTTTTTTTCCAATCTCCCAAGCCGGTTTTGTTGGAATGCGATATGGATCGAGGGAGTAAAAGTTCCTTCCTGTAGGCAAAATATCCTCTCGGCCTCTAGTTATAAGACCTGATGGTCCCGCTGGAATATACCCACCGGAAAAACCATAAAGAAGAGACTCTATCTCTTTGCTTTCCTCAATTCGACGGTTTATATCAAGAATTCGCTCCCTTATTTTCATAAACAGTGGTTCGTGCCATGGGATTTCGATGGTCTTGGTTCCTACAAGAACATTCCTAATCGCCTCTTTGGATGCCCTATCTACTTCTTCCATAATGGCACCATAAGATTTCAGGCTTTTTTCATCAATGAGGGATGGATCCTTTAAAAGTTCAGAAAGATCATATCCCTTGAGTTTTGCGACCTCCCGCCTTAGAGACTTTTCTTCCCCAAGATCGTAGCGCATTATTGAATGGATGAACTCAATTCGCCTTTCCCCTTCTGGAATTGATCCAAATATGTGCATGCCGTCTTGTATTTGGGTATTGCGAATCGAGGAGAGCTTTCCGTGTATCTCTTTTGCAATCTTGTCGAAGGGTATAGAATGAAGTTCTTCATGGGAAAGTTCTGAGAGCTTTTTCTTATCTTTTCCGAACCTAATAGTAATTTCTTCATCGAGCTTAGATTTCTTTAACTCCTGGAGTATAATATGAACTAGGGCGTGGGCACGGCCTCGATCCTTTATCTTTGTCTCTTCATATTCGGTCAAAAGTCTATCGAGTTCAGCAAGTTCTCCATAAAGCCCACTTTCTGTCATTACTGTCTGCATATGGTCAATAAGCACGGCGTAAGACCGACGTTTAGCGATAGTTCCTTCCGGCGGATTGTCGGCATTGTAGATGTAGAGATGAGGCAGGGTATCTATACTAATGTCGGGGAAGCAAGCACCGGAAAGTCCTACGCCTTTACCTGGAAGGAATTCCAGATTTCCGTGGGTTCCGACATGCACTAGAGCGTGGGCACCAAATTCTCTAGAAAGCCATTTATAGGTGGCAACATACTGATGAGGAGGTGGTACATCGGGATCATGGAGGATTTTACAGACCTGCCCATCGCAACGAGCTCCAGCGCAACCTCTTTTAGGTTGAACTAACACGATGGCGTTTCCGTAATTGAGGCCAGTTATGACAATTTGTCCTTTGTAGACCATCGCAGGAGGAACACCCTCCTTCCACTCACCTGGAGGATTTCCCCAGGTTTCTATCATTCTTAACCTCGTTTTTTCAGGAAGTTCTTTAAACCATTCTTCATATTTTTCTTTCTCTAGCAACCTAAGGGTGCCGCCTTTGGCTACAATTTCTTCAACCGTGGTCCATCGAAATTCCGAGATGGCCTTCTTCGACATAATTTCGTCTATTAAAGCCCTTCCATCTTCAGGTGGAGATACCGAATACCCCACCCCCCTCATGCGCTTCATTATCTCTACAATACTTTGGAGAGTATCAAGATGGGCACCAGCTCCTACCGTTGCTTCAACTGAGGCGCAGGGATTATTGTGTAGAACAAAGGCGATCTTACGGTTAGGGGGTGGCACTTTTCTAAGAGCTATCCATCTATCAATCCTTTCCACAAGTTTTTCTACTCGATCCTCGATGGGCACTCTATTTCTAGAATCTCCCTCCCCTTCTTTTTGCGCTCCGACTATGATTGGTTCGATAACCCCTTCAAATTCCGGAAGAGCAATGGCCCAACCTATGTCAAGATTTAGCTCTTCCCGTTCCCATTCCTCCACCGTCTTGTAATAGGAGCTTACAGGGGCAAAGCATGGCACACCAAGTTTTTTCAGGATTTCAACACCCTCTGAGGCTATCTCCGTGTTGGTAATATCTCCACGCCTTCTCCCCAACCCGAGAAAGAATGAAATAAGTTTTACCATGGCGTCGAGGCGTGAATTTCCATTCTGATCTACAAACCATTCTAAGATAACCTCCCCCGTACCCTTTGTGCCCAGCGAATCATCCTTTATTGAATAGGCGAAGGCAGGGATCACTTTGAAACCGGATTTTTCAAGATGGGCAATAAGGGTATTTTCTAGGTCCAGGTTTCCATTTATCCAATAATGGCGTGAAAAAAGTATACCAACCGTGCCCTTTGATAATCTATCGCCCCAGTAAGTTTCATACCAATCTAGAAAATCATCTACTTCGGAAAAGATTCCTTGAGCCCTGGGATGGTAAAGCCCCTCCCAGGGAATTTCCTTTGGTGGATCGTAAGCTACCGATATGCCAAGTTCCTCTACGGCGAGAAACTTCAACATATTGGTCATATTGTCTTCACCGTTAATGACGAGATATGAATAGGCTTGACTTACAATCTCTGGCCGCACAGTAGAGAGAGCCCAATAGGCTGGGTCGTGACTAAGACATATGACCTTTGTTCCGATTTTTCCTTCCTTAAGGAGTCTTTCTATTCTGTCCCAAATAGGTTCTACAGAACGGTAAAAGAAGACGAGATCAGCTAGGGAAAGTTTCTCGATAACCTTTTCAAATCTATCTGGATCATTATCTAAGACTCTCGAAGAGTGAACCTCTATATCTAAAAGATGCTTGAGATTTTTGGATGCTTTGTAAAACATATTGTAATAAGATTGCCAAACAATGGTTATAAGCTTTTTCATGATCGCCCCCTTTTTTTATTTAGCGCTAAGAATAGGGCAGACAAGTTTTGCCCCATTCCAAGCAAGAATTTTAGTTTCTACGCCATAGACTCTCTTTATTAGTTCTTCTGTAACTATTTGGTGGGGAGGTCCCGTAGCTATGACGGAACCATCATTTATAATTACTGCATAGTCCGCAAAGAGCATTGATAGATTTGGGTCATGAAACGTTACAAGCACAGTTATTTGGCGTTCCTTGGATATGGAGCGGATTGTTGTTAGGACCTTCAATTGATTCCTAAAATCTAAATGAGAGGTTGGTTCATCCAGAATAATAACAGGGGAAGCCTGGGCTAAGGCTCTAGCGATTAGAACAAGTTGTCTTTCACCTCCACTTATTTTTGTGTAAGGTTTATTCCTTATGTGATTGATGCCCACAAGGGAGATGGCCTCCTCCGTAGCCTCGTAATCTTTCTTTTTTGGAGAAGAGAACATCCCCACGTAAGAAGCTCTTCCCATAAGCACAACATCGAAGACTTTGTATGGGAATGGTGGATGGTGGTCCTGAGGCACCATAGCAAAAAGCTGTGCCCGTTCTCTAAAGGATAATTCACGAGTGTTCTTCCTTCCTACGAAGACTTCACCTCTAGATGGGCGCCAGAGCCCCACAATACATCGAAATAGGGTGGATTTGCCCGAACCGTTAGGGCCAAGCACTGCTGTAATTGATCCTTGGGGCGCACAGAAATTAATATCTTTGAGAATTTCTCTGCTACCTTCGTTATGTCGAAAATAAATAGATTTGACTTCAACCATCATACTCCCCATGCCTCCTTTCCGCCTCTTTTCATGAGATAGATAAAAAAGGGTGCGCCAGTAAGAGCTGTAATAATACCCACTGGAATATCGAAGGTAGTTATAGTGCGTGAAATGGTATCGGCAACAATCATAAAGGAAGCTCCACCTGCAAGGCTTAAGGGAAAAAGGATTCTATGATCGGGCCCTACCATCATTCTAACGAGATGGGGCACCATAAGACCTACCCATCCGATTATGCCACAGACAGATACGGCAGTTGCTACGGCAAGGGTTGAACAGGCGATAAATATAATGCGATCCCTCTTTACATTAACTCCAAGGGATTTAGCCTCTTCTTCGCCCATGCTTATAACATTTAAACGCCACCTCATAAGAAAAGGTGGCATAAGACCAAGAAATATCCCCCCGAATGCAAGTTTTACTAATCGCCAATCCGATAAGGAAAAACTTCCCATAAGCCAATAGACGATACTTTGAAGTTTATGGGGATCTACGAGAAATTTTACGATAGACACGAGAGCGGTAAAGAAAGCAGAAACTATAACACCCGAAAGGATAAGAGGGAGACGAGAAATTTCCCCTTGAGTTCTTGCTGTAACATAGGCGAGCACTACAGCTACAATTGCCCATAAGAAAGCCATGGGCTGGACAGGAAGGAATGCAAGAAATCCTACACTTATAGCGCATCCAAAGGCAGCCCCTGCTGAGATACCGAGAATGAAGGGATCTACAAGAGGATTTCTAAAGATCGCTTGAAGAACCACTCCAGATCCCCCAAGGGATGCACCAACGATACCCGCAAGAATTATACGGGGAAGGCGAATGTCCATTATAATAGCCCTTTCTGGAATGTCGCCAGGTTGAAAAGAGGAAAAGACATCGGAAAAGAGGATCTTAAAAACCACTGTAGGCGTAATGCCATAGACACCAATGAAAATAGCTAACCATCCCACTAGAATAGGTGAAATAGATATGAAGATGATTTTTGTAGACCTTACCGTATCGTCCATAGAAGCTAGCCTCCTTAGGAAAATAAAAAGCCACAGAAAGGTTTCATACCCTTCTGTGGCCTTCGTGACCACACTTTACATTTAAGTAATGACACAGGGGAGCCAAAATGGCAATACACTTCATACAATTATCCTTCGATAGCCTTAACTTTGTCTAAGTTAAGAACTTTTGGTAACTAAAGGTCGCCCCATCATTGGTAAGAATCGACCTAGCCCACGTGCAAAAAGCCTCGACCGATCAGGCAGGTCTTCTGACTTCCCTTCGTGGATGCTACCTTCCCATCACCGGAGGTAAAAGTGGCAAATCACCCATCCCCGCTCCGTCCCTTTCTAAGTTTAGGATGGCAAGGGTCACAGCGGTGGGACCGTCCCCGATTTTCACGGAATTTCCTTTTAAGCCCTAGAAGGGCACCTGATCACAGGTTGTTATTTGTCGGCTAAAGAATGCTATTGTTAATACCAGTTAGGAGAGATTAAAAAATCTTGACCTTATGGGCTTCCTACATTAAAAATGATTCAACCTCTCTAGCAGGAGCTAGACCACTAACCAGCCAAGAAGGCACCAAGATTATATAACTATGTGGAGTATGTAGAGATAGAGGAGGAAACGATGAGGATTATTGTAAGCTTTTTTGCTGTCCTAATAGGACTCTTGTCCTATAAACCTTTGTTTTCTTCTGTTAGCGAAACCTATACGACTACAGAGGAGGTTGTTGTCACAGCATCCAAACTTCCACAACCTCAGGAAAGTATTACCCAAAAGATAGATCTTATAGATCGGGAAAGGATTGAGTTAACTCCGTTTATTCAAAGAAACATTGCAGAAATTTTTCGCTATCAGCCAGGGACCTTCGTTAACCCTCTATCTAGAAATGATGCAAACTGGGGATCTTATGGGGGGCTTGGCCCTAAATATAACGTTTTTCTTTTAGAGGGGCTTCCTATTGATTCCTTCGCTGATTTGATGAGCTTAGATCCCCTAATATTGGAAAGAGCGGAAGTCCACAGAGGTCCCGCATCTATTATGTATCCCACATATCTTTCTATGGATTTTGCTGGCAATCAGTCGCCTCTTGCAGGTATTACTAATCTCGTTTTAAAGGAGAAAATCTCTAAACCAGAAACAATTATTGGGGTAGGTTATGGATCGTGGAACACCTTTAACACAGGGGCCTATCACCAGGGAAGGGGTGGCGATATTCACTACTTTTTCGGTGGAAGCTATGAAAGGTCAGATTATACGGACTACGGCACAAAAGACTCCTGGTTACACATTTTAAATAATCCAGACTACTACAAGGCTAAGTTTTTTGCGAAGGCTACCTATTTTATAGATGGAAGTGATGCCCATAAGGTATCCCTCTTTGCTCACCATACAGAGCATCATGGTGACGTGGGGCGACCAAACAGAAATTATGATCATAGCTATACCACGGTAAACCTTTCCTACTCGAATCTAATCACAGACAGCTTCGACGTCCAAGTAAAGACGGGCTACCGAGGCTATGATAGAAACTGGGATGAAGACAATTATCCTAGTCTTTCTCTCCGATCTCGAGATGGTGTAAGGCAGGATATAGTTCCTGTGGATGTAACGGCCCACTTTAAACATGGAAACGGCCTATTCACAATTGGAAGCGATGCCCAGTGGGCAACTTACGAAACAACTTCTGAATCTAGAGGTATTGAAAGCAAGGGAAACGATATGGAAGCCTGGGCAATGGGAGTTTATGCTGAAGAGACTTATAAAATTGATAAGCTGATCCTTAGATTGGGAGCAAGATACAGCAGGGTGGAGCATTCCTACGATCTTCTCGGAGGGGCAAAACCAGAGGTAGATGATGCATCCTGGGATAAACTTTTATGGAGTACGGGCATCCGTTACAACCTCTCAGAGGACCTATCACTTTTTGCTAATGCAGGCTCAAGCTTCGTGGCACCATCAGGAAAATCTGTAGGTGGCACTCTATCTCTTTCGGATCGGGGAGTTTCTGGTAAACATGGACAACTTCCGAATCCTGACCTTAAACCGGAGAAGGGTATAGGAATAGATGGAGGGGTAGAATTACGTCCTTTGAAGGGACTCTCTCTAGGTCTTAGGGGATTCCTAACGATGGTCGATGATGCGATCGTTGAAAATGTTATAAGTCGCGATCCATCACAAAGCCAATCCGTAAATGCAGGAGAAAGCCGTTCTGTTGGGCTTGAGATTGAAGGTCGCTATGCTATCTCGAGTTCTGTTGAGATCTTTGCGAACTATACTTTCATAGATACTAAGGTAGAAAACGATCTTGATCCAGCTCAGGATAACTCGGATATTCCTTTTGTGCCATCCCATACGGGTAACATTGGTATCATAGCTAGACTCCCATGGGAGATCACCTTTGTGCCTTATGTTCACGTCTTCGGGAAATATTACGACAGTACAGACAAAACCTACCGTAAATCCTTTGGTCCTGATGAACTCATAAACATTCATATTGAAAAGGGATTGGTCAATTTAGAATCATGGAAGGCAAAACTTTCTCTCGATCTCAACAACATTACCAACAATTCTTACGAGATGCCATGGCAGTTCCGAGATCCCGGATTCAATGTTATGGCTAAGGTTGATATCATTTTTTAATTACCACCTTGGCCATGAGAAAAACCTCGCTATTGACCTATATCATATGTTTCCTTTTGGTGTTGTGGTTTCCCGAAGGTCTCTTTCCATTATCCCTAGAGGTTAGAGACTTTCGGGGTAAAGAAATAAGGCTTCTAAAACCTGCCCAGCGAGTAGTGTGTCTGATTGAAAGTGCTCTTACCGGAATCTACATGCTTAATCGAGGTGAT
Organism: Syntrophobacterales bacterium; assembly: GCA_026417655.1. Classification (GTDB taxonomy): domain Bacteria; phylum Desulfobacterota; class Syntrophobacteria; order Syntrophobacterales; family Thermodesulforhabdaceae; genus JAOACS01. Next base: position 53,857 of record JAOACS010000018.1, read on the forward strand.
CGGGTTGTTGGAATACCTAGAAACGTCTATGATCCGCCTACGTTTCGGTTTTATAGATTACTCGATGAACGTATAGAATCACAAAAACTTCCCGCCCCGGGTAATTGGGAGGCGGTAAGTATAGAAAATATATTAGCCCTTAGACCAGATCTGGTTATTATTTGGTCACACCAGACCAGTGCTATAGCAGCTATTGAAAGGTTTGGAATCCCTGTCTTCGGAGTTTTCATAACCAAAGAGGAAGAAATTTATGAGGAAATATTGGCTCTTGGGAAACTTATGGAAAATGAGGAGCGAGCCAAGGAGCTTGTAGATTTTACAAAGAAGGAGAGGGAATATATTCTATCGAAAACCACTAAAATTCCAGAATTGGAGCGACCTAAAGTGTTTTTCATGTGGGCTCAAGGTATTACAGAAACATCTTGTGGCGGCAGTATGGTGAATGATCTTATTACCTTGGCGGGAGGCAAAAATATCTGTGGACACATTAATCAAGAGCATGGGACCCTTCAAATAGAGGATCTTGTGAGAGGAGATCCCGATGTTATCGTTATGTGGTATAATGAAAGAATGAATCCAGAGGATCTACTTAAAGATTCTAGATTGCGCAATATAAAAGCTATTCAAAATAGGCGGGTTTATGAACTTTCTGATATCTTTACTAACGATTTATGGACTCTAAAGTTCATTATCGCCGTTCATCGTCTGGCTAGGTGGCTTCATCCAAGTATTTTTAGTGAAGCTAGCTTGGAAAACGATGAAAAAAAGATTTTAAACTTCTTCTATGGCTATCAGTTTAAGTGAAAACGATGGCACCCTTAAATGGTGGGTATGGCTTTGAAGTTACCAGTTCTCCAAAGGCCTTAGTTTTGGTAATGACCCCTTTAGATTTTTATTTCGAATCGCGACTCTTAACGACTCTTCGAGGAGTATTTGTAGATTATTAGCCCTATTTTTTCCGTATAAAACTTCTAAAGTTCATTCTCAGTAACTTTTTTGTTGACGCTTTTTGGAAATTATGGATAGTTTCTTACTGACATATAAATAAAAACAAGGCGAACCATGAAGGCGCCATGAAAGGAGTGGGATCCTTTCCATGGCGTTTTTTATTTTCAGGAAAAATTAGTTGGAAGGGGGTGTCATGATGAATTATTTACTATCTAGCTTCATTATAATGGCTTTATTTGTCCTTCCTTCATTTGCATGGGAAAAGGCTAAAGAGGAAGTTTTAGAAGAGATTGTTGTTACGGCTACTAGAACCAAAAAGGAAGTTACCTTGTCTCCTGCATCCACCGCCGTTGTTACTCGCCAAGAAATGGAGATGAAGGATGTGAAAACAATCGATCAGGCCGTAAGTGATATTTCGGGCATCATGGTAAGAAGAGGTAAGGGGCTTATGGATACATTATCTTCCATAGCCCTTCGTGGTATTCCAGAGCAAAAAAGGACTCTTATTCTAATGGATGGCATGACCTTTAATAATCCCTATACAGGTGGTGTTAAGTTCGGAGGTTTCTACCCTGAGGATTTAGAGCGCGTTGAGGTAGTAAAGGGTCCCTTTTCTAGTCTGTATGGTGGGTATGCGATGGGAGGAGTCGTTAACTTCATAACAAGGATGCCCGAGAAGAGAGAGATCATCCTGAAGGCTGGCTACGGTTCCGGATTTGAGCGCGGAGATGCGATGGATGATCTTACCAGGATTTATTTCTCTTATGGAGACAAGATCGGTGATAACTTAAGTTTCCTGGTAAGTTATGGGAGACAAAGTACAGAGGGATACCCAACCGATCTCAATGTGACTTCTAGGGTTCCACCATCTGGTATTACAGGTTGGAAGGAGACTAAAGATCGGTATGGAAAGACTGCTTACCTTGTGGGGGACAAGGGAGATAATACCTGGTGGGATGATGGAATTACGATAAGGACTCAATATCGTTTTTCTAGTGACACAAAACTTGGTTTCACCTTTATGAGAAATCGATATGGGTACGACTACGATGAGCCCCACACATATTTAGTCGATTCTTCGGGAAGGCCTGTTTATTCCTATTCTGGTCTTTCGGAAAGTAGCTTCCTTCCTGGAGGTGGAGCTCGTAGTCAAAACTCCTACGGAATGAACTTAGAAACAGTTCTTTTTCATGATGTGGCTACAAAGCTAAATATCACCTATCTGGATACAGAAAAGGATTGGTATGTTCAGACCCTTTCAGGTGCTACCTGGTCCAGGGGTGGGCCAGGTTACGTTAGTTCGACCCCTCAGGAGGCTGTAAATAGTGAGCTTCAGTTTAGCCTCCCTTTAGGTCAATTTTTTACTGATCTCCCTATATTAAGTGGACAGATTCTCACCTTTGGGGGATCTTTTCGATGGGGAAGTGCGAGCACTGAAGAGAAAACTTTAAATGACTGGCGGGATGAGGATTCAACCACGAATCTCCGTTATAATTCGAAGGGAAGATCTAAAATGTGGGCGGTCTTTGTTCAGGATGAGATTCCCATTATGAAAAATCTTATTGCCTATGTAGGGTTTCGCTACGATTGGTGGGAAACCTATGATGGCTATGTCCTAGATATAGACACTACAAAGTGGCAACCAAAACCTGGATATCCTAAGGAGTATAATTCCAAGTCTGATTCCGCCATAAGTCCTAAATTTGCCCTAGTCTATAAGCCCTTTGAGACAACAACTCTAAGGGGTTCGGTTGGTAAAGCTTTTAGAGCACCAACAGTCTACGAGCTGTATAGGACCTGGACATCGGCTTCTGGGATTACCTACGCGGGAAATCCCGATCTTGCACCGGAAATTACAGTTTCTTGGGATATTGGAATTGAACAAAAACTTTGGGAAGGGGCAAAGGTTTCCTTGACCTATTTTGAGAATCACATGGAAGATCTTATCTATAGACAGACGGTTACTCCTACTTATCAGAGACTTTCAAATGTTGGTAAAGCAGAATCCCGAGGAATAGAATGTGAAGTTGAACAGAGGATCAATAAATGGCTCAAGTTTTATGGTAACTTTACCTACGTCGACTCAGAAGTTAAAGAAAATCTTGCAAAACCAGAAACCGAAGGAAAACGCCTTACTTACGTGCCTCGCTGGATGGGAAACATTGGGGTCCAATTCGAAAGGGCTCCCTTTAAAGCTTCAATTGTGGGTCGTTATGTGGGTAAGTGGCATACTGATGATACCAATGCGGATAAATACAGTGGAGTCTATGGTTCTTATGATTCCCATTGGGTTACGGATTTAAAGATCTCCTATGATATTACCAAATGGTCCACCTTATCTTTTGTTATAGATAACCTATTCGATGAAGACTATTACCAGTATTACAAGGCACCAGGAAGATCTTGGTTTGCTGAGGTGTCGATAAAATTCTAAGCAAAATATGGAGTGAGAAGAGATGCTCCTAAATCCACCGGCTGACTTTTTGAGAAGATTTGGTTTGGTGGCTTGCTTGGCTTTAGTCATAATGTCTTTATGGGTAGAAGTTTCTGGGGGAGCCTCTTCTCTTACTCTTACCGATAAACTTGGTAGGACTATCACCGTTCAGGTCCCAATAAAAAGAGCTGTGGTTGTCATCACCTATGAACTGATACCGGCCCTTGGCATCTGGGATCAGGTGGCAGGAGTATCCAGGTGGGCTGAGAAGGAATGTGACATATACAAGGCTATTATTGAAAGGTGGCCCCACCTAAAAAAGCCCCATGTTGGTACTGGAACCGACGTTAATATTGAGTCCGTAATGGTTCTAAACCCTGATCTTGTTATCACCTGGAGTTATAATTCCAGTGTGATTAATTTTATGGAAAATAAGGGGATAAAGGTCTATTCCCTATATCCTGAAAATCTCAAAGAACTCTATGATGTAATCCGGGTCCATGGAGTCCTTTTTGGAAAGGTAGATAGAGCTGAAGAAATAGTTACCGAAGTAGAGAAAATCCTAAAGCTTATCAAGGGGCGTGTCGATGAGATCCAACCAGAGAAAAGACTTAAGGTGGTGCACCTTTTAAGTAAGCCTACGACAGTTTCTGGAGCTATTGGGATCACAAACGATCTTATTGAGGTGATCGGTGCGGTAAATATTGGGGGTGAGATGAGGGAAAGGAATGCTGATGTGTCCGTTGAGAGAATAGTTAAATGGAACCCTGACGTGATTTTTATTTGGGGGAATGCAGGGTATGGCCCTGAGAGGATTTTAAACAATTCACAGTGGCAATCTATAAGGGCTGTTCAGAATGGATACGTTTACAAGCTTCCAAAATGGTCAACCTGGTCACCGAGGATTGCCATTGTAGCCCTATGGATGGCCATGAAGGTTTATCCCGAAAGATTTTATGATGTCTACTTCCAAGAAGTGGCCGAGAGTTTCTATACCAAAATTTTTGGGATCTCCTATTCTCAAGTAGTAAATAAGTAGGCCATGTATCTATTCCATGTCCGTCCACTCCTCAATTTCTCCTTCCATCTCAAGAAGGAGATGCCTCAATTCTTCCTCCATTTCTTCTGCGGCTTTCCACATACCTCTGGCGATCGCTTCAAGGAGTTTATCGAGAATGTTATGTAAGGCATAGGGATTGACCTTTTTCATCCATTCTCTCATATTCGGATTAAGAGCATAGGACTTGGCTATTTCTTCATACATCCAGTCCTCCATAACCTCCGCCGTTGCATCCCACCCAAAGACTATGTCGACCACGTGGGAGATATCACCTGCCCCTTTAAATCCGTGTTGTTTCATACCCTCAATCCATTTGGGGTTTATAAGCCTAGATCTTAACACATGTTTCGCCTCTTCCTCGGTGGTTCTTATTTTGACTCTTTTCGGATCCGCACTATCCCCCATTGTGGCAAAAGGTAGAAAACCTCTTACCGTTTTAACCGCTACAATGAGGCCCCCGTAATAGTTATAGTAATCGGTACATGACATCATGTCATATTCTCGGGAATCCTCATTTTTCACAGTCGCATCGACTCGAGATAGAATTTTACGAAGAGTTTGCGGTTTCTCTTTGCCGTAAACTTCCCGGCCATAAGCATGGGATGAATATCGAATGTATATGTTTCCAAGCTCCTCTTGGTTTTTCCAATTCTTAGATTCTATAAGCTCTGCCACACCTGCTCCGTATGTTCCAGGAGGGCATCCAAACACTCTAAGGGTTGCCTCTCTAAAGGCTTCTTCTCGACTCATCCCTTGGACCATGTATTCTACAAGGTCTGATTCGACGTGTTTCAGGATGAAGTTAGAATCAGGTGTTTCTTTTAGGGTGGCTACCATCTGAACGGCTTCATCAATTCTTTGAACTAAGTTAGGGAAGGTATCTCTAAAGAGTCCACTAATTCTTGGCACTACATCAATTCTTGGACGTTTTAGCTCCTCAAGGGGTATTATCTCAAGGCCTATAACGTTCCCGCTCCCCTTCTGCCATATGGGTTTTAAACCCATAAGGTAAAAGATCTCAGCTACATCGTCCCCTCTAGTTCTCATGGTGGAAGTAGCGAAAAGCAGGAGGGCAACACTTTCAGGGAAAGATCCCTTTTCTTTGAGATAACGCTCAAGAAGTGCATCCCCTAACCTTACCCCTACTTCCCAAGCGGCTGGTGTGGGAATCTTGTTGGGGTCTACCGAATAAAAATTTTTCCCTGTTGGCAATATATTTGCCTGACCCCTGGTTGGGGCTCCTGAAGGACCCGGAGGAACAAAACCTCCATTGAAGGCGTGAAGAGACCAGTCGATCTCCTTTCGACATTCTTGAAGTTTCCCCATGAGGGTTTCACAGATGTAGAGTAGCACAGATTCTATTTCAGGGGATCTCCCCCCTAGGGCCTTCGTAAGGACTTCTGAAATTGTGTCTACAGAAAAGTCTTTTTCCTGAAGAGATCGCACTAAATCTAAAGCCTTTTCATGGGCCAGTCGGATTATGTCGCTTCCAGTCTTTCCTCCGAATCTTTCCATGCGCTGACCAAGATGGTTCATCACATCGTCATAATCAAAGCCTAGCCAAGAGATTATGGCTTCTCTAAGAGATGGCACATCACCATTGGGAAGACGTGTCAGTTGAACAATGAACTCGGCAAGCCGCTCTCCTTCTGGAAGGAGGCCCATGGTGTGGAGTCCGTCATTTATCATCGTATCGCCAAGTTCCCCTAAATAGGCGTGAACTTTTTCGAGAAACACTTCGAAATTTTCAAGAGCTTCGTCTTTAGTGAGGCTAAGATCTTTGTCAAGGTGAGCCTTTTCTACAGCTTCCCATATCATGGATTTAATAATGTCCTCTTTTGTCGGATCTTCTGCTTTTGCGAGCTGATAATCTGCTATGAGTTCCTGAATCTTTGCTAGATCATCGTATAGATCCGCATTGGTCATAGCGGGTGTTAAATGGTTTATGATACAAGCGTAGGATCGACGTTTTGCCTGAGTTCCCTCTCCGGGATCGTTTATAATATAGGGGTATATGTTCGGAAGCTCCATAATGGCAAGATCGGGATAGCACTTTTCAGAGAGCCCTACAGCCTTTCCGGGAAGCCATTCAAGGGAGCCGTGTTTTCCAACATGGACAATGGCATGAGCTTTGAAAACGTCGCGAATCCACCGGTATTGAGCTAAATAATTGTAAGGTGGGGAAAGATGAGGATCATGATATATTTTTTCAGTTTGTTCTAGAAAGCCTCTAGGGGGTTGAAGGGTTATGAGAACGTTTCCGTTTATGAGGCCGGGAAAAAACATCTTGTCTTGGTGGACAAAAAGAGGTCCTGGGGGATCCCCCCAATCGGTTTTCATCTTTTCTCTAACCGTTTGGGGAACCTCGGAAAACCACTTTTTCACTTCATCTTGATCGCAGAAAGTTTTCGCCCTCTTTGCCATTTCCTCCATGGGGAGCCATCGCCGATCACAGGTCATTTTGGAGATCATTTCGTGGGCAAGTTCTGTCCCATCTTTGTATGTTTGCTCTATCTTGTATCCCCTGTCTTTCATGTAATCCAGGAGATGCTTTACACTTGAAAAGCTGTCAAGTCCCGCAGCACAGCCTATTCTATCGACCCTTGGGGGGTAGTTATGAAACACGATGGCGATTTTGCGATCTTTCGGTGGGGTCTTACGGAGGCGTGCCCAATTAAGGGCTAAACGCACAACCTTATCTACTCTTTCAGCAATGGGTTTAAGTTTTACGATAGATGCGCCGGTTATGGGATCAATGGTCTCTTCCTCGCGAGTAGCCACTGGAACAGCAATTATGGCGCCGTCGAACTCAGGTTGGGCGACGGAGTAGGCTACATCCATGACGGAGAGTCCCTTATAGGAATTCTTCCAAAAAGAAAATGGAGACATAGATGTTATAGCCTGTATGCAGGGAACATTAAGGCGCGGCAAGATGTCGGCGTAATCGGGTGAAGCAAGGGTTAGAGAAAACAAAAGTGGATTTATGAGCGCGTCAATTCTGGAGCGATCACCGTCCATAAAGAACATATTAGCTACTTCAGAAGCTCCCTTATTCCCCCGTTCCTTGTCTTTATACCGTAGATGAAAAACGGGTATCACAGCAGCACCGTGGGCTTCTATAGATCCTATTATGGCGTCGATGAATTCAAGATTACCATTAAGCCAATAGCTCTGATAAAACCACAATCCGATTGTAAACTCGGGAGGAGAAACAAAGCGTCCCTTGAGGATCTCCAGATAATCTTTTAGAGAAAGAACTTCTGGAAAATGGGGATGATAAATCCCTTCTTCAGGAGGACGTATAGGTAGAGAGTAGGGAATGTTTGATTCGAAGAGTCGATTAGTGAGGAATTTAAGAAGTTCTTGGATATTTTTTGATCCACCGTAATTTATGTAGAGGTTTATCCTATCCCAAGTTAAGGATCCAAACTCGGTTGAAAACACTCTCGAGGCTTCTAGTGCTTCTTCATCCATACCTCCAACGCTTTGAAGATGAAGATAGGGAAGGGACTTCTTTTTCTCGCGAACTTCATCGATGGCTTTGATAAATAGATCAAAGGCGGGAAAAGATGATGTGCCTCCATGGAATGTAATAATTACTACGTCTGAATTCAAGGCAGCCTGGACGAAGCTTTCTTTTTCTCTCTGGGTAAGTAATTGTCCTTGAGTTCTTGCCAAGATGTGGATTTTACCACCTTCTGCTTTAAATCTCCTTACACCTTCGCTAAGAGATGGCACATCGGTGGATGTTGCGGAAAAGTAGCAAAGTTTTAAAGGTTTCATGGGCCTCTCCTTTTTCGACAAAAAAACAAAAATCCCGGATCAAAGAGATGATCCGGGATTTCCCGTTTTATCCTCGGATTGACTATTTCCGGTGAGGTTTCTAGCCCTAAGAAACCACCACCCAACCCTACTCAGGCAGGTCTTCTGGCTTTCGGATCATCCTCCGGCTGCGCCTTCCCATTCCTATAACGGAAAAGTGGCTTTATGCAGCCTTTGTCCCCGATTACAGCGGTGGGCCCGCCCTCGATTTCCACGAGGTTCCCTATTATGCCCCTTCATGGAGCACCTGAGTAAGTAGAGTAGGATAAAACTTCTAACAGACAGGATAGTTTTCAGTCAAGAGGACGTTACCTCCATCGCCTCCCATATAGCTTGATACATGATACAGGCGAGATTCGAGAGTTCTTCGTTGTAAAATGTTCGGCTAGGGCAGTCGCCAGGACAAAAGTTTTGAATAGCGCAGTTCTTACAGCCTTCTTCCGACGGAGTGAATTGTTTAAGTATATCGAGTTTTGACTCATCAAGGTTCCATACATTTCCTACGAAAAATCTTCTATCTCCTGCCGTTTGGCCGCAGGGAAAAACTTCCCCATCTGGCATAACTGCTATGCTTTCTCCTTGAAGGGCATGGCAAAAAAACTTTGACCTTCCCTTACTTAGGCCCTCTTTAAGTCTTTCCTGTTCTCTAAGGAGAATGGGTGTTGAACGCATTTTGTTAATAGCCTTACAGGTCCTTACAAAGGATCTTATGCCCTCTTTTAGTTTCTCTGGGAGAGGTGGAGCTATTAGGTTATCCGAGAGAGCCCGACCCTTCCTAACAAGGATATCTAACCCTATTCCTCTTATTTCTCTAAAGTTTGAAAGCATGTATAAAAGCCTGTCCATAGAGCCAACATTTTGAGATGTTACAACTGTTGTGACTCTAAAGGGAATCCGAAAATATTCAAGTATCTTTATGCCTTTCAATGTAAGGGCGATTTTTCCTCTCAGTTTTTCATGAACGGTAGGGGGTCCATCTAGACTAATGCCTACTTGAACATTAAAGTGCCTGAGTTTTTCTACAAGGTCAACACTTAAGTTGGTCCCATTTGTTTGAAGCCCTATAGTATAGGGACGCCTTATAGTATTCCTAGCCCTCTTCAAAATCCTCTCAACGAGATGGGGTACTAATGTGGGTTCACCCCCAGTTATCTGAAGGTGGAGAGGAACTTCACCTCTAGCCGCAATTTCTAGTGATCTTTCTATTACCTCATCTGTCATGTCCCTATGGGATAAGACCTCCCCACTGTAGCAATAGCAGCAGGAAAGATTACACCTAGTTGTGACAATTAAAACGATATAACGGATGGGTTTCATTTGCTTATCTCCTCCTCCAAGTGGAATTATTCGATTTTTTTTGACATTAGACCCTTTAGTGACTAATATTCTAAACGGGTTCTGGTTATATAATAGTCCATAAAATCAAGAATGAGGTTGTTCATTGCTTATGTCCCTTTATATCAAAACGGAAGATTACAAAAAATACGGAATAACAAAAACTTCTGATCTTGGAACTATTCAGTCTATCGTTCAGCGCGAATTTAATATTTCCCCTCTTTATGTTTCATTTGTTAATGGGAGGGAGTTTATTCGCGTGGACTTTTTAAAACCACGCCGTCGAAAAAAATATTCACGTAGAAGAAGATAAAGTTTTCCTCTAAAAGCTTAAGAATTTCCTAATCGTGGGAGAAGGGGTATTTGCGTTCCATCAAAGAGCCCTCCAGTAGAGCCAGTGATCTTTGTCTGATCAGTGAGTTCTATAGTGATCTTTATGCTGGAAGAATAGGACCTTCAGTTGATATTGGGAGGGGATTTCGGTATCTTGTAGAACTTGGATATGATGAGGAGGTGCTAACATCCTTTTGGAATTTCCCTTGGGAATTTGTTTATCCTTGCGGATGTCCGACAAAATATTTTCGTTGGAGACCTAACCTAAGGATTCTTAACATTGGGGGTGGGGTAGGGCTAGATGGTTTTTACGCCGCCATGCTATTTCCCATCCAAGAAGGGCTTATAGTTAATCTGGACATAGCTTTTCCTGGACTACTTCGCTCTAAGGTATGGGCTGAAGAGTTCTTTCCGAAAGATAGATTTACAATCTTTACCTGGGTTTGTGCTAACGGGTATGAACTTCCATTTGGGGAGAGGACCTTTGACGTAGTTATATTAAATGGTGTCTTTAATATCTTCAAAGAAAAGAAAAGACTTTTAACGGAAACCGCTCGGACCCTTACAGCTTGTGGAATAGTCTTAATAGCCGATCTTTTTGTTCGCGATAAACTTCCCCAGGAGATATCCTCCAATTTTAACGCTCTGGCATGGTCTATGGCCGGAGCGATAACAAGTGACGAACTTAAAAGGCTTGCCCAAGGGACTGGGTTTTCTACACCCCTTTTCCACGAAAAAAAGCCTATAGATGATCTATTCTATCGAGCGGTTTGTTCAATAAGTCTCTTAAGAACCTAATCTCTTACTGAATGTTCTTCAACCATCTTTATAGCCTTTGCTGGGCATTCCTCTGCGCATATCCCACACCCCTTACAGTAGTCATAGTCTATTGTAACTGGGATAGTGCGGGTGACAACGCCCTCGGGACAGTAAAGCCAGCATAAGAAACAAGAGGGTCTTTTGCTCTTACTTGGCGTGCAGAGATCGTGATCAATAATGGGCCTATAGCTTCGCCAGGTTCCAGTTTTGCCGCCTTCTCCTATACAGAGTTTTCCGTGAGCGAAGATAAAGGGATCGTATTTTTTTGCCTCCTCTGCCATAGGTGCTTGATAACCTCCAAATTAAGAATTGACTTCGGGTTCACAACGAAGTCCGCAGGGTTTATAAATTTTTGTGCGCTCGAAAGCTAACCTTGCTCCCTCAATGTTTTTGCTAAGAGCCTTGCCGTTAAAGAAATGGGAAAAGGCTCTTTCTATATTCTCAATAGAGATAAGTTCCGTTGCTCTGGATAGCCCTCCCAGGATCGTAGTATTAAAAACTACTGTGCCGGCAACGGTAAGACCTGCTTCCACAGCGCAGTGGAAGGCATCTGTTGTAGCAACGTTAAAGCGCTCAACAAAATCGAAGTCCTCTGGCAACTTTGGTGAATTGATTATGATAATCCCATCGGATCTAAGGCCGGAGGTTACATCTACAATGTCGATTAAAGTCTCATCGAGGACTATGACTATGTCCGGTTCGGTAACGAGAGAAAAGGTCCGAATCGGTTTTGGACCAAAACGGTTCGTTGCAATAACGGGAGCACCTCTACGTTCAGCGCCAAAAAAGGGAGCGGCAGTAACACCTTTATAACCTTCATAGTAAGCTGCCTGAGCGAGAATCATCGCCCCTGTCACCGCCCCATGACCACCTCTTCCATGCCATCGAATTTCTATCTGTGTCCTAACCATCTTGCCGTACATGTCCTCCTGTTTAGAGAAGTCCCTCCGCTTGGGGTCCCTTTAAATGATAGTGTTCTATATCTGATCTCAAAAAAAAGGTGCTCTCTTTAACCTTTTTTTCCAATGGATGAGTAGTAAAAATAATTTTTCGTTCAGCATCAAAGGCCGAAAGGCTCTTTACAGAATTTAGGGTTATAAGCTCATCCACACAAATGGCAATAAGAATTTTCTTTGGATCGGATTCATCTAGAACTACAATATCTACGGGACGGTCAGAAACTCTTGGAGGAAGATAGTCAGCTATTACCTTAAGACCCTGCGATTCCAGGTAGGTGTAGAGTTTGCATTGAAGTGTTCTCTTCACGGTTTGATCCTTTCGGTAAAACCGAGGGATGGCTTCCCAGGTTGAAATCAATATAGAGAGCAAAGAGTGAATGTCGCCAAGCTTACTCATATCCGATACCTCTAAGTTTGGTTATAGGCTACCATTAAGGAACTACCCCAACATGCCAAAAAATCCCCAATAGAAAGTCCAAAGGTATATGCTATTGTGGGACACTTAGCTTCGAAGAGGTAAAATAGCCTTTCATCATCGCTTTTACCAAGGGTTTCTAAGTGTCCCATACCTTTTGCCAAAATGAGGTCTACCTCACCGTAGAGTCTTTTAAATTCCAAAGACGCCCTCTCGTAGTCAAGTCCTACCGAATCAACTCCAGTGCTTACAATTCTTATCCCCATCCCCTTTAAACTTTCCAAGAGTTTTTCCCGTATGAGATCTTCCATTGAAAGGTCATTTTGTACAGGGGCCTCCTTTACCGCGTAGAAAACCTCAACCCCTTTCGAAACTAAAAATCTAGCAAGGGGTATGTCAAAATAAACTTCACCAGCATTATCCGCAAGAATGATAAGGCGGGAAATTTTACCGTATTGAAAATCCATAGCAAGTCGACTAATATCGTCCAAAACAATATTTGGAACTCTGCGAATTGATTCCTCCAGCTTATCGATGTCTCTGAAAAAGTCTATACTGTTGCCAATGAGGGAGTATCTTAGTAGATCCTCAAGATCTTTCCCCCTCATAGGTGGATATCTTTTCGATAGTCTTCTTGCGGTCTCCATCTCAATAATTTTTTTGGACCTAAAGGGGTCTCTGTTTTTAGAGATTTGCTTTATTACGGGATGGAAGCGGTTAGCGATTTGAGCAGGGGTTATAAAAGGCACATTCCAAAGCTCTTCAATGATCTCATTGGCGGCCTTTTGAGCCTTTTCCTGAAGATTTTTATCTTGAGATGCCTCTGTAGCTGTAATAAAAACAAGTCTTTTAAGACACTCAATACATACCTTTGGAAGGGGTGTTGTCCATAGTTTTGCATAGTAGGGTGTGGATTCGGGTTGCATTATTTCCAGTTCCTATGGAAATTTTCCTTCGAGTTTTAATAAACGAAGCAGAAAATAGCAAATTATGGGCGAAAGGACAACATGGAAAGAAAATTTCTCTATCACCTTTGCCAGCCAGATAATCGAAAGTCCTGCGCGGCTTGCTGCGGTATCTATAATTTCAGAAGGAACAGTCGAGAAGATATAGCGAAGAGGCTTCGGAAAAACACGGCACATATCACGGGCCTTGCTGACCAAGGCCTTAAGGAGGAGGATTTAGAGGCCTATTCTTCGGAAATTCGCGCACTCTATAACGGCTCCGATAAATTATGCCTTACAGTTTTCAATTGTGAATTCGTAGGTTTTTTGGACAAAGATGAAAATCGCGTTGGATGTCTTCTTCACCCAACAAAAAATAATGGGAGAGATTGGAGGAGTTGTAGTTTTTATGGGGAAGAGCTTTGTGAAGGCCATTATTGCCTCTCCTATTTCTACCTTACAGTTGAAGAACAGCGTCTTGTTATCGAAACAATAGATGACTGGTATCTCTACGGGCTGACTATCACGGACATAGATCTGGTAAAGGGTGTGTTTTCGGCTATCTCAGATATCTTAGGAGAGTCTTTGAATCCTTCGATAGTTTCTAAAAATAGTATTCTTAGGCGTATCTTAAACCAGATTTGGCAAATGAAGCTTTCATGGAGATATCGCGTAAGAGATGAGAATTCCTTCGGTAAATACATCTTTAAGGGTGAAGATTACCGCGAGGTTAGAATCCCTTATGAATCCTTCGGGAGAAGGACGTCGCCATACCACAGAATATTTTTGAGCTTTGGATCGGAATTTAGAGATGTCGATGAGCTTGAATCGGCCGAGAGGATGCTTTCTAGGGTTTTTGACCTTTTTGCTAAAACATATAGCAAAGTTCCTTTAGCTGAGTCTAATGACAGTAGGAGGAGGCCTGAATGAACTTGGATCTTCATCGTCTAGAAGTGCTCTGCAAGGTTATTGAAACGCGAAGCTTTACAAAGGCAGGAGAAAGGATGTTCCTTTCTCAGCCTACAATAAGTGAGCACATTAGGTATCTTGAAGAGGTTGTGGGGGAGAAGTTGATTAATCGCATGGGGAGGGAAGCCATTCCTACTCAGGCCGGTATGATTCTTTATGAGTATGCCAAAAGGATGCTTGATCTTAGACACCGTGCCATTCAGGCTCTCGAAAATTTTCGTGGCGTTGTGGCAGGACATCTTTTTATTGGAGCAAGTACCATCCCGGGGAATTACATACTACCTGAAATTGTTGGAAAGTTTAGAACCTCTTTTCCCTCAATTTCAATGACAATTACAATCTCAGATTCTAAATCTGTCGTGGATATGCTCCTTAGCGGTCGTATAGAGATGGGATTTACTGGAGCTACGTGGCACGATATTAGGCTAGCTTGGCAAGAAATATGGCGAGATACCCTTGTGCTGGCGGTAAAAGCCTCAGATCCCCTCTCTCTTAAGGGAACGATAGAGATAGAAGAGATTGGGGATATACCCCTGATTTTTCGCGAAAAGGGTTCAGGGACTCGAAAAGTAACCGAAGAAGTGCTAAGTCATTTTAACATAGATTTAGATAAGCTAAAAATAGTAGCAGAGTTTGGAAGCACTGAAGCTGTTCGACAGGGCATAAAGGCTGGAATTGGAGCATCAATAATCTCTTACAGGGCTGTCGAGGAGGATGTAGATAGGGGTTCTATTGCTATGATTGAAATCCGAAACCTAAAAATAGAGCGACCCTTTTACATTGTAACTCACAAAAGACACCATTTGTCACCAATTGCAAGGACCTTTAGGGATTTTGTAATGTCAAGCTTCAATCATTTCGGTGCGTGAGGGAGAAGATGTTATCATTTCTAAAGAGGATCTATCAATCTCTTTCGTCTCTTCGCTTCACAGTTATGATTCTTCTTGTAATTGCTGCAATCTCCATGGTGGGAACGATTCTTCCTCAGGGCATGACAGAGGAGGCCGTTCTCTCCTTTTATGGCGAAACATCATGGAAGGCTCGGGCAATAATATTTTTGGGGCTCACCGATCTTTACCATACCCTTTGGTTTCAGGCCCTTATAGGGCTTCTTGCTGTTAATGTATCCCTTTGCACTACAGAGCGATTCCCAAAGACTTTAAAACTGTGGGCCCATAAAGAGAGGGAACTTAACGCCGATAAGTTGAGAAAATTTAACAATTTTTCTGAATTATCCTCCTTAAAAAATTTTGAAGAAGTTATTTCATCTCTTAAAGGTTTCTTCCACGACCATGGTTGGAAGAAGGAGTTTGATAGAGTTGGAGAAGAGACCTTTGAAGGTATCTTCTCAAAAAGGCGAGTTTTGATATTTTCCATATATGGGGTTCATTTATCGGTTATGCTTGTTTTACTTGGAGCATTTCTGGGATCTTTTTTCGGTTTCAAAGGCACAATGGCGTTACTCCAGGGTGACTCTACTAATATGGTCAAGCTAATGCGAAAGGACAAGGCTTTGATGCTTCCCTTCGAGGTGCGATGCGATAGGTTTTATGTAAAATTTTACTCCGACGGCACACCTAGTGAATATGTTTCGGAAGTAACAATCCTAGAGGGGGAGAAGGAGGTTTTGAAAAAATCAATTAGGGTAAATGATCCCTTAACCTATAAAGGAATAAACTTTTATCAAGCAACGTATGGAACAATAATAAGTAAGGCAAAGGTTAACTTTGTCGATGAAAAGACCGGAGAAAGTTTTGAGTTAACTCTTTCAACCCAGAAGGAGGATACTATTCCTGGAAGTAATACACTGGTTCAGCTCATGGATTATCGAGATAACTTTTCTAATCTCGGACCCGCGGTAGCTGTGGGGATGATGGAGGAAGGGGTTAGACCGAGAGCGGGCTGGATTCTTTTAAATCATCCAGACTTTCATGGTAATAGGCTGGGACGGTATCGAGTAAGTGTTAGGGATGTCGAAGTCGAGTATTATACAGGTTTTCAAGTAAAGAGGGATCCAGGGCTATGGCTTGTTTTGACTGGATTTTCGGGACTTGTACTATTCATGCTTACCACCTTCTATGGGAGTCCTACCAGAGTATGGTGTCTTGCGGAAAAGCATGGTGGTTCAGTAAAAATATACATTGCTATGAAATCTAAGGGGGGTTCACAGGCAGAACGATTTACTACACTTTTTCGTAACGTTAAGAGGTTTTTATAGTTTTACATTTTCATACTAAATATTTCAGGTTTTGTCCTCCTTAAAAAGGAGACCATGGCTATGGCGACAATACCTTCAATTATTGCTACGGGGATATGAGCTACGAGCACAAGTTTTGCTACATTATAAAACATACTACCACTTAAGAACAATAACAAAGCAAGGATCAATCCAGCTAAAAGGACTCCGAACATACCCGAAATTCCGGCCATTATCATGAACACCGTAAGGGATGAATTTTTAAAGGTTACAGTGTGAAACAACCATCCAGTTAAGAGGGCAGGAATACCCATCATAAGTGCATTGGCTCCAAGGGCTGTGATCCCCCCAAATTGAAAAAGAAAGCATTGTAGTATGAGCCCAAGTGTAGTCGCTATGAAACTTCTACTCCCCAGCACTATACCTACTACACCAGGAAGAAGAAGATGAACACTAGAGGGTCCAATAGGAACATGGACTAGAGATGCTACGAAAAAGGCTGAACTCATTAGAGCAATTTTCGGGTAATCCCCGTAGGAGATTCTTCTGAGACTAAAAGCTAGGATTACTCCACTGAGAATATAGCCAGTGACAGTTACAGATGTTGGAAGAACCCCATCGGCTATGTGCATTAGCCTATCCTTCCCTTCTTCTTCTACTACTGAAGTAGAAGGCGACTCCACAAAGACCGAATATGTAGCCAATACCCGCAAATATCTCCTTTATTCCTGGTCTTTCCGTAGATTGTCTAAGGAGCGCTATCTCACGTTTGATTTGCCGTATCTCCTTAGAAAGCTCCCTGGAGTGCTCGGAAATACTTTCCTTTATTTCCGATAGATCACAGTAGTTTTGAGGCATCCTCGGTTCAGGCGATTCTGTTTGAGTCGGTTCTTCGGCTCCCAATGGAACTAAAAAGACAATTACTACTATTAAGATCGAGATTATAGAAGGGACTCTCATCTTCCTAGATCTTCCTTTTTAAGTGTATACTCAGCTCTATGACCCATTCCAGCATCCACAACGATTTTTAAACCTAAAGGATCCTTGGGAATAGGAAAGGAAAACATACCTTTGTCATCCGTCTTGCCCTCCATAACCTTTGATCCATCCTTACTGTAGGCCTCTACTGCTCCTCCCCTTACTGGTGAGCCATCGGCAAAGTAGCTTTCTACAAATATTTTTCCCCCGTTCACATAGGCAAAAATCTGAATCTTGTGGGGAAAGGCAGTGGAACTAGCCAGAAGAAAAAAAACGGTAGTCAAGGGAATTAAGGTCCTTGGTGAAAACATATTAAGGCGCCTCCCAAGCTCTTTTATTTCATATCTACCACATGGACCCATATTACACCGCCTATTTCGACATTCTTTTCTTTACCATCACGAATGATTTTTTCAGGCGATTCGACCAAGGCTGCAAATCCCCACCAACCCGCCTTGGGCATGGCATAAGTAAAAACACCGTTTGCATCAGTCTTAACAACCTGGGTTATATAAGGATCGGAAGGTATAACAATCTTTTTCTTATTTTCCGGAGAAGCACTGAGATATTCAACCTCTACATCAACGAAGGGAGCAGGTTTTCCATTTATTAGCACCTGTCCCTGAAATACATTACCTGTCCATAGCCCATAAGGACGGGTAAGAGGAATAATTTCTATCGGAAGATTCAGGGCTCTGTCCCACCCTCCTTCCTTTCCAAGAGCATTTAAGATAACCTTAGTGTAATGTATAATGAATTTATCTTCAGCAGGCTCCCAGTAAGGGGCGGGCTCTACAAAGAAAATGTAATCTCCAGGTCTTTTAATTGTATATACAGTTTCCCAGTATGTATAGCCCTTATCCTGAGACCTTCCCTTTCCTTTTTTGGCTACTAGGGTAGGAGTTAGATCTTCCTGTTGTTCTCCATAAAGAACTCCCACCCTTTTGGGTTTTTCCATTTCCATGTAGATATCTTCCATGGGGTGAGTAAATTTAATAGCAATCGTTATTTTTCTAAGATCCTTTGAGGTAATTATATCGTCGGAAGGTATTATGACACCAAAGTGAGCCATGGCTGTAGGGGCGGCGAATAGGAGACATAGAAGAACGTTTCCTAGATAAAACAACCACCTTTTAATCTCTTTCATGTTAGGTCCCCCATTTAAAAGTGACTACAAAAAATAGGCCAGCTTCTCTTCTTGGAAAAGCTGGCCTTCTGACCAGATATTACCTTCATGTCAAAACATAGCTATGCCAAGTTTCTAAGGGTGTCAAGTTTTTTGAACAGAATACCAGCCCCTTTTTAGAGTTTTTTTGCAATACTTTCTAAAATTGCCTTTAAAATAACTCTTGCTTCTATAACATCCCTTTCAACGCCTTTAATCACTAAGGTTCTACAATCATTTCCTGCGCAGGGACCGCAACAGGGGCTTTTTCCTACCTTAAGATCAAGGATAGTTTCTAGGGGTCTCCCATCAATTGTGATTTGGTTAGAGGCCAGAGGATTTCGTTTGAATTCGTCGTAAGATAGAGCTACTTTTTCAAAGTCTATTGT
The DNA here is from genome assembly GCA_026417655.1 of Syntrophobacterales bacterium. Lineage (GTDB taxonomy): Bacteria > Desulfobacterota > Syntrophobacteria > Syntrophobacterales > Thermodesulforhabdaceae > JAOACS01. The sequence goes on from JAOACS010000018.1 coordinate 72,624, forward strand.
TATGTCGAATTCTTCAAAGGCTGGTTTAATAACTGATATGACCTTTTCTAGATTTAAGAGGGTTTGGTCGCATCGATCGCAGGTGTTTCCATTTTCATCAACAAGGTGATACCATCTTAAGCTTATAGAAGTCATGATGGGATCCTCCTATCGCTTATGTTAAAAACATCAACCTATAAATTTTGTTGCGGGAAGACTTTTTGTCAATACCGTAAAGAGTATAGCTAGGTTTACCATGAGGCTATGGTCTATCCATCCAAGGTATCTGGACTCTACGGGACTTGTTGCTCTGTGGAGGGAAGCTCTTCTGGCAAGAAAGGTATTGGAGGGTAAAACCAGGGGCTATCGCTATCATCCCCAGCTTCTTCGATTTCGCCAACACCCTGATAGTATATCTACGATAAATGCCTATTTGTGGTATATATTCCAGGAGGCAAGAGAGCGAGGGTATAGGTTCAATATAGAAAAATTGTATCATTTTCAAAAGGTTGAGCCTATTTGTGTTACAGAGGGTCAAGTTCTATATGAGTGGAATCATCTTCTAAATAAACTAAGAGATCGGGCTTTAAATATATTCCTTCGTTGGGAAGGGGTGAAGATGCCCGAGGTATTTCCCATTATGAAAGTTGTACCAGGGGAGGTTGAACCGTGGGAGGTGAATTACCGAAGAGATAGAGGGGGAGGAAAACGGTAGTAGAGAGAGACTTCTGAACCATGGAGTTTAAGAAAAATCGTAAAAGGGGGAATGGGACGCCTGTTTTTGAGGACTTTGAGGGGTGAGAAAAAGCGAAGGTCCCCCACTTCAATGATCCTTTCCTTGCCGTTTTCTTCTCTTAATTTCTGGTAGGGATATACGGCAAACCATCTGTAAATCCTAAAAGAATCTACCTTCTTTGAGACTTTTGAAGCGAAACTGTTATCAAGAACTATAAATTCTTGGGGATCGAATGTAACGGATTTACGAATAAGATTTACAGATGCGATTCTATAGACGTTATCGTTTTTAACTATAAGCTTCCATATAAGGGGGGTTCCAAAATCTGGAAGAAGGGCTAAATGATGGGATGTTCCTATTTGATGCCACAGGGAATTAGCGTAGTACTTTGTAAAACCACAGATTGCTGGATATAACAGAATCCAGCCCACAAAGATCCATGATAGATAAGTTGTTTTCGAGGTTTTTTTTAATAGTATGGAAGATAAAGCAAATATGCTAACTATAACCAACGTGTATATGGGATCCACTATGAAAACCCAGTCCAGGCTAAATCGTCTGTCAGTAAAGGGAAGAAGCACTTGGGTTCCGTAGGATGTTATAAGGTCCATATAGATATGGAAGATCATACCGAGGGTTGCTGCTGAAAAGGCTACCGCAAAAGATGACAAACTGAGGAGTTTACGTAAAAATAGGGTCGCCAAAATGGCGGAAGCGACTAAAGAAAATGGTATTGAGTGAGTTATTCCTCTGTGGTGAACAATGTATGCCTCCATCCCCCAAAGTCTAGAAATATTATCACAGTCAGGTAGAATAGAAGCCAAGAAAAAGAGTCCACCAGATATTAAAGTTATTTTATTATCTTGAATATGGTCTACTTCGTGAAGAGATCGGGATGTTATAAGTCTATATCCGGTAGCCCCTGTAACTATGTGGGTTATATAGTCCATAGGGTCTTTCTAAAATATAAAATGAGCCGATGTCTTCAATTTTATTGAAGTCCAACGGCTCATTTTTTTGCTACAGTTTGCTAATATCGATGTTTCTTATAAATTGTTTAATATTTTCCATGCACCTATTAAGCCATATTTCTCTTTCCGTTAGATTCTTTTCCTTTTCACAGAGATCTGCATTTATAGATTCCACTTTCTCAGAAGCGAGGAGGCCGTTTGCACCAGCGACCTGTTCTCGCTGTTCGACATCAGCAGGAACCATATTTTTAGTAAGTTGGATATTTCTTATCATCTGAATCCCTCCTCATCTATTATAATTTCCTCTTTCATAAAAGAAGATAATCACTTCTTAGGCTGTGTAAAGCTAAGGGATTTCTCTAATTTTTTGTTGAGGCGGTCCGCCATACCCCACCGTAGGCCGGGTGGTAATAGATGAGTTCGAAGGCATGGCTGTAGTTTCCGGGATGTCGATATAATTTGAATGGAAGGCTTTCTGAAACCTTACCCTCAGTTATAAGAGCGATACCGGGAATTGTCATAAAAAGGGTTGTTACGCTATCTCCAGGCTGGACTATAAATTCTTCTGGGAAACGGTCTTTTTTAACAATGACATACCTTCCAAAAGACATCCTTTTGCCATCAAGGGTTGTGAGATATCCTTTCGATAAGTTTACATTCACAAACCATTGGGGAAAGTTTATTACAATTGGGTGTCTTCCTTCACCTTTTTCATAATCCCATGAGCCGTAGTAATACCACCAGTAGGTTTTTTTTAGGAAATCAATAGGTATGAAAAGAAAAGTCTGGATATTAGGGTAGAGAAGCTCCTGCCAAAGTTTTTCATTGTGTTCCTGGTTATATTTATGAAGAGCTTCTTTTAGAATGTTTTTCCCCTTAAGCCCTTCCTTTAAGAACTCAAAGGCAACTGATTTGCTTCCAAGCTCTTTTTGGGCAATCCTAAAGGGATCGAGATCGTGGGCTGCAAAGGAGTTTATCCAATTTCTGGCTATTGCTACATCTTCTGTTGAAAAGGCATAGGCGCTAATAATTATTCGAGGAGAGGTTTGGGTTCCCCCATCTATAAAGGTTCTTTTCTTTGCGTAGTATTGAAGGAGATAGCCATAATCCCACCAGGCCCATACAGCACCATCCTTTGGTTCCATTGGCTCTATAATTTTAGCAAGATGCACAAGGTCGGCTGTGACATTAGGTAGTCCAGCTATTTTTAAATTTAGAATGGAATTTGGAAGGAGTAAAAAGATCGATACTGCTGTTGCTATAAGGTATTTCCACTTCTTAGGAATTATAGACAACCCTTTGCTGTGAACAATCCAATGGCTTGATAGGAAAGCTAGTCCAAATATGAGAGGTGGAACAAGGAATATGAGAAGTCTATTTGAAGCGAAGCCCATAACTCCAAGAACTAGAAAAGGTGCCCACAGAATAAAGAAATGTGGCCTTGAAATAAGAACTAGTGCTGTTCCAATTAGGGCAGGAATGGACAAGATCCAGTGGCCAAAAATATGTTTAGTTCCCTGGATCATAGTAAGTGATTGAAGTTCTGTAATCGAAGTGCCTACGGATGGTTCCGCCGATGTCTTGGATTTAAGGATAAGATCTACATAATTTGTAATGGGTTTAAATACCTTGGAAACAGAAGAGGATTCACCGAATAAGTGTAGAACTGATATCAAAGCCACCACAATGGACCCTATCAATATAAATCCGCGAAGAACATTTTCCCATGTTGTGGATCGTATAAGTAGTAATGATACCCCATAGGTCCCTAAGGCTAATAGAAGGCCTATATTGTATCCCTGGGGCCACCATGAGTGCCACAATAGGATACCTAGAGCTAGGATCCCAAAACCGGCAAGTTTCTTTCTTATTTCGCTACTTGTGATTGTGAAATACACTGATGCAGTTAAGATAGCCGGGAAGAGAAGATTCAAACTGTCCGTATCAAAACGCCCTAGAGATGTTCTCCAAAACCATACGTGGGCAGTGGATCCAGTGACCGATGCTATGATGAAAAGGAAGGGATTTGAGAAAAACCTAGCCCAGTATCCGTATATAAATATCGTAAATGAAGCTAGCGTTGGGGGAAGTAACCAGGCTATATATTCAAGAGGTGCACCTGTAGTGGATTTTATAAAAGCGGCTATTCTAACCAAAAGAGGCACAGGTTTAGGTCTGGCTATGTTGTTTCTAAGATAGTCTTGGCTCTCATAGTTTTCATTTAGATGGTCCTCCGTCAAACGCATAAAGTAATAGGCATCAAAGGTTGCCATCGTTGGCTTTTCATCGTAAAAACAGAAGCTCTTGGCATTGTACCAATCTCTCATATGGTAGAAGAAAAAAAATAGACAAATGCTGATACTTATCAAGGAGGCTATAATCCATCCTTTAATTCCGTTATAGTCGAAAAGAAGAGCTATTTTGTAAGAACTCTCATGATTAGCTTGATCTTTTATTTTCTCTAGAGATTGGTTTCGTCTCATGTTATCCGTATCCTTACAGTTTCTAAATATGAAACGGATAATCTTTTTGCTGCATGACCCTGATTTACGGAGATTTCAAGATGGTTACTACTGCCCCATAGAGCAGTAAGAGCTCCCTTTGGCACAGAGCCGTAGGTTTCCTCTATGGACATACTATGAGATCTTATCTCCACAATGGGTTTCCCTTGTGTCGAAGAGTGTGGAAGATGGCGTTTTTTCCAATCAGAGAAGTGTTCCTTTTTTATATTAGTCACTAGGTTTCCAAATCTATCTACGTGAACCACCTGGCCGGTTATATGTGTTGAATGTTCTTTGGGAGCTATCCAATCGGAAATTAAAGGAGGAGTATCCAAAGGGATCGCTAGTTCTTCTACATTAACCCCCCTTGCAATATGGGCAGCTATGGGAGCGAAAATATCTCTTCCATGAAAGGTAGAACTTATTTCAGCTTTAACATAAGGTGAGGAAAGACCTTTTGGATCAATCCAAAAAGCTTTAATTATACCTTCTGCTAAAATCCATGAGAATAAACCATTGTCAGGACCTATAAATAGGTTACCCTGCTTCTCTACTACGAGAGCCTTCCTCTCTGTTCCAACCCCCGGATCCACAACGGCTACGAATATGGTATTAGAAGGAAAATAGGGAACTACCGAGTAAAGCACATAGGCTCCTGAGGAAATGCAAAATGGATCTATGTCATGACTTATATCTACAATGGTAACATGGGGTGCGATTGAATAGATGACCCCCTTCATCGAAGAGACATAACCATCCCGAAGCCCAAAATCCGTAAGTAGGCATATTATTTTAATCCTTTCACTCATGGCTCTGGGCCCTCTTACTTCTTACGATTTCCGGTGTTGAGGGATCCTCTTCTTTTCTAAACTGCAGGATAATGACTGAAAGCACTACTAGAATACCGCCAGTAATTTGTGCTACCTCAAGGGACTCCCCTAAAAATAACCATGAAATTGCTGCTGCTGTTATGGGTTCTAGGGTGGCGGTGATACTTGCCCTCGAGGCTCTTATCAAGTTGATTCCTTGAAGGTATAACCCAAAGGGTATTACGGTTCCGAAGATAGCAATGTATAGAATCAAAATTCCATCGATCAGGCTAAATTGACGGTCGAAGGCTTTTAAAGGTGGGTATATGACATTCCATAGTAGGCATGCAAAAAGTAGAGCATAAAATAGTACCGTCCATGGATGGTAGCGCCTCATACCCCTTTCACCGTATACGGAATACCATGCGAAGGAGATAGCGGAGCCTATACCTGAGACAATACCGTATTTATTCATAGAGAGTAGATCCAGATTGTATGCCCCTACAACAAGATAACATCCCAGGGTAGCACCTAAAAGGGCTAGTATAACAAAGAAATTTGGTCTTTCTTTTAAAACTGTAATGTTATAGAGAGCAATGAAAGAGGGTGCCAGATATTCAAGAAGTATTGCAGAAGCAACAGGTATTTTGCTTATGGTGTAAAAGTAGGTAAATTGAACCATTCCCATCCCTAGTGTGCCAAGAATAGCAAAGTATAAGATATCGCGAGAACTGATCCTTAGGAGGTGAGATTTTCTAAGCGAAAAATACGTGCCAAGACTTACAACGGAAAGAGTAAGTCTTATTTGGACCAACTCATAGGGTGTCATGCCCTGCTGGAAAAGATATTTCCCTGATGTCCCTGATACCGCCCAAAGTAGAGCTGCGAAGGCAACGTAAAGGTAACCCCTCTTAGGGATTTTGAAAGACATAGAGGATTGTGGGCTGTGTGAAGAGGAGGTCATCTTTTAACAAGATATTCTCTTAAAAAGCTGTTTAGATTTTGAAATAATAAATTTATGGTTCTCTTCGATCCATAAGGGTAGCACCAGGCATTTGTGACATAAAGGGGATACTCAAAGGCGGAATCATTTAGCCGCCTTTTCTCAGAAAGTATACTCCTTAGAGAGAGAGTCACTTTGTCAACACTTTTAACAATCTTTAATCCAGCCGGTAGCTTACTCATTAGTTTATAGATCCTCTGGCAATGTTCCATGGTTTCCTCTTAAAAATTTGGTCTTGCAAACCAGTGTTGATGTGAACCCTTCTTGGTTGTCTGTCAACAAAATCTTCAACCCTTTTGAAAGAAATATAGGACTTCCCCTTCCTCTCACTTCCCGTATATTTTGCTCCCATCCCCAAGGGCCTCAATACTACTTTGGTATTAACATTTTAATGTGGCCGTGTTAATTGCTGTATTCCTCTTTCAGATATAATATACGGGGAGTTTTTTTAGGATTGATACCGGATGAGGTATAAGAAATGAAGGGAGAGGGTTTACACTACGAAGGCATTATCATTAGACCGCCAAGTGAGGCACAAAGCATAATTATTCAAGCCACCGTTGGATGCTCTCACAATAAATGCACCTTTTGTGGGACCTATAAAGGGGTTCGATTCAGAATAAAAGATGAATCTACCATCGAAAAGGATATAGTGACGGCTTCTAGGGAATTCCATTTTTTAAAAAGAGTGTTTTTATGCGACGGCGACGCACTGATTATTCCACAAAAAAGGCTTGTCTGGATTCTTAGCCTTATCCATAAGCACATGCCTTGGATTCAAAGGGTAGGGCTTTACGGTAATGCGAAAAGTATCCTTATGAAGTCGGTTGAAGAACTTAGAGAACTTAAAGAACTCGGGCTTGGCATAATTTACCTTGGAGTTGAAAGTGGAGATCCTCAAGTCCTTAAAAACATCCGAAAGGGGGTTTCTCCTGACCGGATGATAGCGGCTGGTAACCGTGTGAAGGAGGCCGGCATCACCCTTTCCGTCACCGTTCTCCTTGGTATTGCTGGGGTAGAGCACTCTATAGAGCATGCTCGATCAACGGGATGGATCTTAAGTGAGATAGATCCCGATTATGTGGGTGCTCTAACTCTTATGATTCTTCCTAATACCCCTTTAGGAGAAGATTATCGTAAGGGGTTATTCAAGATGCCTGACCAAAAAAAGTTACTACTTGAACTTCGAGAAATGCTTGCCCATACGGAACTTTCAAGGGGACTTTTTATGTCGAACCACGCTTCGAATTATCTTCCCCTCAAAGTGAGATTCCCTAGGGGCAAGAGTGAGGCTTTGAGGATTATTGATGCGGCTATTCAGGGGATGGTGCCTCTCAAGCCAGAATGGTTGAGGGCTTTGTAAACTAGGAACTTGTTGCCTCATGTTTAGAGGGTTTGGCACTCTGCCCCCATTTGAGTTTAGTTCGGAGAATTTCAAAATGGTTAATGGAGAGAGGCTTCATGAATTTAAGGGATTTTGGTGACATTGTAATGGCGATAGAGTCGTCAACACTTATAGACGTTCCTACCTGCCCATCACAGGTTAGAAATACTTCCTGTTCGTGACTTTCCAGGAATATATCTATGGTAAATGGTGTGGGTATTACAATGGGTCTGTCGGTCAGGTTGAAGGAACATATGGGGGTTATCACTACAACCTGAGCCGTGGGGCAGACAATTGGACCTCCTGCGGATATGTTATAGGCTGTTGATCCCGTGGGGGTTGAGACTATCAACCCGTCGGCCCTATAATAAGTGAGATACTGTCCGTTAACGGAGGCATGAAAATCTATGATCCTCGCCAGCGCACCTTTATTGATAACAACATCGTTGAGAACAGCTTGATGGAACCGTGCAATACCTTTCTTGGTTACTGTCACTTCTATTTTCAGTCTCTCTTCTATTACATAGTGGCCTTCGAGCATCCGGGTTAGCTCGTCGAAGGAGTTTTCTCTTGGGATCTCTGTAAGGAAGCCAAGGCCGCCAAAGTTTACACCAACTATGGGCACGTCATAGGGGTGGAGCCACCTTGCAGCACTAAGAAAGGTGCCGTCTCCCCCGATTACTATGGTGAATATGTCTGAAAAGCTTGACTCTACTATTAGTGCATCTATTTCGGGAGGAGAGGCGGTTTCTGCGTTAACCTTAAAAACCTTTAAGATCCCACGACTTAAAAGAAATTTCTCGATCTTTTCGGTAAAATCCTGACATTGCGGTTGATTCTTATAGTAAAGGATGGCGACCTTAAAATGCATTATTTGTTTGCCCCTTAAGTTTTGTGTAATGACCCCTCCCTTTTACACGTAAGATCGAGGAGTTTCAAGCTTATATAGGGCCTTGCTCCAATCGGATTTTTTATATTGTCTTTTGCCTATTCATATATTCTCTAAACATCTTGTGCATTTCATAACAACCTAAAAAAACTTACATTTTTATCTTGACTTGTAGAAGTAATTTTGGGTAAAAGGATATTAGGTTGAGTCAAGGTTAATAAGGTTAATGATGTGGTTTCGGGAAAAGCTCTAAATTGGAAGGAGGTGAAGATCAAAAAAAGGAGTTTATAGGAGAGAGGGTAGTTTTATTAAGTGTTTAGGATTTATCTTCTTAACTCAATTTGATTGCACTTTTAAGTCGATCTTTTCCAAAAGGTTTTCAATTGAATTCCTTAAGTTCATCTGTTCATCAAAGTCTTGTCCCTTAGTTCGCCCTCGCCAGAGCGTCTCCAAAGAATTGTTTGGTTAGGGTCTTAAGTTAGGTGTCTTTTTAAAGAAAAAGAAAGGAGGCGTCATTATGGCAACCGCTCAACCTGTTGCAAAAGAACCAGGGAAGGCGTGGCGAGTCGTTTTTTCAGGAATGGTGGTTAATCTTTGCTTAGGGTGTTTGTATGCCTGGAGCGTGTGGGTAAAATACCTTACCGATACAAAGCTCATGACAGCTCAAGGATGGATCCCCCTTACAGCTGAACAGGCATCAAACCCTGCGTCTTTATGCATTCTTATTTTTGCACTTCTAATGATTCCTGGAGGTAAGATTCAGGACAAGTATGGCCCCACCATTGCAGCCTCCATTGGAGGTATAGCTATTGGTGCCGGTTTAATACTTGCTGGTATTATGAAATCCTATGCTGGTATCATGCTAGGTTTTGGAGTCCTTGGGGGTATTGGTATGGGTGTTGGATATGCGGCTCCAACGCCTGCTGCCGTTAAATGGTTTGGTCCTCATAAACGAGGTATGATCGCAGGAATAGTGGTTGGTGGATATGGTCTTGCGGCCTTTTATGTTGCTCCCCTTGCTGAGTGGCTTATTACAACGTATAGTATGAGTGCTTCATTTTACATCCTTGGGATTGCTTACCTAATCGTTATTTTGATTGCGGCTCAGCTACTTGCTTGGCCTGAGCCTGGTTATGTTCCGCCTCCACCTCCGGCAACAGCTCAGGCTGCTGCTCGGGCTGCAACCCAAACCCGCTTTGACTGGACAGCCACCGAAATGATTAGAACTTGGCAGTTTTACGCTCTCGTTCTTATGTTTATGATCAATACCCAGGCGGGGTTGCTCCTTATTGGTCATGCCGCCAAGATGATTGGCAAAATTATGGCTGCCGGGTACCTTCTTGTATCTTGGGGTGCGATTTTTAACACGGTTGGACGAATTGGAACTGGTATTATCTCGGATAGGATTGGACGAATAAATGCTCTTATTATCAATTATATCGCTGCTTGCATAGTAATGTTCGCCTTCCCATGGCTTTTGAGCATAAAGAACATTGTTCTTCTTTTCATTGCCACAGCTATTGGTTTTTGGTGTTACGGTGGTGGGCTCTCGCTGTTTCCATCCTTTACCGCCGATTTCTATGGACCTAAGAACCTCGGTTTCAACTATGGACTGGTATTCATCGGTTGGGGTCTTGGCGCTTTTATGCCCAAACTTGCTGGATATATCTACGATAAATATAAATCCTATGATTACGCCTTCTATATTGCTGGGCTTTTAATCATTGTAGGTATAATCCTTGCTCTTGTCACTAAGAGACCGCGTTATGCGAAGGAGTGATAGAATCTCTTAACTTTGGGTTCATTGTTGTCTAAAATGGAGGGGGTCTAAGGGGACCCCCTCTCTAATTTTAAGCCATCCATAATGAGGGTTAGGTTGGAATGGAAAAGGTTTCCCTTCTATTTATGGATCTTCCCGATTATCTTCAGGCAAAGATTTCAAAAATTTTGTCGGAAAGTTTTCCTAAGTTAGATTTTGAAGTCTTCTTCGACAAGAACCGTATTAGCCCAAATCGAACTGTCGCCTTTGCTTACTGGAAGGGGGATCAGGGTTTTTCTGGTCTTCCAGAGGGAGTGCCCCTATTCATCCTTGTGGAATCTTCTTCGATAGAAAGATTTCCTACCCTAGAACTTTCAGAACAGTTTGAAATTCTTGATTATGCCTCCTCTGAAGATCCTGAGCCCCTAATCAGAGGAAGGCTTTTAATATTCATGAAGAGGGCGATGGAGTTTTTTGAAAGGGAAGGGGCTAATTCTGAACGAAAGGAGGAGAGCAAAGGGGTATCCTTAAGTGGGCTATTTTCTATTTTGCGAAGGATAGCTTCGGTTCTTACCCGTCCCCGTTCTATACCTCAACCTATAGAGTGCTCTCCCATAATTGGAGGAAACTGGGTGCGTATTCGTAGGTTAGGATTTGGTAGTTTTGGGGAAGTGTGGCTTGTTCAGCGAAAGGGAACCATTACTGAACATCTTGCGGTTGCTAAAATTCCTCACGATGAACGGGCTAATCCTAAATTTCTTCAAGAGGCGGAGATCTTAAAGAGGCTCCAGGATCATCCTAATGCGGTTAAAGTTATTGAAGTAATTCATCAGGACAAAAAGACCATAATTATTGAGGAATTTGTAGAAGGTAAAACTCTTCAGCAGCTTATGGACGAAGGAATGACTTCAACCGAAAAGGAACAGGTTTTTGCGCAAATTTTAGACATGGTCGCCTACGCTCATGATCATCAGATTATGCATCGTGATTTAAAACCGGAAAACATCATTGTAACGTCTCGTGGAATTGCTAAGGTTCTTGACTTTGGAACCGCCAAAGATGTAAGCCGCCGGAGTATAAGTAGTACAGTAATAGGTTCAAGACCCTATATGGCACCAGAACAGATCCAAGGAGAGAGCCGCATAGCAAGTGATGTTTGGGCCCTTGGGGTTATACTCTATGCTTTGGCCACAGATTACGTTCCCTTTTACTCGGAAAACGAAAAGGAGCTTATGGACATGATACTAGAATCCCCTCCTGAACCTCCAAGTGTTCATGCTCCTGGCCTTCATCCAGAGCTAGAGTCTACTATTCTAAAGTGCCTAGAAAAAAACTGGAAATCCAGATTTCGAAACGCCCGAGAACTTCAAGGGGCACTTATGGAAAAACTCCCAAGTTTTGGAAAGGGTCTCTATATTCCAGGCGTTTCGGTAGGCTAGAGCTTACGCTCCGGTCGATTCTTTCTTCCTTAACCACTTTGAATCATAGTATTGTTCAATATCGCATACCATGATTAATATATCTACGTTGTTACCCCTTAGATCCTTAACCAGACCTTCTACTACAGCCTTACACCGAAACCCTGCATTTTTAAAGGCCTTAACGGCAGCAATAGAGTCTAAAGGAACCTCCGCCCAAAGCTTTTCCAGACCAAATTCGGCTCCTAGCTCTACCAACTCATTTAAAATTGCTGTTGCCAGTCCCTGACCGTGATATGCAGGATCCACCACAATCCTTACCTGTCCTATGTGCCTCTTCCAGCCATAGGGTATGCGATGGAGTGTAACGTCTGCTACTATTTTGTCGTTATCAAGAGCTACGATAGGTAGCACCCGTTCGTAGTTAAGATGATCAACCCATTCCTTGATAACCTGAGGATCTCGGACATTATGTCGAATGAATATCAACAGGTCATTTGGTAATCTAGAAAAGAACTCAAAAAGTGCCTTTTCATCTTCCTTTCTCATAGGTCTTATAATTAACCTTTTCCCCGAGCGAATGATAATCTCCTTCGATCCAAACATATAATGCCCTCCTAGTTGTGGGTCAGATTAAATTCCCTCCGATAACCTCAATGCTAAAAATTCGGGAAGTTTCGCCTTAAGAATCTTCTCCTGAGCCTTATGAATATCATATGGGACAGACCGAAAGATAATGGTTTTATTGGATAGATCGAAGATAAGATAATGGGCTCTATTATCACCTTGTCGAGGTTGACCAACACTTCCTGGATTTATTAAATACATCCCGTCGTCTTTTAAAGAGACTATATCTGACTCCAGGGGAATACTTCTTATTTTACCGACTCTATCTCGATGCCAGAGTCTTCTTACGTGGGTGTGTCCAAAAAAGGCTATGCGAACAGAAATAAGTTGTTTAAGTATATAGTTGAAGGCTCTTCTTGCCTGGTAAAGATTCATTATGTAGGTGTTAACATTTTCTGGAGATCCGTGAAAGAAAGCGATTTCTCCTTCAAGAATAAGGCAGAAGGGGAGTTTCTCAAGATACCTTTTGGATATATCGTCCAACTGAGATCTCGTAAAGAGAATGGCCTGATGGGCAAGCAAGTTAAAACCTTCAGAAAGGGTGAGGTCTAGGGCTGCAAGATCGTGGTTTCCATGGACACCCTGCATTCCTTCTTGACGAGCAAGTTCTATGCACTCCCTAGGATTAGCATTGTATCCCACTAGATCCCCAAGTTGGATAATACGTTCAACACGCCATGTGTTAATATCCTTGAGAACAGCTTCGAGAGCCTCAATGTTTGAATGCACATCGGAAATAATTGCCCACTTCATAATCTCATATCGCTATGACTGGTTCTCTCATAATTGCAAGACGTGCGGTTTTTGCCGATTCTGCGATCTTTGGATGGGTTTCGTATAAAGACTCTATCTGGTTTAGATGATCCGCAACCCTTACTATAAGCATCACGAGATCACCTTCATCTATTCCTGTCACGTCTCGCACCTTTTCCCATTCCTCCCCCCTTGCCCACAGATAAAGGGTTACAACTGTCCAAAAGGGTAAGGGAGGAGTGTTAAATCCCCAACTCTGAAGCCTCATTCTTATCCCATGGATACCCCTAAGTAACATAAAATAACGTTCGTATAGCTCTGGATAGCGATATGTAAGGGATGTAAGTTCCATGTCTTGGCCTCTATCTCTGTCCATCACAAAAGGGGCAACTAGAGCGGCAAGAAGGGAAGGATCTTCTTCTGGGAACAATCCTAAACGGATACCTTCAGATATAAGAAGAGGTTGATCTAAACGAAGTTTCGATGCCCAGAGCCCGTCAGATGTGAGATGACCCTTTTCGTTCACATAGCCTTCCTGGACTAAAAAATTAAAGTGATACTGGAAGGATCTCCAGAGTTGATCCTGAATAGTCGTTATCCTGTTGGAAAGTGCTTCGCACCTGTGCATAATCCTTGTAAAGGGATGATCGGTTTCTTTCAGGCAAGGTCCAAAAAGGCTACAATTTGAACAGGGCATAGTATCTCTAGCCTTCATCATTTCTTCTATTTCGTATTCGGCGCTATCGACAGGATTTAGAAAGGGTTTCATTGAAGATGAATCGTTGATAGTAAGCTTCTCGATTATTTCTTCCCACCTCTCCTTTTCTGAGAGTTCAGGCAATCGCTCAATATGATGATGGAGATAGGATATGTTTGAAACTTTTATGTTGGAAACCTTCATGATGTTTTTCCTAGTTTTCAATGGTAAAGTTAAACGGATCGCCTTTACATATTTCGAATCAGGGTAGGGACGTTCGAGAATAACATAGGGAACCTTTTGACGTGTTGTAAAAACTCTTCCCCTTACAAGAAGGTGTTGAATCGCATCTGGTATGGCTTTTCTAGAGGCTAGAGATTTCATTTGTTTTATCCTGGAGGAAAGCTGTTTATATTGGCGTCTTACCTCTATGAAGTCTAGGCCTGCTTTACAGGCCATTGCATCTTCCCACTCTGAGAGTTCCCTTTCTACCCGATATCGAAGTCTTCTGACCTTTGGTTTCTCTTCTGATATGTTCTGGAAGGTTGCCAGGGACATGGCGAAGAGATCTCTAATATCTTCTGGTCTATGGGAGAGGAGAAGATTCAGTACCATTGAGAAATTGACTTTTACTTTACTCTCTATTGGCTCAGGAGGGCTAAGCAGTAAGTCATGGATGTAGCGGGGATCCTGATACGGTCCCGGCACAATTAAAACGAAGCCAGCTTCATCCATACCCCGCCGTCCAGCTCTTCCCGTCATTTGATGAAGTTCTGTAGATGTGAGGGGAACAAATTCATGGCCATTGAAGCGATCACTCTGGGTTATCACTACAGTTCGAGCTGGAAAGTTAACACCGGCGGCTACAGTAGAGGTTGAAAAAATCGCCTCTAAGTAACCGCCTTGCATGAGTTTCTCAAGAAGCATTTTCCATTGGGGAAGTTGGCCGCCATGATGGGCACCCACTCTTGAAGTCCTTAGAATTTCTAGGTCCTTATGATCCCTTAAATACGGATACTGAGCCAGGAGGCGATTCAATTCCCGCTCAAAATCCTCTTGAGTCGTTGAGAGGCTTGTCTCGTGAATCGGTGGACATAAAGTAATGGCTCTCTCGCAGTCTGCCCGAGATTTTAGAAAAAATATAGCCGGAAGAAGATTTGCTTTTCTGAGGGCCTCCATAGTGTGGACGATATCTGGAAAGTAGGTCCTTCCAAAGTGTTTGGGGTTTACTGTGTCAATTTTTTCAAAAAAACCCTTTTCTGTCATGAGAGGAACGAGTTCTCCGTGGGGAAATAGGAAAAGAGGGTAAAGTGGAACGGGTCTTTCATTGGCCGAAACCCATCGGCAGGGAGTATCTCGAAGCCACGTAAGCCAATTACAAATTTCCTGAGCGTTTCGGATAGTAGCGGAGAGAAGGAGGATACGGACCCGGGTTGGAAGATAGATTAAAACCTCCTCCCATACAACGCCTCGATCATCGTCTCCGAGGTAGTGTGCTTCGTCCATAACAACGAGATCGACATTCAAGTGAACTCCCTGATGCATCACATCATAGAGTTGATTTCTCAAAATCTCTGTTGTTCCAACAATTATAGGAGCTTCCGGGTTTTCCTTTCGGTCTCCTGTAAGAATTCCAACGTTTTCTGCTCCAAAGATTTCTGAAAATTCGGCATACTTAGAGTTAGATAGAGCCTTTAGGGGAGAGGCATACCATGATCGACCACCATTTTTGAAAACCTTCTTTATGGCTTCTATGGCAATATAGGTTTTCCCAGCACCCGTTGGAGCTGTGACTAAGACGTCGTTTAGTTCTATCAACTCTATAGCTTCCATCTGGAATGGATCTGGCACAAAGGGTTGCTTTTCCGGTGTGCCTATGAGATCGAGTAGCTTCTGAGCCTTTTTGTGGATGGTAAAATTGAATTCCTGTTTGATATGGTGCCTTCGAGATTTTCTAGATGCAATAAATGATTTCATGAGTTTTTAAGATACCTCTCCTACAAAATAAAATTCGTAGACATGCTTTCTCCATTTCCTATAGTATAGACTTTGCGATAAAAAGAAAAGATAAACGATGGGATCTATTGTTATGGAAAGGATGAAACCTCGATTTTTTGAGCCATACCATTGCACTATTCTCAGGATTCCCCTTTATGAGATTGACATTGGTGGTGGGGTTTATCATGGCAATTATTTTCACTTTTTCGAGATAGCTCGGGATGACTTTTTTAGACATTTGGGTTTTCCCTATAAAAAACTTGTAGATGAATACCTTATGCACCTCACCGTTGCTCAAGTTACCTGTACTTATTTTGCCCCTCTTCATTATGACGATATGGTTACAGTCGTGACCGGCGTCGAGGAACTGAGAAGTCGAAGTATTGTAATGGTTCAGCGTATAGATAGGAAGGAGCTAGATGGCGCTATTACTGTATGCGTTCAGGCTCTTTTTGCTCTTGTGTGTGTAGGTGGGAAGGAGGGTCGAAGGGTTTCATCTTTGCCAGAACCCTTCCGCAATGCTATTAAGAAATGGTTAAATGGGGTCTGACACGTTCTATATCTTCCGGTCTATCCACACCTATAGTATCTTTTGGTGACGGCACAACCAAGATAGGAGCTCCGTATTCTAGAGCTCTCACTTGTTCAAGCCTTTCACGGTGTTCCAGTTCAGAAGGTCTCCATGATACGAACTCCTTCAAAAAACCGTATCTATAGGCATAGAATCCTTGGTGTTTCCAAAAGAAAAAATCTTCTGTCACCCCATCTCGATCGAAGGGGATAGGGGCTCTTGAAAAATAAAGAGCCTGGCCTTTTCTGTTAAAGACCACCTTTACAACATCTGGATTGTTGTAATCTTCGATGGAGGTCGAGGGAAAGGCCAAGGTAGCCATAGGGATTCCAGGGTTTTCTAAAAGAGTTCGGACTAGAAGGTCGACTATTTCACCGTTGACCAAAGGCTCATCTCCTTGGATATTTATTAATATGTCCCTTTCTTTACACCCTAATTTTGAAGCTGCCTCCTCAACTCTGTCCGTTCCGCTGGGATGATCCTTTCGGGTCATTAAAACCTTTGCTCCAAATCCACTACAGACATGAACGATCCTTTCATCATCTGTAGCTATGAAAATATCATCAACTAAAGTTGATCCCTTTACCCCCTCATAGACCCATTGAACAAGTGGACGCCCCTCTACGGGAATAAGAGGTTTTCCTGGAAGTCTTGTAGAAGCATATCGGCAGGGAATAATTATATAACAAGCCATAGCGAGAGACTCATTGAAGTAGGTTAAAGAACTTATGGTGGAGGCGGTGGGAATCGAACCCACGTCCGAGAGCCTTCAGCTTATGCTTCTACATGCTTATCTCGAGTAAGCTATTTCGCTTTCCCGATTCCACCCGAGCGAGAATCTGAGAAAGCTAGCCTGCGAAAGTTTCGCTTAAGGAGTCGCAGGCCAATTCCTTAAGCTATCCCGCATTCCGACGTTCACTTCCAGCTCAGCAGGAGATCGCTGGAGGAACGGCAGCCGGTATTAGGCGGCTGCAGCGTAGGCGTAGTCGTCTGCTGCTTTTATGTTTAACCCCGACAGGTTTAACGAGCCGCCAGGACGCTCGGCATGCTACACAAGCCTCTTGACCCCCGTCGAACCCATATCGCCCCCCTTAAGGACGATCTAACGTTTCTTCGGAAGCCATATTTAGTATAGTTACTTAAAAGAAATAGTCAACAAGCAAAGATAGTTTTTACCAGCGAAGGGGCATCCCCTTCGCCGGAAGTGTTTGCTTTTAATTAGTATTCAGGTGGCATAGGAGGGGTAGTCTGTTTTTTCTCTTCAGGCTTTTCCGCAACCATAGCTTCAGTTGTGAGGAGGAGAGAGGCTACACTTGCGGCATTCTGAAGAGCAAAGCGTACAACTTTGGTTGGGTCGATAACACCAGCCTCAATAAGATCTTCATAGGTTTCGGTCTGGGCGTTGAAACCGAAGCCGCCATTTCCAGATTTGACCTTCTCTACAACCACAGAACCTTCATAACCAGCATTGTCGGCAATGCACCTTAGAGGCATTTCAAGAGCTTTGTAGATGATCTCTTTGCCGAAACGCTCTTCACCCTCGAGCTGGAGTTCCTCAAGAGCTTTCTGGCAACGTAGTAAGGCTACGCCGCCACCTGCCACAATACCTTCCTCGACGG
Organism: Syntrophobacterales bacterium; assembly: GCA_026417655.1. GTDB lineage: Bacteria > Desulfobacterota > Syntrophobacteria > Syntrophobacterales > Thermodesulforhabdaceae > JAOACS01. The sequence goes on from JAOACS010000018.1 coordinate 90,338, forward strand.
CAGCCCTAGTAGCATTAAGGGCATCTTCAACTCGAGCCTTCTTTTCCTTAAGTTCTGTTTCTGTAGCTGCCCCAACTCGGATAACGGCCACTCCGCCAACCAGTTTAGCAAGACGCTCCTGGAGTTTCTCGCGGTCGTAGTCGCTTGTGGTTTCCTCAATCTGAGTGCGGATCTGCTTGACTCGAGCCTGAATCTGCTCCTTAGATCCACCACCATCGACGATGGTAGTGTAATCCTTATTGACTATAATACGTTTTGCGGTTCCGAGATCATTAATAGTTACGTTTTCAAGTTTTACACCAAGGTCTTCAGAAACCACCTGTCCACCGGTAAGAATCGCAATGTCCTGGAGCATCGCTTTGCGACGCTCACCGAAGCCAGGAGCTTTAACAGCACAAACTTTAAGGGTCCCTCTCAGCTTGTTTACAACCAAGGTGGCTAGGGCTTCACCTTCCACATCTTCGGCAATAATAAGAAGTGGCTTATTCATACGGGCGATCTGCTCAAGGAGTGGAAGAAGGTCCTTCATGCTGCTTATCTTCTTTTCATGGCAAAGAACATAGGCGTCCTCGAGGACCACTTCCATCTTCTCAGGATCGGTTATGAAATAGGGTGAGATGTAGCCACGGTCGAACTGCATTCCTTCAACAACCTCTAGGGTTGTCTCCATACTCTTGGCTTCTTCAACGGTAATAACACCTTCTTTACCCACTTTGCTCATTGCTTCAGCGATGATGTTTCCAATTTCGGGGTCATTGTTAGCCGAGATGGTTCCTACCTGGGCGATTTCCCTTTGATCTTTAATCTCCTTGCTCTGAGCTTTTAAAGCTTCCACAACCTTAGAAACGGCCTTATCAATGCCCCGTTTAAGAGCCATTGGATTGTGGCCAGCAGCTACAAGCTTGGAACCTTCACGGAAAATAGCCTGGGCTAGGATAGTGGCTGTTGTTGTGCCGTCACCAGCTACGTCGCTCGTTTTGCTGGCCACTTCTTTGACCATCTGGGCACCCATATTCTCAGACTTGTCCTCAAGCTCAATCTCTTTAGCGCCAGTTACACCATCTTTGGTTACAAGGGGAGATCCAAAGGTTTTTTCAATAAGAACGTTGCGACCCTTGGGACCAAGTGTAACCTTTACAGCTTCGGCTAGAATGTCAACTCCTCGAAGTATTTTTTCTCTGGCAGCGGCACTATATTGAATCATCTTGGCTGGCATACCCTACACCTCCTCCCTTTTCCCTGGCTTATCCTTCAACGATTGCTAAGATATCGTCTTCTCTCATTATAAGGTATTCTTGCCCTTCAACTTTTACCTCCGTTCCAGCATACTTGGAGAAGAGGACCCTATCGCCCTCCTTGACTGTAAGGGGGATTTCTTTACCGTTTTCAAGGACTTTCCCCTTACCTACTGCAATAACCTTACCCTGTTGAGGTTTTTCCTTTGCGGTATCAGGAATGATAATGCCCCCTGGTGTTCTATTTTCTTCCTCAATTCTCTGTACGATAACTCGGTCGTGTAAGGGTCTCAGCTTCATAATTGTTCTCCCTCCCGCTTCGCAAAGGTTTACTTGTGTTAGCACTCTCAAGGACTGAGCGCTAATAAAGATAAAAAGCCTTTCAAAAAAATCAAGATCCCCCAGGAAAATTTTTAGTAAAGATTTCTCCTGGATCCTCAGTAGAAGATCTAAAAATAGAGCTTTTCTCAAGGGGCCAGGTATAGTATACTTCCTAACCTTTAGATTGTTAAATCTTTAGCCCTAATAATATGGGAGGCATAAAAAGGTGCCAAGAATTGACGACTATCGGGAAGCATTAAGAATTGCAAAAAGGGAAATCCTTGAAAGAGATCCAGAGGAGATGGCTTTAAAGGCAAAGGGGGAATTCGAAAAGAAAGATGGTGTCATACTTGTGAAGCTATTTTTTCTAACGGAACCCTGTCAACTAAGGATAGAAAATAATGAGGTTAATGTAGAGTCACAACATCCAGAGAGAGAAATTTCCCTTACTGATCAGGTTCTTATAGCTCACTATCTTCTCGGTGTCTCTTATCAGGAGGAAACAGGAGAGTGGATTACCTTTCGAGATATACCCGATGGGCATTTCTACTATGACGCCTTTCTTAGGAGAGCTAGGGATCCCTTCTTGAAAACTTTTGGTTCAAAGCCGGAGCTTTATGAGAAAGTGGCTCCCATGCTTGGAGGAATACCCGTTAAAGGACTCGGTGATGTCGCTTTCGATTTCAAGGTATTTCCCAAGGTGACCGTAAGAATAGTTCTTTGGAAAGGTGATGAGGAGTTTCCTCCAGAGGCTAGTATTTTATTTGATCGTAGCATTCAGTCCAATCTGCCCATTGAGGATATAGCCTATCTAAGTGGTGGAGTAGTTTACCGTATGATGGGAATTGCCCGGTCCCTTGGTTAATATTCTCCACGAAGGAGGTGAAAATTAATGAAAATAGCTGTTAGCGGTAAGGGCGGAGTTGGAAAGACCACTCTTGCGGCCTTCATTTCGCGATGGCTTGGACGGAGGGGATTCTCTGTCTTGGCGATAGATGCTGATCCAGATTCGAACCTCGCTAATGCTCTCGGTTGTCCTCAGGTGGACTCTATAACGCCAATTGCTGAAATGAAAGATCTTATTTATGAGCGAACGGAAGCTATGCCAGGAAGTTTTGGTGGATTATTCAAAATGAACCCAAAGGTGGATGATCTTCCGGATAAGATCGCTATTCCCTGTGGAGACAATGTAAGGCTTATGGTCATGGGTGGAGTAAAAAAGGGTGGTATGGGTTGTGTGTGCCCAGAAAGTGTGCTCCTTAAAAATCTAGTTCATCATCTTGTGATTCGTAGGGGAGAGGCTGTTATCATGGACATGGAAGCAGGTATTGAACACCTTGGCCGGGGAACAGCAAGGGGGGTTACAGCCTTTATTGTGGTAGTGGAGCCAGGAAAAAGAAGCATTGAGACGGCTTATAGAATTAGAGAATTGGCAAAGGACATGGGACTAGAAAAGATATTCATAGTAGGTAACAAAATAAGAAGCGAAAGGGATAAGGGGTTTATAAGCGAAAGGCTTGTTGATTTTCTCTTTCTGGGATTTATCCCTTACGATGAAGCCTTGATTGAAGCTGACATTCGTGGAGCCTTCCCCGATAATGTATCTTCAGAAACCATGACCGCCTTCGAGGCGATAGGGGAAAGTCTATTGAGACTTAACCAAGAGAAGGAATAGACTCAGGTGAATTCCATATGTTACCTTGAGCCGTCAATAGTGGATGTCCAAAACCGAAAAGATACTAGAAACGTTGCTATAGATAAGGTGGGGGTTAAAAATGTTCGTTACCCCCTCACAGTCTTAGATAAAAATAACGGCTTCCAGAACACCGTGGGCTCTATAAATATGTATGTTAACCTCCCACGGCGCTTTAAAGGCACTCACATGAGTCGCTTTATAGAAATCCTTAATGAGTTTCACGGAAATTTTGATATTCGTAATCTGTCAAAGATCCTTGAAACTATTAGAAAAAAACTGGATGCTGAATCTGCTCACGTAGAAATATCCTTCCCCTATTTCATAAAAAAACTCTCTCCCGTAACGAAGTCGCCAGGGCTTATGGAATATGGTTGTAGAGTAATAGGCTCTATAGATCAGCGTAGTGGATATGACATTGTCGTTGAAGTGGTTGTCCCTATTACGACGGTGTGTCCCTGCTCCAAGGAAATAAGCTCCTATGGAGCCCACAACCAACGAGGTATAGTGAGACTTGCTGTGAGGTTTGATAAGTTTATGTGGATTGAGGATCTTATTGCGATAGTTGAAAGCTGTGCTTCCTGCGAGGTTTATTCGGTGTTAAAAAGGGTCGATGAGAAGTTTGTTACTGAAAAGGCCTATGACAACGCAAAATTTGTTGAAGATGTTGTAAGAGACATTGCCCTAAAGATGCAAAATAATCCAAATATTACCTGGTTTGCGGTAGATGTTGAAAACTTCGAATCCATCCATAACCATAGTGCCTATGCATTCATAGAGAGAACAAAGAAATAGTGAAACCATGGTAAACGGGAATGTGTTCCGAAGTGAGTTAGAAGAGATTGACAAAGCCTTCTCAACCCCCTCCTTTTATACCCATGATATAAAAAAAATAGATAGGCGGGAAACCCACATCTCCCTAGTCTTTTTAACAGGGGAGTGGGTCTATAAAATCAAAAAGCCGGTGGATTTTGGTTTCCTAAACTATACTACCCTTGATCTAAGAAAACATTACTGCCATCGAGAAGTCGAACTTAACAGAAGGCTTTCTGAAGGAATTTATGATAGTGTAGTCCCCATATGTCGTGATGAAAACGGAGAACTCCTTCTTGGAAACTGTAAAGATCCTATCGAGTACGCCGTAAGGATGCGTGAGATTCCGGAGAGAACCAACTTCCGAACCTTCCTTGATGGGGGAACCGTCTCATCCGATCACATCAAAGCTATAGCAAAGAAATTGGCCGACTTTTATGAAGGTAGCCCCCTTTCAAATCCCTCCCTTTCCATCTATGGTGGAGTTGAATATGTTAGATTCAATACATACGAAAATTTCAAACAATTGGAGCCCTTCGCCAATGAGATTGGAGGAAGGGATCTTCTCCATTGGATGAAGAAAAGCACATATAAATTTACTGTTATCTTTAGGGAATTATTTAGGGAGAGGCTCGAAGGGGGGTTTGTTAAAGATGGTCACGGCGATTTGAGGGTAGATCACATATACTTTCATAAGGGCGTTCAAATTATAGATTGCATCGAATTTAATAATCGCTTCCGCTATGGAGACGTAACGGTCGATCTTTCATTCCTTTTCATGGATCTTATAAGACTTGGATATAGGGATTGGGCCTACCGAATAGTTGAAGAATATGCGAAGGCAAGTGGCGATCTTCAGATGTGGTTTTTGCTCGACTTTTATACCGCCTATAGAGCCATCGTAAGGGCTAAGGTGGCCTGTTTAGAAACCTTAAGTCATCCCGAAGACATCGAAAGAAACAGGAAAAGTTTTCAAGATGCAAGAAAATTCATGAACCTTGGAAAGATTCATACCCTTTCTTACAGTATTCCTACAGTGTGGATATTCATGGGGCTTCCTGCCTCTGGTAAATCGAGGCTTGGGCGGAGAGTAGCCTCCATGGGACACATGGCCTATCTATCTTCCGATCAGATTAGACGTAAGTTGTTTCCCCAAGCGACTCGTTCACCCTTCGGTCAAGGGGTTTATACTAAAGAAATGAGAGAAATTGTCTATTGGAAGCTCTTTGAAGAAACGGTGAAGATTATAAAAAGCGGCCGATCGGTGGTAGTAGACGCGACCTTTGCTTCGGAGAAGTGGCGTAGAGCTTTGACTGATTCCATATCCAATAGTATGGCTCACATTCTTTTTGTAGAAACCCAGGCAGACACAAACGTTCTTAGGGAAAGGCTTATTAAAAGAGAAGGTTCCCTTGATACCAGGGGAAGTGATGCAAGGATTGAACATCTTGATCGATTCCTTGCAACCTACGAGCCACCCTACGAAATAGGAAAAAATAGGTTGATCCAGGTAGATACCAGTAAGGGGGATGAGTTTCAAAGTCTTCTTTCAATTCTTTCCGAAGGCATGAGAAAAAGAATACTTAAAATAGAGGTAAACTCTAGGTGATAGAAAAGATTGAGCGTAACATCTGGAGGATTATACCCAGGGAGCGAGAAGATATTGATTTTAGAATCGTATGGCGCCGAGGAATTTTACCCCTTTTGATAATCGCTCCCCACGGAGGTTTGATAGAACCGGGGACCTCCCTTATAGCGGATGCCTTAGCGGGAAACAAATATTGGTTTTATGCCTTTGAGGGAATTATGCCTTCCGGCAACATGCGCCTCCATGTCTCCAGCAATCTTTTCGATGAGGATAGATTTCTTGAGATTTCCTCTAGGGTATTGTGGACCCTTTCGGTGCATGGTTTTGCATCTATGGATGAGACGACATTTATTGGTGGACGGGATGAGGTAGGTTGCGAAGAAATAGGTGAGATCTTGAGGGAATTTGGATTCGATGCGGTAACCACTTGTCCGAGGGGGATCAAAGGCACTAATCCTAATAATATTGTCAATCGGAATCGATCTCGAACAGGGGTTCAGTTGGAGATAGGTAGAGGTATGAGAAATCATGTTATAGAAGGGAGCGAGGCGGGCCGTCGGTTTATTGAATCTCTAAAACAGGCCATTGACTTTACTAGCAGAAGATTTATTAAAAGCCCAACTCCGTAGGAGGGTTCCATGGCATGGACTATCCATGCTTTAAGTTTATCTATTAGAGCCCTACTGTTTGTGTTCTTTTTCGCCACGGTGGGCCAAGCTCAAAGTATGAAGGATCCCGTTGTGGAAAATAACCTTTTTGCTCCGAACAGATCGCCCCAGGGAGGATCCCAATCGGATACTCAATCTTCAAAGATTTCTTCCTCCGATATTCAACTAGATGGAATTCTACTGCTTGGTGGTAAGAAGCAGGCTATTTTTAAAGTAAATCCTTCTGTTATTGGCGAAGAGAAGGCTAGCAAGGGTTCTTATATTACAATCTCCGAAGGTGGAAAGGTTGGTTCCTACCGAGTGGTCTCCATTCAAAAATCCCAGGTAATTCTTGAACAAACAGGGGAGCAAGTGGTAATACCTCTCATGAAACCAAACAAACAAACTCCGCCCGTTTCTATACCCCCTCCTGTAATGCCCCCAATGGTTAACCCGCCGACAGCCTCTCCAAAGGAGACCAAACAGTCCCTAACTACGCCTTCCCCTGGATCTTCTCCCTTAGCTAGCGAAAGCATACAAACCGAGGGGGAGCAACAACCCTTTCCGTCTCCTGAAGCATTTGAAAAACTTTCTCCAGAAGAAAAGGAGGAGTGGGTAAAAAGGATGCAGGACGAGGTGGGAAAGAGGATAAAGAGGATTAAGAAATAACAATGGCATCGGCAAAAAAGTATCCCTATGTAATACTGAACTCTAAGGGACTTTTCTTAAATATTGTTGTTCAGCCCAGGGCTTCTAGGAACGAGGTTATAGGGATATACGATGGGAATCTTAAAATCGCCCTTACGGCTTCCCCTGTTGGGGGAGAGACGAATAGGGCTTGTATCAAATTTTTGTCTGACATCCTGGGAGTAAGCCCTTCAAAGGTTCGTATTGTGAGTGGGCATAGATCACGGAAGAAACGTATATTTGTCGAATCACAGAACCCAGATTTATTGCTGAGTTTGTTACCCTTGTAAAGCCTATTCGAATTTTATTTGATCCCTATAAATAGATCTGATAAAGGCATTTTTACATAGATAGTATTCGGTAGGTCAAAACTCTAAGGAGGCGGTTATGAGAGAAGCTGTCATTGTCAGTGCAGTACGCACGCCAATAGGAAATTTCAATGGAACGCTTTCATCGATTGGAGCTACACAACTTGGAGCCATTGTTATTGAGGAGGCTATAAGGAGGGCTGGGATTCCCAAAGAAGAAGTAAACGAAGTTATTATGGGACAGGTGCTTCCATGCGGTTACGGTCAGAATCCAGCGAAACAAGCGGCAGTCAAGGCCAATATGCCGTGGGAGGTTGAATGTCTTACGATTAACAAGGTATGTGGCTCCGGACTTAAGGCTGTTATGCTTGCCGCTCAGGCTATCCAGGTGGGGGATGCGGATGTGGTGGTTGCAGGTGGTATGGAGAATATGAGTATGGCTCCCTATTACTTGGAAAAGGCTCGCTTTGGTTATAGAATGGGTGATGCAAAGCTTATCGATCACATGATTCATGACGGGCTTTGGGATATAGTCAATGACTTCCATATGGGCATCTCTAACGAGCTCTGTTCTGAAAAATATGGTGTTTCCCGAGAGGATCAGGATCGTTATGCGGCAGAGTCTTACCGGCGAGCTGTAGAGGCACTCAAGGCTGGAAAATTCAAGGAAGAAATAGTTCCGGTCCTTATCCCTCAGAAAAAAGGAGATTCCCTAGTCTTTGATACGGATGAATGTCCTAGGGAGACCCCCTATGAGGTTCTTGCCAAAATGAAGCCAGCCTTTAAAGAAGGTGGGGTGACGACGGCAGGGAATGCCTCGATCATAAGTGATGGGGCGGCAGCCGTTGTTGTAATGAGCAGAGAGAAGGCAGAAAAACTTGGTTGCAAGATAATGGCGACCATTGGTGCTCAAGCCTCTGCTGGCATAGATATGAAATATGTTCTTGTGGCTCCTATATGGGCTGTGCCAAAGTGTTTGAAGAAAGAAGGTATTGGACTTGAGGATGTTGATCTTTACGAAATTAATGAAGCCTTCAGTGGATCTACTGTGGCGGTATTGAAAGAGTTAGGTTTGGATCCCAAAAAGGTCAATGTGAATGGTGGGAGTGTAGCTCTTGGCCATCCTATAGGAGCTAGTGGGGCCAGAGTTCTTGTCACTTTGCTTTATGAGATGATCCGTCAGGATAAAAAGGTTGGCCTTGCTTCTTTGTGTCTTGGGGGAGGCGAAGCTGTTGCTATGGTAGTGAAACGTTAGAGCCTTTGTTAGAGGAGGGGACAGGATGAAAGCCGAAGATGTAAAACTTTTTGGTGTAATCGGCGCGGGGCAGATGGGACATGGTATTGCCTTAGTTGCGGCTGTAAGCGGGCTTAATGTAGTGCTAAACGACATTAAGATGGAGTTTGCCGAAAGGGGCTTTCAGAGTATAAGCCAGATTCTTTCTAAAAACGTTGACAAGGGCAAGATGACTCAAGAGGAAAAGGACGCTGCTCTTGAAAGAATTAAGCTAAGTGCCAATCTTAGAGATTTTCACTCCGTTGACTTCGTTGTGGAAGCGGCAACCGAAAACCAAGAGATTAAATTTCAAATCTTTCGAGATCTCGATGAAATTTGTCCTGCCCATGCCATACTTGCTACGAATACCTCTTCTATACCTATAGGTCGTATTGCAGCACAGACTAAAAGACCCGATAAGGTTATAGGGATGCATTTTATGAATCCTGTGCCCGTTATGAAACTTGTTGAAGTCATAAGAGCTCTTACCACTTCGGATGAAACCTTTCAGGTTACCTGGGATCTTGCTATAAAGTTTGGGAAAACCCCTGCAGAGGCTAATGACTACCCTGGGTTTATCGCCAACCGCATTCTGATGCCCATGATTAACGAAGCCATTTACTGCCTCTATGAGGGGGTAGGAAGCCGTGAGTCCATAGACACCGTGATGAGATTGGGGATGAACCATCCTATGGGTCCCCTTGCTCTTGCTGATCTTATAGGGCTTGATACATGTCTTGCTATAATGGAGACCCTTTACGAAGGTTTCAAGGATTCCAAATATCGTCCATGCCCCCTTCTTCGTAAGTATGTAGAGGCTGGATGGCTTGGGAGAAAGACAGGGAAAGGCTTTTACGAATACAAGTAGAAAGGGGTGTTCGGGTATGAACTTCGATTTAACGGAAGAACAAAAAATCATCCAGGAAACGGCTGCTCGTTTTGCCAAACAGGAACTTGAGCCGGTGGCGGCAAAACTTGATGCTACAAAGGATAGAGAAATACTGAAGGCCAATCTAAAGAAACTTGCCGAATTGGGCTTTAATGGTCTTGCGGTAGATCCACAATATGGCGGGACGGGGGCGGGTTCAGTGGCCTTTTCTCTTGTTATGACAGAACTTGGTAGGGCCTGCGCTTCAACGGCCGTTACTACTTCCGTGACCAACATGGTAGCCGAAGTCATCCAATCGGTAGGAACGGAGGAGCAGAAGAGAAAATATATTCCTCCTCTATGCGATGGGACCTTCTACGCGGGAAGCTTTGGACTTACTGAACCAAATGCAGGTTCCGATCCTGCTGCTATGAGAACAACGGCTGTTCTTGATGGTGACCATTGGGTTCTTAATGGCAGAAAAATTTTCATAAGTAGTGCTGAATATGCGGGGCTCTTTGTTGTGTGGGCGGTTACAGATAAGACAGCTCCTAAGGGGAAGGGAATTAGTGCCTTCCTCGTAGAACCAGACTTTCCTGGTTTCCAGGTTGGGAAGGATGAACAGAAAATGGGACAAGTGGGTTCCTCTACTAACGAACTTATTCTTGAGGATTGTCGTGTCCCTAAGGAGAACCTACTTGGTGGCCTTAATCAGGGATTTCGCATTGCAGTTACAGAACTTGGTGGAGGACGAATTGGCATTGGTTCCATGGCTTTGGGCATAGGGCTTGCCGCTATGGATTTCGCTACTCAATACGCGAAGGAGCGTATCCAGTTTGACGTTCCCATAATTCAGCATCAGGCGATTCAGTGGATGATTGCGGACAATTACACCAGGCTTGAGGCTGCGAGGCTTCTACTTCTTCAGGCCGCCTATCTTAAGGATCATAAACGTCCCTTTATGAAAGAAGCCTCTATGGCTAAACTCTTTGCTACTGAAGCGGCAAATAGAGCCTGCTATGACGCAATGCAGATTCTTGGAGGTTACGGCTACACAAAGGACTTTCCAATTGAGCGCTTCTATCGTGATATCCGCGTTACAACAATCTATGAGGGAACAAGTGAGATTCAAAGATTAATCATTGCAAGGCACTATATGGGAGGAAAATCCTAAAGGTTTAGATGGGACGTAGTTTAATACTACGTCCCTTCCTAGGTTTCCTTACTCCCTTATCTTCTTTTGTCTGTTTTGAATGTAGGCATCCCGAATAGCTATATAAGGATCGAGGGCCGATTTTTTTAGGTCCTCATACTCTCCTATTCTCATCGAACTATAGTTTGTTATCTCGCTGGCTTTTACTTCCGCGTTTATCTGCCAGTTAGGGATGATATAGGTTAGGGGATCAAGAAGGATGTCCACGATCATTCCAAGGGAATCTCTCGCTGTGGAGGGACCCAAAATGGGCCATACTATATAGGGCCCATCTTTTACACTGTAGGTAGCCAGCGTTTGACCAAAATCCTCCTCTTTTTTATCAAGACCAAAATGAAACTTTGCTACATCAAAGAATCCACCTACACCCAATGTAGAGTTAATCATAAAGCGTTGAAGCTCTATAAGAGCCCAATCGGTTTTTCCTTGGAAAAGATTGTTGAAAATGCGAATTGGCGCCCTTATATTGTCAAATGTGTTAGCTATGCCTTGTCTTACTCCGATAGGAAGGACTGTTTTGTATACTATAGAGACAGGCTTGATAACCCAAAAGTAGAGTCGATCGTTGAAGGTTCCGAAAAACCTATTGATGGGTTCTAAAGGATCAGAGACTATTACTTCCTCTTCGAATTCTTCAAAGGAGTTTGGGGTCTTAGTCTGAGCGTGGGAAATGTTAGAACTAATAAAAATGATTACTGCAACCATTAGCGATAGCCTTGGGTTAAAAATCATCTGATCGCCTCCTAATTGGGTGAAAAGATTTAATTGACTAGGTGAATATATAAAAGGGGTGAAATTAAATCAATAGAGAACAGGGAGCAGGTTATGGATGAGCGTAACACAAAGAGTAATCCTTTGGATTCCATTAAAGAGCGTTTTGATAGTAGAAGTGGCAATGGATCACCTCACCATCCGGACCGACGTAATATGTCTAGGAAAATGCACTTTTCTGTATGGTATTTTATTTTGGTCTTTTTATTCCTTTCGTGGCTTCACGATTTGTGGATCTTTAAACAAAATGTTACCACTGTTCCCTATTCTTCATTTAAAACTATGATTAGCGAAGGTAAGGTGGAACGAGTAACCATTGGTGAAGATACTATTTCTGGGATACTCAAGACGGCTGAAGATGGCAAAAGATATTTCGTTACGGTAAGGCTTCAGGATCCTGAATTAATCTCCTTTTTGGATCGTCACGGTGTTACCTATGCGGGAGAAAAACAGAATAAGATCATAAATGCTATACTTTCTTGGGTTGTTCCCCTTATTCTCTTTATCCTTATCTGGAGCTACATATTGGGACGGATGGGAGGACCTCAGGGAGTTCTTTCCTTTGGGAAGGCGAGGGCAAAGATCTATGCCGAAAAGGACGTGGGTATCACATTTAATGATGTTGCTGGAATTGATGAAGCTAAACGGGAGCTTCAGGAGGTTGTAGAGTATCTTAAAAATCCGGAGAAATTTGCCCGACTGGGAGCCAAAATTCCTAAAGGGGTCTTGTTAGTAGGTGCTCCTGGAACCGGGAAAACTCTTCTAGCGAGAGCTGTTGCTGGTGAGGCAGGGGTTCCTTTCTTCAGCATGAGCGGATCCGACTTCGTTGAGATGTTCGTCGGTGTGGGGGCTGCAAGGGTTCGGGATCTTTTTGCCCAAGCCAAGGCCAATGCCCCATGTATCATCTTTATAGATGAACTGGACGCTCTTGGTAAAGCCCGAGGTATCAATCCCCTTGGGAGTCACGATGAGCGAGAGCAGACCTTAAACCAGCTTTTAGTCGAAATGGATGGGTTCGACTCATCATCAGGTGTGATTATTATGGCAGCTACTAACCGGCCGGAGATTCTTGATCCTGCACTTTTAAGACCTGGTAGGTTCGATAGACACGTTGCTATAGATCGTCCCGATATCAAGGGACGGGAGGCGATCCTAAGAATTCACGTTAAAAAGATAAAACTAGGAGATGATGTTGATCTAAAAAAGATCGCCGCCATGACCCCCGGGTTTGTGGGGGCGGATCTAGCGAATCTTGTTAACGAAGCAGCCCTTCTTGCCGCAAGAAGAGATGCTGATCGTGTCGAGATGAAAGATTTTCAGGAGGCTTTAGACCGTATTATTGGAGGACTTGAGAAGAGAAATAGAGCCATAAATCCTAGGGAGCGGGAGATTGTAGCTTATCATGAAGCGGGACATGCCATTGTCGCTATGGCGCTACCCCATACTGACCCAGTTAACAAGATCTCCATAATACCAAGGGGCATAGGAGCCCTGGGTTATACTCAACAGATGCCTACCGAAGATCGTTATCTTCTGACACGAAGGGAACTCATAGATCGTGTAACCGTTCTCATGGGGGGACGGGTAGCCGAAGAGATCGTCTTTGGCGATGTCTCCACCGGAGCTATGAATGATCTACAGAGGGCAACAGATATTATAAAGAGAATGATCACAGAATATGGTATGAGCGAAAAGCTAGGACCTCTTACCTTCCGGCGCGAGCCAAGATCTCCCTTGTTGCAAACAGAACTTACATCATCCCTTTTCACTGAGCGAGAGTTTAGCGAGCGGACCGCCGAATTGATAGACAGTGAGATGAAAACCCTTATTGAGAGTATCCATGATCGAACAAAGGATATTCTTCAAAGATCTCGCGAGTGGCTTGACCGTATGGCAAAGGAATTACTTGAAAAGGAGGTGCTTGAGGGAGAAGAGCTGGAAAGATTTGCTTCAGAATTTAAAACCTTCTGGAAAGCCATAAACGATGAGGAGAAGCTGAATGAACAAAGATGATGGTGAGATTCCTCTGGGTCTTAAGAACTTAGTTTGCCGTATTAAAGAGGATGAAAAACTAAGGAAAATCCTTCATACTGTTATAACTCTTTCTCTCCTTCTTATTATGATGGCGTGGCTTTCTGGTGTTTTTGTAAGTAAAGTTCAGCCCGGTGAAGTCAAGCCTCCCGTGCCTCAAACTAGAGATGCTAAGGCCATTCCTGTAAAGGAGATAACCTATCCTTTAGAGGCCGAGCAGGTAGGAACGGTTAAGACTAGAAGGGATACATGGGTATCCAGTCGAATTATGGCTCAGATTAAGGAGATCCTTGTCTCAGAGGGAACCCACGTCTATGGAACCGAGACGGAAATTCCTACCATTCTAGCAAAACTCGACGATCGTGACCTTAGGGCGAGGGTCAGTCAGATGGAATCTCAACTACGGTCAGCCCACCACGCCGTAGAAATAGCAAGGGCTCAGGTTGAGGCAGCGAAGGCGAACCTCTCTTCCGCTAGAGCCCAAAAGGACCGGGTCTCCTCTGATTACCGTAGGTATCAGGAGCTTTACAAAAAGGGAGCCATAACAGCCCAACAGCTCGAACACATGAGGGCCCAATTTATTACAGCTGACTCTCAGTATTTCGCGGCTCTTAATCAGTTTCAGTCAGCTCAGGCGGAACTTTCTCGTATGGAAGCTCAAGTTACCCAGGCAGAAGCTGCCCTTTATGAGGCAAAAACCATGCTTGACTACTCAGTAATAAGGGCCCCTTTTAGCGGTAAGGTTGTTAAAAAGATGGTTGAGGTAGGAGCTATGGTTTCGCCTGGACAGCCTCTTTTTTACATAGAAAGTCCTTCTCAAGCTGAACTTCATGCCTGGGTGGCTGAGTCTCTCATTCCCTATGTTTCCATTGGTCAGCAGTTCGACGTGATGGTTGATGCGATAGGGAAAACCGTCCCAGGAATGGTTAGAGAAATTGTGCCCCATTCGGAATCACTTACGAGAACAGTGCTGGTTAAGATAGCCCTTACCCCCGATAGGGAGTTAGTTAACGGAATGTTTGGGAGGTTCAAAGTAAGTTATGGAAGTTATTCAACTCTAGTTATTCCTAAGACAGCTGTTAAGGAAGTAGGGCAGATTAAAATTGTTAATGTTGTTAGATCGGATGGGAGCATTACTAGAAGATTTGTTACAGTAGGGCGGGTTCGGGGGGATCTTATTGAGATACTTAGTGGCCTCAATGTGGGTGAAGAGGTAATACCATGAGTTCCTCCCAACATCATTGGATGAACCGCATTGTGGAAGCCTTTCTTCAGGGAAATCTTTCCGTAGTTCTTATAATCGTTAGTTTCGTTGCAGGAATAGTCGCTCTTACCTTTACTCCCAGAGAAGAGGATCCTCAGATTGTTGTTCCTATCGCCGATGTCTTTGTGAACATGCCTGGCGCTTCAGCCGCTGAAGTGGAACGTCAGGTTTCAACACGCTTAGAGAAGCTTCTTTATCAGATTGATGGAGTTGAATATGTCTACTCGATGAGTTTTCCATCAAGGGCCATAGTGACCGTGCGGTTCTATGTTGGGGAAGATCGTGAAAGAAGCTGGGTAAAACTCTATAACAAAATATATTCTAACGTTGATCAAATCCCACCTGGTGTCACGGGCTGGGTTGTAAAACCAGTGGAGATAGATGATGTTCCCATAGTGAATCTATCTCTATACAGCGATAAATATGGCGATTACGAACTGAGAAGGCTTGCCGAGGAATTAGAGATAAGGCTTCAGGGGGTTAGAAATGCCGGAAGGACCTACATTGTGGGAGGATCTCCCCGTAGCATTATCATATCTATTGATCCTCATAAAATGGCCGCCCACGGTATATGCCTTCAGGATATCAAAAGGGTTATTTCTGCGGCAAATGGTGTAATGCCTTCCGGAGAACTTATTCTAGGGAATAGGACTGCCTATATTGAGGCAGGAAGGTTTTTGATGTCTTCTCAGGACGTTGAAAACCTTGTTGTAGGCATTCATGATGGAAGACCTGTCTATCTTAGAAACATCGCTGAAGTTAGAGACGGCCCCGATGAGCCTAAGACCTACACGAGGATCGCCTTCGGTTCTAAGGCTTTTACCCGGCTAGATCCAGCCACAGAAAAAGATGATGAAAAACCCCCTGAAGGTATCAAGCTATTTACTGACTACCCCGCAGTTACGGTTGCTGTCGCTAAGCATAAGGGAACAAATGCTGTGACGGTTGCCGAAGAGATCATAAGGGAGGCAAAGAGATTTGCCAATGAGGTTTTTCCTGAGGGTGTCTATCTGAGAGTTACCAGAAACTATGGTAAAACGGCTAATGAAAAGGTAAATGAGCTTATAGAAGCCCTTGTAGTTGCCATTGTTATAGTAATTCTTCTTCTCGCTTACACTATTGGATGGCGAGAGGGGCTTATTATAGCCTTTGCTGTGCCAATAACCTTTAGTCTTACCTTGCTAATTAACATGTTCCTTGGCTATACCATAAATAGGGTTACGTTATTTGCCTTAATTCTTTCTCTAGGGCTTGTAGTGGATGATCCCATTGTAGATGTGGAAAATATCCACCGGCATTTTGTGCTAAGAAAGGAACCGCCCTTTCGAGCTGTAATTACGGCCGTTTCCGAAGTAAGGCCTCCCATTATTTGGGCAACCCTTGCCGTTATTTTGTCCTTCCTTCCTATGTTCTTTATTACCGGTATGATGGGGCCTTACATGGCTCCAATGGCGGTCAATGTCCCCGTCTCAATGTTTATGAGCCTCGTGGTCTCCTTTACGATTACTCCCTGGATGGCCCTTCACGTGTTAAAGAGAGTCTATGATAGGCCTCACCACGAAAAACCCTTTGTGCTCGAAGAAACCTTACTTTTCAGAATCTATAGTCGAATAATGGAGCCGGTTATTGAGAAGCCACGAATACGCCTTGCCATTGTTGGCATTCTTTTAGGACTTTTTGCCTTTTGTGGGTGGCTAATCTTTTCCAAGAGAGTTCCATTAAAGATGCTCCCCTTTGACAATAAAAATGAGCTTCAAATTGTTATTGACATGCCGGAAGGATCGACTCTTGAGCGAACGGAAGCTGTCGTTTATGAGCTTTCCGGATACCTTCTGCGACAACAGGAAGTAACTGATGTTAGCTGGTATGTTGGGACGGCAAGTCCCATGGATTTCAATGGCTTGGTCAGACATTATTACCTGAGGGAAGGCTCTAATGTTGCCGACATACGAGTGAATCTAGTTGAAAAGAAGAAGAGAGCTCAGCAAAGCCATGCTATAGGATTACGAATAAGGAAGGATCTTACTGAGATAGCTCACCGTTGGGGAGCTAATATAAAGATCGTAGAGATTCCTCCAGGCCCTCCGGTTATTGCGACTATAGTAGCAGAGGTTTACGGAAAGAGTCCTCTCCAACCCTACACTGAGCTTGTAGATGCAGCAAAGAGGGTTCGACAGATCATGGAGAGTATACCTGGTATTGTTGATGTTGACGATACCATAGTAGCGCCTCAGGAAAAGATTAGCTGGATAATTGACCGTGTTAAAGCCGGCATTCTTGGAATAAATAACTCTCAAGTTGCTGAGGTTATATCCGACATGGTTTACGGAGGGGTTTTTGGTTCATTGAGGCTTCCCGATCAGGTCCACCCAGTTGAGATTAGGGCGAGACTTCCGAGATTACACAGGGCTATACCTGAAGAACTAGGGGCCCTTATGGTAAAAAACTCTTCAGGACAAATGGTATATCTTTCAGAAATAGGGTACTTTGAAAGACAGACTATAGATCAGCCAATCTATCATAAGAATTTAAGGCCCCTTGTGTATGTCTTTGCCGACACGGCCGGTCTTCCTCCCCCTGAAGCTATTTTCACCCTTAAAGAGGCTGTTTCAAAGGATCCCTCGCTTAAAAACTTCGATATAGTATGGTCCGGAGAAGGAGAGTGGGACATTACGGTAAGAGTTTTCAGAGATCTTGGTATCGCCTTTGGAGTTGCGGTTCTTGGTGTCTATATACTTTTACTTTATCAGACTAGAAGCTATATCCTTCCAATTATCCAACTCATAGCTCTTCCCCTTTCTATAATTGGGATTATTCCAGGTTTTTGGATTCTAAACCTCCTTTTTGGAGAAACGGTTGGTGGGTGGCAAAACCATGTCTACTTCACAGCAACGGCCATGATTGGCATGATAGCTTTAGCTGGCATCGCCACAAGAAACTCTATACTTCTTATTGAATTTATCGAAGAACGCAGAAAGGAGGGAAAACCTCTCGTTCGGTCGCTGATTGAGGCTGGAGCTGTCAGAATGAGGGCGATTTTCTTAACATCCTTTTCAGCTATGCTTGCTGCTTGGCCTATTACTCTTGATCCGATTTTCTCTGGTCTTGCTTGGTCACTGATTTTAGGTATAAGCGTTTCCACATTTTTTACATTGATTGTGGTCCCCATGGTTTATTTTATGGTTTACCGAGATAGAAGATAAAGTTTAGCAGTATGCCTGATAGACGAGGCTCTTTTCTTCTCATCGAAGATGATTTGCTTCTTGGTGAAAGTCTCAAAGAGTATTTGGAGATGCGAGGGTTTTCCGTCATCTGGATAAAGGAGGGATTTAGAGAAATTGAGCACCTTGTTGACTTTTCCTGTTTTCATGGAATCATTCTGGATCTAATACTTCCTGAGAGATCGGGGGAAGAGATTTTGAGAATTATTAGATCGAAGACGATTTCAGTTCCTGTCCTTGTCCTAACAGCAAAGGGTGGTATGGACACAAAAAAGGCCTGTTTTTTAGGTGGAGCTGACGATTATTTGGTAAAACCCTTCGAAATGGAAGAGCTCCTCCTTCGCTTGAATGCCCTCATTCGCCGTGGTGGAACTCTGGGATGCTATATAATAGGGGATGCTATTTTGGATGAAGGGAAAGGAATGATTTCTAGGGATGGGAAGGAGATTAAGATAAGTAAAAGAGCTTGGAATTTACTGATATATCTATTAAAAAACAGAGGTAGGATAGTAAACAAAGAGGAACTCCTTAGGAATGTATGGCACGATGCCCATGTAACTGAAGAGACTTTGAGGGCCTACATAAAGGAGTTAAGAAAGATATTTCCTAGATCTTTTGAAACCTACAAAGGAAGAGGTTACAGACTGGTGTGAAGGAAAGAACTTCCCTTATTTTAAGATTTTGCTTCATATTTGGAAGTGCCTTCCTTTGTCTATGGGTTTGGTCCTCTGCTTACTTTTATATGAAGATCTCACTGCTGGATCCGGCTTACGCCCTTGAAGCGACAGTAGCCTTTGGAATGAGTCTTTTCGTTTGGATCCTCGGCCTTTCAATAATAGCGGTTGTCCTTTTTTACGAACTCCTCATTCGGTATATAGAACAGAAGGAGAGAGCTTACCGTTTCAAAGAAACGATTTCGCAGGTTCTTTCTCATAGATTCGGGAATTTCCTGGTTACTCAGAAGATAAACCTCTCCATCCTTGAGGAGAGATTTTCTAAGGAGGTTCTTAAAAGAGCTCGCCGAAGTCTTACCGAAATAGAGTCTCAGTTCAAAGAGGTTATTAATATAATTGAGAAATTTCGCCCGGAACATCTAGAGCGTAAAACCCTTATGCTTAAGGATCTTGTTCTTTCTGTGCTTAAAGATTACCCTAAAGAGGAGATTAGGAATAGGATCAGGTTAAGTCTTCATAAATCACAGGTCTTTGTTAACCAAGAAGAGGCCAAAGTTTTTATCCAGCTTTTTTTGGAAAACGCTATTCGATATAGTGATAAGATTGTATATGTTCGTGCTGGAGTATTTAGACGAGCGCCATATCTTGTTGTGATCAACGATATTTCAAAAAATGTCTCCGCCCACGGTGCAGGAATGGGGCTTATTATAGCAAAAAACATAGCAGCTTCTCTAAATGTGTCCTTTACAGCGGTTTCAAGAGGGAACCTATATTTTGTCATTACCCTGTGGCCGAAGAAGAGGTGGTTTGAATAGCCTATCGTCCTTTATGGCATTTATCTTGCTCTATTGGTTGAGCGAATAAAGATTATTAACTACTACCTACCGGGGGTGACGATCATGAAGGCCTCAGCAGTATTTGAAAAAACGATCAAGCTTGTGGAGGATCGTTTAACTCTTAACACTAGACGTCAAGAAGTTGTCGCATCCAATATCGCCAATATGGACGTTCCTGGATACGTGGCGAAGGATATAAAATTTGAGGAAGTTCTTAGGAAAAGCATGGAACCGAAAATAGGGCTTATAGCGACTCATGCCCAACACATGAAGAGTCCTGATCCTGTTGAGATTTTGGAAAAGGAGTCAGATAAGGTAACGGTAGAAATGACCGGTCCTGTAAACCTAGAAGAGGAGATGGCGAAACTCTCTCGTAATAACTTAGAATATCAGTTCCTGGTGACCATGCTTAATAAAAAATTTGCCCTTCTTAAAATTGCCCTCACTGAGGGAGGAGGTGTATAAAATGAGCTTTGAAAAGATATTAAAAATAGGCTTTTCCGGTTTAAATGCAAACCGAACTTGGATGGCAACAGTGGCGTCCAACCTTGCAAATATCAATACGACTAGGACGGATGAAGGTCAGCCCTACAGGCGGCGGGTAGTAATTTTTGAAAGTTCTCCAGTAGAGGAAAGCTTTGAAGCAACGCTTAAACGTCAGGAGGAGCTTCTTGACAAGGTAAGGGTAGTTGACATCGTGCCAGATGGAAGAGATTTTAAAGAGATTTATGATCCATCTCATCCAGATGCTGATAAAGATGGGATAGTCAAATATCCGAACATAAACCACATTGAAGAAGTGGCAAACCTTCTTGAAGCATCTAGAGCCTATGAAGCGAATCTAACTGTGATAGATACAACTAAACAGATGGTCTTAAGGGCTCTTGAGTTGGGTAGATAGGCCCTAAAAGGGGAGGTTTACAATGAGTGTGAATGTTAATGTTGTTTCACCAGATCGGGTAGCAACTATTGAGATAGCAACCAAATCGGACGGTAGCCAAAAAGGTAGGGGCGTAACGGGGAACCCTTCCTTTGTTGACGAAATGGGAAGAGCTATAAAAAGGGTTGATGCTTATCAAAAAAGGGCGGATCAAGCCATGGAGGATGGGGCGATTAAGGGAGCGGAAGACATTCATGAGGCCATGATAAGGCTTCAAGAGGCGGAGATCAGTCTTAGGATGTTTATGCAAGTAAAAAATAAGGCCCTAGAGGCCTACCGAGAGATCATGCGGCTTCAAGTCTAATTTGTTTTGAGAGGGGAAGCCATGGCGCTCAACCGTTTGAGTGAAGCAAGTAGAAGGCTTAGGGAGCTCTGGGGGAAGCTTACGCTTCCTCAAAGGATATTTATTGTTGGCTCTTTAGTAGCAGTCTTAGGTAGCCTTGCCTTTGTTCTATATGAAATTAACAAACCCGATTACGCCCTCCTCTACGGTAATATACCGGAGCAAGAAATGGCCTCTATAGTGGAGCACCTCAAACAGGCTAAGATTCCCTATAGGATAGAAGAAAGTCGGATATTTATTCCAAGGGAACATTTATACGAAGTTAGACTCTCTCTCGCTAAAGCTGGTATTCCTAAAGGAGGCGGTATAGGATTTGAAATATTCGATGAACAGAAACTGGGAAGTACGGAATTTGTTCAAAAGGTAAACTACCAGCGAGCCCTTCAAGGAGAGCTCGCCCGCACCATAGCTAAATTGGAAAAAGTGGAAGATGCTCGAGTTCACCTCTCTCTTCCTGAAGAATCCCTTTTTGTTCGAGATGAAAAACCACCTAGTGCAGCGATTGTCATCAAGGTAAAACGTGCTCAACAGCTAACTCCCCTCGAGCTACAAGGAATTGTTCATCTTGTTTCGAGTGCTGTGAAGGGACTTACAGATGAGCATGTAACGATAATGAGTACCGATGGTCAGGTTCTTTTCAAAAAGGATCCAACCCAAACCTCCTTTGAACTTTCTGAGCTTCAACTTCGCTACAAACAGCGACTTGAGGAAGAGCTTCAGAGGAAGATTCAATCTATGCTCGCACCTGTCATTGGTGAGGGAGGTGTTATCTCCCGTGTAACGCTCGATCTGGATTTTAACCATATAAAGATTTCCGAAGAGATGGTGGATCCTGACAGTGCAACGCCTCGAAGTCAGCAACGTATTATTGAGAAGACCCAAGGAGGAGCATCGAAAAGACCTAAGGGAAACCCTGATGTGCCCATAAATGTTGAAAGTAAACTTTTGGTAAGCGGTGGCAGTAAGCAGGAGGAAGCTACCACAGGTCAAAGCTCCGAAAGACAGGAGGAGATCGTAAATTATGAATTAAACAAGACTATTCGGCAGGTTACCTACGCACCTGGAACGATAAAACGTTTGTCTGTGGCTGTCCTAGTTGATGGACCCTATAGAGAAGAGCGAGACAAGAAAACAATTAAGAGGATTTTTGTAGGACGAAGTCCAGATGAATTGAGATCGATAGAGGAAATGGTCAAAAAGGCTGTAGGGTATAATGATGCTCGAGGAGATCAGGTAAGTGTTACAAATATCGCCTTCGCTGGAGAGGCTCCCCCAGTAGTTCCTCCCGTCGAGAGATGGCTTGCCCTTGCAAAGGAACACTATAAACCCTTCGTGAATATACTTCTTATTCTTATGGTATTTCTTTTCATTGTAAGGCCCATTTTGAAACAGATTGGAAAGGTTGCTGCTCCTCCTGGGGAAGCGAAGAAACTTCCGCCTGGAGAGGAAGTAGCGGCGCTACCGCCTGCTGAAGAGATTCCAAAGGAGCTTTCTCCGAGAGAAAGGGCGGTTATAATTGTTAAAGAACAGCCAGAAAAAGCTGTAGAAATTATTCGAGCCTGGTTAAGGGAAGAGGGAGCGTAATATGCCGGAGAAAAAAGAAAAAAAACTTACCGGCCCTCAGAAGGCCGCTATACTTATGTTAGCTTTAGGGGAACAAACTGCGGCCGAACTTGTTAAGTATCTCAGTGCTGACGAGATAAAGAAATTAGGTATAGAAATGAGCAACCTAAGGGGTGTTGATTCTAAAACGACAAATGAGATTCTTACGGAGTTTTCGGAGCAGTTTAGGGATTCCGAATCGATACGAATCTTGGGAGAAGAATACTTCAAGAACCTTCTCCCCAGCGCCCTTGGACCCGAAAAGGCCCAAGATGTTATGAAATCTATCGAACGGGAGAAGGAGAAGATCCCCTTTAAAAACATAAGAGAGATGGACGCTCGAGTACTTGCTAACTTCCTTAGAGCAGAACATCCTCAAACAATAGCCCTTGTTATGTCTCATCTTGGCGAAGAAAAGGCTGCCCAGGTTCTGTCTCATTTACCTTCGGGACTTCAGTTTGAGGTCATCAACCGAATCGTTAGCCTGGAGACGGTACCTTTTGAAATAGTTAGGGAGGTGGATGAAGCCCTTGAGCAAGAGCTTTTATCTCTTGGCAAAGAAATGCACCAGGTTCTTGGTGGAGTTCAAAAGGTTGCGGAGATCCTTAACCGTTGTGATCGAAAAACCTCCGATGCTGTTCTCCAGGCTTTAGAGGAAGCCGATACTGAGACGGCGGAAAAGGTTCGCAAACTAATGTTCGTCTTTGACGATCTTGTGGCTGTGCCAGATATAGGTATTCGGGAGATTCTTAAAGAGGTTGATAATAAAGATCTTGTAGTCGCCCTTAAAACAGCTTCGGAAGAGCTCAAGAATAAGATCTTTAGAAATCTTTCAAAACGTGCTGCCCAGATTCTCGAAGAAGATCTTGCAGTGCTTGGTCCTGTAAGGCTTAGTGAAGTAGAAGCTGCTCAGCAAAGAATCATCGAGGTTGCTCGCCGTTTAGAAAAGGAAGGTCGTGTAGTACTTGCAGGTGGTGAAGGAGGCGATGCTCTTGTCTAAAACGATTATTAAAAGAGACAAAAAAACACTGGAGGTCGAACCCTTTTCCTTTGAAGCCTTCGATGGGGACTATGTTGTAAAACAGTCGGAGGAGAGTTTAGAAGATCATGAGATAGAGCAGGAGATAAGTCATTCGGTTAACACCTCCAATGAGCCCCAGATGGAGGTTTTGAAACCACCCGATCTCGAAGAGGTTGTTATAAAGAGACTTCATGAAGCTGAACAGGAGGCTCAGGAAATCAAGAGTAAGGCCTTTGAAGAAGGTCGAGCGGAAGGTTACCAGGTTGGTTACGCCCAGGGGATGGAAGATGCTAAAGAGGTAATAGAACAATGCGAGAAGGTTCTAGGAGCCCTTAATGAACTTCCTTCCAAAATTATGAATGACTATCGTGAGTGGCTAATTGATGCTGCCTTTTCTATTGCAAAACATATAATTCAGGATGAACTTTCAAGTAAACCCCAAGCCCTTCTTGCTATTATAGGTAGGCTTGTTAAAGAGATGGAAAATGATCTTCCTATAACGATATTTCTAAACCCCGATGACCTAACATTACTCAGACTGGGTATTGATTTTGAGGAGTGGGCGCGGACCCAGGGTAAGATCTTAAAACTAGCGGAGGATCCCTTATTAGAGAGAGGAAGTTGTCGAGCGGAAAGCGATATTGCCCTTATTGATGCTACTCTAGATAGGATTATGAAAGAGATGAAAAGGGAGTTTTTGATGGAAACTAGTACCCATAGGATTGATAGAAATGCCGATGGATAGAGATTATTTAGGGCTTTATGATACTCTTCATCGGGTTTTTAGAACCCCTCCTTTTGTCAAATACGGTCGAGTTGTGAGACTGGTGGGAAATCTTATAGAAGTCGAGGGACTTAGCTGTGCCGTAGGGGAACTGTGTTCAATATACCCAGGGGATGGCTTTGAGCCTATAATTGGAGAGGTGGTAGGATTTCAGGAAAAGCGAATGAAACTAAGCCCCATGTCTCATGTAAGAGGTATTCGACCTGGGTGTCTTGTGAGAAGGTATGAATCATCTGACTCTATATTGGTCTCGGATTCGATAATAGGAAGAGTTTTGGATGCTATGGGAAACCCTATTGATGGGAGGGAGTTGGTCCACCTTCACGGAGCTCTATACCCTCTTAAAAGTTCGACGGTAAATCCTCTGACTAGACCTCTGATTACGCAACAGCTTGACGTAGGTGTTAGAGCTATTAACGGCCTTCTTCCCATTGGTAAGGGACAAAGAATGGGGATTTTTGCTGGATCGGGGGTGGGGAAAAGCACCCTTCTTGGAATGATAGCCCGTTATACTTCGGCTGATGTGAACGTTATCGCCCTGGTTGGTGAAAGGGGACGTGAGGTACGGGAATTTATAGAGAGGGAGCTAGGGAGTGAGGGGTTAAACCGTTCTGTTGTGATTGTGGCAACATCTGATCAACCTGCAACTCTTCGTATTCGGGGTGCCTACGTAGCTTGTGCTATTGCTGAATATTTTAGAGACAAGGGAAAGGATGTTCTTCTTATGGTAGATTCTGTAACCCGACTTGCCATGGCAGCTCGAGAGGTGGGACTTGCAGCAGGAGAGCCTCCAACCAGCAAAGGTTATACTCCAAGTGTTTTCAGTATGCTACCGCAAGTACTTGAGAGAGCTGGTAATTTTGAAAATGGTTCTATAACAGGTATTTATACGGTTCTTGTAGAAGGGGATGATCTTGATGATCCCATTGCTGATACTGTACGTTCGATTCTGGATGGGCATATAGTTTTGGATAGAGGCCTTGCTCAAAATCGTCATTATCCAGCGATTGATGTTCTAAAGAGCGTCAGCCGTTTGACAGATCAAATTACATCCTCAGAGCATAGAAATTTTGCTAAAAGATTTATTGAGGTATTGGCGCAGTATCGACGTAACGAAGATATGATAAGGATTGGGGCTTACGTAAAGGGATCTCACCCCGAAACGGACTATGCTATTAGCATGATTGATAGGCTCAACGCCTATTTGAGGCAACCTGTCGAGGAAAGGTGTACGACGGAGGAGTCTATATCGATGTTGAGAAGGCTCTTTAGTTAAGTAGTGGAGGGGTCCTATGGCTTTTAAATTTCGTTATGACAATCTTTTAGAGTATCGAGAGAAGCTTTTAGAGCAAGAACAAGGTGAATTGGCTAGAATGACTCAAGAGGCTAAGGCTATTGAAAAGGAATATCTCAGACTTCAGACGGAGAGGTTCAAGTATGCGGAAGCCTTTTCTATGAAGCAGGTTGAGGGGATATCACCGGAGGAGTGTAAGCTCTTTTCGGAAAATCTCGAAGCGCTGGAACAGCGTTTGCTTGAGGAACAGATGAGACTTAAGAAGGCCATGGAGAGATTGGAAGAACAACGTAATAAGTTGATAGAGATGAAGAAGAAGGTTGAAATGCTCAAGGTTTTGAAGGAGCAGGAAGAGAAACGATACAAGAAGGAAGAGTCGAAGCAATTACAGAAAACAAGCGATGAATTTACGGTGATTAATTGGGGGAGAAACTTTGATGAAATCTAAGTTTCTTGGGATGGTGCTTATTGTGAGCCTCATAGTATCTGTAATGGGATTTGTTTCCCAGATAAGCGCTATTTTAGAAAGGAAATACTATAAAAGTTCTAATGGAAAGGAGGCCGTCCCATTAACCTTTAGCGGGAGCTCGCCGAATGAGGATAAGAGATCTGTTGCGGAACCTTTGGATTTGACGAGGGGAAAATTGTCTATTTCTATTTCCGAAGCCTATGCTCAATCTGGCAAGTCTAATAAAAAGGGTGACACTTCAGAGGGGCAAAAATTAGGTGATCAAACGACTCATACGTCAACGGATACGAAGACACCCCAGACTCTAACACCAAAGGACTGTGCTGGGTTTTTAGAGAGTAAAGCCCGGGAGCTTAATGAAAAGGAGAGATCCCTTGCGGAAAAGGAAGCCACTTTGAAAGCTCTCCAAAAGGATATCGAAGATAAGCTTGCAAGACTAGAGGAGATTCAGAAAAATATCGAGGCCTTCAAGAAGGAGCAGGAGCGGCTTAAAAACGAGAAGATTGAGTCTTTAGTAAAGATATACGGGAGCATGAAACCGAAGGAAGCATCTAAGCTTTTGGAAAAGCTGGACGATGATCTGGTAGTAAATATTATATCCAGAATGACCACAGATCAGGCGGCTAAGATCATTGCTAACATGGATGTCAAGAGAGCCGCGGAGATTTCACAAAGGCTTTCCAAGACTAAAAACGCTGTAACCCAATAAAATCTCTCTGAACAGGGTAGTTCTAGGATAATTTTACCGTAAGGATGGATAAAATTTTTCTCTTGACTCTGAGTTAAGTATCTGGTAGTAGGGGGATCCGTTTTTGGGGGTGGTGTAGGGGTTGGGAGGAAAAAAAGTAGTTGACAGGCTAGATGGAATGAGTTAAAGATAAACTGGTTGAGTCGCTCTTTGAAAACTAGATAGCTGTGCGGTGATAAAGAGTTAGGATATATGGAGAGTTTGATCCTGGCTCAGAGTGAACGCTGGCGGCGTGCCTAACACATGCAAGTCGGACGAGAAAGGCTGGGGAAACTTAGCCGAGTAAAGTGGCGCACGGGTGAGTAACGCGTGAGTAACCTATCCTGGAGTTGGGGATAACCTTGCGAAAGCGGGGCTAATACCCGATAATACTTACTCCAGGGTGACTGGGGTAGGGGAAGTTGGCCTTAAGGTGGGCTAGCGCTCTAGGGTGGGCTCGCGTCCTATCAGCTAGTTGGTGAGGTAATGGCTCACCAAGGCTAAGACGGGTAGCTGGTCTGAGAGGATGGCCAGCCACACTGGAACTGAGACACGGTCCAGACTCCTACGGGAGGCAGCAGTGAGGGATATTGCGCAATGGCCGCAAGGCTGACGCAGCGACGCCGCGTGGGTGAGGAAGGCCTTCGGGTCGTAAAGCCCTGTCGGTGGGGAAGAAAGGCTCTAAGGTGAAGAATCTTAGGGTTTGACGGTACCCACGGAGGAAGCACCGGCTAACTCCGTGCCAGCAGCCGCGGTAATACGGAGGGTGCTAGCGTTACTCGGAATCACTGGGCGTAAAGGGCGCGTAGGCGGCCTAGCAAGTCTGGTGTGAAAGCCCGGAGCTCAACTCTGGAAGGGCACTGGAAACTGCTGGGCTTGAGACTCGGAGAGGAGGGGGGAATTCCCGGTGTAGCGGTGAAATGCGTAGATATCGGGAGGAATACCGGTGGCGAAGGCGCCCCTCTGGACGAGGACTGACGCTGAGGCGCGAAAGCGTGGGGAGCAAACAGGATTAGATACCCTGGTAGTCCACGCTGTAAACGATGCCCACTAGGTGTGGTGGAGGTAAACTCTGCTGTGCCGAAGCTAACGCGATAAGTGGGCCGCCTGGGGAGTACGGCCGCAAGGTTAAAACTCAAAGGAATTGACGGGGGCCCGCACAAGCGGTGGAGCATGTGGTTTAATTCGATGCAACGCGAAGAACCTTACCTGGGTTTGACATCCCCGGAACCTGGTGGAAACACTGGGGTGCCCGCAAGGGAGCCGGGAGACAGGTGCTGCATGGCTGTCGTCAGCTCGTGTCGTGAGATGTTGGGTTAAGTCCCGCAACGAGCGCAACCCTTGCTCTTAGTTGCCAGCGGGTGAAGCCGGGCACTCTAAGAGGACTGCCGGTGATAAACCGGAGGAAGGTGGGGACGACGTCAAGTC
>JAOACS010000024.1 GCA_026417655.1 Syntrophobacterales bacterium
AGATGTGTATAAGAGACAGTCTCATAACGGTGATGGCCATCGGCTATGTAGATCTCCTTCTGGATAAATGAGGTTTTTAGATATTCGCAGGTCATTGGATCGCTGACGCGCCACAGCCTATGGCTTATCCCCTGATCGTCCGTATATGATGCAATAAGGGGAGATGATATACTAGCTTCTCTAAGGGACTCTATAAGAATGCCTTCGGGATCAGAATAGAGAGCAAAGATTGGGCTAAGATGGGCACTACAGGAAATAGTAAGGAGGAGGCGGTCCCTTTTTACCCTGGCAAAGGTTTTTTCATGGGGGTATACACAACCCTTCTGAAACTCCTCAAGTTTGAGCAGCGTGAAAAAGCCTTTTCGAGTATGGATCGTATTGTCCGTAGGTATGAAATAATCGATCTCGTAGTAATAAAAGGATGGATCTTGATCCAGTTCGAAAGCACCTTCCTGAATCCACCCGTTAAAAAGCTTTCTCGCATGTTCGTATGGATCTAGTGTTTCACTTTCTTCAGAGATCGCTTTTGGAAGATCGATATGAACAAAATTATAGGGGCTTCGTCTCCGGTAGGCTTCTCTTGCCTCCTGGGTTATTACATCATAGGGAGGGGTTATTACATCCCTTAGGTTGAATTTCACATTAATATAGTTTTCACTGTAGCGAAGACCTCGAAATGGAAGAATAACTGCCATCTTTGGTTACACCTTTCCTACAAGAAATAAAATTTCCTCACTGGAAGCTTTGTTGCTACCACAGGGAGGAAATTTTCGCAAGTATAGATCCCTATTTTCTCGAATCCATTGAATCTAGGGTGACTCCATGGTATAAGATTTAAACGGGTGGTAGCAAATGTAACAAAAGAAGGAGTAGTTGAACATTGAACGATGAGCAACCGGTAAGATTGCTGAGATGGCTTAAAAAATTCTTTCGTAGAGTATCCCATGCTAGAGAAACCGATGATATAGAAAAAGAAATCCAGCAGCTTATTGATGAAGGAGAAGAAGAGGGTGTTATTACCGAAGATGAAGGGGAGATGATCCAAGGTATTTTTTCCTTTCGGGATACAATTGCTCGAGAGGTGATGGTTCCAAGAATTGATGTAACGGCGCTAAAAGCTGATGAGCCAATAGAGGAAGTGGTCAGAACGATTGTGGAAAGTGGACACTCCCGGATACCTATCTATGAAGATACACTTGATAATATCATCGGTATTGTTCATGCGAAGGATCTTCTTAAATACTGGGGACAAAAAGGTATAGAAGCCTCTCGGTTTGTGCGACCACCTTACTACGTTCCGGAAACAACCAAAATTAGTGTAGTTTTTCAAGAACTTAGATCGAGAAAATCTCACATGGCTGTAGTCCTTGATGAATACGGGGGAACTGCAGGAATACTTACCCTAGAGGATATTATTGAGGAGATCATTGGCGATATAATGGATGAGTATGATCATGAAGAGGTTTGGATTGTGCCAAATCAGGACGGTTCCATAATCGTCGATGCACGGCTAGATGTGGAGGACCTTGAGGACTATCTCAAAATGGATCTTCCCGAAGGGAAGTTTGAGTCCGTAGGTGGGTTAATTATAAGCTTACTGGGGCGCGTGCCTAGAAAGGGAGAAAAAGTTGTGGTTGAAGGAATAGAAATGGAAATTCTTCTAGCTACAGACCGGAAAATTGAAAAGGTTGTCGTAAGGCGCCTTCAACCCAAAGAAAGCCCCACTGCAGTAGTACCGGATCATGTCTAAAATCAGTAAAAACCCTATATGGCGACAAATACTTATTTGTGCCCTAAGCGGAGCACTTCTCTCCTTAAGTTTTACCCCTCTTTCGCTGTGGTTATTTGCTTGGTTTGCCTTCGTCCCTTTGATCCGCTATGTCCGTAGAGAGGACCTTTCCATTAGGAACACTATTTTACTCGGTTTTTCCTTCGGTTTTTTTCATGCCTTAACGAGCCTTTATTGGATCGATATTGTTCTTGAAAAATATGGAGGTCTTCCTTCCTGGGCATCAATTCCTGTTTTGATCCTACTTTGCGGTTATATCGCCCTTTATAGTGTTGCCTTCGGAGTTGGGATAAGGGTATTTAAAGAGGGAGCTCTGCTTCCCTTCTGGCTTTTTGTTCCATCCTTTTGGGTAGTTTTAGAGTGGCTAAGGGGTCAGCTCCTCACAGGATTTCCCTGGAATCTTTTAGCCTATTCTCAAACGGAGTTGAGGTTGCTCAGACAAGTCGCTGATATTACAGGGGCCTATGGAGTAAGTTGGATAGTAATGTTTTCTAACTCTCTCATTGTAAGACTTTCTGAAGCCAAACAGGATCGTTTTGGATGGGGATTTTTCATACTCCTTTTGGGATTGTCTATGGGGTACGGGAATTCGACTATCGCCACAAACCCTTCTTGTAGTAATAAAAATACCCTAAGGGTGGCCATTGTTCAGGGCAATATTGATCAGGCTCAGAAGTGGGACGAGGCCTTTAGAAATAGGACTGTCGACCTTTACGAATCCCTTTCCCTTCAAGCTGTTCATTCTCCAGGAGGTGCCGATTTGATTGTTTGGCCAGAGTCGGCGATGCCTTTCTTCTATGGCTTTATTCCCGATTTAACAGCCAGAGTTAACGGCATAATAAATAATCTGAAAATTCCTATTCTTTTTGGAAGCGTAGGCCTTACGGCACCGGAACCAAATGCAAAGATCCTTAATAAGGCGTATCTCGTAGCACCAGGAACTTTTACCATCGGAGACTATGCAAAGGAACACCTTGTGCCATTTGGCGAATACGTCCCCCTTCAACCCATCCTTTTCTTCGTTCATAAGTTAGTGCCTACGGCGGGGGATTTTGTACCAGGGAGATCTCTCGGTGTCATCCCCTTCAAGGGAGAATCTATAGGGATGCTTATATGCTATGAGGTGATATTTCCTGAGCTTGTAAGGAAAAGGGTCCTTAATGGGGCAAGTTTCATAGTAAATATTTCAAATGATGCCTGGTTTGGTAAAAGTAGCGCTCCCTACCAACATCTAGAAAGTGCTAGATGGCGTGCGATAGAGACGAGAAGACCAATAGTTCGCTCAACAAACACTGGAATAAGCGCTTTCATTGATCCCTTAGGTAATATCGTTTCTTCTCTTGGATTGTTTCAGTCTGGTTTTCTAATGGGTTCCATAAGTCCCTGCCACGGGAAAACATTTTACGTAGAATATGGGGATCTTTTTGTGCTTTTCTGTGCCTTGATTATCCTGCTGGCTTCGCTATATTTCATAGGTGATCGATTCGGAAGAAGAAGGGAGGTTCGATTATGACGGTGGATGTTTCAGAGATTCGGAGCACTATCAAGGAGATAGAGGAAAAACTCTCTCTTTTGGGAGTCTATCTTTGACATAGAAGGTAAGAAACGCCAACTTTCTGAGCTGGATCTCCTTATAAGTCGTGACGACTTCTGGCAGGATATGACAAGGGCCAAGGAGATTCTCAAGAAAAAGTCTAATATTTCTGAGGTCGTGGAAAATTGGATCAGTTTGAAGAGGGAGCTGGAAGATAGTGAGGTGCTTCTTGAGCTAGCGGAGGAGGAGCAGGATGAAGAGACGGTTCGGGAGGTGGTGCAAAAAACTGTCAGATTGAAGAAAGACATACGTATGCTTGAGCTGGAACAACTCATGAGAGAAGAGCAGGACATCCTTAATGCTATTGTTAGCATTCATGCAGGAGCCGGTGGCACAGAAGCTCAAGACTGGGTTGAAATGCTTCTTAGAATGTATCTAAGATGGGGTGAACGAAGGGGTTTTAAGGTAGAAATGGTTGACATGCTTCCCGGTGAAGAGGCTGGAATAAAGAGTGTTACCTTCACCGTCGAGGGGAAATATGCCTATGGCTTTCTCAAATCCGAGTCAGGTATTCATCGGTTGGTGAGAATATCACCCTTTGACGCCAGCGGGAGACGCCATACATCCTTCGCCGCCGTTTTTGTATATCCAGAAATTAACGACGAGATCGTTGTAGATATCAAACCCTCCGATCTTAGAATCGAAACCTTTAGAGCCAGTGGAGCCGGTGGGCAACATGTAAATAAAACTAGTTCGGCCGTGAGAATTACTCACATCCCTACAGGAATTGTCGTAAGTTGTCAGAATGAGAAATCCCAACATAGAAATAGAGAAATTGCCATGAAGATACTCCGTTCAAGGCTTTATGAAAGGGAGCTAAAAAAGAGACAGGAAAAACTTCAAGAGATTCATGACAATCTAGACGATATTTCTTGGGGAAATCAGATTCGGTCCTACATACTTCAGCCTTACCGCTTAGTAAAGGATCATCGAACCAATGTTGAACGTGGCGATGTGGAGAGTGTACTTGATGGTGAGATTGATGTTTTTATTGAGGCCTTCTTACTTAAACAACTTCAGGAGAGGGAATCGAAGAAAGTAGCAGCAGTTTAGATTAGTTAGTAGTATGAAGGGTTTTTTTAACCCTCCACTTACTAAAACGTTTGTTTTTATTTCGCCTATCAAACGAGCGTGTGGACAAAAGGAGAAAACATATGAAGGATTTTTTCGAAGCTAAAAGTGTTGTGATTGTTGGCGTTTCGGCGTCACCTGACAATATGGGAAGGGCGATAATATATAATTTGGTCCGATACCAGTATTCAGGCATTGTTTATGCCGTAGGGCCGAAGGGGGGAAGTTTTCTTGGGTTTAAGATTTATCCCTCCGTTCTCGATATTCCAGAACCTACTGATTTGGCGGTGATTCTTGTTCCAGCAAAATTTGTTCCCGAGGTGTTAAGACAGTGTGGAGAAAAGGGCATTCGGCGGGTTGTTGTAGAATCTGCTGGATTTACCGAACTTGGTCAGGATAGGGCTGGACTGGAGCAAGAGGTTCTTGGCATTTTAAGAAATTATGACATGAGGCTTATTGGACCAAACTGTGTAGGCATTATTAATCGTCATACGGGACTTGCTGTGCCCTTTATGCCTATAGAACCCCTGGCACCTCCTGGAAACATAGCCGTTATAGCTCAAAGTGGTGGGGTGGGAGGAAGTCTTCTTAATATGTTTGGAGGAGAAAAGCTTGGCTACAGTATCTTCGCCTCTATTGGTAACAAGCTAAATGTGACCGAATGTGACCTTGTAGATTACTGCATAGCTACAGATCATACTAAGACTATTTTTCTTTACCTCGAAGGGATTTCCGATGGTAGGCGATTAATGGAACAGGCGATGAGAGCGAAAAAACCTATAGTCCTTCATAAATCTAACCGGACTGAAGCGGGAAAATCTATAGCTCGTTCTCACTCGGCCTCTCTCTCTAGTGACGATACGGTAGTGGATGCCGCCTGCTGTCAAGCTGGGATTATTCGAGTCCAAGATCAAACGGAGGCTCTTACAGTGCTTAAAGGCTTCTCTCTCCCGATCCCTAAGGGGCCGAAGCTTGCAGTTATTTCTAGATCCGGTGGACATGCCGTTGTGGCTGCCGATGCTGCTGAAGAGTATGGCTTTCAACTTGTTCCGTTCCCAGAAAAAATCATAAAAATGGCCGAAGATCGTGCTAGAGCTGGCGTCGTTCGCTTTCAGAATCCTCTAGATTTAGGAGATGTCTTTGATCTAAGGCTTTACCTTATGCTTGCTGAAGAGGTGATGAAGGATCCGATCTTCGATGCCTTGCTGTTTGTCCATCACTATCAGGGAGCTCTTGATGGTGGACATTCCCGATCCCTTGTAAAGGAACTTGATGCTATGAGCAAACGTTACGATAAACCCCTTGCTTTTTGTCTTTTCACCTCTCCGGAGGAGTATCTTGCCAATAGAAGGGCTACAGACTTTCCCATATTTACCGACCCAAGACATGCCATAAGGGCCCTTGCTGCGACGGCAAAGTGGGCAACTTTTCAACCCATTCCCTTCGCAAATGAACCACCTGGAGGGCTGAACAGATCGCAGGCTTTAGAAACCTTAGAGCACGCCCCTAGGGGCCTTTTAGGACCGGCGGAAAGCGCCCTTATTCTTGAAGCTTATGGAATTAGGTTGGTTCCGTGGCGGATCGCTTCTACAGAGGAAGAAACTATTTTGATGGCCGAGGAACTAGGTTTTCCATTAGTTATGAAGACCGCTTCTCCGAAGGTAATTCATAAAACCGAAGCTGGAGCGATAGTTCTCAACATTGAAAATGTCGACGATGTTAGAAGAGCTTACATGAAGCTTTCCAAATTCGACAGAAGAGTTTTGCTTCAAAGGATGGTTCGGGGAGATGGATTGGAGTGGATTGCAGGAGGACGCCAGGTTGATCAATTTGGTCCCGTTGTTCTAACTGGACTAGGAGGTATAACGGTGGAGGTGATTGGTGACAGAGCAATAAGGGTAGCTCCTATAACTCGGGAAGAGGCCAAGAGGATGGTAGATGAAACTAAGGGTGCAAAACTTCTCGAGCCCTTTAGAGGAAAAAAGGCTAAAGATCGGGATGCCCTGGAAGATCTTATTGTAAGACTTTCGTGGTTACTTTATGATATACCTCGGATAGGAGAGATCGACTTAAATCCTCTCTGGATAACGGATGAGGGGGTTGTGGCTCTAGATTGGCGTATAATTGTCTTTCGTGAGGAGGGTGTTCTAGGCGAATGAAGATAGCTTTCAGCTCAAAAACCTATGCCTTTCTTCCTCTAAATGAGGCCCTTGAAGTAATCGCTAAGGCTGGTTTTTCCTATGTTGAAATACTTGCGGAAAAACCACACCTTATGCCGGAGAAATTTAATGCCTCTTCGGCGGTAGAATTGTCTGAACGTCTCAAAAAGAACGGTCTTACAGTAACTAGTATAGATACGGCCTTAACTCATATCACCTGTGATGATGATTCTCAGGTGGTTTGTTCATGGCTTTCAGAGGATTGGAGGGAGCGGGAAAGAAGGATCCGCTATACTCTTGACTGTGCTCGTATAGCTGCTGCAATGGGTGTTTCCCAGATCGCAATATCGGCAGGAAGCCCTGTGCCAGATACGATGGATGCTAAAGAGGCCTGGCGACTTTTTGTGGCTAATATGTTTCGTGTTCTCCCTATAGTGGAAAAACTTGGAATCACTGTCACCTTGAGACCTAGCCGTGGAATTCTCATAGAAAGTGCTGAGCAGCTCCTCTCCTTTTTGAAGGAAATGGAGTTTCATCCCTTTCTCGGTGTTGATCTTGACTTAGCTCACGCCTATTGTTACGGAAATGATCCCTGTGAAGTTTTTAAACTGCTGGCGCCTCACGTTAAAAATATTCATATAAGTGATGGTATCTGTGGACCTACGTGCCGCCATCTTCCCTTTGGTGAAGGAACCCTAGAGGTGCCAAAGTTTACAGAATGTCTTAAAGAGTATAAATACGACGGCTTGATTACAATATGTTTTGATGCCTCTGGAAAATTTCCTGAGGAGGTGGCAAGACAGTCTAGAGCATACATTAAGAGGTTGTTAGGATAGAGGGTGATGGGAGGCCCCTATATAATCAAACCTTCGCCCTTTTATTTTAAGACCGTTCTATGCGTCGATAGTATTCTATTTCCATCTGGTCACTAAAGACTATAAGAGGCTCAATGAAGTTTTTGGCTTCTCTTAGATTTTTAAATACCACAAGGATCCTTGTCCATGGGGTTCCATCATGCCCTAACGATTCTTCGATTTTTCTTATGTCAGAATGTGTCTCTCTGTGAGGCCACTTACTCAAGAGGGATGGGATATTACATTCTGGAAAGATTAGACTAAACATTATAGGATTGTCCCATCCTTCGTCCAATAGCCAATTTACCCTAAAACGACGTTCTATTGGGATATTATGCCTTTCCGTAAGCTCTTTGCAGTGGGACTTATGGATAGTTACTCCCCTTTCGCTGAGCACAACGATAGCTTTGTCTTCACCTGGATAGGGACGACAACAGTGAGCAAATTTATGAACTGCGTTATCAATCTGCCCTATCGATACAATATAGGGGGGATTTTGGGGAGCTAACTGTAGGATGTCGCTTTCCATTTTTTTAGGAATTCCAAGATATTCTCTTATAACACTTGGGGAGGTTAGATCTTGGCCAATTCTTACCTGAAGTTCTTCAAAACTTCTTATGTTCATGAATTCCAAAATATACCTTAGTGTTTCACTATATTGGTTTGAAAGGATCTCCAGGGAGATTCCATGATTTTGTAGATCCTGTTCTAGAATTTCCCTACCAATTTTTTCTGCGTATTCTCTACGCCTTTTCTGGATAAGCCTTATAATATGCTTTTTTGCTAAGGGAGTTTTACAAAGAGATTCATATTCGGGATGAACATCGAGCATTTCTGTAGTTTTTACTATCTCAACGGT
Organism: Syntrophobacterales bacterium; assembly: GCA_026417655.1. Taxonomy (GTDB): domain Bacteria; phylum Desulfobacterota; class Syntrophobacteria; order Syntrophobacterales; family Thermodesulforhabdaceae; genus JAOACS01. The sequence goes on from JAOACS010000024.1 coordinate 8,327, forward strand.
ATCGCCTTCTTCAAGTACATGGGTTGGTGGAACATAGGTAGAAGAAATGATCGCTCCTTTACAGCGATCACCAAGATCGGAATGGATCTTGTAGGCAAAATCAAGCACAATGCTTCCTTTAGGTAAATAATGGGGATCTCCCGTTGGAGTATAGACTATTATCTCTTCTGAGCGAGAATGGGAATGGAGAAGTTCTCGTCTCTTTGGTGGTGCCTCGTCGTATTCACCGATGTCTCGTAAAAATTTCATAATTTCTTCTTCATAGGGGCTAATGTCGAAGTCATAATAATTTCTCCAATGGGTAAGAACTCCGTAAAAGGCCCATTCATCCATGGCTGGAGTTCTAATTTTCACCAGATAGTTAGAGTTTCCGTAGTGAAATCTTACATGAAGACTTCTGTAACCATTGCTTTTTGGATTCGCAATAAAATCTCTAATTGTTCTCGGAAGGGGAGGGAACAGTTTATTTACCATCCCAAAGATCTTATAACAGTGAATAGGGTCCTCGGAATGAACCACAATGGTAAAGTCTACAAAGTTTTCCGCATTGGATATCTCGAGAGTTTTTTTGAAAGGATTGTAATAACTTCCTAATCCCTTACATCTATTTCGGATCGTTACAGAAACGTCACTGTGTTTTGCAATATATTCTTCGAGGCGGGTTTTTATTTCTATTATGTCCTTATTTTGCTGAACGGATTGAATGTGGGCAAGAATTCTTTTACTTTTCTTTGGATAGAGCCATAGGAGAGCCTGATGGTATAGCTCTCTTTTTAGCCAGTTTATATTGAGTTTAGCAGCGATAGGAACATATATGTCTATGGTCTCCTTTGATATCCGCATTCTCTTATCGGAGGGAAGAGAATGGAGAGTGCGCATATTATGAAGTCTATCGGCGAGTTTTATGATTATTACCCCGAGATTATTGCTTGCTGAAAGAAAGATCTTAGAATGAGTTCGTGCCTGGACTTGGCGCTTTTCTTTGGATGGATCTAACATAATTTTTGTGCATCCATCAACGAGGGATGCGATATCCTCTGAAAACTGTTCCTTAAGGGATATGATACTCATGGAGGGAATGTCTTCAACTGTGTCATGAAGAAGAGATGCTGCGAGGATCGCCGAATCATAAACACCAAACTCGGAAGCGATTATATTAGCCACTGCAACAGGATGAACAATATAGGGCTCTCCAGAACGCCGTCTCTGGTCTTTGTGAAGTTCCAGCGCAAACTCGAAGGCTTTTTTTACCAGATCTCCCCCCTTGGAGCATCTTTCGTATATGGCCTGAATAGATTGATAGGCCTTGTCTATATAGCTCTGATGGGACCTTGGATAATCTTCCACAGATAGGGCCTCTCTTTTCTGAAAATTTTCAACTTACAAAAATCGGTTTATTCTAACTAAGTAGCTCAACCTGTTCAAGTTGGGGATTTAGAAAGGAAACTTAGTGGAGCGGGAGACGGGCTTCGAACCCGCGACCCTCAGCTTGGAAGGCTGATGCTCTGGCCAGCTGAGCTACTCCCGCAATATGATAATAAAATTTATAGCAAAAAAAATCGGTCTCTTCAATAAAAAATTATAAGCTAAAATTTGTGAAATTTTACTTTCATCAAAACTCTTTTTGGTGTATCAAAAAAGCACTAAAGTTTGACTTTATTAAAGGAGAACAAGAAAACGGAGGCTAAAGGATGGAACCCTTCTTTAGGGAACAGTTCGAAGTAGTTAATATCTTAAATGTCTTCAGAGCCAGACAAATCGTAGGGAGGATACTTCCAAAGACCAGTCTTACATTCTATCGCCGTTTATCAGAGAGGATAGGGGCAGAGGTCTATGTCAAGCATGAAAATCACCTTCCGACTCACTCCTTTAAGGTGCGTGGAGCGGTTAATTTTATAGAGCAGTGTTCTGAGGATCAGATTAAGAATGGTATTGTGGTAGCGACTAGGGGAAATCATGGACTTGCTGTGGCTTGGGCTGCTCAGAGGAGGGGTATTTTTTGTAACGTTGTCGTTCCAGAAAAGAATGATCCTTTGGTAAACGAAATGATCCTTTCATACGATGCCCAACTCATTGAGCATGGAAGTGATTTTTACGAGGCTCAGGACTATGCGGAAGAACTTTCGGAAAATGCTGGCTACTATTACCTGCGGCAAGGGAATGAACCCCTTCTTATAACGGGCATAGCCACCATGGGACTGGAGATTATGGAGGATCTTCCGAATGTAGAAGTGATAGTTATGCCCATAGGCGGAGGCACAGGTTGTGCCTCTGTAAGTATGGTAATAAAGCAGATTAATCCGTCTGTGGAAATTTATGGGGTTCAGGCAGCACGGATACCCGCTTTTTATGAATCTTGGAAGCAGGGGAAAAAGGTTACCGTTTCTCCTGCAGAGACTGTCGCATCGGGTTTAGCGGCTAGAAGTGTTTTTGATCTTCCCTTCATTATCCTTAAGGATCTTATTACGGATGTTGTGCTTCTTTCGGAGGAAGAACTTATAGATGGTGTAAGACTTGCCATAAGTTACACCCAAAATCTTGCTGAAGTCGCGGGAGCTGCCGCCATTAAAGCCGCCTTCGCTCTTCGGGAACGTATCCGTGGGAAAAGGGTTGTTCTTATCATGACAGGAGGAAATATAAGTATCCCTGTTCTTGCTTCTATACTATGTCGTTAAGTTAGCCTCTAGGGCGAACTAAAAGAACTTCGTCAAGTCCATCGAATTCTTTCAATCGAACATCTATGTGCTCTTCCCCTTTTGTTTCAACGTTCTTTCCCACATATTGGGCGCATATAGGTAGCTCTCGATGGCCCCGGTCGATAAGGACTGCTAAATAGACCCGATTTGGTCGTCCGTAGTCAAGAAGGGCATCGAGAGCTGCCCTAACGGTTCTTCCTGTGTAGAGCACGTCATCTATTAAGACTACGTTTTTGTGCTCAAGGGAACCTGGTATGGTCGTTGATCGAACAACAGGATAAATGTGAAGCCGCGTCCAATCATCTCGGTAAAGGGTAATATCCAGATTACCTACGGATACATCACGGCCAGTTTTTTCTTTTATGAGGTCTTTCAAACGGTTTGCAAGATATACGCCTCTAGTTCTAATACCTACAAGAACGCACTTTTCCAACTCTACCATGTCTTCCAATATAGCCTGGGCCATTTTATCGAGAACATCTTCTATTTCCGAGGCGTCCATAATACGAAGGTACATTTCTTCCGATTTCTCCATTTTTCATCCCACCTCACGATGAAAAGTAACACCGCCTTATGTCGTGTGGACTTTTCTAGCAGGCTACGATTGGAAAAGTCAATCGTAGATAGACATACATTTGATACTCTAAGTCTTAAATTCAAATGACAAAGGAAGGGTCCCTATTTGGGAAGGAACAAAAACATAGTGCCCTGGTATTTCATTTTTCCTGCCTTTTCTCCTGCTCCATCGCCACTTCCAAAAAATATGTCTATTCTGGAGGGACCTTTTATAGCTCCGCCTGCATCTTGATGGAAAACCAATCTATTGAATGGCTTCAGACCAGAGGAATTATCTGGAACCATCGTGGAAAGAAAGCTCATAATTCCTGGGGGATAATATCTACGATCGCTTGCAACCGATCGTTCAGGAGTAAGAAATACATTAAGGCTACCCTTAGGCCCTTCCTCTACCCATCGGAAAAAGACGTAGTTTTCATTATACCAAAGGGTTTTCCAAAGTTTCTCGGGATGGGTACTGAGAAAGGTCTTTATAGACTGCATAGTGACCTCATCTTTGGGAATCCAACCCTGATCGATTATATATTTTCCAATGCTTCTATAGGGTCTTCCGTTACCGCTTCCATAACCTAACCGTCGTTTTGAACCGTCGGGGAATCGAATGATGCCGGAGCCCTGAACTTGTAGGAAGAAAGCATCCAAGGGATCCTTTACCCATACTAGGGGTGTAACTTTTTTAAGGGCTCCCTCATCGATTTCCCGTCTTGTGTAATAGGGAACTAATTTATTACCTTCCACCCTTCCTACAATAGTAGAGGTTTCGCCGCAATTGAGATTAAAGGCCTCAAGTGATACCCTTACAAGGTTTTCCGGCACAGGATAGATAGGATAGGAGTATTCCGTCGACGGAGTAAGGCTTCCCTCCAGTATGGGTTCGTAATAGCCGGTTGCAAGAATTCGTCCTGTTTCATGACTCTCTCCATTCGACGAATCTGTTGTAACAATAAGGTATGTGTAAACATTGAAGAAAGAAAGTATGTATTCACTTGATAGGGGATGCTTTTCCAATCCCTTTAGAAGAGATCTAAGTGTTTCTCCATAACTGTGAGCAGAAAATTCTATCTCACCTACTTTAAAGGTCTTGGAGGGTGGAAATCTTTCAAAATAGTCTATACTCTCCCTTGCCGCCTTGATAAATCCCTCTAGATCACCCTCGTCTTTGAAGGTCAAAGGTTGCTTTAACTTTACAAGTTTTATTTCCACCGAAGGTGGTTTTTCTACTTTAGGAGGAGGGGCCTCTGGGATCTTTACACATCCAAAGGCCCCAAAAAGGATCGCTAGAAGAGCAATCCTTAGGAGGATTGATATCATAGATTAGGTTCCCATTTCCCAGGATTTCAGGTAAAAATCCTGTTCCTTTGTAAGTTGGTCAATTGAAATACCCATGCTGGAAAGCTTAAGCCGAGCCACCTCTTCGTCAATTTCCCTTGGCACCGTATAAACCTGTCTTTCTAATCTTTGCCCATTCTTTATAATATATTCAACACAAAGAGCCTGATTTGCGAAGCTCATATCCATGACACTTGAGGGATGACCTTCCGCCGCCGAAAGATTTACTAGCCTTCCTTCGGCTAAAACGTATATATTTCGACCATTCTTGAGTCTAAACTCTTCTACGAAATCTCTTATAAAACGTCTCGATACCGCCATTTCGGAAAGGGCCTCTAGATCGAGCTCTACATTGAAGTGTCCGGAATTACTTACAATCGCTCCGTCCTTCATTACCTCAAAATGTTCTTTTCGTATGACACGAATGTTTCCCGTAAGAGTGCAAAATATGTCACCAATTTTTGCTGCCTCCGCTATAGGCATAACTTCGTAACCGTCCATAACGGCCTCGAGGGCTTTCAAGGGGTCAACCTCTGTGACAATAACTCTTGCCCCCATTCCTCGGGCTCTCATGGCAACACCTCTTCCACACCATCCGTAACCGCAGACTACAAAAACGCTTCCCGCCATAAGCCTATTCGTTGCCCTAATGATGCCGTCTATGGTACTCTGTCCCGTCCCGTAACGGTTATCAAAGAGGTGTTTAGTATTTGCATCGTTTACCGCAACTATGGGATACCTCAATACTCCCCTTTCTGCCATACTTCTTAGTCGGATCACTCCCGTGGTTGTTTCCTCCGTGCCCCCTATAACCTGATCAATCAGTTCTCTTTTTTCTGTATGAAGGGTTGACACTAGGTCTGCACCATCATCCATTGTGATTTGGGGTTTCTCCTCAAGAGCCTGAATAATGTGACGATAATAGGTCTCTCGATCTTCTCCTTTGATGGCAAACACTGGGATTTCATCGTGAACTACGAGTGATGCAGCCACATCATCTTGGGTGCTAAGGGGGTTCGAGGCGCAGAGTCTTATTGAGGCTCCGCCGGCCTTAAGAGTTTGCATAAGAAAGGCGGTTTCGGTCGTTACATGAAGACAGGCAGCTATTCTTACACCCCTTAGGGGCTTTTCTCTTTCAAAACGTTCCCTAATACTCATAAGAACGGGCATGGACTTGGTGGCCCATTCGATTCTTAGTTTACCCCTTTCTGCAAGGCTAAGATCTTTCACATCGTAGGTCATTCAAAGCTCCTTTACAGACCGGCTTTGTCTCTTAGGACATCAACCATATCGGTCTTTTCCCAAGTAAAATCTGGATTTGTGCGACCAAAGTGGCCGTAACATGCGGTTTGTTTGTAAATAGGTCTTAGGAGTTTGAGGCGGCTTATTATATCGGCAGGTTTAAAGCTGAAGGTTTCCTTTACGATCTGAGTCAGTTTTTCTAAGGGAATCCGTTCGGTTCCAAAGGCATCCACCATAAGGCTCACTGGTTCGGCAACCCCTATGCTGTAGGCGACCTGGATTTCTACCTTACGAGCAAGCCCTGCAGCTACAATATTCTTTGCCACATACCGAGCCATATAAGAAGCGGAGCGATCGACCTTTGTAGGATCTTTTCCAGAAAAGCACCCTCCTCCATGGTGGCCCTTCCCCCCATAGGTGTCACAAATAATCTTTCTTCCTGTGAGACCACAGTCGGCCATAGGGCCTCCGATGACGAAGCGTCCCGTGGAATTAATGAAAAACTTTGTTTGAGGTGAGAGAAGCTCAGCAGGGATTACCTTTTTTATGACTTCTTCGATAATGCCCTCTTGAATGGTTTTATAGGTGACTGAAGGACTGTGTTGGGCTGCAATGACAATGGCGGTAATCCTCTTTGGTTTTCCGTTCTCATATTCTACGGTAACCTGACTTTTCCCATCGGGGCGGAGAAAATCGAGAATACCGTTTTTACGAACCTCCGCAAGTTTTTTGGTAAGGCGGTGGGCATAGTAAATAGGCATAGGCATAAGGACGGGGGTTTCGTCACAGGCATACCCAAACATAATGCCCTGGTCCCCAGCACCCATTTCTTCAAACATACCCTCACCGGGATTTACACCCATTGCAATATCGGGTCTGTCTCTTATACACATCTCCGAGCCCACGAGACCA
>JAOACS010000029.1 GCA_026417655.1 Syntrophobacterales bacterium
AGATGTGTATAAGAGACAGGAATATAGCCGTGGTAATACCAATTATATTACCTGAAGTGTCGATAAGAGGGCCTCCAGAATTTCCGGGATTTATAGAAGCATCGGTCTGAATAATGTCCTCCACAAGAGCTCCAGTGGGTGATCGAAGGGTCCTACCAAGGGAGCTTATAACACCAGTTGTAAGTGTCTGGCCTAATCCGAAGGGATTTCCTATTACCATAACCCTTTGCCCCACCTTAAGACGGCTTGAATCCCCCATAGTAAGCACCGTGAGACGTTCACCAGAGGGATTTATTTTGATAACAGCAATATCGGTATCGGGATCGGATCCCACCAATTGGGCCGTATATTTTTTGCCGTTTGCGAGAGTAACCTCGAGCTTTCTCGCATCTTCTATTACATGATGGTTCGTAACAATGTAACCTCTTGCATCAATAATAGCTCCCGATCCAACACCCCGTTTAGGTATCACATTAAAGAAAAAATCCCTCTCAAGAACTGTGCTTGTAATGTTCACTACCCCAGGAGAAAGTTTTTCATAGAGGGAAATTATAGTATCTTCTTCAGGTGTTAGAGCCAGGGCATGAAAATTCCACAAAACAAAAAATAACATCAGCCAAAAGCAGATCCTCCTACCCATATATCCTCCTTTCTACCGAAGACATCATCCCTTTCATTTATAGCCATTCCTATCCTACCTTGGAAGAACATATCGTCATACAAGTTCTATATCTCCCAGAAAACCTATGGCGTCTCCTACAATAGCTACCATAGCTATAATCTCTGGTCTTTTCCCCCACTCATATAAAATTGGCTCTATCTGGGACGAATCCCTAAGACTATTAGCAACGGCTGTTGCCACAGCATCGGCAAAGGCTCCGTTCTTTGCAAATACCGTTACTGCGTGGGCCTTCCCAAAACTAAGAGAATGCCCCACAGTTGAAGATGAGGTGCAAACACAGATTGGGAGCTGATCACGACGGATTCTAATCGCCAAGGGTCTAGGAATCTTAAATTCCCTTCCTCCATATATTCCTACAAAAAGATCCTCGTCGGAATGAATAAAACAATCACCCCCGTTCTCCACTATGACATTTCGAGGACTTAAGGGTATGAGCATCCTACCTACCCGCTCTGCAATAGCACCGGCTACAGCCGCCATAGGACCAACGCCTGCTTCAAGTGCCGCTTTGAACATGGTTTTTACAATGGGTGGAGCCGTATTATCAAAAGGTAGAGGAGTAAGAGAGGGAATAAAAGAAGGATTCCGAGCGGCATATCTTAATATCTCATTGTGAGATTGAATCAAAAGAGCAGTTATTTCCCTATGAAAATCCCCATCGGTGCGAACCCAGAGATTGGTTTGTCTGTATCGCACTTCATAACAATTTCCCTTAGTAGATCCACGATGCCAATATCGGTAAAATCTCTCTTCGTATATGGTAGAACTCCTTTCTTGGGTTTTTAAATACCATCGGTATCAATACTAAACATAGTCATAATAACATCCCTAGCAACAATCGCCTTAAGAAAGCAGAAAATTATTGACTATGAGAAGGGTTATTGATAGTGAGTAAACAATGTTTACAATAAAAATTTAAGTTTTTGCAAGATAGGAGCATTTTCATGGATAGACAAACCTTAATAAACCCCTACTCCTTTGAGCTCTTCTTAAGCCTTAGAGAAAATATGGATTTTTACCTTTCGGATCCCTTCTCCCAAAGGGCCTTTCGCTACTTTCCACCTAGTGAGATCAAGGAGGAGGTTGAAAGGGCTGCCTGCGAAATATCTAAAAAGGTCTCCAATAGATGGCGAAAGCTTGTGGAAGGGATGGCCTCCTGGGAAAAAAGACCTTCTGTTTTACACTATGACCCCTATGGGAATCGAATCGATGAAATAATTCGACCAATGGAAGTAGAAATCCTTGAAAAGGAGGTATTCTCTGAAGCCCTCTTTTCAAAAAGAACTCACCCCTGGGTAAGGTTGGTTAAACTATTTCTTATATACCAGTTAGGGGAGTCTTGCATAGCCTGTCCTCTTGTGTGTACAGAAGGACTTATTGCTCTCCTTGAGAATTATGCCGACACTTCGGAACTTAAACGTATTCTTGTTCATTGCCGGGATGGAATAGATGGAGACTTTGGAATAGGAGCTCAGTACCTTTCAGAAATCCAAGGCGGGTCCGATGTGCCAGCCAATCGCGTAACGGCGATTAACGAGAATGGCCAATGGAGAATATACGGTGATAAGTTCTTTTGTTCCGCAGCCCACGCCGATTATGCCGTTGTTACCGCAAGGCCACAAAACTCTTCAAGCATAGCTACCTTTGTGGTCCCCTCTTGGGAAGGCCTAGAGGGCAAATTCAAGAGAAAACGGAATAACTTCACCATAAACCGACTAAAATGGAAGATGGGAACCGTTGAACTTCCTACAGCTGAGATTACTTTTAATGGAAGTATCGCCTATCCCGTGGGACCTCTCGAAAAGGGGCTCGCTAATGTAGTTGGAATAGTCCTTGCTCACTCTCGAATGACTGTAGGGCTTTCAAGTGCCGCCTTCATGATACGAGGAGTCCGAGAAGCCAAACTTTATGCATCTTTTAGGGAAGCCTTTGGAACTAAAATAGAAAACTTTCCTCTCGTTGCAAGAACCCTTGAAGAAATAGACCATATTGCCAAGAGAAGCCTTGCTGGAGTTCTAAAACTTTACTCCCTATTTTTCGACCTACCTGGAGGATTTCAGGGAGGTCTTAAACCATCAAAGAAGTTCTTTGACTTATGGAGAAGGCGTTTTTTGGTTAGAGAGCTTGTGATGCTTCAGAAGATCACGGCAGCATACGATGCGCCAGACGTTCTTCGCAAGGCTATTTCAATCTTTGGCGGACATGGGGTTATGGAAGACTTTTCTGCTCTTCCCCGACTTTTTCGTGATTCCATAGTTAATGAATTGTGGGAAGGTCCAAGAAATGTACTCCTTACCCAAATATATCGGGATCTTCAAAGGGTTAAGGACTTTTACTCGCCGATCAATTTTTGTAAAGACCTCCTGGGCAATGGTTTGGGAGAGGAATTAGGCAAAGAATGCATGGAACTTCTGGAAAAGGATGTTCTTTCTAGTCGTGAGGAATGTAAACTCTGGGATGAGTTTTGTGAAAAACTTTGCTGGGCCTTTCAAGAACAGGCCCTCGAAGAGGTTTATGCCTCAAAATGAAAGGTTATATAGCTTATGGGACACGCTTTTTTGGAACTTAGAGAAGAGGAGCGAGAAAGAAGAAAGAGGCTCATACTTGATGCTGCCGAGAGGATTTTCGGATCCAAGCCCTTTCATAGTGTAGGCATGAGAGATATAGCTGAGGAGCTAGGTGTCTCTGTGGGAGCGCTATACCGCTACTTCCCCGATAAACAATCGCTCTTTGTGGAAGCTTTCATGAGAGGAGCAGAGGAACTCATAAGAATAATAGAAGGAGCGGTAGAGGAAAAGGCCGATCCTAAAAAGGTGGCCCGTCTTTACATGGGCTTTTTGCTAGAAAAGGATCACTACTTCAAGATGATGAGCCATTTTATGCTTGAGGGAAATCTCGAAGGAGAAGCTCTAGAAAGACTAAATGCTATGGAAAAACGTCTTCTCGATACCCTACAGAGGCTTTTTGAGTCCCTCACTTTCGAGAAGAAAAGACTTATTACCCATGCCTTCTTCGCAGCATTAAATGGCGTCCTGATTACCTTTAGAAACTATCCAGGTAGAACCCAGAAGGAGGTTCATAATCACGTCTATCGACTCACAGACCTAATAGTAGATATGTTTCTTGGAAGGATGGATGAGATAAAGAAAACCCCATGAATTGAAAGGAGTTGGCATGAAATCTTTGGTTGTCCATGAGTTACTTGGAAGAACTGTCTCACTTTTTGGAGAAAAAGAGATTGTATCTGGCACTAGGAGGCTTACGTACCGAGATTTTCATGAAAGGACATGCCGACTTGCATCAAGTCTTAAACGTCTTGGAATAAAAAAAGGGACTGTGGTGGGAGTGCTCGATGCCAATACCCATCGTTATCTTGAGCTTCACTATGCCCTTTCTATGGTGGGTGCGGTTATTCATACTCTCAATTTCAGACTTCCAGGAGAAGATCTAGTTTATACGATGGTACATGCTGGGGATGAATGGATTTGCCTATCCGATCTTTTCATTCAGTCTGTAAGTCCCGTTGTAAGTCGTTTCAAAAATTGGATTATAATGAGCGACGATGAAACCCTTAAGATTCAAGGAGCTGAACAGTGCCTTTCGCACGAAGACCTAGTAAGGGATGGAGAATTTTTAGATGGGCAAGAGAAAATAGAGGAAAATGACATCTATTCTATATTCTACACTACTGGCACAACAGGAAGACCAAAGGGAATACGATACCGCCATCGTGATATTCTCTTGGGTTCTCTGCAACTATGCCATCATCTCGCACTCCACCAAACAGGTGGGCGCATTGAAAGTTCTGATGTTCTAATGCCGCTTATCCCCTTCTTTCATATCCACGGTTGGGGAACGGTTTTCTTCGGTCCCTACATGGGTTCTAAGATGGTTCTTCCCGGAAGGGCTACCCCTTCTGAACAGGTTGAACTGATGAAACGTGAGGGTGTTACGTGGCTCAATATGGTTCCTACTCAGCTTCATATGCTGTTAGAGATCGAAGATTTTGGAAACGTGAAGATCGTTACTGGAGGGAGCGCTCTCCCGACAGGTCTTGCCCGTAGAGCTTTATCGAGGGGCGTTCGATATAGTCTCATTTATGGAGGTTCCGATCAACTGGGGGCTTCCATTTCTGTGGCTCCTGAAGGCATGACCCTTGGAACCGAATACTCTGAAGTGTGGGAACTTTTGCGAACCCGGATGAGACCTATTCCTATGGTGGACATTTCCATAAGAGATGAAGGGGGAAACCAACTTCCCCACGATGGAAAAACCATTGGAGAAATCTGGGTCTCGAGCCCCTGGCTCCCAGAAGGTTATTACAATGATCCTGAGAGATCAAGGGAGGCTTATCCACCCAAACATCCCGGTTGGTTCAAAACGGGTGATTTAGGAAGTTTTAGCCCAGATGGCTGGCTCTCTGTAGCCGATCGACAAAAGGACGCTGTGAAAAGTGGCGGAGAATGGATTATGACAACAGTTCTTGAAGCGATTCTTTCGGAACACCCAAAGGTCTCAATAGCTGCTGTTATTCCTGTGCCTGATGAACGTTGGGGAGAGAGACCCCTTGCGATTATAAAACCTCGAGAAACTGTTTCCGAAACTGAACTTCGGAGTTTCATGGAAGAAAAGGTTCTAGAGGGACGGATCGCAAGATTTTGGATACCCGACAGATTCGTTTTGGTTGAAGATATTCCTATTACAAGTGCTGGAAAACTAAACAAAGAATTACTAAGAAGGAGTTACCGCTAAAAGGGGGAAGAAGAATTATGATGGATCATCTTCTTACAGATGCGCAAAAATCATGGCGTAATGAAGTAAGAGATTTTGTTAAATCTATACCAAGACAAATGATCATAGATATGGATACCGAAAGGATTAGGTTTCCTAAGGAATTTCTTAGAGAGGCAGCTAAAAAAAATCTTCTTGGATGTCGTTATCCAAAAAAATGGGGCGGCCGTGAGATGGATTGGGTCAGCACCTGTGTTGCCATGGAAGAGGTGGGGACTCTAGGTTACATATTCGCCTGCGTTTTTGGAGTAGGGGCAGAACTTGTCTGTGACGCCATAGTGCTTCATGGGACAGATGAGCAAAAGGAGCGTTACGTTAAGCCACTTCTCAAAGGGGAAATATTTGCCGCCGAATGCCTTACGGAACCACGAGGTGGATCAGACTTCTTCGGAACCACGACCTACGCAATCGATAAAGGGGATTATTTTATCCTAAACGGACAAAAGCGTTTTATCGTTGGTGGAGAAGGGGCTGACTATTTTCTTGTCTACGCAAGGACAGATCCCAACGTGGATCCCCACAAGGGTATCACCTGTTTTATTGTTGATCGGGGACCTGGTGTGGAAACCAAATATCTTTACGGTCTTATGGGATGTCGTGGCGGTGGAACGAGTAGATTGGTATTTCGGGATGTAAAAGTCCCTAAAGAAAATGTCCTAGGTGAGGTTAACGGTGGTTACGAAGTTTTCAAAACCATGATGATACCCGAAAGGCTCGGAACGGCAGCCATGACTATAGGGGCTGCAAGACCTGCATTGGAGATCGCAACCGGTTACTCAACGAGACGAAGGGCCTTCGGAAAAGTGATATATGAGTTCCAGGGTGTAAGTTTTCAAATCGCCGAAGCGATAATGCTTCTTGATGCATCGAGAGCAATGGTTTACAGCACAGCTCGGGCTGTCGATGAGAAGGCACCGGAAAATTATGTAAGGCGTCTGATCTCGGAAACAAAGAAATTTGTGACTGAATCGTGCCAAAGAGTCGTTCATAATGCCATGCAGGTTATGGGCGGAATAGGCTATACGAACATTTTTCCGATTGAGCGCATCTATAGGGATATTAGACTCGCATCAATATGGACCGGCACAAACGAGATTATGTCCGTTGTGACAGCCCATGAGTGGTATAAGGAATACTATAAGACTAAAAGCTTAGGCCTTACTCGGGATTGTGAGTTAGACGCTCCCGAAGCAGATGCGGAAGAAGAAAAGGTTTATGAGTAACTAGAAAGATTTTTTATAGACCATCCCGGACATTGTGATGTAGTTCATAGATGTTTGGGATGGTTTTTTTATTTAGAGCCTAGTTCACGAGATTCAAAAGGATATGTAGGAGATGGCGGTCCATCAGGAAAGTTACGAGGTTTTTCAAGATCTTAGTCGATACAAACAACAAATCTTAGAGGCTATCGACAGATTTGGTGAAACTTCGGTAGCTCAAAGGTTTTCCCTGGAAGAAATAAGAAGTAGACTAAAACAGGAGACCTTCGAGCTTTTAGTGGTCGGTCAGTTCAAAAGGGGAAAATCCTACTTGATAAATGCTCTGCTTGGTGAAGACCTTCTTCCAACAGGAGTGGTTCCCCTTACATCTATCGTTACAGTTATTACCTACGGCGATAAGATTTCGGCTTCAGTCTTTTTTACCGACGGTAGTTTTAAAGAGATAGCAATTGAAGACTTAAATAAGTATGTAACCGAAATCGAAAATCCAAAAAATGAAAAAAACGTCAGAGAGGTCTGGATCACCTTTCCTTCCGATTATCTTCGAGGTGGGGTTCGATTGATTGACACACCAGGGGTGGGATCCTTCTACAGACACAATACGGACGTTGCCTATAAATATCTTCCTAAATCTGACGCCGCAATATTTGTGCTTTCTGTAGATCAGCCAGCAGGAGAAGCTGAGATAGAATTTCTTAAGGATGTCAGGGGGTTTGCCCATAAGATATTCTTTGTTCTTAACAAAATCGATATAATTCCAAAAACTGAGCTCGATATGGTCGTAAGCTTTACCAAGAAGGTATTAGAAGAAGCCACAGGAAAAGAGGCAAAGATTTTTCCAATTTCTGCCAAATGGGCTTTGGAAGCTAGGAAAAATGGACATCTTCACTTGCTAAATGAAAGTGGTATTCAAGCTTTTACAATAGCTCTAGAAAATTTTCTAGTCCAAGAAAAGGGATTAGTTATCCTATGTTCCAACACCCATCGAATACTTTGGTATCTCTCCGAAGCGGCCCTTTCTCTCGAACTTGAGCGTAAGGCCTTACTAAGCCCCATAGAGGAATTCAAACAGAAACTTTCAGTCTTTGAAAGAAAAAAATCCGAGATGTCCTCTAGAATTGGGTATCTAAATTCCATGGTTGATCATACTATAAAAAATGTTATTTTAAAGCAACTAGATGAAGATCTTAAATCCTTTAAACATAAGCTTACAGAGCAAATAAGATCAGAGACCTTGAAAATTTTCGAAACCAATAAGGAAGGACCTCTGGAAGCACTCAACGAAACTCTAAAGCGCCATGTTACCGATAGATTGTATGAAAGTTATATCTCTTGGTTTGAGAAAGAAAAGGAGTTCTTAGGTCAGAAATTAGGTGAGATCTTCGAACCCATAAGAAAAGAGATGGACAACGAGATAAAGGAGCTTGTTAAGTTTTCCTCCGATCTCTTCGAAATATCCTCGGTTCACGATAGATTTTCCTTGGACAAGCCGATAAGAGAAGGTAGGGTTTTTAGAATCAAGGAAGAGCCGATGGCTCTTGAGTTCTTGGATTCGGTCCTTACCGAAAAGGTTCCTGGCTGGGTAAGTCGACGTTTTATTCGACTCAAGACGTTTCTAGAGCAAAAAGCTAAAGAGAGGATACTGAAAAGATGGCTGAATCATCTTGTAGATATGGCCGACATATACAATGGCCGAGTAAGGTTCGCTATAACTAGGTTCATCCAGGAACATGTGGAGCTATTTCGGAGGGAGATGACAGAAGGTATAAGTAGAACGATCAGATCTCTTTCCGATGCTATCAGCAAGGGGCTTGAGCTTAAGGAAAAGGGGGAACGTGAAGCAAAAGAAAGGCTTCACGTAATAGAGAGGGAGCTTTCTTTGGTTAATCTCTTAAGAACCGATTTAGGAGACCTTTATCAAAGAATAAGCTTTTCTGCTTGACAACAATAAATCGCTAAATTAGTTATGGATTATGTGAAAAAAGTTTCTAGTAGAGGTAGGCTATTATGTTTTGCTCTTTGCGTTGGTACGCGAAGAGAGGTTTTTATAGAAATTTTAGGATGTTTGAGGGGGTGATAGGCAAAGGAGAGCATTTTTGGATTTTGCCTCTAGAGGATGTTGAAATCGGGAAGGTGATGTTTTCTAGAAAAGGAGGATGAGTCAATGGAGTTAAGCCAGATTTTGATGTTTGCATTAGTGTGTGGTGCCCTTAGTGTTGTTTATGCGCTTTTTACAGCGGCCTGGGTCGTTAAGCTTCCTGCCGGATCCGAAAGAATGCAGATGATTTCGGATGCTATCCACGAAGGAGCGAAGGCATTTCTAAACCGCGAATATAAAACTGTTGCTGTTGTTGCTGTGGTTCTTGCGGGAGCTCTTACCTATCTTGGAAAGTACGTCGCTCTTGGCTTTCTCATTGGAGCGATAGGTTCAGCTCTTGCTGGTTACATTGGCATGATGGTTACTGTTCGAGCAAATGTCAGGACGGCAGAAGCTGCGAAAGCTGGCCTTGATTCCGCCTTGAAGGTTGCTTTTAGAGGTGGATCGGTTACCGGTCTCATGGTGGTTGGCCTTGGTCTCTTGAGTATTGCCGGTTATTACGTAATCGTCAAATCGATAGCTCCCATAGATGAGGCCTTCCACGCTCTTGTAGGACTTGGATTTGGATGTTCGCTCATGAGTGTCTTTGCCCGAATCGCCGGTGGTATTTACACTAAGGCCGCCGACGTGGGAGCAGACCTGGTAGGTAAAGTAGAAGCTGGTATTCCTGAGGATGACCCGAGGAACGCAGCGGTTATCGCTGATAACGTTGGTGACAATGTTGGTGACTGCGCTGGTATGGCTGCAGACCTTTATGAAACCTACGTCGTGACCGTCGTTGCAGCTATGCTCCTTGCCAAGACGGTTTATGGTCCCAAGAGTCTTTGGGTTGAATTTCCTCTTCTTATAGGCGGAGTCTCAATCCTTGCCTCTATCATTGGAACCTTCTTCGTAAGACTCGGAAAGAGCCAATACATTATGGGTGCTCTGTATAAGGGATTGGCCGTATCCGCTATCCTTGCTGCTATAGCCTTCTATTTCATCTCCCAATGGTTCCTGAAACTTCCAAACGTTCAACCAGCCTTTACTCCTATGGGAGTTTTCCTAACCGCCGTAATAGGCGTTATACTCACTGGGCTTATTGTTATGATCACTGAATATTTTACTTCCAAGAGCTTCAAGCCGGTTCAGCACATTGCCGCCTCTAGCGTAACAGGCCATGCAACTAACATAATCGCTGGTCTTGCGGTAAGTATGAAGTCCACAGGACCTCCAGTGATCGCTATAAGTGCCGCCATTATTGCAGCCTATTATCTTGGTGGTGGATTTTCTGGTAGTCCTGGTGGTGGCTTGTTCGCCATAGCCCTTTCCGCCGTCTCAATGCTTTCTATGACTGGTATTGTCGTCGCCATCGACTCCTACGGCCCCATTACCGACAACGCCGGTGGTATTGCTGAAATGGCTGAGCTTCCCGATAGTGTCCGAGCTGTAACCGATCCGCTCGACGCTGTTGGTAACACCACAAAGGCGGTAACTAAGGGGTATGCGATTGGTTCCGCAGGACTTGCTGCCCTTGTTCTCTTTGCCGAATATTCCAGGTCCTTCGGTGAAAGCATCGCCTTCGATCTTTCTAACCCCAAAGTGCTTGTTGGACTCTTTATTGGCGGTCTCCTTCCTTTCCTTTTTGGATCTCTTCTTATGGAAGCAGTTGGAAAGGCCGCCGGTGGTGTAGTTGAGGAAGTTCGTCGTCAATTCCGTGAAATTCCAGGCATTATGGAAGGGACTTCAAGACCTGAATATGGAAAGTGTGTTGACATCGTTACCAAGAGTGCCATCAAAGAAATGATGGTACCAGCCCTTCTTCCCGTTGTGACTCCTCTCCTCGTTGGGTTCCTTATTGGAAAGGAAGCCCTCGGTGGTGTTTTGATCGGAAGTATTGTTACCGGTCTCTTCCAGGCTATCGCAATGACTAGCGGTGGTGGTGCTTGGGACAATGCCAAGAAGTATATCGAAGATGGAGCCTTTGGTGGTAAGGGTTCTGATGCTCACAAGGCCGCAGTAACCGGTGACACAGTAGGAGATCCTTACAAGGACACTGCAGGTCCTGCCATTAACCCAATGATTAAGGTCGTAAACATCGTTGCCTTGCTCATTGTACCGTTACTAAAGTAAGATTATAGGTAGTAAGAAACCGGGGGACCTCCCCCGGTTTTTTATTTATAGACTACCATGAAGTAACTTCTCCCGAAAGAAAGCGATTTATATCTTCCGCAGATCTCTTCCCCGCCCCCATGGCACTCACAACTGTCGCAGCGCCGGTCACCAAGTCTCCGCCAGCCCAGACTCTATACATGGTAGTCCTTCCGGTTTCCCAGTCCTTCACTACTACCGTCCCATGAGGAGTTTTTTCAAGCCCTTTGGCTTCATTAAAGACAAGAGGATTAGGATTTGTGCCTATCGCAACTATCACCATGTCCACTTCCATCTCAAACTCTGACCCCTTTATTGCGACAGGTTTTCTTCTTCCGGAACTATCGGGTTCCCCAAGTTCCATCCTGATACACTTCATTGCTCGCACATTGCCCCTTTCATCGGTGAGAATTTCTAAAGGAGCCGTAAGATAGTCGAAAATAACCCCCTCTTCTTCTGCATGATGGATTTCTTCGGCTCTAGCAGGAAGTTCCTCCCTGGATCTCCTGTAAACTATCCTAACCTCTCTTCCTTCGATATCCCTAATCGCCTGAAGTCTTAAGGCGCATCTTGCGGCATCCATAGCCACATTTCCGCCACCTATAACAGCAACTCTTCTTCCAATCTTTACAGGCGTATCGTATTCGGGAAAAAGATATCCCTTCATTAAATTCACTCTCGTTAAAAACTCATTGGCGCTGAGGACTCCACTGGCATTTATACCTGGGATGTTAAGAAAGACCGGAAGACCTGCTCCAGTCCCAAGAAATACAGCATCATACTCCTCAAGAAGCTCCCCTACAGTGACAGTCTTTCCAACAATGTGATCTGTAAGAATTTTTATACCCAAACAGTTCACGGCGTAGGATATTTCTGAAGAAACGATCTCCTTTGGAAGTCTGAATTGAGGAATACCATAAGTTAGAACTCCTCCTGGTTTATGTAACGATTCAAACATCGTTACAGAATGACCCTCCCGAGCAACGTCCACAGCACAGGAAAGACCAGCAGGTCCCGTTCCCGCTATGGCAACTTTCTTGCCCGTTGGAGGCTTTGGCTCCAGAGGACAAACACGATGAGCGAGCTCATAGTCTCCCACAAACCGCTCAAGACGTCCAATGGCAACAGGTTGGCCCTTCTTGCTAAGAACACACTTAGCCTCACACTGAACTTCCTGAGGACAGACTCGACCACATACGGCAGGAAGGCTATTCTTCTCTTTCATGGCCGCTACAGCTCTTGCCATATCACCTTCCCTTAAAGCTTTTATGAACTGGGGAATTAACACACCAACAGGACATCCCTCTACACAGGAGGGTTTTTTACACTGAAGGCAGCGATTGGCTTCAGTTACAGCCAGCTCTTCTGTATACCCCAAGGCCACTTCGTTAAAGTTCTTTAGCCTGAGAACTGGATCCTGCGTAGGCATAGGTTGGCGAGGTATCTTCATCCGTTCTTTATTAGTGAGGGACATGACTTAGTTCCTCCTATCTTCCGCTTTCAGCATGTTATCCAAGTGACACTCATGTTCTTCCCAATGCTCAAGAGCTTTCTTTTCTTCTTCTCTGTAGAATGCAAGACGTGCAAGAAGGTTCGACCAATCCACCTTATGGCCATCAAATTCTGGACCATCGACGCAAACAAAGCGAGGACCCTCTTCAAGGAGCACCCGACATCCACCACACATTCCCGTGCCATCCACCATAACGGTGTTTAAACTAACCATCGTAGGAATTCCATAAGATGCTGTCACCTCAGAGACGGCTTTCATCATAATGGCTGGTCCTATTGCCCATATTTTTGATATAAGGTTTCCTTTTATATCGAGAATCTCCTTTAGAGGTGTTGTAACAATAGCTTTTCTACCGTAGGAACCATCATCGGTGCATATGATCAACTCATCGGAGACCTCCCTCATTCGATCTTCCCAGAAAAGAAGTGACTTTGTTCGGGCTCCTATTATGGAGATAACCTCATTTTGGGCCTCCTTCAAAGCTCTAGCTATAGGAAATATAGGCGCTATTCCTACACCTCCACCAACACAAATAACAGTTCCATAGTAGGCGATCTCTGTAGGATGTCCAAGAGGTCCAGCAACAGTAAGTAGCGCTTCTCCCACCTTAAGCATTCCCAATTCTCGAGTTGACTTGCCTATCTCCTGAAAAATAAGGGTAATGGTTCCTGCCTTACGATCAAAGTCCGCGATAGTTAGCGGAATTCGCTCTCCCTTTTCGTCAATCTGAACAATTACGAACTGTCCCGGTTTAGCCTTCCGGGCAACATGGGGAGCTTCAACAACCATTTTTTTCGTGGTTTCGCTGAAGGCTTCCTTCTCTATAATTGGATACATCTTTCCCCCCTCCTGCATAGAGAATAAACAAACTTCCCTCAGGACATAGCCCTTTAGGATGGCAAATCATTACAAATGACCATTATTTGTATTTGCACGCCATTGGTGGGTCAAGAGGATAATATCAATTAACTAACTAATTTTTTTAACTCCCCAATGGTTTTTTCTCGTCTCAAACTGATCCCGCTCCCCTGGATACGCTAAATGCTCTCCGCAGGGTAAAAAGTTTGGACGTCTTTCTCCTCGAGGCTCCGGACCTTCGAGAGCTATCGGTGGTGGATCGGTATCCAATAGTTTTGGATTAAGATGAGGATTCAATTCCTCAACCTCCCAACTAAATTCTATAGCAATACCATTGGGGTCGAAGGAATAAACCGACAAAATGAAACCATGATCTATTACCTCCGAAACCCAGTAGCCCGCCTTTTCTAAAATTTGCTTTATCTCCCAGAGTTTTTCTTTTTCAGTTACCCCTATCGATACATGGTCGAATACAAAGGGTCCCTTTACAGGGAATCCATGATCCTTTTCTTCAATGGGTTCAACCTGGGGCCACTCAAAGAAGGCAATGGTATCATTTGAAGAAATCTCGAAAAAGTAATGACGGTAACCTGGTTTGCCTAGCCCTAGTATAAGTCGCATTCCAAGAATATCTCGCCAAAATTTTATGGTTTCATCCATATTACGGGTTGCCATTGCAAGATGGTGAATTCCTCTATAGGCTGCCATATGATTCACCTCACCATAAAAGTTCTAAATTCTCCTCGCTTAGCTTTTACCATAGATTTTTATGGCGATTCTAACTTTTTGGCAAGATGTTCAGGAAAGTTGACAGAGGGTGATTCATGTCGTTAAAGTGATCCGGCTAAAATTACCATCTTAGTATAGGTCTTATTTTTTAGGAGGAATGTTAGAAATGGAAAAACGTGTCTATAACTTTAATCCCGGTCCTGCAGCCCTTCCTCTTCCCGTATTGGAAAAAATGCAGAAGGAGTTACTTAACTTCCGTGGAACAGGAATGTCGATTCTTGAAATGAGCCATAGATCCAAGGACTTTGAGGCCGTCCTTGACGATGCGATTTCAAGAATAAAAAGACTCCTAAAACTGGATGACCGCTTCGATGTTTTGTTCCTTCAAGGGGGAGCAAGTCTTCAGTTTTGTATGGTTCCTATGAATCTTGAAGTGCCGGGAAGGCCCGTTGATTATATTGACACAGGATCATGGGCATCCAAGGCTATTAAGGAAGCTCAGATTCAGAAAAAACATGTAAGAATTATCGCTAGCTCAAAAGACAAGGGGTATTCTTACATTCCAAAAGGTTTCGTAATTAATCCTGATGCTTCCTACCTCCACATCACATCAAACGAAACCATTCAAGGGACTCAATGGAAATCATTCCCCTCTACTGACGGCGTGCCTCTCGTTGCCGACATGTCCTCGGATATTTTAAGTAGGCCCTTTGATCCAAGCCCCTTTGGTTTAATTTATGCTGGAGCCCAGAAAAATCTAGGACCTGCTGGAGTAACTCTTGTGATCATTAGAAAGGACATGCTTGATCGTTCATCTGCCGATCTACCCACGATGTTGAAATACAAAACCTTCGCCGAAAAGAAATCTCTTTACAACACACCACCCTGTTTCGCCATCTACGCGGTGGATCTCGTGGTGGAATGGCTCGAGGAAGAGATTGGGGGCGTAGAAAAGATAGCTCTAATAAATGAGAAGAAGGCAAGGATGCTTTATGAATGTATAGATGAGAACGAAATCTATCGTGGAACCGCTGCACCCGAAGATCGATCGGTGATGAATGTTACGTTCCGTTTAGCAACAGAAGAACTGGAGAAGGAGTTTTTAGCCAAAGCGGCGGAAAAGGGGCTCGTAGGGCTCAAGGGTCATAGATCTGTAGGTGGATGCCGAGCCTCTATCTACAATGCTGTATCAACAGAAGCTGTAGAAGCTTTAGCGGATTTTATGAGGTCCTTTGCGAAAAGCCATTAAAATTATGGGCGCACCCCCATTAGGTGCGCCCTGTAGTTTCTATGGAAGGTAAGGGGTAAGATCCTTTACGTACTCCTTTAAGACCTTGTAACCACTTTCCATAAGGACTTGGGCAGCCTTGTCTATATCTTCTTTGCGGAATCGTAGTAGGATCTGCCATACCTTATCATGGCGAGGTAGAGGATGAATCAGTATGCTTTTAATGTTTATGGCATTATCCTTAATAATGGACGTTATATGACTTAATATTCCCATACGCTCTTCTGAAAGGATAGTGATTCTTCCACTGTCATCACTCATCCCCATTGCAGCAAGCAGCACTGACATAAGATCTGCTGTGGTCAACATCCCTACTAATTTTCCTCCGGAGACAACCGGTAAACATCCAATCTTTTCCTGATGCATTATAAAAGCTGCCCGTTCAATGGTTGTATCCTCAGTTACAGTGATAACCTTTTTTTTCATAATGCTTTCTACAGTAATTTTCTGTAGAATATAAGTGAGCTCATAAACGCTCAAGGTAGTGGCAGGTGAAGCCCAGGCTTCTCGTAAATCTCTATCAGTAACAAGGCCAAGTAGATGTCTTTCTCCATCGGTTACGGGAAGATGAGAGATGCGATGTTTATTCATAATTTCTCGAGCCTTAATAATAGGTGTATCCGGCGATATTGTAACAAGATCGGTTACCATGTGCCATCCAACATACATAGAAAAAACCTCCTTTTATAAGTGTTTAAACTACATCCCTTCAATGTTAAGCTATTCTATAGAAACAGAACATATAGGAGCAATAACCTTGTGACAAAAGAAAGACCTTTATCAAACCAGGATCTATTCAAGAAACTCAGGGAAGAGGTGGCTCTGTGGGAAGGCTCTAAGTACTACATAGCGGAAAAAGAGCTCTTTAACATCGAACAGTTCCTAGACGATCATGGAGCTAGTGACATAAAGGAGGAGCTAAAAAGGCTATATGGAATACCTCTTAATGAAAAATTCTGGCGATCCTTTTTAGCCTATCATCGTCTTAAGAAAGCCCGTGAAGAGATAAAGGAAGAGGAAAGACAGCAAGAGGAGAGAAGACGTCGTTATTTAGAAGCCGTAAAGGCCTACCAGGAAGCATGGAACGAATGGATAGATGCTTGGGTGAGGGAAGAACGAAAAAGGGAATGGAAAGTTATTCCAGGTAAAAAGAAAGAGGAAGAATAACCTCCTATCCCATTACTAACTTATAAATACTGGTCTATAATACTCCATGTCCTCAATAACAGCACCGGCCCCTCTAACTATGGCGGTAAGGGGATCATTAGCTATATAGACATTAAGAGTTGTTTCTCTATGGATGAGTTCGTCAAGTCCCTTAAGGAGTGCGCCTCCTCCTGCAAGCCATATCCCCCGTTCATAAATATCGGCAGCAAGATCCGGTGGTGTCTTTTCTAAAGCCCTCTTTACCGACTCTACTATAATGTTGACCGGCTCCTGAAGAGCTTCTCTTACCTCATCATCGGTGATTGTAAAGGTTTTAGGAATCCCTGTAAGAATCTCCTTTCCGGTAAGTTGGATCTTAACCGGATTACCCATTGGTATGGCCGAACCTGCTTGAATTTTTATCTGTTCCGCAAGGATTTCGCTGATAATCATCTGATGCTTTTTTTGGATATAGCGAAGAATTGCTTCATTGGCTTCATCTCCAGCCACCCTTACAGACTCACTATAGGCGATAGCGAAAAGGGAAATAATGGCCACCTCCGTAGTCCCACCACCTATATCAACAATCATACTTCCCACAGGACGGTCCACAGGAAGCCCTGCACCAATCGCTGCAGCCATGGGCTCTTCAATAAGCATTACACTGCCAGCTCCTGCCTGTTCAGCAGCCTCAATCACGGCTCGTTTTTCCACCGACGTAATACCCGTTGGAACTGCAATAACGAGTTTTGGTTTTATAAAATGTTTTCTCTTCAATACTGAACTAAGAAAGCTCTTAATCATTATGCTGGTTACTTCAAAATCAGCAATAACACCATCCTTCAGAGGACGGATGATTACAATTCGTTTGCCATGTTTCCCCATCATTTCGCGAGCTGCACGACCTACCGCAACTACCCTGTAGTCCTCCTGGTTTATGGCGACAACGGATGGCTCGTTTAGAACAATACCATGACCCCTAAGATAGATAAGAGTATTAGCCGTGCCTAGATCCATCGCTAGATCTTTAGCGAAGAAACGCAATATCCGTCCGAACATATCCTTTTTCCACCTCTAATTTATTCTTCATAAAACAATAAAAAAAAACACTTCCCAGCCAATCCTTTTCTTTTTAGACTTAGAAACCCTTTGAGGTCAAATCCTTTTAGAAAGTATAAGAAAATAGGGAGGGGAAATAATGACTTTCATGTTGAAAATTGTCGTAGGTTTCTTAATTTCAGTCCTTACTATTGTAGAAGTTTCTCTATCCTTGGATATCCCCGAAGTGGGAAGAGTTACCAAGGTCTTTGATGGAGATACCGTTGAACTAGAAAGCGGAATTAAAGTGCGCTATCTCGGCATCGATACCCCAGAAATTGCCCACGACAATGCCCCGGCCGATTGTTTTGGAAATGAAGCCAAAGTAAAGAATGCTTCCCTCGTCCTCGGAAGAAAGGTTAAACTTCGGTACGATGAAAACGAAAAGTTTGATCGCTACGGACGGCTGCTTGCCTATGTATTTTTGGAAGACGGAACCTTCATAAACGAACTTCTCCTGAAGGAAGGCTACGCCTTTGTTTTAAGGGATGCTAGCGGATTTTCTCTCGTAAAATCATTTCTAGAGGCTCAGCGGGATGCCATTAAGAACAAAAGGGGGCTATGGGGACACTGCAAGTATAAAAAGGAACCCTATTACGTAGGAAACCTTAGAAGTTTTGTGTTTCATAGATCAAACTGCAGCGTCGTCAACACCATTTCCCCTTCTAACAGAGTGCGCTTTGAAACCCGTGAGGAGGCCTTTATAGAGGGATATCATCCATGTCGGAGGTGCAAACCTTGATACAAGAAAATAGCAATCCCAGGCTCTACCCACCAAGACCTATTGTGGGAGTAGGGGGGATAGTCTTTGATGGAGACAGGGTCCTTTTGGGTCTACGTGGTAAAGAACCGGGGATGGGCAAATGGTCGATTCCAGGAGGAGTTGTCAGACTTGGGGAAACTATAGAAGAGGCCCTAGTCCGTGAAATGGAGGAGGAGGTTGGAATTAAAGTAAAGGTTAACCATGTCGTCGCTATACTAGATAGAATCATTAAAGATGAATCCGGCAATGTCGCCTACCACTATATTCTAGTTGATTTTCTATGCACTCCGATATGTGGTCGTAAACCTAGAGCTGCCTCCGACCTTTTGGACTGTCGCTATATCCCTATTTCAGAATTGAAAACCTACCCCCTCACTAGAGGAACTGCCTTCGTAATTGAACACTCCTTTAACCAACTGAAGAATCCCTTTCCACCCTACGTTATTTACGACAATGGATGGCTTTCTTAGAGGAGTTAGGACGCTATAATCCAAGAATCCATCCAAGAATTACTACCTCTTGAAGCCTTTTTCATCCTATAAAACAATTTTCATATTACCTCAGAAATCTCTTTAGTCATAAACTGGGGGCTTTTTCATCTCTAGGGCTACATTTAAAGCGAAGGGTTGAAGTAACCAAATCTAATTTGGGGAAGTATTTCCCTAATCCGCTCCATCCAGGCCTTTATTCCTCTTGGCGATCCCGTTGGTTTAAAGCCTACGGCATCAATATACCACTCGGGGTCTATGTTGAAATTTCTCATTTGAATAAGGTCAATCGGGACATCCCTAAGAAACCTCTCCAGAGCTTCCACCTCTGCTGGATCATCCGTTACACCTGGAAGCATAAAATAATTCAAGGACACAAAAAGCCCCAAAGTTTTTGCAACGATGATGAATTCTTTTATGTTTTCGAAGGTGTAACCCTTAGGCCTATAATAGGCATGATAGTAATGGGGTTGGAGGCTATTGAGACTTACCCTTACACTTTGAAGACCCGCCCTAGCAAGTTTTTCCAAGACTCTGGGAAGGCTTCCATTTGTGTTCATGTTTATCGTTCCAGAAGATGTCTCTTCCCTAATAAGCCTAATCGACTCCTCTATGGTGGAGGCCACAAGAAGGGGTTCCCCTTCACAGCCCTGCCCAAAACTTACAACCGGCCTTGTAGCCTTTTTCAAATGTATTACCGCTACTTCAGCGATCTCCTCAGGAGAAGGGACAAATCTTATGCGCTGTTGAGTCGATGGGATAGGAGAGTTCTTTTGAAGGCTGATACAACCAATACACTGGGCATTACAGTAAGGAGACGATGGTAGAGGTGCCTCCCAACGCTTCAGGAAAAAATTCCTTGCTGCGGGGCAGGCATAGGTCAGAGCACAACGGCCAAGATGCTGGATCAGTCTATTATGGCGGTATCTTTTCATCCAGAGATTGGCCTGTTGCCTTACCTTCTCAAGATTTAGATACCTCACATCTTGGCGCTCGTCAGGATCCACTCTCATTGCTGCCACTACAAATTGACCCCTAAACCAACCAACGGCGGTGTAGGAAAATAGGGGAAGGACCGGTGCATTAGGCTGAGTCCTATAAGCGGTGGAAAGCAAAGCCGTATGGGCTGGAGCTACCGAAGCTGCAACGGCCTGCACCGTCGCATCCCTACCGTAAGGATTTTGGCTCAACACTACAAATCTCTTCCTGATTGGATCAAACCCCACGGGAAGTCTTCCAGGAAGAACAAAGAGTTCACTCCCTTCAGGAAGGGGTATCCATTCATCGGGGTTAAGTCGCCTCCATTTCCCTGCCTCGCTTCCAACCATTTCTAATCGGGGGTGATCCATGATATTTCCAAATCTGTCGGCGAAAAGAAGACGAGGAAAATCTTCCCTACTCATTTTTATTCAACATTTCTTTGAAAGATGTAAAGGCTATATAGGGACTCTTTGTGGCTACTTCGAGAAAGTTGGCTAGAAACAGAAATGCATTAAGGTTCATGCGGTTGTGATGAATCATTATACCTGCCGGTTCACGAACCATAAGAAGACGCCTGCAATTTTCCAACAGATCATCGAAGGCTGGTCTATAATTTACAACCTTTTGGGTATGTAAGTCCAGGTAGATTCTGAAATTCTTCAGCCTAGAAAGGTCCTTTCTTAACACAAGCCTCTGATCCGTCGAAACAGCTTTAAATCCCAGTTTTGAGAGGAGTCTGAAGGTATCGGGGCTTACTCGATTCCAAGGAGGGGTAAATACGGGAACAAAGTGTACGTTTAAGACTTCCTTCATCCTATTGAAACCTTTCCACAAATCTTGCCACTTCTGATTTTCATTTCGACTTGAACCAAACTCCGACTTCTTCCCATCCTTCTCCCAGTTGGTGTGTCTCCATCCGTGTTGATGCCAGGACCATAAGTCTTCTGAAGGGGAGGCGATTTGAAACAAATAGTTAATCCGAGAGGTATTCAACCAGGACGGAACAACCGAGAGAGCAAGGGGCACATTAAAATGTTTGAATATACGACATAGGGCGTTAAAGGCAACACTAGGGACCCCAATGTCGTCGGCCCTAAAAAATATTGTGGTCTTTCTTGTTCGCTTTGATAAGATAAGTTTTTCAAGCTGTTCTCGCCAGTTCTTAGGTAGACTATGCCATATTGGGGTTACCTGTTTTGCACGGTATGTTCTGGAAAGTTCGGCAATCTCAAGTAGTTCCTTTAAATCCATTTTTCCTAAAACTACTTCTTGCTTGCAGCGGTATTAGAAAGTTGTTTATTAAACAAATATCTTAACCTAATATCTACTTCTTCCTCTGAAAAACCATCTTCTAACTGTAAATACGGTGCCGAATCTCCATGGATGGAAAGCATCTCAAAGGCCGTATTTATTGCGTTCCATGCCCAAAGGCGCCACGCCTCAAAAGCTTTCTGGTCCCCTTCCAGTAGACCCTCAAGCTCTACCCCCCTATCCATCCCATTCATTTCTAACTCTTCTTTTATCGCTTGAATTAGATCTTCATCTATTTTCGATCTTCGCTCCGATATACATTCTACAACAAGGTCCAGAAAAAAAAGAGAACTGTTACCTTTTATCGCTTCCGGATGGCATACCAGACAGCGATCTCTATCATGAGGAATCCTATCATTTTCTGGGAAGCGATTCTCCCGAGCAAGCCTAATAAAATGATCCTTAGTATAGCGTAACAGCTCTTCGTAACCCACTTCCATAGCAAACCCCACATTTTGAAGATTTTTACTTTTGCTAGAATGACTTTTCTATCATACAATTCCTAATGAAGATGTTCAATGATACTTTTCTACGGACTAATGTGAACTCTTACGGAGCTACAAAATGGATGGCCCTCATGTAGTAGAAGTTCTCGAAGCCCTTAAAAACCTCTATGGAACTAGACCATGGAACTGGCACACCCAACAAAAACCCTTCTATGTCCTTATAGCAACAATTCTTTCCCAAAGAACCAGGGATTCTCAAACCGATGAGGCTGCCCAAAGGCTCTTCTCCAGATATTCTTCACCTCAAGCACTGGCTTCCGCTCCCATTGAGGAGATAGAAAAACTCATAATCCCCGTAAATTTCTACAGAACTAAGGCAAAACGAATCAAGGAAGTGAGTAGCCTCATAGTCAGGGACTTTGGGGGAGAAGTGCCTCGCTCCTTCGATCTTCTTACAAGACTTCCCGGTGTAGGTCGTAAGACCGCAAACTGTGTGCTCCTTTATGGATTCCATGAAACGGCTCTTCCTGTAGATACTCATGTTCACCGGATAGCTAACCGCTTAGGGTGGATAGAAACTAATACGGCAGAAGACACAGAAAGGCTCCTGAAAAGTATCGTTCCTAAAGAATGGATCCCTCTAGTTAACGACCTTTTCGTAAAACATGGGCAGACCCTTTGCAGCCCAGTAAGACCTAAGTGTAGTGATTGCCCTATTGCCTACTTATGTAAATATGGGAAACAGGCTTTTAAGGGAAAGTAAATCTAGTGGTATAAGCTAATCCTTAGGGAGGAGGAAGTTATTGTCCTTTGGGGACCAAGCGAGAATTCTAATGTATTCTCACGATACATACGGTTTGGGACACCTTCGAAGATCTCTTGCTATTGCTAAGAGTGTCCGATCCATTCCAGCAAGCGTTATCATTATCACCGGATCTCCCCTAGTAGGTCGCTTTGCCATACCAAAAGGTATAGACTTTGTTAGAATTCCAGGAATGATCAAGGTATCCAATGAAGAGTATACACCCCTTTCCATTAAACTTCCTCCATCAAACGTTCTCTCTATTAGGGAGGAAATTATTCTGGCGACGATAAGGTCCTTCAGGCCTCACTTTTTCCTTGTCGACAAGTCTCCCCTTGGCCTTAAACGGGAGATTCAATCTTCCCTAGAGTGGATCAACGCTAACCTTACGGAGTGCACAACTATCTTGGGACTCAGGGACATTATGGATAGC
This sequence comes from Syntrophobacterales bacterium, assembly GCA_026417655.1. Taxonomy (GTDB): domain Bacteria; phylum Desulfobacterota; class Syntrophobacteria; order Syntrophobacterales; family Thermodesulforhabdaceae; genus JAOACS01. Next base: position 22,778 of record JAOACS010000029.1, read on the forward strand.
TCTGAAGAAACGATTCGAGAATGGACCGAAAAAAACATTTACGAAGCAATGAAGAACCTTTATAAGGAGATATGGGTTTATGGGGTTAGAGATTTTTACGATCCTATAGAGGAATATCAAATTCCTCCAAGCATCTCTAAAAAGCTTTATTTCACTGGCTACATACCTCGTTATGTTCCCTCCGATGAGGAAATTGAACGGGTGAGAAAAACCTTTCTGAAGAAGATCAAACCGATCAAGGGTAACTCTCAAATTCCCATTGTGCTTATTACTGCCGGAGGTGGAGGAGATGGATATCCTATATTCGATACATTCCTAAAAGCCTTCGAGGAAGACAAAACCGCAAGTTCAAACCTTTATACTATACTGGTTACAGGCCCCTTTGTGGAGCCTGAAGTCTTTTTAGAAATAAAAAATAGGGCTTCCCGTTTTGGGTGGAAAACTATAAAGTTTTACCGGCATATGGAAACCCTAATCGCACTAGCTACAGTTGTTGTCAGCATGGGGGGCTATAACACTTTATGCGAAATTCTAACTCTACGTAAACCTGCCCTAATCGTTCCGAGAACGATTCCGAGAGAGGAACAGCTTATAAGGGCTCAGGTTCTCTGTAAACATGGTTTCTGCGAGTTTATTCCACCAAAGCACTTAACTCCTAAAGTTTTCAAGGAAAAGCTTTTTCAACTTTTCGAAAAAAACGTCATTGACGCCACAAAGTTCGAAAGGTTTCCCTTTACAGCCTTTGAAATAATTAAAGATCGACTTCTCCATCACCTCTCCCGAAAGGGTTTGGTATGAATAGGACGTCACCGAGACTTGGCATGGTTTTAAAGGGATTTCCTAGGATCTCTGAGACCTTCATTAGCAATGAGATTCTCGCCATGGAGAAAATGGGACTTAACATTGGGATCTTTTCTCTTCGGAAACCTCGAGAACCCTTCGCCCACAAAAGTGTAGCTAAGATAAAGGCTTCCGTGGCCTACCTTCCAGAGTATATACTTCCTTTCTGGAAAATACTTCTAAAGAGTAATACTAGACTCTTTCTATCGAACCCCCTACGTTATCTCATCCCATTTCTTAGTGCACTAAGACGTTCCTTCATCACCTCTTCTCCCCTTGTTCCTACCATAAGACATTTTCTTCAGGGAGGCTATTTAGCTAGGAACTATCTAATTGATCACTCCATACATCATCTACATGCCCACTTCGCCCATACCCCAACCTCGGTTGCCCTCTTTGCCTCGGAGTTGGCCAGGATACCCTTTAGCTTCACCGCCCATGCTAAGGATATCTATACATCTCATCCGGTAAAACTTAGGTATAAAATTTCCAAAGCTCAATTCGTAATCACCTGTACAGAATATAACCGTAAGTACCTAATAAAAATCGCCAACGGCTCGCCAACACCTATATACAGGATCTACCATGGTATTGATCTATCTCTTTTCTCCTTCGGAAGGGAACCTTTACCTTCTCCCCCCTTCAGAATTCTATCGGTCGGAAGATTGGTAAAGAAAAAAGGTTATGACGATCTACTGAAAGCCCTCAAGATTCTTAAATCCGAAAATTTCCCTTTTGAGTTTTTTCACGTAGGTGACGGAGAACTCAGGGAGAACATACTCAGGATGGCGGAAGAACTAGGTCTTACCGACAGAGTCCACTTTCTTGGCACTTTGACCCATGAGCGATTGTTACCTCTTTATAGACAAAGCCATGCCTTTGTGCTCGCATCAAAAATTGCACCTAACGGAGACAGAGATGGCCTTCCAAATGTGATTCTAGAAGCGATGGCTGTAGGCCTTCCGGTAGTAGCTACAGATGTGTCAGCCATTCCTGAAGCGATCGAACACGAAAAAACAGGCCTTCTCGTGCCACCAGAAAACCCCCACGAAATGGCCAAAGCTATCCGAAGGATTTTGACTGACTCTAGCGGAACCTCCGCCATAATTTCTGAAGCAAGGCGGACTGTGGAAAGACGTTTTGATTCAACAGTTTGGAATTCAAAACTTTATGAGATTTTTCATGAAGCCCTGGTAGGTAAAGCTTTGAAACATGAAAGTAGCCTTCGCCTTTCCGAACAAACCCCTTAATCTTAAGACCCCTTCTGGCGATAGAACCATAGCTAACGGAATTGTTGAATCCTTTGAAAGACATGGCCATCTTTGGCAGGAGATGACCGATTTTAGAACTCGATGGTTCTGGCTAAACCTTTCCCACCTAGTTAAGCTCCCTCTAGCCCTACACAAAACCGTAAAGTGCTATAAAGACTTTAGACCCCATGTGTGGGTTACCTACCATAGCTATTACAAATCACCAGATATTTTTGGATGGTGGCTTACATCAAATTCCATCCCTTACGTGCTCATTCAACCCATGAGAGCAAGAAAGAGATTAAGAGTAGCTCGAACTAAAATTGGAGCTCTAATAAATGATATGGCCATCAGACGGGCCGATATGTTGATTTCTAACAATTTAAAAGACCTAGAAGCTTTAAGGGTCTTTGTTCCTGAAAAACCTCTCTGTTATATTCCACCAGGTATATTTCCAGAAAGGTTCTCTACTAATACCGAAGTAGCCTCATATTTGCGTTCAAAGCTGTCAATTCCTTATGACGCTTTTGTACTCCTTACCGTTTCTAGATTTCGGGAAGGAGCGAAATGGAAGAGCTTAAAATTCCTCTTTAAATCCCTTGAAATACTACTGAGGATGAGGAAAAATTTTTTATTACTTGTAATCGGTTCAGGACCTATGGAATTAAGGTTAAAGAAATGGGCTTACCAAGCTCTCCAAGATCGGGTTATGTTTTTAGGAGAGATAAATCGATGGGAGCTTTCTTCATATTACTCGCTTGCAGACCTCTTTGTTTTTCCTGGCATAGGAGAGTCCTTAGGTATGGTTTACCTCGAAGCTCAATCCTGTGGTTGCCCTGTGGTCGCTTTAGATGGGGAAGGCGTGAGACAAGTCGTTTCCAATGGCAGGACAGGAATTCTTGTTTCTCCAGAAGATCCTATGGCTTATGCGGAAGCTATAGAGTTTTTACTAAATAATCCTAATATCCGCATAGGAATGGGCGAGGAAGGCAAAAAATTTATTTTGGAAAGCCACAATGCCCATGTAAATAATGCCCTACTAGTGAAAGTTATCGAAGAGTTAGTAATGAAAAGAGAGGGGAGTACATCTAAAAAATGGGAGAGCGCAAGGAAGCTTCTACATTCCATCTGAATAAGGAGAGGATTATGAAAATTGCGGTAATTGATGGCCAAGGTGGAGGCATAGGTTCTGTGATTATAAAAAAGATCAAGGAAACATATGATGAAAAGGTGGAGGTTTGGGCTCTAGGGACAAATGCTATTGCCACTTCACAGATGCTTAAATCCGGAGCCAATCGAGGTGCCACGGGAGCCGCGGCAATTTGTTACTCTGTCTCCAAGGCGGATATAATCATAGGCCCCATTTCAATCCTTATAAGCCATGCGATGATGGGTGAAGTTACGCCTGAAATAGCCGTAGCGGTCGGCTCCTCATCTGCAACTAAACTTCTCCTGCCTCTTACACAGGAGCCAATTGCTATAGTCGGAGCCGTAAAAGAACCTCTTCCCCATTTGGTGGATAAACTTGTTAATGAATATCTTGGAAATCTTATGGCTACAACTCAGGAGGAAAAATAGTGAAATATTGGCATCTCATACTCGGAGGCGCTCGGAGTGGTAAAAGTCGTTATGCTGAAAAGATAATTTCATCCTTCCCTTCATCTCCTCCTTACCTCTATGTTGCCACAGCCAAAGCGCTCGACGAAGAAATGGCTGAAAGGATAAAAAGTCATAAAGCTCGCCGCGGCAAAGAATGGATAACCTACGAAGAGCCATTAAGGCTTGGGCAGCTTTTAGAGAAGCTAAATTCTAGTCAATCGCCAGTCCTAATTGATTGTTTGACTATTTGGCTTTCCAATCTACTTATTGCCCAAGAAAATATTGAAGAGGAGGTTGAAAAGCTATGCGATTCAATCCATGATGGAAATTTTCCTCTGGTGGTCATGGTTTCCAACGAGGTGGGGCTTGGAATCGTCCCAGAGAATGAATTGGCAAGGAAGTTTCGAGACGTGGTGGGATGGGTCCATCAAAGGATCGCCTCACAATGCACCCATGTTACTTGGATGATTGCAGGAATCCCAGTTATGGTAAAACATCCCTCGGGGGGAATACCTTTTTCGGATCACAAAGATGGAAGCATTTTTCCTGGCTATTAGTTTTTTAACCCGATGTCCGGTCCCCTCCAGATTCCTTGTATCTAGAAACCTTGCAAAATCCTTTATATTTTTCCCACTAGTGGGAGCATCTATTGGAGGAGTAGTTGTTGTCTTTCTCGTTGTATGTAGATATGTGTTCCCATCATCCATTTCCGGGCTCCTTGCTGTAGCCCTTTTACTATGGCTTACTAGAGCCCTTCACCTTGATGGATTCGCCGACTGGATTGATGGATTGGGGGGAGGATACACACCTGAAAGGCGTCGTGAGATTATGAAGGATAGCCGTGTTGGAGCATTTGGAGCCGCATCTATTGCGATAATAATTGGCCTTAAAGCTTTTTCCATAGCCTCCCTTCAGGAACTAGAAGCTTGGCAGGGAGTAATTATAGCCCCTACTTTAGGACGTTTTTCTATGATCCTTCTAGCCTGGCGTGCTCCTTCACTTAACAACCATAAAGGACTAGGGTCACAATTTATCGAGAGTTTTTCCTGGAAAATCCTTGCTCTTTCTTCTTTATGGCTTATGCCTCTTCTTGTATACCATCCCTCCTTTTTTTTGCTGGCTCTCTTAATTACTACTTCCAGTGTTTTACTCCTTAGAAGAAGCTACATAGCTTCCTTCGGAATCATAAGCGGAGACCTCTTTGGCGCTACCTGTGAAGTAGTGGAAACTGAAATACTCCTTGCCGCCGTAGTCTTTTTCAAGGGGGCAGGCCTATAGACCTGCCCATAAAAAGGAGTTAGACCCTAGGAACAAGGGATTCGAAGAGATCTCCCTTCTTGATATCGGAAGTCTTTGCAAAATCGGCTGCATTAACCTTTCCGGTCTCTTTACTCTGGATCTTTCTTATGAGGAGGGAGCCTAATCCGGCCTGGACTAGAATACCATCTTCTGAAACATCTAAAACCTCACCTGGAAGCCGGGGTGGTTTCTCCCATATATCAGTATCTTGAACCGACGCCTCAACAATAGCAAAGTCTTTACCCTTCAGCCGAGTTATTGCTCCTGGGATTGGAACACTACCTCTGACTAGGTTATATATACTCACAGCCATCTGACGCCAATCAACAACGGTATGCTCGGGTTTAAGGGCGGGCTGAAAGGTTGCAAGTCTTGGATCTTGGGGAATTCTAGGCGCCCTTCCTTCCTTTATAAGTTTTACCGCTTCTGAGACAAGTCTTACTCCGAGGGGAAAGAGTTTATTATAGTAAAGTGTCACCGTTGTATCACCAAAATCTATTGGGACACTTTCCTGGAGAATAATGTCCCCCGTATCAACTCCTTCGTCTATGTAATGGATGGTCACGCCTGTTTCCTTTTCACCATTTATGAGAGCCCAGGAGATAGCACTTCCTCCTCGATATTTAGGAAGAATTGAAGGATGGTAATTAATACCTCCGTAAGTGGCCAGATCGATTATCTCTTTAGAAACGAACTGGGTCACAAAAACAAGGACCAAAAGATCGGGTCTTTTGTCTTTGACCCATTCGTAAAGTTCTTTGTTTTTGAGGTTCTTAGGTTGAATAAGAGGTATGTTTAACTCTAAGGCAAGTTCCTTAAAGGGGTTAGGTTTTTTAGCGCCTGGAACATCCGGCACAGTTATGGCTCCAACTATTTCTTCTCCTTGGTTAACAAGAGCCTGAAGGCACTCCCGTCCAAAGGGGGCCTGGCCTATAATGACAAGACGCATAATTTTCCCTCCCTTTTATAGTTTAAAAAAATATTTTAAAGGAGAACTACTTTTCGAAGTGAAATGGAGGCTCCAACTTGGCGACGTGAAATAGAAACTTAGGAGATCGACGGAAATAACTTTTAGCAGACCTTAATAAAACACCACATTGATATATCTCTCTATGTCTGACAGACTTGTCAAGAAAATTATCAAAATTTTTAATCCATTGTCCCCCGGTCGTAATAAAACCGTAATGTTTTTTCTTTCTATAGACTATGAGAAAATTTCTAAAAGATAGGAAAAGATCGATGTCATCGAAAGTTTTCATGAATTCAAACCGTATAGAACTAGCAATTGATAACTTTATCGATATAAATAGAGATTACATCATTGAGCTCATTGAAGGTAACTTCATCACAACCCACTTTCAGCCCATTTTCTCTTCCTCGGATGGTTCTGTTGCAGGCTATGAGGCTTTGGCTAGGATTGAAGCTAAGTTTAATATTCACGTAGGTAAACTTTTCGAGAGGGCCATTCACACAAATCTTATATCGATCCTAGACGTTGCCTGTAGAGAGAAGGCGATCGAAAGAGCATCATTTCTCGGCCTTACCAATACCAGGGCCCTTCTCTTCATCAATGTATGCCCTGAAGCTCTTACTGACTCTACTCATAGAGTGGGTATTACCGATGAATTAGCGGAAGAATGGGGTATTCCAAAAGAGCGTATTGTCCTAGAAATAACAGAAAGTCGAGCGATCCATAGGTATGAGTTGCTTAAAAAAGCTATCATCTACTACAAGAATAGAGGCTATAGGATCGCTCTTGATGATTTTGGGGCAGGATATGGTAGTATTGGTATGTTTCTTTCTGTGGAGCCGGATTTTGTCAAAATAGATCGCAGTTTGATCTCCAATATAGAAAAGTCATCAACTAAACTAAACATAGTAGATTGTGCAGTTTCTGCCTGCCATAGAATGGGGATAAAGGTCGTTGCGGAAGGGATAGAACGTCCTGAAGAACTTAATATCCTTCTATCAATGGGAGTGGAATTTCTCCAGGGGTATCTATTATGTAAACCACTACCGGAACTTTTTATTGGAAATGCTAGTATTATTTCCCGAGATAAAGAAAGAATTAACTGTTTGTGTTCTAACGGTTGCGAAACCTGTTTAATAGGAGAAATTTCAGCTCGAGTTGAACCCATTCCACCCTATGCTGGAATTATGACCGCCTTCTATAGATTTATGAACGATCCTACCTTAAGAAGCCTTCCCGTCGTTGACGGAAACAGACTTGTGGGGCTACTGCAAAGAAACAGGTTTCTTGAATGTTGCATCCTTGGAAAGTACGGTTATGGTATGCACCTAAACGCAACTAAACTGGTAAAAGATGTAATGGAACCTCCATCCCTCGTGGTAGAGGCCACAACGGCTATCGAAGAGGTTTCAAGAAAGGTCCAGCTCAGACGATCAGAAAACATCTACGACGACGTTTGTGTATTAAACCATGGCCTGTATCACGGCATGGTTCCAATCCACGTTATATTAGACGCTATCACCGAAAGAAGTCTCATACTAGCTAAAAATGCAAACCCCTTGACAGGTCTCCCTGGAAATGAGTTTATCCAAAGGGAGATAAGTAAAAGACTTTCTCAGAATATTCACTTCGACGTTTGCTACATAGATATAAACAATTTCAAGCCCTATAACGATTACTACGGCTTTGAAAAGGGGGATATGGTCATAAAGGCTCTGGCCGATATCTTAAAGGATCCAGAAATTGCAGATCGAATCTACTTTGCAGGTCATATAGGAGGCGATGATTTTATCATCCTTACCGCACCTAGGCTATCATCCTTGGTATGTCATAGGATTGTATCTAAATTTGAATCAATGCAACTCGAATTCCATGGCCAGGAAGACTACGAAAGGGGTTATTATGTAGCAAAAAACAGAAGAGGTGAGGAAGAAACCTTTTCCCTTCTCTCGCTTTCCATAGGAATTATAAGCACCGAAATACGCCGTATCGAATCCTTTTCGCAGCTTGCCTCAATAGCCACTGAAGTAAAAAGGGCCGCAAAGGCACAAGCCTCTCTCCTAAAGGGGTCCGTAATATTTAGGGACCGTAGAGCTGGCTAAGTCAGGATCCCAGTAAATCTCACCTATTTCTTTGAGTAAACAACAATAGAAAGCAGGCTTTTAACCAAATCGTCATTTCCTAGAAATAAAAATTTTTATTTTCCATTATATGCCGCTATTGGGTGTAGCATTTAAGGAAGGGAGAAAACCAATGACACAAATAAAGGCTACGAATTTATCCATAGGATATAATGGTAAGGTTGTGGTTAAAGAAGTTAACATTGAAGTTACCAAGGGGGAACGGATAGCCATAATAGGCCCCTCTGGGGCAGGCAAGACCACACTTCTCTTGGCATTAAATGGCACTACCCAGGTTTTGGGTGGTGAACTTTCGGTGCTTGGCATTAACCTAATTAGGCCATCTAAAAGGGATCTTAAATATCTCAGACAAAGGACGGGGATTATTTTTCAAGCACTCCATCTGGTTGATAGACTCCATGTGGTTGATAACGTCATAAGTGGGATGCTTTATAAAAAACCCCTATGGCGAGCACTTATTAAATGCTACACTTCCCGAACAATTGAGGAGGTCTATGAATATCTCAGGATAGTGGGTCTTACGGACTACGCTCTTCAAAGATGTGACCACCTTTCGGGAGGACAAAGACAACGGGTTGCAATAGCCCGGGCCCTTGCTCAAAGACCAGAGATTCTTCTTGCCGATGAGCCTGTTTCATCCCTCGATCCAGTTAGTGCCCAAACCGTTATGGAGATCCTTCGAGAAACCAACGAAAGGTATGAGATAACCATTATAATGAATCTCCATCAACTCCATTATGCAAAGGAATATGCATCACGCATTATAGGGATGAAGGACGGTCAGATTGTCTTTGATGGAACCCCTCGAGAGATAACCCCGGACGTAATCCAGGAAATATACGGGAGTGAGCTAGAGGGATACGGACCGGGATTTAATAACAACTATGTCGACTTAAGTCGGGTTGTTCATTGGTGATTTTTTAACCTCAAACAATTATATAGGGGGGTAAGGGCCATGAAAAGAGTCGCCTTTACAGTTCTTTTTATTAGCCTAGCATTGTTTACTACATGGGGATGGAGCGCATCGTCTATTCCAGCCGATTGGCCAAAGAAACTCGTATTTGCCGTAGTACCTACCGAATCGGCAGCTAACATGAAGGAACACTGGGGATCATTGGTTGCCTATCTCGAAAAAAAGCTTGGGATTCCTGTGGAATTTATGGTTGCCAATGATTACGCAGGGGTCATTACCGCAATGCAGTTTCAACATGCCCATCTAGCCTATTTTGGTCCCAAGTCATATATTGAGGCGGCGCTCCGAGCCAATGCAGAAGCCTTTGCTAAAGAAGTAGGGGAAGAAGGTGTCCCAGGATACCATGGCCTTATAATAGCCAGAAAAGACTCTCCCATTAACTCCATTGAAGATGCAAAGGGTAAAATATTCGCCTTCGTAGATCCAAACTCCACCAGTGGAACCCTTGTTCCTATGGTTTACTTCATAAAGGAGAAGAACATTGATCCCGATAAATACTTCTCTAAGGTGATCTACTCAGGAAGTCATGAAGCCTCTATCCTAGCGGTAAAAAGCGGAAAGGTTGATTTGGCCTCTACTAATGATCTAGATCTAAAAAGAGGAGAGGGGAAGATGTGGCAAACAGAAAAAGATTTCAAGATATTGTGGAAGTCTCAGCTGATACCTGCCTCTCCCATGGCCTATCATAAGTCACTTCCCGATTCTCTAAAAAAGGCCCTTAAAGAAGCCATCCTCTCTTTCAATGATCCAGAAGGATTAAAGAAATTAAAAATAAAAGGCTACGTGGAGGCCTCTGATGGAGACTACGATCCCATACGAAAAATAAACGAAGTGAAAAAAGAGCTCGACCAGAAGAAAAAATCAAACTAGGCGAGGCGGAATGGGTAAAAATCCAAGGAGCAAAGAGCCTGATTATGTCCATTGAGGATCTCAAACGCCGGATATCCCCCTTCACCCCTTTCAACCTCTTTATAGTTGGCTGTTTCATTCTAATTGGCTTCTGGAGTTGGAAAGGAACGGATATGAAAATCTCCGATCTGATTAAAGGATGGCACAACATGATAGTCTACATAGCTGGAAACCCGCAGATCCCCGATAGCGGATTTCTACCGCCCAATATAACCAAGAGAAATATATTCCAATACCTCGGTGCCATGGTTGAAACAGTTCAAATGGCCTTTCTTGCTCTTGTTATATCCGTAATAATAGCCTTTCCTTTATCATTTCTAGCTGCAATGAACACTGTTGAATTGTTGATCCCAGGAAATGGAGTATTCCAAAAAGCTATCCGTTCCTGCCTATACTGGACAGTAAGGATAATTGCCAACTTTGCCCGATCTATAAACGAGATGGTATGGGCTCTCATTTTTGTATCAGCTGTAGGATTAGGTCCAATGCCGGGGATCCTCGCTCTTGGTGTCCATACCTCAGGAGTGTTAACAAAACTTCTTGCAGAAGGAATTGAAAATATACAGCCTGGACCGATAACCGCCCTTTCTTCGACCGGCGCTGGCTTTTTAAAGGTGATCCGATTTGCCGTCATTCCACAAATTATGCCCTTCTTTGTTTCCATGACTCTTTATAGATTTGAGTCAGATGTTCGCTCGGCAACTATCCTAGGACTTACAGGAGCTGGGGGAATAGGTATGTATCTTTATGACAATCTAAGAGGCTATAACAACAAAGACGTTACAACAATCCTTATCATTATCGTTATTACCGTAGCTTTAATAGATAAACTCTGTGCCCTAATTCGTGCCCGATATACCTAAGGAGAAACCATGAAGAATCTCACTATAAAAGAGGCAAAAAAGGAGGATCTACCAATAATACTTCGATTATACAGCTACTTGGATCTCGAAGATAGCGATCCCATACTCCCTCAGGAAAAGGCAGCATCAATCTTCAATCGGATCGCCTCCTATCCCTTCTATCATATTTACTTGGCTTTCCTTGATGATGAGCCTGTTGGAACCTTTTCCATTCTAGTAATGGACAACCTCGGCCATGGGGGAAGACCTATAGCGATTTTAGAAAATATCGTGGTTGAAGAAGCCTTTAGAGGGAAGGGTATTGGAACAGTCATGGTTCATTACGCCATGAATGTCGCAAAAGAAAAGGGATGCTACAAAATCATGTTCTCAAGTAACCGTAATCGGCATAGAGCTCATAAGTTTTATGAAAGATTAGGGTTCAAAATACACGGCTATAGTTATGAAATAGAGGAGATAGGTGATGTACCTAAATTTACAGGAACTTCAGGAAGCAGTGACCTACCTTGAAAATTTTGAAGTGGAAAGAATTCTAAAACTTATCGAGAAACTACCTATAAGATTTGTCCGCAAGCCATCGAGTGGTGTTGTTATGATGACTTTGACGGACACCTTCGACACCCCCTTTCATATCGGAGAGATACTAGTTACAGAGGTAGAGGTGGAACATAACGGTATCAAAGGCTATGGGATGGTCTTAGGCCAAGACAAAGATAGAGCATTTATAAGGGCAGTTCTGGAATTTCTAGAATCTTCCGAAGCCTATGATGTGATTAAAGAAAGCATTAGAGTGATTCTCACCAATGCATGGAAACGAGAAAAATTGGAGCGAAGCAAATACGAAAGTCTAATAGATCTTTCTCGAGTTGAATTCGATATTCTCCCTGGGAGATAAAATTTATGGTCAAGGCCAGGAAAGATGTCCTCCTAGATCCCATCATTCTACACCACTTGGTCTTTAGAAGGGTTCTTGAAGCCATATCAAGACCGGGAACTATTATGGAACTGCCAGTAGCCAAAACCGGAGAGGATTGCCTTCTTTTAATCCTAGAAAGTCTCTACGACAACAATAACACCTTTGCTGTGATCAGTGTAGAAGAGAGCTATAGAAAGATGTGGTCTGAAAATATCAAGATTCGAACAAGAAGTTTGGAGACATCCGTAGAAGAAGCTGACTTTGTGGTTTTCCCAGATGGAAAGGGTAAAGGAATGCTTTCCCAAGTACGGAGAGGTAATTATCTTTATCCAGAACTAGGGGCTACGGTATTTTTCCTCATAGAAGGATTATCGGACAATAGGGGTATACCCCTGAAAATTTCTGGTCCAGGAATAAAGGGTGAATCCATCATCGCCCTCAATGGAATAGGGAAGGAAGATCTTGAGATACTACAAGAGCTTAACAAAGAGTTTCCCTTAGGAGTAGAAAGTATATTTATAGACAAAGGGGGTCGGTTCCTTACTCTTACTCGCGCCGTTAGGGTTGAGATAGGAGCCTGAAAATGGGATATGTTGCTGTAAGTGGTGGACTAGAGGCCATTGAACAGTCCAATATTCTCTTCAATATTGAACGTTACAAAGGAAAGTCCAGACCCTTAGAGGTCTCTCAGGTTAAAGAACAGCTATACCTTCTTGTTGATCGTGTAATGGGCGAAGGGGGGCTTTATTCCCCCGAACTTGCATCAATCGCTATAATCCAGAGTGGGGGAGATACCTTTGAGGCCTCATTACTACTTAGAGCTCATCGAGTAACCCTTTCAAGACTTACTACCTCCCTCCCTATAACCACAGAAAGAATGAGAGTAATTCGTAGAATTTCCTCAGCCTTTCAAGAAATTCCAGGAGGTCAGATACTTGGTCCTACGACCGACTACACTATACGCTTACTTCAAATGGAACTTCTTATATCACCTGAAGAAGAATGGACCAAATATAGAGCACTTTTAGAAGATGCTAACATACGATTAAAAAACATTCCCCGCTCTTTTCCAAAGATAGTAAAGATCCTTAAAGAAGAAGGACTTATAGAAGAACCCGAAAACCAAGCTTCAGGCGAACCACCCTTTGACATTACAAAGCACTCTTTAACCTTTCCTGCTCCAAGATCAGCTATTCTTCAATCTCTTGCGAGAGGGGAAACGGGAGGACTACTCCTTCTTGCTTACTCTAGCATGCGAGGATATGGAAACATCCATCCAACCCTTGGAGAACTGAGAGTTGGTTACGTGCCTCTTATAATCGCTCACCCTCACAATGGTAATCCCTACACGGTAGGAGAGATAAAGGTCACAGAGGCTGAGGTTATATCTCGCTACGAAACTGCCGAGGGACTTCCCCGGTTCTCAATGGGCTATGGCGCATGCTTTGGCCAAAATGAAATAAAGGCCATATCGATGGCTATCCTTGAAAGATGTGTGCGAACAAAAAATCCAAAGGCACCTGCTGAAGATCAAGAATTTGTGCTGTCCCACATTGATGGGATTGAATCCATGGGTTTTTGCAATCATTGGAAATTACCCCATTATGTCGATTTTCAATCGGATCTAGATAGACTTAGAAAGGCTCAGAACAAGTGGAGAGCGAGTAAGAAACCATATGAAGAGGCTTGATCACATAGAAATGTTCTACAACTTTGCCTTTATAAATGATGAGGTTAAAAGGGAAGTCAGACGAGCTATATTCAAAGCTATAGCTATTCCCGGTTATCAAGTGCCCTTCGGTTCCAGGGAGATGCCCTTTGCAAGAGGTTGGGGGACTGGTGGCATCCAAATTACCCTCTCGATAATTACCCCTACAGATGTGCTAAAGGTGATAGATCAGGGGAGCGATGAGAGTGTAAATGCTGAAAACATAAAAAGGTTTGTGGCAAGAGTCTCTCCAGGAATAGGAATAACAACAGATACCACCCAAGCAACAATTATTCAAACCCGCCACCGTATCCCTGAAGAACCGATGAGAAGCGATCAGATCTTAGTTCTTCAGGTACCCTATCCGGAAGCCCTTAGAGAAGTAGAGCCATCAGAAGTGGAAACCAGAAGAATGCATGCGGAAGGGGATTATGGTCGGATGTGGCTTTATCTTTATGAGGACATAGTTCGATTTGGTGAAGTTAGGATAAGTTATCGCTATCCCGTAAGGGTCAATGAACACTATATTATGGATCCAAGCCCTATTCCAAGATGGGATGTTCCAAAACTTAACATGGCAGAGTCCCTCTTTCTATTTGGGGCAGGAAGGGAAAAGCGTATCTACGCTGTTCCACCCTTTACGAGGGTAGAGCCTCTTACTTTCGAAGATCATCCATTTAGAATTGAAAATTTTAATGGGGCGAAGTGTAAACTCTGTGGTTCCTTTGATACATACCTTAACGAAATAATTATGACCGAAGCCGGAGAAAGAATATTCCTTTGTTCCGATACTTCCTACTGTAAGAAACGAAGAAAACAATTAGGAGTTTGACTTTCTAAAAGTTTTCCCGAAGACCTCAAGATTTTTAATCTCAATGTAAAGGGAGCGAATAGAGGATGGAACCGCTTCTAAGAGTCGAAAATTTAACTGTTTTTTTCGGTAAAGAATGTAATCACTGTCTGAAAACAACAGGCCCCAAAATGGAAACAAACAGATGTAGAGCGTGTGGAACCATCGTCGCCTGTCAAGACGTAAGCTTTGACCTTTTTGAAGGAGAATCTCTAGGAATTGTTGGAGAAAGCGGTTCGGGAAAAAGCACTCTTATAAATGTCTTACACTTCAAGACACCTGCTAAGGGTTCAATGTTTATTAGATCCGAATTTTTGCCGTCTTCGCTAAAAGCCTTTTTAAGTAACCATAGGGATGGTTATTGGAGTAAGAACCTTCTTTCCATCTCTCCTTACCACAAAAAGAGACTTCGTGAAGCCATCATGGGTATAGTTTATCAACAACCTTCGCTAGGCTTGCGTATGGAGGTAAGCGCAGGCGGAAACATTATAGAAAGGTTACTTGATGCTGGTTGGCGCCATGTAGGGCTTATGCGTACTAAGGCTTCAGAACTCCTAAATAAAACGGAGGTTCCTCCGGAAAGAATGGATGAACCTCCCCGAGTTTTTAGTGGTGGAATGCAACAACGAGTTCAAATCGCTAAAGCTCTAGTCCATACCCCCCTTTTGCTTCTTCTCGATGAGGTTACAACAGGCCTAGATCTCTCTGTCCAGGCCCGTGTGCTTGATCTCATCCGTAATCTGAAAAATGAGTTTGGTTTTTCTATGCTGGTGGTCTCTCATGATCTTAACGTTGTAAAAATCCTTTGCGAACGGACCATTGTAATGAGATACGGTAGAATAGTAGAGGCAGGTCTTACAGATCAAGTCTTTGCTGACCCCATACATCCCTACACACAGCTATTAGTTGCCTCAAGGCTTTAGGAGAAGGGTATGATGCTTCAGGTTATGGATCTTTCAAAAGTCTTTTTACTCCACCTCCTTGGTGGAAAGGAGATAAGGGGTTGCGAAAATGTTTCCTTTAATGTGGATGAAGGGGAATTTCTCCTCATAAAGGGTCCTAGCGGAAGCGGCAAGAGTACCATCTTAAAATGTATCTATAGATCCTATTTGCCAACAAAAGGTGATATCCTCTATCACTCAAAAAAATTTGGGAAAGTGAACTTAGCTTCGATCTCCGACAGAATGGTGATAGAATTAAGGCGCTCCGAGATTGGCTACGTTTCTCAGTTTCTCAATGTGATCCCAAGAGTTCCCGCTTTGGAAATTGTTCTAGAACCACTAATTCAAAACCATTCCATCCTAAAACGAGAGGCTAGGAAACGGGCTGAAGAACTTTTGGAACGGTTAAATATTCCTAGACAGCTCTTTGATGCCTACCCAGCTACCTTTAGTGGAGGTGAACAGCAGCGGATAAACATAGCAAGAGCCCTTATTTCAAACCCTAGGCTTTTGCTATTGGATGAACCAACCTCTTCATTAGACGAAAGAAATACAGCCACAGTTATAGAGTTACTTAAAGAGATTAAAAACCAAGGCACGAGCATCATAGGTGTTTTCCATGATCATCAGACAGTAATGCCCTTTGCAGATAAGATCTTTTCAATATAACAAAAGGAGGCAAAAACTATGGGTAAGATCACAATCCTTCGAAACGCAAATATCGTAAGATCCTACGGAGTATTATCCCAAGGAACTGTTGTAATTGAAGATGGGATTATCTCGGATATTCTCCCATCATCCAAGTATAGGGAAGGAGTAGATATTCGAGGGCTATACCTTATCCCAGGATTTGTAGATATACATTGCGATGCTATCGAGAAGAGAATCGAACCGAGACCAAACGTTAGAATGCCAGAAAACTTGGCTCTTATAGAGCTTGATAAAGAACTTGTCAGCTGTGGCATTACTACAATATTCCATTCCATATCCTTTGCTGGGGTTGAACTTGGCCTTAGAGCGAATAGCATTGCGGAACATATCGTCCAAGTAACTAACGACTTACGGGATTTTCTAGCGGTAAACACCTACGTTCATGCCCGTTTCGAGGTTACAAACGGGGAGGCTCTCCCAATTCTACTTAGGTTAGCTAGCGAAGGGCTAGTCCAGCTTCTTTCTTTTATGGACCATACCCCCGGGCAGGGACAGTTTAGAACTCTTTCGGCATTTAAACACTATTATAGATCGGTGTATGAGAAGGAAGATAGGGAACTAGATGAGATTGTAGAGATGAAGTTAAGAGCCAGAAGCCAGGTAGTTAAAGTAGTTGAAGAAATTGCTAATCTCTGTTATGTAGCTAGAATTCCCATGGCCGTTCATGACGCCGATCGAGCTGACCAGATAAGATGGTTTAAGAGTCTTGGCGTAAAGATTTCCGAATTTCCGGTAACTCAAGAGGCTGCAGAGGAAGCCCAGAAGGAGGGTTTATTTCTTTGTCTTGGAGCCCCAAATGTTCTTCGAGGAGTATCACAGGCCGGAAACCTTAGCGCTAGAGAGTTAATAAGCAAGGGCCTCGGTTCTATTCTCTGCTCAGACTATTCTCCCATGACCCTTCTTCATGCTATGGTAACACTTGTTAGAGAAAACCTTCTTCCCCTTCATAGGGCCGTTGAAATGCTATCCCTTAACCCAGCAAAAGCCGTTAAACTTGATAATAGAGTCGGTTCCATTGATAAGGGTAAGCAAGCCGATCTCCTTATTGTGGACATAGAGGGACTCTATCCAAGAGTCTTGGCAACAATAATTAGAGGTGAAAAGGTCTATAGTGCAATTCCACGTTGGTATATAAATCGAAATGATCATTTCAATGATGAAATTCGTGTAGCATCTATAGATGAGATGTATTATAAATATAAAGTGGTAGAAGAAATTCCTATGAACAATATAAAGCAAGGTGAGGATGATAAGTTTATCGACTCAAAAATACAAAATCCTATGTGTGGACGATGAACCCTCCAATTTAGCATTACTCGAGGCTATTCTTACCTCAACAGGCTACGAAGTTGTAAAAGCCCCCGATGGCGTATCGGCCTTGGAAATCCTCAAGAAAGATAAGATTGATATAGTTCTTCTAGACGTTATTATGCCCGGAATGAACGGGTATGAGGTCTGCAGAAAAATTAAGGAGGATGAGCTTCTTAGCCATATCCCTGTAATAATGATTACCGCTCTAGATTCGAAGGAACATAGGATAGTGGGAATAGAAGCTGGAGCAGAGGAATTTCTTACAAAACCCTTTGATAAAAGTGAAGTTCTAGCTCGAGTAAAGATGCTTCTTAAGGTAAAAAACCTTAATGAAAAACTAAAGCTTGCCCATCTTAACGTTGAAAGGCTTACAGAGTTTGTACATAGTGCAATGTTACACTTCGATCCAACGAGATTCCAACTCCTTACCACCGTGGAAGGCATGATGGAACAGCTTTTAAAAAGACACACCCTTTTCTCTGATACACCGCAAACAATAATTTTAAGGTTGGAAAGCGATGAAATAAGTTTATGGTATAGCTATTCCGTAAAGGGAAATCAGCTAGAGAAGAATAGACTTCCTATCCCCCAGGGGTTATACTTTAGACCATGCAACAAAGCCTTGAGCCCAGAGGAAAACGTTGTGTGGGGATTTTACAACTATGGAGACCCAATAGAAGAAACTCTTTTACCAGTATTTGATGTATTATCTATTTGGAAGATTAGAGTAAAGAACATGGTCTATTTCATATCCCCTAGGTTATGTATATTCGCTCTAAATTACGATCGAGAGGTAAACTTCTACGACGCCAGTGTAATAAGAACGTTATTTATGCAGATATTTTTCCTAAATTCTCTAGCAAATCAAATAATTGAAGTGGAAAAAAGTTACCTATACGCGATAGAAGTTCTTGCAAGAGCTGCAGAGGCAAACGATGAAGAAACAGGAAATCACATAAAGAGAATAGGCGAGTATGCCGCCCATATCGCCAGTTGTCTTGGACTGCCGGATGATTTTATTGAGAAAATAAGGTTTCAAGCAATCCTTCATGATGTAGGTAAAGTGCATATTCATCCTGATATACTCCGAAAGCCAGGACCTCTTACCAAGGAAGAATTTGAGATTATAAAAACCCACACAATATTTGGTGCTAAGATAGTAGGGGGACACCCAAGATTAGAAATGGCGTCTACTATATGCCTATCCCATCACGAAAGATACGACGGATCAGGTTATCCCAGGGGATTAAAGGGCAACGAAATACCTGTGGAAGCGAAAATAGTAAATATCGTTGATCAGTATGATGCACTTCGTAGTAAAAGGCCCTATAAACCAGCACTAGATCATGAAACAGCATTTCGGATAATAACTGAGGGGGATGGTCGAACTATGCCTTACCACTTCGATCCTGATGTTCTAAAGGCCTTTAAAACCAACATAAGCGCCATAGAAGATATATATGAAGCCCTAAAGGATACCACGCCTTCAGAATCTATAGACGCTATTGAAATAAACAATGTAAGCACCAAATAATCTTTCGGTTCCTCACCAAGATGATAAGGATCTTACAATCTTAAGCCGAGCATCACAGTCCCAATAGCAAAGGCAATATAGAATAAGATCAAAATAAAGCCAACCCACCGAGGGGTTTGGCGACACCAAACGATAGTGAGTAAAACAACCCAACAAAAGATAACAGCGGGGATGAGATACTGAATGGCTGCTCTGCTTACCTGCACTGGATGGATCAGAGAGCAAATACCTGTAGTAAATAGTAGTTGAAAGAAGGAGCTTCCTACTACATTGCCTATTACAACCTCAGGATGCCCTTGTTTAGCAGGTATAATGGCCTCTACTAACTCCACCGAATTAGCTGAAACGGCAAGAAGAGTGAAACCAAGAATTGTTTCTTCAATGCCTGACCAGTAAAGAACAGCTTTAGTCCCTCTTATAACGAGAAGAGCACCAATTAAGAGCCCTGCAAGCCCACTAATAAACATGAAAGGAAAATACCAATTGGGCCTTTTAAGAATCTTCTTTACCTCCTCTTCTGCCTCCTCTATTTCCATTTTCGCAGCTCGAGTTCTTCTCATATCTCTTATTAGGTAACCTAGAAAGGTAACGTAGGTAGCCAGTGTTACTAGACCATCCCCACGGCTGATAAGGCCATCTAATGAAAGGATAAAAATTAAAAATATTACTCCCCCTAACATCCAAATGTATTTGATAGGAAAATCAGGGTGTTTTATAGGGAATAGAAAAGCTGCTGAGCCAAGAGCTAACAGAATTAGAAATATCACTGTCCCTAAGATGCTTCCGTAGGAAAGAGCGGTCAAATGCTGATAAGAACCTATTACAGCGGGGGCAAATTCCTCCAAGTCAATACTAATAATTAACATGGCTAAAATGAATGGTTGGACAGCCAGACGGGCGGCTATACCAATTAATCCTTCCACTAAGTATTTTGCAGAAAAAATTAAAAAAACTACCCCCCCTATCAACGCACTAATATCAAAAATATTCATCTATTTCCCCTTTATCTTATAGCGGTATTTCCTCGATTTATAACATGGAGATTAAAGCTTAGCATTTGTTACATTTCAGTTTAACCAGCGTTTCAATTTAAGCTTTAATCCCTCTACGCTTATTGGTTTCAGTATGATATCGTTCATACCAGCTGCTAAGCATTTTCTGAGATCCTCCGTTAGAGCATCCGCCGTGAGTGCAATTACAGGGATCTGTTTTGCTGCAGGAATGTCTAGGGATCTAATAATCCTTGTGGCTTCTATACCATCCATTTTGGGCATGTGAACATCCATCAGTATAAGATCAATAGGTTCCCCCCTTTTAACAATCGAAATGGCCTGCACCCCATCTGATGCTAATAACACTTCATAATTTAACTTCTGTAAAAGCTTCTCTATCACCATAAGGTTTACCTTATTATCTTCAACAACAAGTATGCGCTTTACCTTACCTTCCTGAACCTCTAGACTTCTAGTCTCCTGAGGGATTTCTGCCGAGAAATAGTTGATAATTATTGAATGTACTTTGTGGTATGTTATAGGTTTCAAAACAGGCTTTACCTTACTTAGATCAAAGTTATTACCCCCGATCCCCTTAAACACATATACCATCGGGGCTCTATCCGTTATATCAAGTTTTACAAAGTCACTATAAAATCTTTCATCCATTATGATCATATCATAATTTTTCCTACTTAATCGTTCCGCTAGATCCTTACTCTCCATCACAATCTCATGATTAATCCTCCATCTTGTAAGCCACTGAGATATATTTTCTGTCCTGTTCGGGAAGGGATCACAGTAAAGAACTGTAAAACCAAGAGATATTTCTGGGAACTCGAGGAGCTCTCCCACCTCATCAATTTTCAAAGTGATGTATAGAGAAAAGTTAGACCCTTTGCCTGGTTCGCTCTCAACCTCTATCCTACCTCCCATAAGCTCTGCAAGCTTAGAGGAAATAGCAAGCCCTAACCCCGAACCTTCATACCTTCTAGCTTTCGAATCATCTAATTGTCTAAACTCCATAAATATTTCCGATAACTTATCCTTAGGAATGCCAGGGCCTGTATCATAGATAGAAATCCTCAGATCCACTTCAGTGACTCTCTTTCTTACCACATCAACTACTATACCAACTTCGCCCTCCTCGGTAAATTTTATAGCATTACTTAGAAGATTTACGATTATTTGCTGAATTCTCGTCTCATCCCCAATAAGTTTAAGTGGAATATCTGGTGACACTATCTGTATTAGCTCTAACCCCTTTTTCAATGCATTATTTCCCATCAACTGAGTTATCCTTTCGACCATATGATAAATATCAAAGGGTAGTGTCTTAAGAGCAAGTTGACCCGCCTCTATTTTCGATAGATCCAACACATCCTCAACAAGCCCCAGAAGCACTTCACTGCTTGTTTGGATTATGGACACATACTCCTTCTGTTCCGGCGTAAGATTAGTTGTTTCAAGAAGATGGGTCGCTCCAATTATGCCATTTAATGGGGTTCGTATCTCATGGCTCATATTGGCAAGAAATCGGGACTTTGCTTCATTTGCTTCGTGAGCCTTCCTAGCCATTTCCTCAGCCATTTTAAGAGCTTTCATTAACTTTTTCTCATTTTCGACCCTTTCTGTTATATCTTGAACCATCCCAAAGGATCTAACTATTCTTCCCTCGCTGTCCTTTTCGTGTATACATTTTTCAAAAAGATATTTTACCTTGCCTCGAATTATACTTCTGTGCTCAACCTGATATTCGTCCATATTGTTACTAATAGAGCTGAGCCAGGCCTCTTCAACCTTTTCTCTATCCTCTGGATGTACCATATTGATGAACTTGAAGTAGTTTATCTTCTCTTGATAAGGCTCAAGACCAAATATTCTGTATGTCTCTTCAGACCATATTATTTCCCCAGAGGAATGTTCAAATACCCAACTGCCGACTTTTCCTAACTCCTGAGCCCTTTTTAGAATAACCTCCTTTTCTCTTAGCTCCCTCGTCCTATCCAGAATGATTTTCTCCTGTTCTTCCTTTATTCTTATAAGCTCCTGAGATAGCTGCTTAAGCTCCGTTATATCCGTGGCAATGCCAACCCTTACAGTCCTTCCGTCCGTCCATGTAATGAAGGTATTTCTACAGCTAAACCATCTACCTTTGTAGTAAACTTCTCTATCATAGATATTTTCTAAACCAATTGGACTTGAGCCGGTTTCTAATGGGATGCAGAATAAACATTTACCCGTTTCATCATTATAAACTTCATTACACTTTTTACCTTCAAATTCTCCAAAGATGTTAACACTGTATTTGTTCGCAAAGATCATACCTCCCGTCAACGGATCCATCACGAATACGACCGCCTGAATACTGTCCAGTACAGTCTTAAGCCTTTCTTCGCTTTCTCTTAGGACATTTACAGCTTTGACCTTTTCGGTAATATTGATATGGGCGATAACAGCCCCACCCTGTGGTCTATTAAGGGGGGTTACTCTCATTAAAAACCACCTTTCCTCAAAGGGGGAATGGCAGGGATATTCCATTTCAAAATATTGGCTTCTCCCGCTAAGGACTCCCCTTATACCGGCCATGGCTTTTTGAGCATCTTCATAGGCAGAATCATCTACAGAACAGGCACAGGCTGCGAAATAATTGGCTCCTATATCCATGGTCCTAAAATCTCGAGCCTGGTTCTGTTTGGCAAACTCCCTCCAGGCTCTATTTATGGCAATAATATTTCCTTCTCTATCAATAACAGCTATATGAGCATCCATTGAATCAAGAATGGATTGGCGGAGAAGTTCCGCTTCTTCCTTCTTCCTTTCAGCTTCTTTGACCTTCGTTATATCAACATAGGTAATTACGACCCCTCTTACATTACCCGTTGAATCCCTATAAGGACTAACTCTTTGGAGAAAATAGGAACCGTGTTCCGCCATAATCTCCGTTTCCTCAGTTCTGTTAATCTCGTAAACTCTTTTGGCAACTTCTAAAAGGTCCTTATCGGAATAAAGAAGACTCTTTATCTCAGCAAGGGGCCTTCCTATATCCTGCTCTCTTAAAAAGAAGGTTCGTGATATAGAAGGAGTAAATCTCCTAACGGTAAATCGCTCATCTAGAAATATAAGGCCTATGTCTGTGCTGTTTATCATATTTTGAATATCATTATGAAGCTCCAAAAGTTGACGATTCTTCTCTTGATATTCCGCATTTACACTGAACAATTCTTCGTTAACCGACTGAAGCTCCTCATTACTACTTTGAAGTTCTTCGTTTGCTGCAAGTAGCTCCTCATTAGTGGCCTGAAGTTCTTCATTGCTCGCTTCTAATTCTTCGACTACCGTCTGTAAATTTTCTCTAGCTTCCTTCAATTCCCGTTCTAACTGCTCTATTCTAGCCTTCGCGGCAGCATCCAAAGAAAGTGAATCTTCTTCGGAAAAGGCTGGAACTAAACAACCCGTATCTAATCGCACAAAGAAGTAATCAGGATCCTCATCTATTAATGATTCCGTGGTTCTCTTCTTTAAGGGTTTTATCGTAACATCTAGAAGTTCATGCTGGCCGTCAGAAAACATGTGGATTATATTGCTAAACCTAACAATATCCTTTGTCCTTTGGCATCTCTCTATAGCTGCACCTATCGCTACCCGTATGTTGCCTTTAAGAAGGCTTAATAACTCGCTCTTTAAAGGTCCTTGCAAATTAAGATATTTATAGGCATCTCCAAAGGTATGTAGTAAAATACCTGATTTATTTATTAAAAATCCAGAAGGAACACACTGCTCAAACAGCTCATAGTAATCTGTTTTATAGAAATCTCCAGGGATAGACTTCTCTTTCTGCTGCCCAGTAAACTTTTTATGGCGGTAATAGTGATAAATCTTTACAGGAAATGTTTCATACTCCTTTTTAAATATCTTCAGCTTAGCATTTACGAGACTTAAACCATCTTCCATATCGCTTAGGCTTTCACTCATTCCCAAAACAAGTATTCCACCCTTTTCTAAGGCAGCATGAAAGTTTCTAATGACCCTTTCTTGGGCTTCCTTCTTGAAGTATATGAGCACATTTCGGCAGAGTATAAGCTTAAGATGTAGGAAAGGGGGATCTTCCAAAAGGTTGTGGGGAGCAAATGTTATTAGTCTCCTTATGAAAGGTTTTACCATAAAGTGGTCTTCCGACTCTATGAAAAAGGCCTTTAGTCTATCCTCTGAGACTGACTTCAACTCATTTTTGGAATACCTCCCTATACCTGCGTAACGAAGAGAGGTCTTATGGATGTCCGTTGCAAAGATTTTTATAGGTGGCCTCACCGATAGGGCAGCACAAACCTCCTCCAACACGATGGCTATGGAATAGGCCTCTTCACCAGTTGCGCATCCAGCAACCCATACTCTAAATTCCTGATCCTGGGGATGACCCATTAGAAGTTCTGGTAGTATCTCTTCCTTAAGCTTTGCGAAGACTTCAGGATCTCTAAAAAACTGGGTCACTTCAATTAATAGATCGTGGTATAGATTATCAAGCTCATTCGGGTCGGAAATCAGTATCTCTAGGTACTTTTCAATATTTTCTGCTTTGGAAAGCTGAATTCGTCTTTCGAGGCGTCTTGTAATGGTAGCCTCTTTATAGAGGGAAAAATCTATATTATAATTAGTGCTTAAAAGCTGAAGAACGAGTTGTTTTGGATCTTCAGACTCTACAAATTTCTGCCTATTACTAGCAACATGTTTTTCTACGAAATTCTTCCCATAAAAAATATATTCACATATCTCCTCGGGTGTTCCAACAAAATCTACTGAACCTGTCGAAATGGCATTTCTAGGCATACCATCGAACTTTGCACTCTCTGGAGATTGAACGAGCCCCATCCCCCCCGCTGAACGAACCGCCTCTACCCCTCTAGATCCATCACTTCCCGTCCCAGAAAGAATTACCGCCGTGACCTTGTCCTTTAATTCCTTTGCCAAACTAATGAGAAAGATGTTTATGGGCATATGAGGTTCATGGGGTTTCCTATCGAATAGCACAAAGACACCGTTTTTTACCATCATATATTTCCCAGGGGGAATAAGGTAAATTCTATTGGGCTCAGGCTTCATACCATCCGATACTATAGTACTTGGTATTTCGGTGAATCTAGAAAGGAGTTCGCCCATAACACTTTTATAATCCGGTGCTAGATGTTGTATTATAACAATAGCTTGAGATATTTTAGAAGGTATTCTTCTAAAGAATCTCTCTAGGGCTTCCAGTCCTCCTGCCGATGCACCTAGGCATATAATTGGCACGAGTGAAGTATCATTTTCTTTTGGTAGACTATTCGTATTTCCCATACTTTCTAGATCTCCAAAATTGGAATTCCCATAAAAATCATATAAAATCGGCTAAGAAGCCGTAAATTTTTTAATTTTACTTCATTTTACTTCCTGAGACAACTTCAGGGAAAAACTTTTCAAGGCACTCGGGACATAAGGCATGGCTAAATTCAGCTTCAGTTCGGGAACAAATATATTTTTCAATTTGAATCCACTCACCCTTCTCACTTCGTATTTTCTTACAATGGGCACAAATGGGCAATATACCCCGAAGGGTTTTTATCTCTGCTAATGCTCGACTTAACTCTTGAATCTTTTCCGAGAGAGCATCCTGCATTCCGATTATTCGACGACCAACCTCTAATCGGGCCTTTAATTCATTTAGATCACAGGGTTTCGTCAAATAGTCGTCAGCTCCAGCCTTCAAGGCAGCTACAACATCACTTTTATCCATTTTGCTTGTCAGCATAATTATGTAGGGAGGCTTATCACTAGAATTAGTCCTAACAAGGCGTAGCACCTCTAACCCATCCATCTCCGGCATTATCCAATCTAGGATGACAAGTCGAGGCGCATCCGGTCTTTGAAGAATTTTCCATGCCTCAAGACCGTTAGATACTGTTATAACCTCATAACCAGCCTTGCTTAGAATCGCCTTTAAGACTGAGCAGGTTGTGGGATCGTCTTCAGCTATTAACACACGCATAATTCACCTAAGCTATCAAACGAAGTTTTTTAAGTTCATCCAACAACTTATTCTTATCCAGTGGTTTGATGATATAAGCATCGCAAAGATTTTTGTATGCAAGGCTGATATTTTTTATGTTGTGAAGAGCCGTCACCATCACAATCTTTGCTCCACGCTTTGAGAAAAAACCGTGCCTTTCCTCAATTTCCCTTATTTTTTGAAGGGCTTCATGGCCATCCATTCCGGGCATCATGATGTCAAGGCAAATCAAATCGTAGGGTTCACCAGCCTCGATTGCGACCTTTACAGCCTCTACAGCTTCCTTGCCATTTACGGCGATGTGACATGGTCCGTAATGGCAAAGTATTTCCTGAAGTAATACCCTACTTGTAAAATCATCCTCGACAATTAATGTTTTCATAGGATACCTCCTATACAGGAGATGTAACAGCCTTTACAAACTCTTGAAATTCCTTTTCTAAAAGGGGAAGATTCTGTAATGTAAATGTAAGGTCTCCATTTTTAAGACTCTCTTCCATCTTAAGTGCTAAGGCTTGAAGGCGTTCCGCCGAAACGTTTGAAGATGCTCCCTTTATAGAATGGGCATATCTTACAGCATCTTGAAGTCTACCCTCTTTAAGAGCATCCTTCAAGGATTGGAACTGATTAGGAAAATCCGATATGAATACTTCAACCACTATCTTTACTAACTCCTCATCCCCTTCAAGTCTTGCGAGAATCGCCTCTTTATTAAATACAGACGAACTCATCTTCCTTCCCCCATTTGTCAAAAACCTCTTCTATTTACCCACTTATTTATAACCCTTTTCAGATCATCTAGAGACACCGGTTTAGATATGTAATCGTTCATCCCAGCAATAAGACAGGCTTCCTTTATATCCTTTATAGCATGGGCAGTCATAGCAATTGTAGGCACATCCTTAGATTTTAGATCCAGTGCAGGATCTCTTATTAGCTTAATAGTGTCAAAACCATCAAGTCCAGGCATTTCTATGTCCATAAAGACTATATCATAGTAGTTATCCTTCATAAGTGATATGGCCTCATCACCTCCAGAGGCAATATCTACTTTAACCCCAAGCTTTTGTAACATCGCTTGAGCTACCTTCTGATTCACTACGTTATCTTCAACTACGAGAGCTCTTATCTCATAAGGTAGAACCTCCAACCCATTGTCCAAACGATTGTAAGAAGAGTCGAATAGCTCTTTTAAGGCGCCCTCCATATTTCTTATTCTTATAGGTTTGGATATAATTTTACAATTTCTCAATTCTTCAAGCTGGGACTCATCCAGTCGGTCACCTATGGAAAGGACTAAGAGTAACTTAATATTAGAAAAGTGGGGGTTTTCTCTTATTTTTTTTATAAACTCAGTCCCCTTTATTTTCGGCATTTCTTGATCTATAATTAGTAGTTCAAATCCTTCGCTTGAGATTACCGCCTCGTTAAGTTTTACAAGAGCTATATAAGGATCCTCGACAGTTTCCTGCTTCATGCCCATGTGTTTCAAAATAATTTCAAGAACCACTCTATCTCCATAGAAACTACCTACTAGAAGACATCTTTTCCCCTGAATCTCGGGTATAATGGGAAAAGTTGACTTCCCTTCGTCTAATAACCTAAGAGGTATCTCTACCCAGAAAAGGGACCCCTTTCCAAGAGTAGATTCTACTCCTATTTTACCCTGCATTAGATCTACAAGCCTCTTAGTTATAGCGAGCCCAAGTCCTACGCCTTCATGGATCTTCTTTGTGGTGCGCCCTATTTGTTCAAAGGGGTCAAAGATCGCTTCAACTTTATCCTTCGGAATACCCGGGCCAGTGTCTTTTACCACAAATCGAACTACCAGCCTATCCCTATGATGGGAAAGAAGATATGAACTAAGTTCTACATAACCACTGTTGGTAAATTTAACGGCATTTCCCAGGAGGTTTAAAAGGACCTGTTTAGTTCTCCTCGGATCTCCTAAGATTTTGGGAGGAATCCTCATGTCAGGTGCATAGATCAATTCAATCCCCTTTTGTCTTGCCTTTAAAGAAACTGCAGTTATGAGATCGTCCAAAAGCTTGAATAAATCGAAGGGTTCTATTTCTAGCTCTAACTTACCTGCTTCTATTCTGGAAAAGTCCAAGATATCGTCGATTAACTCCATTAAAAGTTTTGCACTACTCGAGATCAAGTTTACGTAGGACCTTTGCTCTTCGCTCATGGACTCGGTCATAAGAAGTTCGGAGAAGCCTATCACGGCGTTTAATGGTGTTCTTATCTCATGGCTCATGGAAGCCAAAAACTGCGTCTTAGCTTCTGAGGCAGCCCTCGCCTGGGCTGCCAGTGCTTCGGCTCTTTCTTTCTCCCTAAGAAGTTGCATATTTAACTTTTCTGCTAAAGCATTAGCATCGGCAAGCTGAGCATTTAGAGCCGTAAGCTCAGTAACATCGGTAAGCGTAACAATTATGTAATTGAATCCATTCGCCTTTCTTAAGATTTCATTACGTATAAATGTCCTTAAGGTGCCATCCAACATTTTTATTTGGGTCTTGGCGCTTATAACCGATTCGCCATCTCCGGACAAGGGACATTCATTGACGGATCCTTTGCAAAACAGGTCAAAACATTTGCTTTTCAAGATATCTTCGCGACTCATCTTGGAAGTATCTAACATCTCTGAATTGACCAAAATGACCCTATGAGTAGCTGGATTTACAACGGCTATGCCTATTGGTATGCTGTTTAGCACATCCTGAAAAAAGGCCTTTTCTTCTATTAACATTTCGGAGTATCTTTTTAATTCCCGAGCTTGGGCGTAATACTCCGTTACATCTACAAGATAATGTAGAAACTTATCCCCCAAAAGGGGTATCCACCAGATCTCCATGTATCTGGAATCGACCTTAATAACTTCCTTCTTGGGTAACATGGTATGAAAGGCTTCCTTGGACTTACAATGGATGCATCTTATATCCCTTTCTGAAATTAATCCACCTTCGAAAAGCCTTCTATCTTCTTCAGAAATGCATCTACCTTCCATTATACCAAGCCAGCAGGGAAGCCCTTCCTTCATTCCCAAGGCCTTCGCGGCCTTATTAGCTTTAATAACAATACCGTCTCTAGATATAAGGAAGGCAGGCGAAGGAAGCTCATTTACTAGGTTAAATAGCTCTAATTCTTTGGAAACATAATGGGTTATATCATCTAAGATGGCGCCCACTATTCTTTCGCCAATCCCGAATACACTAATGACTATATAGGTGCCATTCAGTTCAATCCGAAAGGTCCTGTTTTTCTTGCTCCTAAGGGCTGAATTGAAGGTTTCGAGTAAACCTTTTAATTCTTCGGGAGGAAGCGAATTAAATACCGAGGCTAGGGTAGGAGAAGTAGATCCTTTTATATTTAAATTCGGATTCGCCTCAAGGACCCAATTAGTGTAAATGAAAACATAGTCCTCTATCTCACCAGTTTTAGATATAATAGGCTCAAGAATAGCCATTCCTATGGGAGACATTAAAACCAGGTCATTCAAGGCCTTTTCGCTAATAGCAGAAATATATTCCCTAAGTTCCATTCTAAAGCTTGACTCCATTTCTCAATTGATAGAATACGGCTCTTAAATACCTCTTCGCTTCGAATTCAGGAGCGATACCCGCAAGGGACTCTGTAGCACCAAGTATAAGAGCGCCATGGGGCTCTATAACCTTTGTCATTCGTTTAAACAAAACAATTTTATCCTTTTCTTGAAAGTATATGGCAACGTATCTACAAAATACTATATCGTGCTTTCCTATGAAGGTGAAGTCCTGCATTAAGTTTATCTTTTTAAAGGTAGCAAGGGCTCTAATCTCATCTATTATTTTATAACCGTGAGGGGTTAGGACAAAATATTTTTGAAGCTTGTCTGGAGGAAGCCCTCTTTCCACTTCAAGCTTAGTATAGATCCCTCGAGATGCCCTCGCGATGGCTTCATCCGATATATCCGAACCGAGGATTCTTATGTTATACCCGTTGAAGTTGCCCAAAAGCTCCTTTAGCACTATTGCTATACTGTAAACCTCCTGCCCTGAGGAACATCCTGCCGACCATATCTTTATGGAAATGGGTCCCCTAGGATTTTGACTTTTTTTCTTATCTATAAGTTCGGGAAGGATTTTGTTCTGAAGGAGTTGAAACACGGGAGGGTCTCGAAAGAACATGGTTTCGCCAGTAGTAATCGCATCTATAATCTTTTGGGCTATCTTTCCCGAGGTATCACTTTTAGCCTTTACATAGAGCTCAGAAAAGGTACCACAACCAAGCTCCCTTATCAGATTGGAAAGCCTAGTTTCAAAGAGATAAGCCTTTGTATCACCCAGGGTAATGCCAGTTAAGTCATATATATACTTTGAAAATACCTTCAACTCTTCTGGCAGGATTTTTATCATAAAAGGATACCCCTTACAGACTTCACTATCTCCATCGCTATCCTATCAAGAGGTATCACCAGGTCTACAACACCTGCCTTAATAGCTTCTCCTGGCATACCAAAAACTACGGAGGTAGCCTCATCCTGGGCTATTACTCTAGCCCCTTTTCTCTTTAGTAATCGGAGGCCCATTACTCCGTCATTTCCCATACCCGTCATTATTACCGCAATAACCCTTCCCGTATAGTAGTTGGCAATTGACCTAAAGAGATAATCGACGGATGGTTTACAATTGTTTTCGGGAGGATCGTCTGTTATGATTATTACATATTTGCTATTATCTTTGGGGGATATCTTCATCTGTTTTCCCCCTGGCGCTATGTATACAAAACCCTGTTGAAGTTCCTCCTGATCTTCTGCTTCCTTCACTCTGAGAGAGCTTTTTTCATTGAGGCTGTTTGCCAGAGATTGAGTAAATATAGGGGGCATATGTTGGACAATCAAAACGGGGGATGGTAAATCCTTTGGAAGAGCGGGGATCACTTGACTCAGGGCGTTAGGACCACCAGTGCTTATCCCTATGGCTACCAATGGTTGTTTTACCAAGGTGGTGGCAGGTTTGTCGAAGACTTCCAGGGGAGTAGACTCTGGCATGGAAACTGGTGTAGAGGGAAGGGGGGATGGCTTAGTTTTAAGGATCTTCCTTATTTCCCATTTTCTTCTGTAAGAACTGATTATAGGACCTAGGGCTTTAACCAAACAATTGAGACTTTCCTGGGGTCCCATGCCCGTAGGCTTAGTGATAAAATCGAAGGCCCCAAGCTCTAGAGCCTTTATAGTAAGAGCAGAACCGGCCTTCGTAAAACTACTAACAACAATTACTCCTACATCTAGCATCTGTTTCTTAAGTTCTGCCATGACTTCCAGGCCGCCCATCTCCGGCATTTCTATATCCAAAGTGATCATGTCAGGCTTATGAAGCTTTATCATTTCGAGAGCTTTTCTACCGTTGTGGGCGAAACCAATAACCTCCACATCAGGGATTCTACTTAGAGCCTCTGTAATTATTTTCCTATAAAGGGCTGTATCGTCAACGACTAAGATACGGATCTTCCTATGCATGGAACATAACCTCTAGGTTCAGAATGGATATGGTTTTATCACTCTTTCTAAGGATACCCACAAAATAGGGTCTTGCCATTTCGGGAATATTAGATGGGACTTCTCCTAAATCACTGGACTCTGCTTCCGTCACTTCACCTACATCCTTTACTGCTATACCGATTTGTTCATTTTTGAGGTTAAGAATGATTATTTTGGTATAGTCTCTATGATATTGTTGTGCATATTCGCTGTCTTCAAAAAGCTTGGTAGGTATATCCATTATAGTAACGATTTGTCCTCTAAGGTTTATAACACCAAGAATATATGGGGCTGCTTTGTAAACTTTGGTGATCTCCGTCCATGAGATGACCTCTTGAACCACTTCCATCTTAACGCCAAAGAGTTCCTCCCCAATCCAGAATGTTATGTATTGGGTGTTCGTATTGTCTGAAAATAGGCTAGTAGAGTCCATCCCATCACCCCTCTCACACCTTGAAACTGGCCATAAGAGCCTTAAGTCTCATTCCGAGCTTGGAAAGCTCCTTCGCATTCTCAAAGAGTTCTTCACTTCTTCCCTTAAGACTATCCCCTATCATTCTTATCTTTCCTATATCAGAAGCCACACTCTCTAGAGCCCCTGAGACATCTTTTACCTTCCTATTGGAATCGTCCACCTCCTCTGTGGCTCTACCGATGTTTTGAGCAATATCTTTCATAACAACCGATTGTTCTTCTATAGCAGCCGCGATGGTGGAAACTAGTTCTCCCACCTCTTTAATGACCGAAATTATTTTTTCTATGTCTTCTACAGCCTTCCTAGTCGTGTCCTGAGTAGCCAATACTTTCATCTTTATATCCTCGGTCGCCTCACCCGTTTGTTGAGCAAGTTCCTTTATTTCTGAGGCCACTACTTGAAACCCCTTTCCTGCTGCACCAGCTCTTGCTGCCTCAATTGTAGCATTAAGGGCAAGAAGATTCGTCTGATTGCTAATACTCGTTATGGCATCCACTACTTTCCCTATTTCCTGGGCGGATTGTCCCAACTCCCTGACTATTGCGGAAACCTTTTCGCCATGGAGCATAGCATCTTCACTTATTCTTCTGGCCTTTTCCGTGCTGGAAGCGATCTCCGTTATAGTATAGGTCATCTCTTCAGTACTCTGAGCAACTACACGAAGATTCTCTGTCACTCTGTCCATATTTGAAACCAGCATAACAACACTGGCACTCACTTCCTCTGCAGCTGCAGCAACCGACTGGGTTCTTTCGGAGGTTTCGGCGGAAGTATTCTTCAACTCCTCACTGAGATCCTTTAGCTTATTGGAAGCCCTATTCAAGGCCTCTGTGCCTCTTGTGACTTCGCTAATGGATCCCCTTAGGTCAGCCGTTAGAACCTCAATAGCCTTAGCTATCTCACCCATTTCATCGCGTTTATGCCTTAGCTCTTCCGGAATCGGACTAGAAAAGTCACCCTTTCCCAGGACCTTTAGGTAGCTAGATGCAATGGAGATAGGTTTTGTCACATAGCGATTTATTAAGACAATAAAGAGCACAGCCATAATCATAAAGGCTATAGCACCCGCTATACCCCTTTTAACTACGTAAGACCTTAGATACGCGTTCACAGGTGCAAGGGACTGAATCACCTCAAAGGCACCATGAACTTCCCCCTCCTTCCACCCTTCCATTCTACCACCGGTTATATCTACTCCCCTGTCGTTACCCCAGATCTCCTTAGAGGTTTTTGGATCCCCGTGGCAATACAAACAGTTCTTCGAAAGCACTACCGCCCTGAAATAGCGAACCGTGTTCTTTTCACGATCCAAAACCCATTTTTCCAAAACCTCTCCCCTTTCAAGCTCTTTAAGAACCTCCATCTCTACAGGATCTGGTTCATTTTTAGGATTTCTAGCCTGAAGTTTAGGCGTTCTTAAGGTGTAACCTGCTTCATCTTGCCTTTTTTGAACCGCCTTCCATGAGGAAACCACAGGGACTGCTTCCATAACCTTGTCTATCTTTCCCTCTTGGGTCCATGATTTTAATTGATCCACAGTAAAGAGTCCCGCTTCCCACTTGTCCTCCATTCCATCCCTTATTGCCTCTGCAGTAAGACACAGGGCCCTCGCCCTATCAACATATGCTCTTATGGCATCTTCTTTTGCACCTTTATAGCCAGTAATCATTATCCCTGAAACAAGCGCTAGAGGTAGCAAAATGCCAACCAGAACAACCTTCCACCTTATGGACAAACTATTTAAAAACAACAAAGGGTTAAATTTCATACCTATGCCCCCATAGCCATGCGTTGTTCTAAGTCCTATGTCATATACCCACCGTCCGATTTCTAGTCTTGATTATCTCGAAATCCTATCCAAAATTTCATAAAGCTCCTTCGACAGTTCGAAGCTCTTATTGTAAAGCTCAAAGGCGCTCCTTTTATCTCCCCTATTAAAGGCTACAACTGCCTCCTTTATGGACTTATGGAAATTTTCATGTATAATACCTAATCTCCTAAAATCTTCATCTCTTTGTAGGTCCTTTAACTCTACACTATAATACCATTTACCCAGTTCGCAGGAAGTATGGTCTGCAATCTCTGATTCCGAAACTGTAATCTTCCCATTTAATGCGTCGAGGAGTTTAGCTCTTATAGTGGCATGAGCCCGTTTTATATTAACTATATCTAGGACTAATCCTACCTTAAACCCTCTCAAACTTTCACTCATACTATTTGCGCTCTTTGCGAGTAAATCTACTACCTGCTTCATCTGATAACCTACCTTCATAAGTTCCCCTGCCAAAGCGTTCACACCAGCGACCTCTTGGGTTACACTTTCTGTGGCAGTAGCATTTTCATTTAGCATGCGAGCCGTATCGGAAATTCCTACCGAGATCTGGGCTACATTGTTCGCTATATCCTTTGTTACAACGGATTGTTCCTCGATAGCGGTGGCGATTGTATGCACTATTTCGTTCATTTCCTTTGTAACCGATACCACCTCTAGGATATCGTTACTTGCGCTCTTTGTGCTCTCCTGCACTGCTTGTATTCTTTTTTTAATATCCTCTGTGGCCAAAGCGGTCTGTTGTGCTAGTTCTTTTATTTCCGTAGCAACAACGGCAAAGCCCTTTCCCGCAGCGCCGGCTCTGGCCGCCTCTATAGTCGCGTTAAGGGCCAATAGGTGGGTTTGGTTAGAAATACCCGTTATCGTCTCTGTAACCTTTCCTATATCTTCTGCCGCCTGGGACAGTTTATCCATAATTTCTGAAAGAGCTTGGGCCTTATAGGTGGCTTCATCGGTTATTCTCCTCGCCTTTTCAGCATTGCTAGCTATTTCCGTTATGGTTGCTGTCATCTCTTCCGTAGCGCTGGCAACGCTATTGATACTACGACTAGCCTCTTCCATGGCCCGGGATACAGAATTAATATTGGCCGACATCTCTTCCGCTGCAGCAGCAACTACGGCAGATTTAGAAGCTGTTTGATCCGTAGAGGTCTTTACCACATCACTACAGGAAAAAAGTTCCTGGGACATAGCACCTACTGTTGAGGCGGTCTTTATAAATGAGGCAAAGAGTTTTCTGAGAGTGTCCACAAAGCTATTAAAATAAGTTCCCATTGTTCCAAGTTCATCATTTGTAGTAACAGGGATTGATTTTGTAAGATCCCCTTCACCCTGTGAAATCTCCTTTAGCATTGTTATCATGTTATTAATTCTGGTGCTTATATCTCGAATAAATATAATATTCATAAAGATAATACCTATGGATATGATAACTAGAGTGGCTACGATGATTACCATCTTCTTGAAGATATTAGAATAGGCCCTCTTCACAAACTCTTCCGATGCCTTAAGCTCTATTGAAGTAATCTTAAAAAGTTTTTCGATAGCCTTTGTTGAAACATCAAAATACTTCTCAGGACTTAACCCATATTGTCCCTCTTCAGCCCTGACGAAAACATGCTCTATCATGCTCATCATGTCAGCATACTCTTTCGACTTCATTAGATCTAACATCGCCTGTTGTCCCTGTTCTGACAATACGAGAACTCTGGATTTTAGAGTGGAATTAACAAGACCTACCTTCTCCATTATAAAGGCCTTGTTTTCTGAAGATATGGGCTGATTTGCGGCTATTATACTCGAAACGGTTCCTCTAAGAACTGCTAGACCCTCCTGAGCCGATCTAATAAGAGCTAAGCTTACAAATCTCTTTCCCATACCAGCAGCAGTTCTCGCATTGGTTATATCTCCATCTATAGCCAAAATACCTTCCGTAACCTTTTTAAACTCCTCCACAACCTTTTGAGGGGGATTACCAGGCTGCACCAATTTCCTTGTGTATTCTAAATTCTGGAGGGCCTTATCCACCTTACTAAGCCATTTGAAGCTAGGTTTTTCCTTCTGAACATAATCCTGGTAAGCCTTTATGGCGATATCGGTATTAGATCTCTGGGAAATAACATCGCCCATGTTACCAGTTATAACCGCCATAGCGCTTAAACCGCGCTCCTTTTGAAGCTCCGTTAATATATTGGACGTATACAGTAAAATACTGTTCAACTCCTTCATGTCATCAAAAATTCTTTTATCCTCCACTTGCTTCACAACCATTATGGCTGTTAGAACCAGAGAGAATAAAAGGGGTATCGCGGTAGAAATAATAATTTTCTTTTTGATCGTCATCTTAGATGCCTCCTTTCGCTTTGGTAAAAATAAGATCCTTCACTGCCCTAACTAGATTTTCCCTATCCAACTTTATCTGATATTCATCGACTCCCACTTTTTTACCCTTTTCTATGTCTTCCTCCGATGCAAGGGAAGTAAGAGCTATTACTGGAAGGTGTGAAAGCCTAGGATCTGACTTTACAATCTTTGTGAGGCTGAACCCATCTAGTCTGGGCATTTCTATATCTGTCAGAAGTAAAGATATCTTACTGGATTGTTCCCTTAATATATCCAGAGCTTCCTGTCCATCATGAGCTTCAATGACCTGATAACCCTCTTCGATTAAAAATCCTTTTACATATTGTCTAAAGAAGTCAGAATCCTCTGCCAGTAAGACTATGGGTCCCTGGTGGAAGGTTCTTTCTCTATCTAATTCAACCTCCTCAGATACCCATTCTGGGAAGAGGTTTTCTATAAGCTCGTCCACATTAATAAGCAGAGTAGTCCTCCCATCCATTATTATGGATCCGGCGATCCCAGGCTGCCTCAGGGTTTTTTCGTCTAAAACCACTCTAACCTCCACCGCATCTACAGGCATTGTTCCTAGAAGACCTACTTCATGATTTTTATACTTTAAAAGAATCACCACCTTTTCATCCTCAAGATCTAATTCCTTAACCCTGGCCAAATCGGAAAGAGTTACTAAAGGCAAAGAGACCTTACCATGTTTAATGGTTCTTCTTCCTCCTATGTATTCTATTTCTTCCCCTTTTATCTTCATTATTCTCTCAACCCGGGAAAGAAGCACTGCACAGGGCTCATCTTCCGAGTTATAGAAAGTAAGAAGATTCAATCTATCTTCCGCTTCCTGAGCCATAACCTCTGAAGCCAACTCTTCAGCCCTTTTGGTTCCTTCCATTGAAACCAGTCCACATTGAGCCGCTATTCCTGCTGCATCAAGAACTAAAGCAACCTTTCCATCTCCCATTATGGTTGCCCCTGCATATTCCTTTAGATCCTTAAGATGTTTCCCCAAGGGCTTAACAACTATTTCTACGGTATCATGAAGCTTATCCACAATAAGTCCGTATTCTAGGGCACCTGCATTAAGCACAACTATATGGATACCACTTTGAAGGGATCTCCTATCTTTTAGTGATCTCCTATCAAAATGGACAACCTTCTTGCTCTCTATCTCCTTTGCAGATGTTTCCAGATCAAGATGAAGAGATCTTCTATCGGCTATACGTTTTCTCCTATCGGGCTCTAGTTTTCCTGTCTTAGGATCCAGGTAGAATCTAGGCATATTTAGCGCGTCAGCTAATCTTACAAGAGGAATTAGTTTTCCTCTTAGAACTAGCACCTCTGCATTTCCTACCACTTCTATTCTATTTTTTATTTGGTCCGGAGGGATAAATATAAGTTCCTTGACATGAACCTGCGGTATGGCAAATCTATCTTGCCCAACGGCCACCATGAGGCTTGGAAGAATTGCCAAAGTAAGAGGAAGTCTGATTCTAAAGGTAGTTCCTCTATCAATCTGGGATTCTATTTCTATTTTACCTCCCAGCTTTTCCAAATTGGTCTTTACAACATCCATTCCAACGCCTCGGCCCGATAGATCGGTGACCATTTCCTTTGTAGAAAGTCCAGGGAGAAAAATAATCGCCAGCCTTTCCTTTTCCCCCATCGCCCTAGCTTGATCGGGAGTTATAAGACCCTTCGCTATCGCTTTCTGGGTAACTCTTTCGGCGTCTATGCCTGAACCATCGTCTTTTACTTCTATCACCACCTGACCTGCTTCATGGTAAGCCCTTAAAACCAACTGGCCTACCTTTGGCTTTCCCTTTTTTAATCTCTCCTCGGGAGGCTCAATACCATGATCTATAGCATTTCTAACCATGTGAGTAAGGGGATCGCTTAAACCTTCAACGAGAGTCTTATCCATTTCTACATCAGAACCATAGATCTCTAGATTGATCTCTTTTCCAAGTTTTCTTGACATGTCCCGCACCACCCTTGGAAACTTATTAAACACGTTTCCAATAGGCTGGAGCCTTGTAAGCATTATAGTCTCCTGAATATCCGAGGTGACAACATTTATCCTCTGAACAGAGGTTTGGAGTATTCTCTTGTCTCCACTACTTAGAGCTTCAAGGAGTTGGTTCCTTGCCAGAACCAATTCCCCTGCCAAATTCATCAGATCTTCCAAAAGCTCCACTCTAATTCTTATAGTCGTATCCTTAGGGGTTTCCTTTACAAGGGGCTCCCGTTGAGCTTCAGCGTAAAGGATTTCCCCTCTTTGTTCTGGAGTTTTCTTAATTGGCATCTCTACCTGGGCAACGGTAACCTCCGGGATGGGTAGAGCTTCATCTCTTACTTCTACCTCCTGCTTGGATTCCTGAGCCCTTTGCATCTCCATTAAGTTTTCGTTGGGATCAAAAATAAGATGGACCTTCTCCCCATCTATGTCGAAGAGAATTTGGGCGTGTTCTGGTTCTAAAATCGTGGAGAAAAGGACTAACCAATTAAGCTGACTTGTAGGTAGGTCATCGAGAGATCCCACCGTTGTAATATCAAATGCTGTGCCCACTATCTCACCCGTTTCTTTCAATTCCCTCAATATGTCTATAGGTTTCTTGCCCCTTCTTTGAACGTCGTCTATTAGGTCATAACACACTAAATATAGATATTTCCCATTTTCCTTCACCCGTTGATAGTCTAGCTCCGTAATTACTACCTCTCCTTTTACGCCTGGAGCAGTTATCTTTACTTCCTTTTGGATCGACTGTTTCATAGAGGGAGGTAGATTGGCGGAAGTAAGTCCCAGCAAGGAAACTATAAGCTCAGAAACGTCTATCTCATTACTTTGAGCTGGGTTATTTATCATCTCCTTTAGCTTATCGAAGGCAAGAAGAAGGATATTTACCACATCGGGGGTAGGAACAAGCCTCCCTGATCTAATAAGGTCCAGCACATTTTCTGTCTTGTGGGCAAGTTCCTGGATGTTTTTGAGATCAAAAAAGCCGGCACCGCCCTTAATACTATGGGCAGCCCTAAACACCTTGTTTACCAGCTCGGGGTTTATGTTTTCCCCCATTGATTCTATCTCTAGAAGATCAGCCTCAATGTTTTCCAAATGCTCTCTCGACTCGGCAATAAACTCATTCAAAAGACTATCGTCCATGATTTTCCCTCAGAACCTTTTTAGTTACCTTGGATAAGGAAATACTTATCTAACCTCAGGGCCTTAAAAAGCTCGAGGTTTCTTTCGGAAATATTCTTAATGATAAGTTTCCCCCTAAATTTCGATAAAGAATTATAGACTGCAACCAAAAAACCGATCCCTGAGGAATCTACAATCTCCACATCCTTCATATCAAACTCTAATTCTGTAACCCCTGAACTTATCATGCCCTTTACGGCATCTCTCATGGAGCCTACCGTCGTTGCCGTAAGGTCAACCCTTGGATTAAAATAACCTTTACTACCCTGTTTCTTTATCTCAAAACCAAACTGATTTTCCATAGTCTCACTCCTGAAATGTTAATCTCCTTATCAGAGAAACCGAATTACCCTTTCTATTAAAGACCACTTTATCAGAATAGAGCTTATATATGCAAATACCTCTACCAGACGTATCGGTCGGTTCAGTGCATCTATTGAGCCGCTGTCTCCAGTCAAAACCAGTCCCATCATCCTTCACCGTTATTCTAATCCTGGAGTCCTGAATCCTTATTTCACAAAATACCGATAAGGAATTATCGGACTTACAGCCGTGAATTATGGCATTATTTAAGGCCTCCCTCAAAAGGAGGGTAACGGCAAATATTTCCCCCTCTAGATTCAATTTACTAAACCAGGTTTTAACAGAGCTACACAATATATCCACCGACCTAAGGTCGGCAGGTAATATCCAAATTTTCCTATGTTCTTTCATAACTCCACTGCTAAAAGTGTTATGTCATCATCTTGGTTGGCTTTCTCTTCCACTATAGATTCCACCAACCTTTCGACAAAAAGATCGAGAGAAAGATTCATGAGCCTTCTGGCCCTATCTGAGATCAAGTCTACAGCCTGCTTTATATTAAAGTATTTCATCTTCTTGTGTTCAAGTAGTCCGTCGGAATAGAGTATTATCCTATCTCCAGCCTTTAGGAAAATCTCTTCTTCAGAAAGCGAAATAATGGGGAAAGCGCAAAGAAGGTCCCCGTCGGTTTTAAGAATTTGAACATCCCCATCTCTTCTAAGAACTAATGCGGGGGGGTGCCCTGCGGTAATATATCTTACGTGGCGAGTATTACGATTAATCCTAACGGCCACAGCACTCAGAAACATCTCTTCCGGCATAAGGGGACAAAGGGTATTTTGGATGTTTTTGAAAAGTTCCGTTAAGGTATTTACCATATTAAAATTTTGCCTAATGATTACCTTAAGAGCCGACGTCACAAAGGCCGATTTAAGATCGTGGCCAGAAATATCTCCTAGAAAAAATCCATAGATATTGTTTCCTATCTCGACAACATCGTAAAAATCTCCCCCTGCTCCACTTAGGGGGCTATAATAGACAGCAAAGCGAGCCTCAGGAAGATCCTCAGGTTTTACAAGAATAGCCTTTTGAGCAACCTCTAGGGTCTTTAACTGTTCCTTCTGAAGGACCTGTAACCTCTCAATCGCCTCCCGTATCTTGAGGTGGACCTTTATCCTAGCAAGCAGTTCCTGCACTTCAACGGGTTTGGTAATGTAGTCTACTCCTCCTAAAGAGAGGCCTTTGACCTTATCTTCTACCTTGTCTGCTGCAGATAGGAATATAACGGGTATGTCAGTTAAAGACGGCTCTTTTTTCAGGGATTTTAGAGTCTCATAGCCATCAAGCCCTGGCATAATTACATCTAAGAGTATTAGATCTGGAATGTTCTGTAGAGCAACTTCAATAGCCTGGTAGCCATCTTCCGCATATGTTATAGAAAAACCCTCTTTCCTGAGAATATTCCCTATGATTAGCCTATCTATCTTCGAATCATCAACAATAAGTATCATGGGGGGTTTTCTCATCTTCTATCTATCTCTCTCCAGGCTCTCCAATTTATCTTCCGACCCTTTTGGTAACCACTTTTCCAGCATCTCGGCCAAAGCTCTGAGTGATACCGGCTTGGACACATAGTCATTCATACCAGCTTCTAAACACTTCTCTCTATCTTCCTGAAAAGCCCGGGCAGTCATAGCAACAATCGGAATATGTGGATTTAGCACTTGAGAATCATAATGTCTTATTCGCTTTGTGGTTTCGAAGCCGTCCATCTCCGGCATCTGAACATCCATAAAAACTAAATCATAGGGAATCTTCATAAGTGCTTCAATAGCTTCAAAGCCATTTTCAACAGCATCCGCTAAAACCCCAAGCTTTTTAAGAAGACCTATCGCTACCTGTTGGTTGACAACATTGTCTTCAACCACCAAAACTCTAGCCTTAAGGTGGGAAAAATCCGGCAAAGGAATACTTTCCCGAAGTGTGTGCCGGGTAATCATGAGTTTAGATGGTCCACTACTATCCGTTACTAGGACCTGAGAGATTAAAGCCTTAAGTTCTTCCATCTTTGCCGGCTTAATCATGTAGCCGGAAAAACCAGTCTCCCGAAACCGCTTCGCATCACCAGGAAACCCAACCGACGTAAGCATAACAAGCTTAGTATCCGCAATTTTCGGATCGGCCTTAATAGCCCGGCCTACAGATTCGCCGTCCATATCCGGCATCTGCATATCTATAACAGCCAATTTAAATGGGTCCCCTTCTTCTATGCCGCGATAAAGAGCTTTAAGACCCGATGGTCCGTCATAGGCCACTTCGGGTCGCATCCCCCACGACCTTAACCTTATAGAGAGAATTTCACAGTTAGTGGCATTGTCATCTATGATCAGAACCCGTGTCCCTGAAATCTCAACTGGAAGTGGCATCTTCTCACACTTTGCTTCCCTTCTAATACCAAAGCTTGCAGTAAACCAGAATTCCGATCCCTTTCCTACCTTGCTTTTTACTCCAATTTCGCCTCCCATTAATTTAACAAGCTGTTTGGAAATGGCTAAACCAAGACCCGTTCCACCATATTTACGGGTCGTTGAAGAATCTAGCTGGGAGAATTTTTCAAACAAAATATCAATCTTATCCTCTGGGATACCTATTCCAGTATCACGAATAGAAAAATGAAGAATTGTTTTCTTGTCACTTTCCGACTCTAGAACCCTACTCACCCTAATAACTACTTCACCCTTTTCCGTAAATTTTATAGCATTGCCCACAAGGTTAGTCAGTACTTGCCTTAGTCTTCCAGGATCGCCTATAAGAAGCGTGGGAACATCAGGGTCAATAGCACAAATAAGTTCCAAATTCTTTTCGTGCGCCTTGACCGCCATAGTCGCCGAAAAATCGTCCAAAAGGTTCTGAAGATCAAAATTGAGAGCTTCCAGTTCAAGCTTTCCAGCTTCAATTTTGGAAAGATCAAGAATGTCATTAATGATGCTTAAAAGTGCTTCAGAGGATGATCTGATGGTTTCAACATAATGAGACTGCTCCTCTGTAAGTTTCGTATCTATAAGTAACCCCGTCATGCCTATAATCCCATTCAAGGGGGTTCGTATCTCATGGCTCATGTTGGCTAAAAATTCGCTCTTTGCAATGTTAGCAACCTCTGCCTTAAGAGCCATCTCATTAGCATGAGAAATAGCCTTCTCAAGTTCTCTATTAAGCTCCCGTAGCTCATTCTCCATCCGTTTCCGCTCAGATATATCTACAAAACACTCTAGAAGCTTCTCCTGGCCGTTTATCCAGACAGGCTTAACCGTTTTAAGCACAACAATAGAGTCTTCGTTAACTCTAGGTATAAGTTGCTCAGCATTTTCTACTACCTGTCGACACCTATTCTCTCCATCACCAGGGCATAAAACTCTATAACATTCCTTACCAATTATCTCCTCCAAAGAGACGCCAAGAAGCTTGGCCACATACTCATTAGCCGAATCAATTCTACGGGTTGTTGGATCTACAACAGCTACACCAACAGCTATATTCTGGAGTAAAACCCGTTGAAAGGCCTCTCTATCCCTAAGTTCCTTCTCTAAAAGCTTTCTTTCCGTAATATCACGAATGAGGGCAAGAAGTATAGGTTTACCCTTTTCAGTCATAACACCGAGGCAAACCTCACCCCACAACTCCTCACCGTCAAACCTACGATGTATCCATTCA
This sequence comes from Syntrophobacterales bacterium, assembly GCA_026417655.1. Taxonomy (GTDB): domain Bacteria; phylum Desulfobacterota; class Syntrophobacteria; order Syntrophobacterales; family Thermodesulforhabdaceae; genus JAOACS01. Next base: position 66,020 of record JAOACS010000029.1, read on the forward strand.
AAGGTCGAAGAGCCCTTCTCAAAGGCTTCGACGACCTTTTCCTTCGCAACTTCATAGGAAGGTCTCCCATTGGGTTGAAATTCAGGCGAGAGATGAGCGAAAAAGGAGCCAACAATCTTCGATTTATCTCCACGAAATAGAACTTCCGAAGTCCTATTGCAATTTATGATAATACCCCTTTTGTCTAAAATTAAATAGGCTTCAGGAGAGTTATCAAAAAGCATACGATAACGCTCCTCGCTTTCTATAAGTTTCTGCTGTCGTTGGTATTCCTCAGTCACGTCACGAAAAACGAGGACCGAACCTGTAACCACCCCCGAGTCGTCACAAATGGGAGCGTAGGAACCGAAAATGTATCTCCTGGTGCCATCCCTTCCAATGAGAATAGAGCCTTCGTCTAATTCTATACTCATCTTTTTGTTGACGACTTGGATACTTAGATCTTCAAAGAAAGGACCTCCCGTAACAACCTGAAATACTCTTGAAAGGGGCTCCCCTATCGCATCATCTTTGGGCCAGCCAGTTAACATTTCAGCCTTGGGATTCATTCCAACTATTATGCCATCCAGATTGCAGGTTATTACTCCGTCCCCTATGGAGTGTAGTGTAGCTGCAAGATGGGCCCTTTCTTTTCTCAACTCCTTTGTCCGTTGCTCTACAAGTTCTCTGAGCTCTTCTCGCTTGTGGGTCAACAAAAAGAGCACAATAACCAGGCCAAGAGTTGTCAGTCCCCCTATTGTTTCAACGGCAAGTCCTGCCCTGTTAGAGTGTGTTCTAAAAAATCCTGATCCAGCATGGGCGATCACTACAAAGGCCTTACCAAAAGCGAAGATAGGACGATAGAGGGTCAGTTTCCCAACATAGAGGCTATCCCACAAAAAAGAGCTTGCAAGCGTTTCCAAATGACCATCGGAATGGATAAAGGCGAGTTCCACCTGTGTAATATCGTCATCGGGAATAGTTGCACGAAGAAAATCGCCTAAGCGTAATACAGCTATAACAAAGCCCCTGAATGTACTCCCATCTGGACCTGAAAAGACCGGACGAAAAATAAGCATTCCCTTCTGTGTTCCCCTTTCCTCAAGTAGCGTAAGAGGATCTGAAGCCGTGGTAAGTCCCGTATATCTTGCCTCCTCTAAAGCAAGGCGTCGAACAACTTCGGAACCGACATCAAACCCCACAGGGGGAGGAGGTAGATTCATTTCTCTTGAAGCCACCATAACTACCGGATAATATACTTCACGGCCTGTTACGGGAATAATATTTCCATAATCATCCCTTTGCCAAATCCTAAAGCCCTTTAGGCCCATGTTCCGCATCTTCTGCTCAAAATCTTCCTTTTCTGAAGCTAGAACGGAAGGAACCCATACCCATGATTGGACAGCCAAATTTTTGGTAAGATATTCTGAATACCGTCGAAACTCCTCTACCGTAACCTCTTCACTTAAAGCGTAAAACTGGGCAAGTCCCTCTATTTCCTTATCCTCCAGAGAGTGAAAAACTCTTAAAAGCACACCGGTTCTACTCTCAGCAATATTTAAGAAGGCTTCGGATATGTGCCTGTTAGCTTCGTTATGAGTGAGCCAGGCTAAACATAAAGTAATCACAATGCCTACTGCCCCAACCAGTATGACTTCAACATATCTCATCCACCTAGGGGGAGTGATCCGTAATTTTTCTCTGTAACCTAACAAATAGAAACCAACTATTAGGAGGGTTACTACCAAAAAGGAAGCGATAAAAACAGGTAAGATGCTCTCCTTTGCTACGGCCCATCTCCATTTATCAGCATCAATGTTCATACCAAGGACAGCTACTAGGTTTCCAATGGGTCTATAGACCCCTGCGCAGATTATTAGATCATCGAGTTTTTCAATATAGGTTATTTTAGGCTCTATCGCCTTACTTAAAGGATTTTGGTATTCATACTCAACCCAGCCACTACCCTCAGAAAGGGCAAGATTTAATATTTCCTGGCCTAAGTATTTACCGCCTGGCCAGTCTTTTTCGTCAAGTACATTCATACCAACAAGCTCAGGTTTTACAGGATGAGCTACCATAATTCCCTCAAGATTTAAGACAAAGGCATAAAGATCACCCTTTATGAAATCGCCAGAAGGATTATTAAGCTCTTGAATTAGTCGATCCTTTCCATGCCTTTTGGCAAAATCGATAGCCCCTTTCACCAACGCTTCGGCATCCTTGGGTTCCGCTAGAGCTATTCTGGTTGAAGTAGGTTCATGGATCGGAACAAGTGCTGTGATCCAATTACCCCATCGGTCAGTCAAGGGTCCCTTAACGGAAGCCAAGTGATTACTAAAAACTGATAGAACCTCTCTAGGTATCTCTTCATACCTTTGGCCTAGAAAAACATACTCCTCTGAACCAGTAGGATTACTTACATACATGAAAATACTTCCATCCGGCTTACGACCAAGAAGATACACATAGGAGCACTCAAAACAAATAGCCCGAAGTGCAGAAAGCTGTTTTATGAAACGAAAATACAGGGGGGATTCGAAATCTGGTTCCTTCTCGACTACGGATTTTACAAGCTCAACATCTAACCCCTCCGCCATTATCTTGGCTCGAGTAAGAAAGTCTTGGCGCATCCAGTTATCGACCCTCTCAAGGAACATCATCGCTCCTATGAAAGCAATTAATACGACCGTCGCTAGGAGAATAGGGACTAAAACCTGGAGTCTATTTATATCATAGCCTGTAGATCCTTCTCTCCTTACTACTTTGGTAGCCATCTATTGATAACCTCCGCCAAGGCCTTTGCCGATATTGGTTTTGAAATATAATCGTTCATACCAGCCTCAAGACACCTTTCTTTATCTCCCTGCATAGCATGAGCTGTCATGGCTATTATAGGAACTTGTCGGTTAATACTATTAGAATTTCTGATCCTCCTTGTCGCTTCCATTCCGTCCATCTCAGGCATTTGAACATCCATAAGCACTAGATCGTAGGGGACGGTTTTAAGCACATCAATAGCCTCTTGACCATTTGAGACCACATCGGCCGTAAAGCCCAGTTTTTCCAGAATACCTAAGGCCACCTTTTGATTAATCACATTATCCTCAACTACGAGAATCCGGGCTTTGTGGTTGGAAAAGGTGGAAAGTGCCTTCTCGGTTACACTAAAAGTGGGGAGAGATCTCCTTAAAATATCCCCTTCACAGTCTAAAACTTGGCAAATAACCCTCATTAGATCCCACTTACGAATAGGTTTTAGCAAGTAGCCATCTAACCTCCTAATGTCACCTCGCCATCCCAATGGAATAAGCGTAATGAGGCGAGTCTCGGAAAGCCTAGGATCCTCCTTTATTTTGCGAGCTAAATCTTCACCATTCATCTCGACCAAAACTAGTTTGAAAGGATCCCCCTGATCTAGAGCTCGATAAAGCATATCCATCCCAGTTCTGCTGTCGCTAGCCTCTTCAGGACGCATTCCCCAAAAGCTTAGAGTTCTAGCTAATATTTTTCGACCTGCGGCATTGTCATCAATAATAAGGCTACGAACTCCATAAAGTTCCCTTGGAATTAACATCTTTTTCTGAGATTCTTCAGCTGGCAACCTAAAAGGAGCTGTAAACCAAAACTCTGATCCCTGCCCTTGGATACTATTTACCCCTATTTCACCACCCATCATCTCTACAAGCTGTTTTGAAATGGCTAAACCAAGCCCCGTTCCACCATATTTTCGTGTCATAGAGGCATCTATTTGGGTAAACTTTTGAAATAACATATTAATTTTATCTTCAGGTATTCCAATACCTGTATCACTAACGGAAAAACGTAAAACCTCCCTCTCATCTTTTCCCCGTTGTGGTATCCTACTAACCTTAAGGAATATCTCTCCCTCATGGGTAAATTTCACAGCATTCCCCATGAGGTTCATAAGCACCTGGCGGAGCCTAGCTGGATCTCCTAAAAGAAGGGTCGGAACATCGGGATCCATTTCAAATAAGAGTTCAAGCCCCTTCTCGTGAGCCTTAGCAGCCATTGTAGCAACCAGATCCTCAAGTAGATCTTGTAAATCAAAGGTCACACATTCCAACTCTAGCTTTCCTGCTTCAATCTTTGAAAGGTCTAAGATATCGTTAATAATTTCTAAAAGAGCTTCGGCACTGGAATGGATAATCTCTGTGTAGTGTTTTTGTTCACTGGTTAGCTCAGTTTCAAGCAAAAGACTCGTCATGCCAATGATAGCATTCATAGGGGTCCGAATCTCATGGCTCATATTAGCAAGAAATTCACTCTTGGCCTTATTAGCAGCCTCGGCCTGAGCAGCCAGTTCGCTGGCCCGTTTCTTTTCTTCTTCTAAGCGCCGATTGGTTTCTAGTAGGCTAGCTTCTGCTGTCTTACGGTCTGTAACATCGTGTATAATTGAATGCAGTAAAACCTTGCCCTTTACTTCAATAGGACTACTGTGCACCTCTACATAGCGAACCGATCCATCAGCTCGTCGATGAAGAAACTCAAAGTGATCCTTCCTTTCTTCTATAGCCCCTTTCATTTCCAAAAAGAGTTCTTCGGGCTCAAGAACGTTGAGATCTTGAATGCGCATATTTCGAAGTTCTTCCCGAGAATACCCATAATATTTTACTGCACTCAAGTTCGCATCTATAATGTGGCCATCAATAGGATCAATTATTATCTTGATCGCTGAATGCTGTTCAAAGACGTTACGAAATAACTCTTCTGCGAGCTTTCTTTCTGTAATATCTATCATAACTGTTAGTAAATACTTCTTGTCATAGGAGGAAACGACCTCCCCCCATAAGAGGCCATGACGGGTCTTTCCATCTTTGGTTCTAATTCTAAGCTCTATATCCGAAATCCGCTTTTCAGTCCCAATTTTATCTTCTACTATTTTGTAAGCTTCTGGATCCATAAATATTCCTAGCTCTAAGGGGGTCCTACCTATGACCTCCTCCTTGGTGAAGCCAAGCGTTGAAAGGAAGGTATCGTTAACATCGACAAAACATCGGTCCGGAAGGGATTGAAGTGCCATGAGGGTAGGGTTATTACGAAACAGATGCTCAAAACGCTTTCGAGCCTCATGTTCCGCAGTAAGATCTTTGGAAATGATAAATATACAGTCATTCCCATCCCATAGACCAAAGAAAAAGCGAGTCTCTACAGGCACAAGGAGGCCATCTTTTTGTAACAAAGGAATAGGGCATAAGGTCCGTTCACCCTTTAGTATCTCCTCAAAATTACTTCTAGCTTCTTCTCTTCTGTCTTGAGGATGTAGATCCAAAATATGCATGGTCCTAAGTTCCTCAAGGCTATAGCCTAGCTTATGAACCAGGGCACTATTAGCGTGTAGTATCGAGCCATCCTTCGTAGCTACAACAATCATATCTTGAACCGAATGGAAGAAGGCTTTAAAATTCTCTTCACTCTTCTTAATGGGGGTAACATCCACGGCATAGTGAACATAAACATCCTCCTCTAGAGGAATCCACCAGGCATCCCAGAAACTTCCCTCTAGCTCTATTAACTCTCGAACAGGCATCCTCTTATCTAAGACTTCGTCGGCCTGACAAAACCAGCACTTCGCTCCCGGAAGTATTACTCCCTTTTCAAAGGCCCTACGATACTCCTCTGGAAGGGTTTTACCGCCATGAATAGATTGCCAACATATCTCTCCCACCTTCGTGTTGAACCTAGATTCGGCCACCTTGTTCTGGGCCAAGATCTTTCTCTCCCTATTTATCAACCATACAGGATTTGGCATACCCTCTATGAGAAGCTCCATCTTCTTAAAACTGTCGCGAAGAGCCTCCTCGGCCCTTTTACGTTCAGTTATGTCTGTAAAGATGGTAGCAAATTTCCCTTCATCTACCTTATAGGCACTAACGGTGTAATAACGCCTAAGCGGGCTCGAATAGGCCTCAAAGGTGACAGGTTCTCCTGACAACACCACTTGGCCATAAATCTGTATAAAGGGATCCCTTTCAATCCCTGGAAGCACTTCAGTAACATAACGCCCAAGAACATCCCTTATTTTTAAGCCGGTATGGGTCTCAAAGGCTTTATTCGCCTTTAAAAATATATAATCTACAGGACGCCCAGATTCGTCGAAAACCATCTCATGGATAGCTATACCAAAGAGGGCGTTTTCAAAGAGTAACCTATAGCGCATCTCACTCTCTTGTAATTCCTTTGCCCGTTTTTCTACTAATCTTTCGAGATTTTCACTCCTACTTACTAAGAGCGAGATAATAAGAGCTAAGGCTATAGTAAGAGTTATGCCTACCACTCCAACTACTAGCTTCTCCTCTATCGGATACATGCTGAAAAATCTAGGACCAGCATAGGCTGTGACGACAAAGGTCTTACCAAAGGCTAGAATTGGTCGGCTTATAGTTAGGTTTTCATTTGGGGGTATACTTACCGAAAAGGTGGTTGCGATCGTTTCCAATGTGCCGTCCTTACGGGCAAAGCTAAGCCTAACCTCCATCATATCGTCAGGGATGACTAGTCGGAGTAAATCCCCTAGGCGAACTACAGCCATCACCAACCCTCGAGGTTGTCGTTTCTCAGCGTCAAAGAAAATAGGCCTGAAAATAAGGATATCCTTCTGATCATCGGTACTTTCATCTAGGAGTTTTAAAGGATCGGAGGCGGTGGCAAATCCCGTTCGAAGCGCTTCCTCTATCGCTGCACGACTAGTAGGCTCAAAACCTAAATCTAAGCCGATGGGTGACCAATGGTATCTTGCCTGAACCGACATGAGGACAGGATAATAGAACTCACGGTCTGTTACCGGAATAGGGTTACCCTTTTCATCCCTTTGCCATATTCTAAAACCCTCTAGCCCAAGCTCCTGGGCTCCCATTTCAAAAAGTTTTTTATCCTTAGAAGAAACCACCGGAACCCATCCCCATCCACGCACAATATCTTTGTGAGCCAGATATTCTACATATTTTTCAAACTCATGAATGCTTACCTGTGGGTTACTCTCAAAAAGTTTAGCCATTACTTCAAGATCAGTATTTCTAAGATCGTAAAAGGCATTACTCAAGGCGGCTATTCTAATATGAGCTAAATAACGAAAGATTTCAGCCCTATTTTCCTCTGACTCTCTTTGAGTTAACCAAACAGTGAAGAGGGTTAATACAAAACCCGTGGTAATGACTATTACTACTTCAGGGCGTCCCACCCAAAATTTCATAAAGCTCCGGTAACTACTTCGCCTGCCAATTAAAAAAGAGCCTACTAACAAAATCGCCACCAAGGAAAGGGTTACTATACCAACCGGAAAGACACTTTGTAGAAGAACTGCCTTTATCCATTCATGGGCATCTAAATCTATACTGAGGACAGCGACCAAATCCTTAGGACCCCTGTATACTCCAGCTCCAATTAACAGATTGTCGAATCGCTCTAAATAGGTAATCTTTGGTTCGATGGTATTAGTTAAAGGGTTAAGGAACTCATAACGAATCCAACCACGACCTACCGACATTATATTTCTAACTTCATGGGCGAAGTATTTTGCTTCACGCTTCCCCTCTTCTTCTAGAGGATTTAAGCCAATAAGTTCTGATCGTATGGGATGGGCTAGAATCGCCCCATTGGAATCGCAGGCAAAGGCATAAAGATCACCTCTCACAAAGACTCCTAAAGGGTTATTGAGTTCCTTAAGTAGACGCTCTTTTCCTTCGACCTTTCCGAACCTAATCGCACTCTGGACCATAGACCACGCATCGGTAAGGGCTGCAGATCGAAATGAAGCCCCCTTGGGGTCGTGAAGTGGGACCAGTGCTGAAATCCAAGTGCCCCAAAGATCAGTTATCGGCCCCTCAACTGTTGCTATATGTAAGTTAAATACGAAACTTAAGGACTCTTGAACCTCCCAATATAGCTGACCTGGATGAGCATGCCTCTTAGAGCCTGGTGGTTCACTATCTATAAAGATGAAAATGTTTCCATCTTCTCTACGTCCCACAAGATAAATGCGACGCCACTTAGGTTCCATGTGGCGAACCGTCATAAGTTGTTCCTTCAACCTCTGGTATGCAGGCGAAGTAAGATCTTCCTCCGTGCCAGTAAGAGCCTTAACTCGATCGACATTTATACTTTCGGCTACCATTTTGGCTCGCTCTAGCAAGGTATTTCTCATCTGCCGATCAACTCGAAGGGCTAACCACCAAGCGAAAAACGTTCCCCCCAAAAGAATTGTTATAAGTATCCATAGAAAGTAAGGTTTTTTAATATCCCTACCATCTTTATACGCCATGGCTTTCACCTCCCACGGCTTTTAAGTATATATATTAAGTTTTAAATTTCACTAGATTTTTTTACCAATTTGATAGGTAGAAGTAGAAAGACTAATAAAAGGTTTTATGGGGGCATTTACTGGGAGGTAGTATTACCCTTGGGACATGGATTTTCCAATGCCCAAGGGATCTTTGACTGCCTAGTTTCGGTTAATAATAGATAGATCCGCCCGTTCTTTTCCAATCGTTTTATCTAGCATGGCTCTAGAGACTTCATTTAGATCAACGAAGAGGAGAACATCAAGGACATTGGAAAACTTAGGATCTACATTAAATCCTGCCGCTTTCCCTCCCAATTTCAAATAATGCTTTAGGAGAACAGGGATACCTCTACCATTTCCTTCAATGGAGGAAACAATTCGATTTAGATCTTCAATCTTAGAAAACCCCTCCCACAGACGATCATTATCCCAGGGAGGAAGTAGCCTCTTCTTCCACGGATGCCTGGGGACAATAGAGTCGGCAAGGGATTGAGAGAAGAAATGGCGCTTTAGAAATGAGATTATTAAAGCCCTAGAAAAGGGATGGTAATGACTGCTTATACTCACTGGACCAAATAACATTGAAGCGCTAGCGCCTTTGGCAATATAAGCTCCAATGCCCTTCCATAGAAGCCAAAGGGGAGTGTGATTTTTCTGATATTCAGGTCGGATAAAGGATCTTCCAAGTTCTAGAGATTTTTTCAAAGTGGCATACATAGAAGGATGATATTTAAAAAGCGTCGACGTATAGAGCCCCTTGATACCATAGAGGTCAAGTATTCTATCAGCTCTTCCTATTCTATAGGCTCCAACTATTTCCTTTCGATCTTGGTTCCACAAGAAGAGATGATCATAGTGCCTGTCGAAAAGGTCAATATCCCGAGCTTTTCCAGTCCCTTCTCCAACGGTTCGGAAAGAAAACTCACGTAACCTTCCTATTTCCAAAAGGGAGGAGGGAATTAGATCGGATGATACGGAAAACACATAGTAATGCCCACTTTTTACTAGCACAGACTCTTCGGGAAGGGCTTCCACTTCCCGGCAAATAGTTTTAGTATCAATGGGCTCTGCGAGGGGCTCAAGTAATTTTTGCCCCTTCTTTTTTATTAAAGTGACAATAGAGGTTACGGTTTTTTTCCCTTCGGGTCTTTTTAAACCAAGAGAATAGGTCTTTACCCTAAAATACTCTATAACGCTCTCCGGGACACCTATAGATTCATACTCTTTTTGGGAAATCAAGGCTCCGACAGTCATCCTAACATTATGGCCTCGCTTCTTTTCGAACTCTCTCGGAAGTAATAATGTTCTAAGTCTCGGATGCACAACACCAGCAATATGGAAAAGTGGACGATTAGATCCATGAAAAAATATTGGAAGAATAGGGACCTTTGTGCGCATGGCCACTTTAGCAATAACAGGGTTCCAGGGAGAGTCTTCAACTCTAAGTTTTTTTAGAGAAAGATGAGAAACCGAGCCTGCTGCAAATACTCCAAGGACTCCACCCCCTTCTAACCATTCAATAGCAAACCTCAGAGGAGCAGCATTCTTAAGGGGGGAGTCGGATCTTTCGAAGGGATCAACCCCAATTATCAGGCTCTTTAGTTCCTCTATATTGGAAAGAAGGTAATTTCCAAGGATTTTTACATCCCGGCGATGATCTAGCAAAAATTTGGCTAGAATAAGTCCCTCAAGCCCGCCAAAGGGATGGTTAGCAACGACAAGAAGTGGACCCTCTGGAGGAATGCTATTTGTGTTACCCTCCATAATGACCTGAATACCAAAGCTTCTTATTACCTCCTCTATAAAAAGGTAGGGATCTTCAAAGGAGGGGATTTTACTGTAAGCTAGCTGCAATTTATCTAGAGCGCTTATCTTTTCTAACATTATCGCTAACGGTTTTATAATGGGATGAAGTTTTTTAGAAGGCCTAAGATTTCTCATAACCCTTTCCTCCCCCTTACCCTGCCTTGCCCATGGACTCTTCGCAGGTTTGAGTTGTCACCTGTTGATAAAGTTCCCAGGTGGAAACGAAGGTCTTCAGGAAAGAGCGTTTCTCCATAACAGCTCTTGCCCGTTTTCCCATCTGGAGCCTTCTTGTAGGATCACGGATGAGCTCTTTAATTGCCCTGACTAGGTCAAAGACATCTCCTGCCTTAAAGATAAGTCCTGTTTCTCCTGGGATTATATTCTCCTTCGGTCCCCCCTGATCGGTAACTATTACAGGAAGACCCGAGGCCTGGGCTTCGAGAACAACATTACCGAAGGTGTCAGTAGCACTTGGAAAAACGAAAATATCTGAAGAGGCGTAGGTCTGGGCCAAATCCTCCCCTGAGAGGTAGCCTGTAAATATGGCTCTAGTCCCCTTAAGCTCCTCCTTTAGTTCTTCACTGTAGGGGCCATCTCCCACTATAAGAAGAACTAGACCAGGGATCTCCTCGGAAATTATTCGGAAGGCACGACTCAATACACTAAGACCCTTTTCCTTAGATACTCTCCCAACATACAGTAGAACCGTTTCCTGATGGATCCCATATCGATCTCTAAGATCCATGGAGAATTTATTAGGGTGGAAAAGTTCGGTATCTACACCTCTTTGAAACAGTTTTATCTTCTCCTCAGGAATTCCCTGCTCAGTAAGCTCCCTTGCGGTCGCCGTAGATGGGACAAATATACAGTCCATTTGACCATAATACCACAGCACGTATCGCCACGTAGCGCTTTCTAGGTATTCATCACCTGTAAGGCGGGCAACATATTGGGGAAGGGCCGTGTGGTAGGTTGCTACCACAGGTATTGAAAGAATTCTCCCCACAAGAAGAGCTGTAAGCCCAAGAGGACCAGGGGTCGCTGCATGGAGTTGAGAAAAACGTTGATTAAAACAATATGATAGGATGTCAAGAAATGGTGGTATGGCTAACTTTATCTCTGGGTATTCAGGTAACTCATAGACCCCTATGGGGGGAAAGTTGGCAAAACTTTTATCATCTGAGACCTTTTCCTCAGAAGAGGTTATTATTGTCCACCTAAATCCTAACATCTGGGTTGCTTTGCGAAATTGCATAAGAGTTTTGGCAACACCATTTACCTCGAAAACCGTGTCGGAGAAATGCCCAACCGAAAAGGTCCCTTCTGCGTAGGACTTCGGGGAAACTTTCCACTCAGCCATTACTTCTTCCGCGAACCTCTGATCTTTGGCATAATGGGAAAAGGCAGCAATAAAGGGAGCGGCAATAGTAGATAGGGCCCCAGTAGCACCTAGAGCTCCGAAGACATCGAAAAAGTTTGCTCTAGAAAGATTTTCCACAAACCGACGGGAAAAGGAGGCAAGTAGCCTATTGAATACATCAGAAACAAATCTAAACCATATCTTTTCAGCTTCTGACATACTTAGAACCTTTCCATCGCTTATTACACTGGAATAATAGAGGTTATCTTCTATAAGACGATGGGATGTGTTAAAGAGAGTTTTTAGGGAATTGGATTCCTCATCTAGGTCTGAACCGTTTCTACGACTCCAGTGGGATCTTACAAAATAGTAGATTCTGGAATGCCAGGAGGATCTTGGTGCTTCGTTACCAGGTGCAAGGATGCGAGAGAGGAATTTAGCAAGGGGCATATCATGGATTCTACGATGAATTTTTAAGCGTTCGCGGTAGTATTGGTAGGCTATGCTGAAGAGGTTCAACCCCATGGTGAAGGGGGTTGACTGGATCCCATATACCCTAGTCCGCCCTTCCCTTATGCCTTCCAAAAAACTATTGACGTCGGTTGATCCAGGAACTTCTGTCCAAAATCTCGCAATATTTAAGCCACTATGATCATCGGATCCTGCAATAATAATCTTTTCTTCACACTTTTCCGGAAAGGGAATAATACTATGCTGTTCCGCTATAGTGTAAATTATATTACAATCTATTCCCTGAATTACACGCTTAAGTGTCTGATTATGTAGATCATTTCTCGAACCGTTTATTTCGAAAATGCGAAAAAGGAGTAAAAGTTTATCGAAATGAGCAATCGTTAACTTTCCATTTACTCCGAAAAGAGGGTGAGCTACCGCGTGAAGAATATGTTCGTGGTTAAGGTAAGCTACAAGCTGATAGATATTTTCTCGAATTTTCTGAATTTCCCTATGCTGTTCCTCATTAATACCATAGACTAGGACATGAATCTTGCATCCGTCTTCGGGAAAGTAGGTAGTTACCTCTTCACCTATGATTACTCCAGGTTTATCAGCGATCTCCATGACTCCGCTCAACGTGTTATGATCTGTAATAGTAACAATTTCCATTCCTCGATCCTTTGCGAGCCTGTATATAACCTCGGGAGGTGTGAAACTCTCGGGACATCCTAGCTTTCTAAGTATCCATTGAGATGGGCGGGTTGAGTACCTGGAATGAACATGTAAATCTCCTTTCATACTTCCTCCCCCTACCTTAAGGTTTAAGGCTTCACAAATACAGTAGCTTTTCCGGCATAGGGTTCTTGAGGTAAGAAAGTGACATGGTAATTACCTGGAGATGACAGTTTCTTAGAAGAATCTAACAGTTTGATGACAAAAACTATCCTTCTAGAATATTTCTTAATATAAGCACAATCTTGTAACATTTTGCTGAAATTTTAGTTCCTGTCGTTACAAAAGAATAACTATTTCAATAAGCTTAAAAGGAGGCGCCATATGAAATGGGGAAAAGGAAATCGAAGGAGGTTTTATGGGCTAGTCCTGTTTATTATTACTCTCTTCACCACGGCAAACCTGTGTTATGGATCGGTAAGAAACGTAATTTTGATGATCCCCGACGGCATGAGTAACGCCGCTGTAACACTTACAAGGTGGTATAATGATGGGAAACCTCTTGCAATGGATGAGATAGCCTGTGGATCGGTAAAGACCCACTCCGCCGATGCTCCTATAGCCGACTCTGCTCCTGCAGCAACAGCCTACGCCACTGGATTTAAATCTCATACAGGTTACATAGGGGTTTTGCCAGACGAGGTAACCATTCCTGGCGTAGCACCTATCAATCCCACAGATGCGAGAAAACCTGTAGCTACCGTTCTTGAGGCGGCTCGCCTTGAAGGGAAATCGACAGGGCTCGTATTTACTTGTGAAGCTCCCCATGCAACACCGGCATCCTTCGCAGCCCACTATCCCGATAGGAGAAACTACGATGATATTCTGGAACAGATGGTCTATCAAAATATGGACGTAGTGTTAGGAGGGGGAGCCTATTTCCTTACACCTGAAGGAAGAAAAGACAAAGAGGATCTGGTAAGAGCGCTAAAAAGCCTAGGATACGATTATGTAACCACTCCCCAGCAATTGAGAAATTCATCCGCCTCTAAGATATGGGGTGCCTTCGCTCCTAAAGATCTAGCCTACGATTTCGACCGAGATCCAGAAAAGGAGCCAAGCCTTGCCGAGATGACCGAAAAGGCCATAGAAGTGCTTTCCAAAAACCCCAATGGATTCTTCCTAATGGTGGAAGGAAGCAAAATAGATTGGGCATCCCACGCCAATGACCCTATAGGTGTCATAAGCGACACCCTTGCCTTCGATAAAGCAGTTAAGGTTGCTCTAGATTTTGCGAAAAGATCGAAGGATACAATTGTTATAGTCGTAGCAGACCATGCGAATGGAGGAATAAGCATAGGAGATCGAGCATCCAGTAGTAATTACGATAAGTTAAAACTCGAAGAGATAATTGGACCCCTTAAGAAAGCAAAACTTACCGGAGAGGGGGTTGAAAAGAGACTTTCTCCCGACAAATCCAATATAAGGGAAGTAATGTCAAAGTTTTACGGAATCGATGATCTAACAGATGAGGAACTCCTCGCTATAAAGGAAGCGAGGTCCGGATCCCTTAATTATGTGGTGGGACCCATGATCAGCAAGAGAGCTCACATAGGTTGGACAACCAACGGCCATACTGGAGATGATGTCACCCTTTACGTTTATGCTCCTCACGGTAATCGTCCAACGGGAGTTATAGACAATACGGATATAGCAAAATATATTGAGAGCTCCCTTGGTCTCGATCTTAAAGAAGCCTCTCAGCGTTTGTTCGTTCCCGTAACAGAGTCCCTATTTAAGGGCCTAGCCTCTGTGAGTGTAGATAACGCAGATCCAAACAACCCGGTCCTTGTTATAGTGAGAGAGGGGGTCGAAATTAGATTCCCAGTTAATAAAAACTTTCTAACCATTACCCGTAATCCTAACTGGAGAATTATCCTCGATGGTGTAACGGTCTATAACGGAAAAACATGGTTTGTGCCTAAAATTGGTATAGAGCTTTTGATAGGAAGATTGTCAAAGGACTATGGAAGAACTGTAGTTTTAGCATTTGATACCACCGGTCGATTAGCATTTTAATTATAACACTAAAATCCTGGGCAATCCTTTGGGATTGCCCAAAACTTTTCACCATTCTAGTATAAATTCCCCCTTAGAGTAACAAGTTTTTATTGAAAAATCCCATGGGCTAATTCAGTATAACAATACAGGTTTTTCTTATGATGTAGAACAAACTGGGGCATTTACAGGAGGCTTTTAATGGTTGTTGAAGGGTGGCTTGTTACGGGGGGAGCTGGTTTTATAGGGTCTAATTTTGTCCACTTCGTTAGAAAACGCTATCCCCACGTCAAAATAGTAAATTTAGATAAACTGACCTATGCAGGACACATTGAATCCATCGAAGATTTAAAAGATGATCCCATGCATGTATTTGTCGAAGGTGACATAGGCAACCGAGAACTTGTAAGATATCTTCTCAATACCCATAATGTTACCAAAGTCATCAATTTTGCTGCCGAATCCCATGTTGACCGTTCCATAGAGGGACCCGAGGATTTTGTTCAAACCAATGTATTGGGAACCTTCAGGTTGCTAGACACGGTAAGATCGTATTGGATGAAGCTAGATAACGATCGAAAAGGCAGCTTCAGATTCCTCCATGTTTCAACCGATGAAGTTTATGGATCCCTCGGCCCTACAGGCCTCTTTAGCGAGGAAAGTCCCTATGCCCCAAACAGTCCCTATGCAGCTTCAAAGGCAGCCTCCGACCACTTTGTTCGTGCCTACAATAAAACCTATGGACTCCCTACTCTTACAACCAATTGTTCCAATAATTATGGTCCCTATCAGTATCCCGAAAAACTCATACCCCTTATGACCCTAAATGCTATAGAGGGTAAACCTCTGCCTGTCTACGGCGATGGACTTCATATAAGGGACTGGCTATATGTGGAGGATCACTGTGAAGCTATATGCCTTGTGTTGGAAAGGGGAATCGTAGGGGAAACCTATAATATTGGCGGTAAAAGTGAAAAGACCAATATAGAGGTGGTCACTACTATTTGTGATATTCTTGAAGAGCTTCTTCCTGTAAAGGACAACCCCTTTATTCTTGGAAATTCAAAGGGACCTTTGTCCTATCGAGATCTTATTACCTTCGTGACCGACCGTCCTGGTCACGATAGGCGCTACGGTTTGGAAACCTCTAAGATAGAAAAGACCCTTGGGTGGTACCCCAAGGAATCTTTCTATTCTGGCTTAAGAAAGACCATTCAATGGTATTTAGATAACCTCGATTGGTGCGAAAAGGTTACGAAGGGAAAGTATGATCGTAGAAGGCTTGGCCTTCTCTAGAGGTATAGCATGATAGAGCTTAAACCTATTGGATACGTCAGGGTATCGCAAGCTAATATCCCGAGACATTGGTCCATTTCAGATATAGAAGGGGAATTGGTTATAGAACCAATCTACACTAGGGGACTTGAGGATATTCGATCGGGAGATCGTATAGTTGTGCTCTTTCACTTCCATAAATCTCCCCCCTTTGATGTTGAAAGGCATCTTAAGCAGAAACCCCCTCATAGGAATGAATGGCTTGGAGTATTCAGTATATGCTCACCCATAAGGCCTAATCCTATCGGATTATCTATTCTTGAGGTAATTTGCCTTGAAGGAAATATTATCAAGGTAAAGGGCCTTGACATGTTCGACGAAACGCCGATTTTAGACATAAAACCCTACATCGCCTATGAAGTTCATGATAAAAAACAAACATAAGAAAAGGAAGAGGCTGTGAGAAAACTAAAAGGGATTGTTATCTTAGGTCTGGTAATTTCAGCAGCTCTAACAATCGATCATGTTTTATCTCAAGAGACAATAAGCACCAAAGAGTCTCTCGAATCTTTTAAAGAGGATATGGAGCAACCATTAGATGATAAAGAGAAGATAAGAAGAGAAAAACAGCAGGCTCGACAGAGGGCCCTTGAGATGCTCTTTCAAAAGGATTTTAGATACAATTATGTTGTAACAATAGGAAATCCCTTTATCCCCTTTGTACAACCCTCCAAACTAAAAACCCCTGAAGAGCAACTTACCACCGAAGCCCCTCCACCACCCGTCCTGTTGACACCCCTTCAAAAAATGGAGCTCGGCGAAATAGAACGAGGTTTTAAAGGGGTTCTATGGTCATCTAATGAAAGAAAAGCTATTATAGAAGATGCCACAGGAAAGGGCTACATTGTCAGCGTAGGCACACCAATAGGGACGCAGGATGGTGTTGTAAGTGCCATATTCCAGGATCGGATAGTCATAAGACAGAAGGTATGGGACAGTGCATCGCGAAGGTTTAAAGAAGAAGAGGTGGTTGTCAAACTCAGGAAGAAACCAGATGAAACGACTGAGTAGGAACCCGAAATGCTAGATGGAATTTATTCAATAGGGAGAAAACTAACGATCTTCTGGGGTTTCGGAGCATTGGTCCTATTTTTTGATCAGGTAACCAAATACCTAATTCTCACTAACGTGCCTCTCTACTCTAGAATCGAAGTAATACCCGGGTTCTTTAATATAGTTCACGTTAGGAATACAGGCATAGCCTTTAGCCTCTTTTCAGGATCTCCAGGAGCCCCCTTTATATTAGGGACTATTGCCTTTTTAGCCGTAATTTTTCTTCACCTGGTGGTTCTACGTTTAAAGGAAATGTCAAACCTTGAGATCCTATACTTCGGTCTCATACTAGGTGGAGCATTGGGAAATCTCCTCGATAGAATTAGACTAGGCTCAGTTGTAGATTTTCTTGATTTCTACATTGGAAATCTTCACTGGCCAGCCTTTAATGTCGCAGACAGCGCCATTACATGCGGAGCCCTGCTATTAGCAAAGAAGTTACTCCTTTCAAGCTCCCGATAATTAGACCCCTGAGGCTCTACAGAGGAAAAACATGATAGGCAACAGAAGAAAACACTCCAACAATGATCCATACGAGAGCCATCAATACATCCCCTACAATCAATCCGACAAAGAACCACCTAACCGATTCGTAGGTCCTAAAACCACCGTAGTGGAAGATCAATTTGTTGCTTAACCACCCTATAAAAAAGGAAAACCATATAATTTGAGTGGCCGAGTTATACATCATTAGGTATCCCATAGGATGAAAAGGCCACCATACAAAATGGCGATAACCCCAAATGAGAACCACCATTACGAGAGCTCCAACAAGGACATAGAAGGTAACCCAAAATTTTGGAGTTTCGGGATGCTTAATGAGAGAAAGAGCCTTTTCATGCATACTAGAAACCGTTTCAAGGGCCCAAGTATCGGGAAGGGACGAAGCACCGTATTTATAATAAATTACCAGCATGCATAGAATAGAGACACCTAAACTTACAATAATTGAAATCCCAAGCCCTAATAAGAACCGGTTTCGATCCGACGAAAGACTTCCTTTGATAGCCGATGCGTGAACAATGGTCGGAAGAAGAGACTCCCTCACATCTAGAAAAGCCAATTTTTGGATAACTACCCCAAGATATACCGAAACAGGAGATAAGACCTTGGTGGGAACAAAGGCTAAGAAACCAT
Organism: Syntrophobacterales bacterium; assembly: GCA_026417655.1. Lineage (GTDB taxonomy): Bacteria > Desulfobacterota > Syntrophobacteria > Syntrophobacterales > Thermodesulforhabdaceae > JAOACS01. The sequence goes on from JAOACS010000029.1 coordinate 84,178, forward strand.
CACTTGGAGCTACAGGAAGGGTGAAATAGGGAAGACCTCCTTGGCATACCATTTTTGTAATGACTATCTGGAGCATAAGGCAAATTATTAGAAACAGCACAGCTACGGCCGCATCAACACCAAAAAAAATAAGCCAAAGAACCATAAGAAGATATCCAAGTAGAAAAAGAAAGATGCCAACTCTAGGATGAAAAAGCCCTGAATATTCGACATCCTTTGTAAGATATAGAGGATCAAAGATAAGTCCCCGAATATGATATCTTGAAAGCCATAGGATGAAAAGGGCGCATATACCATAGGCCCCTATCATCTGAGTCTCTTCTACCCTCGCAACCCCAGGGCCGAAGGTTGTGCCAAGGGCTATATCTGGAATCGCCATGCCAAATAGCCCAAGAACACCGGGCATCAGAAACCCTAACAGGAAGAAAAACCAAACACTCAAAGAGATTTGGCGAGGGACAAGATAGGCAAAGCCCATGAAGGCAGGGTAGATGTAAATTTTAAGCTTTGCAAAACCCTTCAGAAGGCCTTCCTGGGAAACATAGGGCTGAGCCAAAAAGAGGGTAGGAATCTGAGGGATGTTCGGAATATATGTAGCAAGTCCATTTATGGTATGGATTAGTATTGGGATTGTAATGCCCGTGAGAAAAAAGGCATTCTTTAGAGAGCTGAGAAGAGAAGATCTTTCAGCCTCTTCCGAAAAAACCCGGGGAATATAAAGAAGAGGAAGAGGCATCCTTTCATTTTCTAACCACTGATGGGAAAATATCGAGGCTATGCCAATCAAGGAAATGAACACAAAAATTACAAAAAGCATCCATATCCCCATAACCTGAAACCAATCGCTCCAGGGAATAACCTTTAAAAGTTCTAAAAAACCTATCTTCTCCCCGCCCTGGGCTCCCTGAAGTATAGATTTGGAGAGATGGTCATTGGCAAAGAGAAGAGGTCCCACAAAAAGATCTTTCCTCACTCCTTCAGGATGCCAGGAGATGTTAAGGAGAAAAGTTCTAGCAAACCCCGTATAAGATAACGTTACGGAAAGAGCACTAGAGATCCATAAATAGAGAAGCTCTTCAGCGTGTAGGCGTAACCGAGGAAAAAACCGTCCCAAAATTCCATTCCCCAGAATAGATAAAATAAGAAGAAGCCCAAAGGGAGCTACAGGAAAGTGAGATCCCCCTAAGGGGGAATTATGATAAACAATATTATTCCAGGGAGTAATCCACGAAAACGTAGCGGCGATAAAAATACCTACAAAGAGGGGGAACCATCTGAGACGGGGAGATTTATTATCCATGCTACTCTACCAGCCTATAGTCAGTCATAACATAGGGGGCCTTTTCTTCGGGCTTTAAACTGTGCCATCTAAGAATCGCTTTTCTTATCGCTCTCACAAAATGCCGATTGGCTCTATACCAACTATTTGCTTCACCTGATAACCTTTCTATATGTATATGAAATTGGACATATTGCCACTCATCCTTAAACCCATCTTCCATCCTAGCTGGACAGCAGTAAAGGCGAACTCTTTGCTGAATACCAAAATCGAAGGGTGCAAGCCAGGCTGAAAATTGAATCAAAAAACACCTTCCTACAGGGATAAATCTATCATCAGGCTGGAAAGTCAACTCCATCTCATCCGCCGGGCTGAGGTAAAGATCATCGGCTAGAAAAACACCGGTTCCCGCCTCTTGATGTTCTCTGATGAAATCTTCCAGGAATTTCATTACAGCGTAATGTTCCTCAATCCTAAATAGAAAGGGTAGATCCACAGAGATAACATTCCCTTGAGGTTCAGGTAGGGTCCAACCCCTTTCCACATCGGGCATCGCCATTCTGGTAGCCAAAACCGCAGGATATATGGAGGCCATAAATACCGTGGCAAAGATAAGAAGCAAGCTCATAACACTTGCTAGGGAGGAATAATTTAGGGAGATATCGGCAAAGAGAGGAAGCCCCCTTCCAAAGGTTGCTATAAACTGAGCAACAATGTAACCAAAGACGGAAGAGAGGACAGCAAGGGATAGGGCTTCGACAATAAAGAGCATTCCTACATGACGGGGAGCAAGTCCTATGCTGGTATAAACCGCTATCTCTCGTTTCCTTTCCTGAACGTGACCAATAAGGGTATTGAAACAGATAGCGATGACAATGAGAATAGGTATAACAACATCGGTAAGGCCCTGATAGCGAAAGGATGAGGCCAGTTTAATCTCAAAGGCCTCCTTCCCCTCCCTTCCAGCAAAGAAAGAAAGATTTCCCGTAAAGGGAATCTCTTCGGCGAATTTTATCGGATCGATTTTATCAAAGGTAGCACCAATAGCCTTTAATTCTCCACCTATCTTCAGGCATGTTTCATGAGAAACAATGACAATCCTTGATGGGGAAGCATTTCTAAACCGTGACATAATGTCAACAAACTCAACACCACTTTCCATCAGCTCCACTTCGACCTCTCGTAATTCCTCGCGGGAACCATGTTCAATAAAGAAGGGTAAAATCGGCTTCCCGTTAAGATCCTTCCAATTATTGAGCTTTTCCTCATCGAACACACCGGAAACAACAAATCGTCTTCCCCGAAGATTTACAACCGGCAGATCGGAAGTCTCAAAGGAAATGCCCAGCTCTCTAGCAACAGATGAAGGGATGAGAATCTCGTTATCTCCTTTTTCCGAAAGCCATCTACCCCTAATTATAATCTCAGCAAGAGATGGTGGCACATGATGGCTCAATCCAAGAACTCCCTCCATGGCGACCTCTTTACTGAAGTCCTTTCTCAACACAAGAGATTCTGTCTTTTCCGGATCAAGCCAGCTTCTGGGCATTAGGACCCCTTCTGCATTTTGGAAGATCGTTCGAATAGTCCGCCAGGCCTCATCACCAAGAGAAAACCAAAGAGGGTTATGAACTAAAACTCCTGTGTAAAGAGCTGTTTGACCCGTTTTTACATGGGAGGGTTTTTCAATACTTTTTAGACTAGTAAAGGACATAATGGTAAAGGTTAAAATGATAATAGTTGAACAGGTAAGTATCGTTCGAAGAGGTCTTCTGTGGAGGTTAGACGCCCCTATATCGATTGCAATCGCCAAAGCCTGGGTTGGTCTTATGTGACCAATAGATGTGGCAGAAAAGGCTCCTCTCATTAGGGCAATGGAACGCCTTACAGAGGTAATCTCCTGCTCAAATCTCGTAAAAATAATCCATATGACCATAAGAGCCAATCCCATTACCAAAAAGGCGATAATAACCATGGGTGGACTGTAGGTTAGGGCAAAAGCAGGGTGAAGCCATCCAATAACAGTAACACTTATCATCAAAAGCCCCATAAAGGCTATAATCTGATGATAGATGGATACGAAACAAAATAGAAAGCGCTCGAGACAATAGGCAAAGGGGACAAGAAGCACAATAAAGAACATAACTCCGGCAAGAACGTCTCGCTGAGTCTTATCTAGCAATCGATAGGAAGTGGTAAGGGCTGCCCAACCCCTTGAAAAAAGATCCCAAAATTCAGCGTAGTTGAGATTTTCTAGGGCCTTCCTAGCCCTCTCCGTGAGCTCCCTTCCCTGCAAATAAAGTTTTTCAAGAGATTGATCTATGACCCCATGTCTTTCCAAATGGGACAACCTAGCGCCCACCAAAAGGCTCATATCTAGAGCGGAATGGAGGGGATTTAGAAAATCCTTTCCAATAACGAATCCAACACCCTCCGGTTTTTTGTCTCCGGCGTTCAGGAAAAGAACATCTTTTGCCATAAGAGAATCGGAAAGAAGTAGTTTGAATCGTCTGTTTTTTTCCATAAAAATTGAGATATTAAAAACATCGGTGCCATCTATCCGACTATACCAGAAGGCAGAGGGCGTCGTCTCGGTAATGGCATCAAGGACAGTGGCCTTTGTTAAGGGAGAGAGGGATTGAGGTTTGAATATATTAAAAACATCTGTCTGAACACAGGGAAACATGACAAGGGTGGTAAATCCCCTTCTCCCAGCGACTTGCACACGATAGCTTTCCTTTCTAAGAATTCTCTTATTAGCTGCCCAGGCTACAGAGCCAGAATCTTTTCGCAAACCATAGGGTTCAACTATAAGCTTATGATAGGATACCCTCCTATTGGCTACTCCCGGAATGGAAAAACTCCCGTCATGATAAGACATAGCCCTAAACAGGCTGTTACCCTGCATAACACTTACAAGAGTCCCCGAAGCGGGCCTATCCGGAAATAGTTCACCCTTTCGGATAAACATCGTGGAACCATCTAGAGTAGCCAAACCTTTGGGACCACCTTTAACAGTCCCTTTCAGGTTTGGATCACTTATAAAGGGAGGTAAAAAAGCTTCAAAAAAATCGTTTATTAAAAAAAGGTTGATCCCATTCCAGTTTTCCAAAGTATCTAAGGGCGTTCCCCAAAGGGACGATATGCCATCGCTTGGAACTATCGCTAAAGCAGGAAAACCAGCGATAGAAAGAGGATCAGAAGATAAGGGATATGTCGCCATATAGGAAGGTCTATGGGAAGGTGTTGTATTCCTATCACTTCTAACTCGAAGCCATTGACTGAGCACAGGATCGGGTATGCTGGAGGCGATAGATCGAGCTAAGGAAAGGGCTGAGGATATACGATTTCTCTTAAGGAGATCATCTCTTAAGGGGAATAGGGTTCCCTGTTGCTTGATATCGACAAAGGGGCTTAATGTAGAAACATTCAAACTAAGAGCCATCACTATCTCGTAGGAGTCGAGGGCCTTTTTGAATCTTATGAAGGATTCATACAGGGCAAGCCGTAGCTTTAGCTCTTCTATTTCCTTCCTAAGATCTGTCCGAATCTCCTTCATAAGTCTTCTGGCAAGGCGAAGTTCACTACTGGAAAGAGCTTTGAAAGAGGATTTAATAACAATTGAACGGAGTGTAAGTAACCTATGTTTTGAATGTATCTCTAAACATTCCTCCCTGTCCAAAGCAGTACAGGTAGTAGTATCTTCACCTCCCTCAGGATATGCTCCAAATCCTACCAGGTCATCTATAAGATCCTTTGCCTTAGTCACAATCATAGGATACAGAAGGTTATCGTCTTCGTTTCTAAATTCCTTAGAAGATATGATACGATTTATAGCTTCGAGTCGAGACACGGCAGTATCAAGAGTCCCCTTGAGGTTCCCCATCTCCCTCTTTATATCCCTTTGAGAAACTGTCATCTCCCAGGCTAGAGTCCTTGTTCCAGCAAAGTATTCACCCTTTCCTCCCGTTGAAACAAAAAGTATTGACCTCTTCGGAGGGTTCTTACCGAAGTATCTAGAAAGGTTTAAAAGAGTAATAATTGAAGTGGCCTCATCCATACCAGGGACATTGCCAAGTATAAAGCCCGATGAATCATAGGGTGCCTCTAAAATTACCAACTCCTTCCTTAATCTTTCATCCCTTCCTACAATAAAACCATAAACGTTACGAATTTCCTCTCTCTTCCAACTAATAGATGAAACGATCTTTGCTTTGAGTTCCCCTTCGTTCACAAGTATCTTTCGGATCTCACTAGCGTCCTTAGGAGATACCCAAAACCTAGGAAAAGAAAGGGGAGCTAGGGAAAGCATTTTAGAAAAAGCCAAAGGGCTATCGTTTTCACTACCAAGATATACTAGCGCTTTAGCTCCTAAAGCAGCCGCATGAAGCCAAAATTCAGAGGAGTCAGCCTCCCAGAAGACAATAGTATCCTTCAGGTCCTTTCCTTTAACTTCCAGCCATTCTCCCCTTCCGGCATAGACAATTTTCGCCTCAATACCATGAGGCGGTGTAGTAGAAAGCACTACAAGATTAGGCAACAAGGGATAAAGTTGAAACCGTCTGGAGGCTATCTCTAAAAAGGCTTCTCTAACTCTTGGAACAGGCAGATCGAAACTAAGAAAATTTACATCCTGAAGGCCTGCTTTCTTAAAAGCCTCGGCAATGTAATTTACAGTTTCCTTAGCTCCATGGGAACCAGAAGATCTATCTTTTATGCTTGAAAAGAATCGAATATCATCGTTTATAGCCACATCGAAAGCATAGGAATGAAGGCCTCTTAGAAGAAAGGACCCAAAGAGGAAAAGAAAGAAAAGGGATTTTAAGTAAGGGATCCCTTTGGAAGTAGAAAGTCTAAAAAAATCCACCTTTTTAGAGATCCTTCTTAGAGAAATTTCTTCTCCTCAATCCGCTCTATTTGACCATCCCGAATGCTAATGACCCTATCCGATACAGCTACCATCTTGAGATCATGGGTTGCCGAAATGACCGTAACTTTCCTCTCCTGCGAAAATTCCTTAAGAAGGGCGATAATCTCTTCCCCCGTTTTAAGATCGAGGTTTCCCGTCGGTTCATCGGCAAGGATTATGGAGGGATCGTTTGCAAGAGCCCTTGCAATAGCTACTCGCTGCTGTTGACCCCCTGAGAGCTCGAGAGGTCTATGCCAAGCCCGGTCCTTGAGTCCCACAAGTTCAAGAAGTTTCATGCCCTTTTCCATATACTCATCCCGGTGCATACCAGCAAAAACCATAGGAAGTGTGACATTATCAAGGGCTGTCATCACCTGAATCAGATTAAAGGTCTGAAAGATATAGCCGATCTTATGACATCTAAGCCAGGCCAGTTCGTAGGCATCCAATTGGGAAACGTCAACATCATCAATAAAGACTTGTCCCTCAGTAGGCTTATCGAGAGCTCCTATGATGTTAAAAAGGGTGGTTTTTCCCGAACCAGAGGGTCCCATAATAGAGATATACTCACCCTCTTTAATATCAAGGTTAATGCCCCGAAGCGCTTCTATCCTATGCCTTCCAAGTCGAAAAACCTTTTTCACGTTAAAGAGCCTCACTACATATCTAGAAAGGCCCGACATATGATCTATTCCTCATGTCTAAGAGCAACGGAGGGTTCCATTTTGGCCGCAAGTAAGGCCGGATACAGGACACCTAGGAGAGAAAGAGAAAGGGAAACCAATACACTAACAATAAGGGTCATACTGACCACATAGGGCGAAAGGACCATAGAAAGTGAGGCCCATATTCCCACCTTGGGAAGTAGAGCCAAAATGGCAACAAGGATACCAAGAAATCCTCCCAAGGATCCTCCAATAAGACCATAAATACAGGTTTCCACAACTAATAAAGTGACAATGAAGCGATCGAGAGCCCCAAGACACTTAAAGGTTCCAATCTCTCTAAACCTTTCCGTTACTGCCATAAGCTGAGCGTTGGTAATACCGGCAAGACATATAAGAAGAGACATCGTTATAAGCCACACCTGCCTTGATGATATAACTGTAATCCCTTTACCAACCTCTGATGAGCAATACTTCCTAACTACCAAAGAAGAATCCGTTAGGGCATTACAAATCCCTATACCTTGGACAACATAGGCGAAAAAGGATATTGCCAACACAAGGGATATGGCAATAAGGGAGGATCTTTGCCACCTAATTTTGAGAGATAAAATTGCAATTTTTACAGTTTGGGAAAGGGGAAAGTGTATTGACCGATCCGGAGTTTTTGCCATCTGTCGAAACTCCCAGGGAATATTTAACTGTCAATTTAAGGATTATGCAAGACCTTTGTTTGGTTCAAATAAAAAAGGGCGTGGAGATCTACCACGCCCAAGCGGATAATATTAGGCTACCTTTACGGCTATCTTTCTTGGTTTCGCCTTTTCAACTTTGGGAAGAACCAGAGTTAATACTCCATCCTTTATCGAAGCTTCTATTTTAGACTGATCTATCAGCCTTCCCAAGGTAAATTGACGATAGTAATCACCAACTTCATATTCGGTCATAATCGGTCGCTCATCTTGACCATAGGTATCGACAAGGGCTCTTATCGTAAGAGTATCATCCCTTAGATCTATATCTACATTCTCAGGCGAAACGCCTGGTATGTCTGCCACCAACACAAGGGCATCGCTGGTTTCGTAAATATCAACGTCTGGAAGATACACTGGAACGTTACGTGTGCTCTCAGCCGCTCTTTGGACTTCCTGTTTTTCTTTGGCCCTGATTTCGCTCATATCTTACACCTCCTTCCAGGAAAGGCTATTCTTTTTTAACCTGGATCTGTCGAGGCTTCGCTTCCTCAGCTTTCAAAAGTTTTATTGTAAGTATGCCGTTTTTAAAACTTGCCTCCGCCGTATCGGCATTGAATCCACCCTTCAAGGTTATCACTCGTCTAAATCTTCCAAACTCCCTTTCTTTCCTGTGATAAGAAACCTCCTTTCCAAGGTCATCGGGCTTTCGCTCTCCACCTATCGTAATGCTGTCAGCCTCTATGGACACTTCAATATCTTCAGGTCTAACCCCTGGAAGTTCTGCCCTAATGTAATAGGCGTCCTTATCCTCCGTGATATTTACCAGTGGAAATACTCGCCCCGTTACAGGCCAGGCCCTGCGTCCCATAACACTTTCAAAAAGCCTATCCATCTCTCTCCGAAGCTGACGAAGTTCCTCAAAGGGTCTGAATATATCGGGTTCATTGAAGAAACGCACTCGTGCCATCTTAAAACACCTCCTTTGTTATTGATTTTACTAACGATTTTCCAGAAATAAAAATAAACATAAATACATTCTCGTCAACAATAGGAGCCATACAAAATAGGAGGTATTGCCTATTGACATCCTCTACTATGAACCATATAAAGATAATACTACAATAATGATCGCGGGGTGGAGCAGTAAGGTAGCTCGTCGGGCTCATAACCCGAAGGTCGGAGGTTCAAATCCTCCCCCCGCTACCAGCGTTAATTCTTTCCTAGTTATGCATCTACTGGTCCTAAGAAACTACCGATAATAAAATCCGTAGCGAACCTTGGAGTCCGCCACGGATCTGTCGAGGAGGGAACCGTCACCGAAGGATCTACGCGAGCTTCACCATACTCGCGCTGGGAATAGAGCTTATCTCATTTCGAAGAAAAGCTTCTGAAGAACTTTAGGAGTAATGCCAGCCATGTCGAGATACATGGTAATACCACCCATGAAGAATGGCCAACCAGCTCCCATGATCATTGCAAGATCCACGTCTCGGGCGCTATGAACTACCTTTTCTTGAAGAATCAGATCAATCTCCTTAGCGAGATTGGATAGGACAATGTCTTTAATCTCTTCCTCATGGAACTGGCGATTAGCCTTTCTAACCCAGAGTTTTTCCACTTCAGGATCGACCTCCTTAGAATTGGGAAGATAGATGGAGCGTTTTCCTGCTTCAACAATTCGCTTAAGATTTTCATTGATTGGGAAGCGTTCAGGACTGAGCTGATCATGAAGTGTGCAGTTAACATGGTGGGCAATAGCGGGTCCCACAAGAGCGAGTAGATCAAAGGGCGCCATAGGAAGTCCTAGAGACAAGGCAGCTTTATCAACCAGTTGGAATGGAGCTCCCTCATCCACAATGTCTAGACAGTCAACAAGCATCTTTAGAAGGATGCGGTTTACGAGGAAAGCAGGGGAGTCCTTCACAAGGATACCGGTTTTTTTGAGTTTCTTAGCCAGATCAAAGGCTGTTGCCAGGGTGAGATCATTAGTCTTTGGTGTCTTAATAACTTCGATGAGGGGAAGCACAGCAACGGGGTTAAAGAAGTGGAACCCGACTATCCGCTCTGGATGCTTCAGATCAGCGCCCATTTCAGTGACGCTAAGGGATGAAGTGTTGGTAGCAAGTATACATTGAGGACCTACAACAGCTTCTACCTCCGCAAACACCTGCTTTTTAACCTTCATGTCTTCAAAAACCGCTTCTATAACAAAATCACAGTCAGCAAAGTCGGCATAATCTAGAGTTCCCTTTAGAAGGCTTGTAAGATAGCGAGCCTTCGCTTCAGTAAGGCGCCCCTTTTGAACCATCTTCTGGAATTCAGAAGCAACATAGGCGCATCCCTTATCGACAAACTCCTGCTTAATATCCTTCATTACAACGGGCACACCAAGACGATGAATGAAAAGGTGGGCAAGCTGGGAAGCCATAAGTCCTGCGCCAATAATGCCAATCCTTTTTATTGGCATGGGCTTTTCTTCAGGAATACCCTTTACCTTCTTAGCGTAGCGGTTCACAAGATCGAAGGCATAGATAGAACACTTACACTGACGGCTTTTTATGAGGTCACCAAGGGCTACATTTTCTTCTTCAAACCTGTCTCTTATACACATCT